>DAITOA010000015.1:44226-75063 GCA_036834365.1 Thermodesulfobacteriota bacterium | reverse complement strand
CGACCTCCACCGGTTCCTCTCCGAGTGGCCCATCGGGGAGGAGATCGTGCTGGGCGTCATCCGCAGGACCGAACGGATCGAGGTCCGCGTCGTCCCCGTGGATGACGGCCGGGGGCATGCCGGTTGAATTCAGAGGTGCACGGCTCACGGGGGACACTCATCCTGGAAAAGACATGACCTGCTCGGTCCGTTCATCTCTGTCTAAATTATGAATTATGGTGACACCATGTATGCATACAACATGATGTGTGGTGCAAAATATGCAGTCTCTGCTGGTAGATCAGGTCGGAGTTACTGCATTTAAAGCATTCTATCTTGTATCCAGTACCTTCCTGATAGTTTCAGCCAGCACTTTCTGTTGCAATGGTTTCATGAGATACTCTCGAATTCCTTTTGACTCTGCTCTTTCGGCCGATATATGCTCACTATAACCAGTACAAAGGATCACAGGAATATCAGGACGGACCTCCATAAACTTCTGAGCCAGCTTGTCTCCTGTCATGCCCGGCATTGTCATATCCGTAATGACCAAGTCAAATGTATCTGGAGTTGCTCGAAAGACTTCCAAGGCCTTTAAACTGCTATTCAGGGTGGTTACATCGTATCCCAGTTTGCCCAGCATCTTTTCAGCTATGCCGGTAAGAGCAGGTTCGTCATCTATATAGAGAATTCGTTCCGTTCCTGTAGGTAGAGATTCTTCCTTTGTGGGCTTAAGAGCTTCTGTCTTCAAAACAAGTTCAGGGAGGAAAATATCGAATGTTGTCCCCACACCAGGTGCACTCTTACAGGTGACGGCACCTCCATGGCTTTTCACTATACCGTGAACAACAGACAATCCAAGTCCCGTACCCCGGCCTAGTTCCTTGGTGGTAAAATAAGGTTCAAAGACCCGCTCCATGATCTCAGGAGTCATTCCATGGCCTGTATCACTGACGCTGAATCTCAAATATGGGCCGGGAGATAGATCAAGTCTGACTGCGCCCTCCTTTTCAATATGGGCTTTCTGCAAACTGACGGAAAGGATACCTCCGGTTTCATCCATTGCATGAGCTGCATTGGTACAGAGATTCATTATCAATTGATGGATCTGGGTGGGATCAGACATTACCAGGCCCGACTTGATTATATCGCTTCGAATATCGACTGTCGTAGGTATGACCGATCGAAGCATCTTGAGCGATTCTTTTATGAGAGTGGGAAGCTCCAATGGTAAATATTTGATTTCAGTCTTGCGGCTGAACGTAAGGATCTGGCTCACCAGGTTCTTGGCACGTTCGCTTGCCCTGATCACTTCGTTGATTTCAGCTATTGCTTTTTCTTGATCTGAAATATCCCCGAGGGCGAGTTCTGAATATCCGATGATGGCTGAGAGTATATTGTTGAAGTCATGAGCAATGCCGCCGGCCAATGTCCCTATGGATTCCATTTTCTGGGCTTGGGCGAGTTGGGCTTCAAGCTTTTTCTTTTCCTCCTCAACTTGTTTCCGCTCACTGATATCATATAAAATCCCATCTATTCCCGAAAGGTTGCCGTCCTTGTCGGAATAAATCTGGCTGTTTGTAGTAACAAATATTGGTTTACCGTTATCTCTGCGCCTCAAGGTTACTTCGTAATTTCTTATTTTACCTGCTTTCTTCAAAGCTTCAATAAATATTTGCCTTTCTTCAGGATGATAATAAAAATCCCTGCCGACATTTAACCCGATTATTTCCTCTGTTGAATTACATCCGAGCAAATCCGGGGCAGAGGGGCTTACATAGAGTATATTCCCATTAATGTCGGCGCGGTAAATGACATCCTGCATATTATCAACCAGTGTCCTGTATTTTTCTTCACTTTGTATCAATAGTTCTTCAGCCTTCTTGCGCTCGGTAATATCACGGGTGATACCAATGATTCCCCTGATACCTCCCTCTTCATGATAGATTATATTCACTGTTACTTCTGTCCAGACAGTTGATCCATCCTTTTTGATTTGTTCAAGCTCAAAGGTCTTTGACCAGTTGGACTCATGTCGTTGTCCACTTTTCTCAAAGAGCAGTTCCTCTTCCAGCATTCTCATCGCTAAATTGTATGATTCAGGCGTGAGAGTCTGATCAAGCCTCTGTTTGATAGCATCATCCACGCTGAATCCTCTCAGGAGTTTGACAGAAGGGCTCATATATGTGAAACCGGCATTGAGGTCATACGTCCAGATAACATCGTGGGCATTCTCGGCAATGAATCGATATTTGGACTCACTTATCTCGATTGCCTCTTCCATCCTTCGTTTGTCTGTAACATCTCGGATGCACTCGATTGACCCGATGACTTGTCCCGAAGGATCATATATGGGATGTGCCCACCCCGAAAGGAATCGTTTCTCCCCCTTCACCACCGGCACATCGGTTTCGCCGATGAGAAGATCCCCACTGCGTTTGATGTGATAGTATTTCTCTTCCACTTCTTCCTTGGGCAAGAGTACAAGATCGACCAGGATCGGTCTTCTCTCTCCATAGAAGGGGACAGCATATTCATAATCTCCCTTCCCGATCATCTTGGCTGCACTGTACCCTGTCATCTGTTCCATAGCCTTATTCCAGGCCGTTATCTTACCCTGCTTATCTATGACCAGGGTCGCATCGGGAAGGAACTCAATGATGTCGGATAAGTGCTGCTCAGATTCTATGAGGGCTTCCTCCATCCGTTTACGATTGGTGATGTCACGGGCTGATGTGATGACAGCAGCAATCCTGCCTTGGGCATCTGTTTCAGGAGCAACAAGCCAGTCCATCCAGGCGCCATTCGGCAGCATGAACTCTATCCTGTTCACGTCACCTGTTTCGAACACCTTATTCAGTGCATTCTCCCACAAGACACAAAGGTGTTCGGGGAAACCAAGTTCACGATGGGTCTTGCCAATGAAGAGTTCAGGTTTTATTCCGGTCACATGTTCAACCCTGGGGTTCACATACAGGTGTCGGTGTTCATGATCGAAGCGCATGATTGTATCGGTGGAGCTCTCTGCCAGGGACCTGAACATCCTCTCGCTTTTTTGTAATGCCTCTTCAGCCTGCTTGCGGTCAGTGATGTCGATCACCTGGATGGTGGTTCTGACTTTACCCAGCGAATCAGTGTAGACAGCACTCCGCACCTCCCCGATGCGGTTTGAGCCATTTTTATGAAGAAAGGAAAACTCGTAATGTGACTGGACGTTTTCCCCCCTCTGGCGGCGTCGGAAAAGATCTGTCACCAGGCTCACACTTTCTTCGGTGAGAGGGAAAGTGAATATTTGACCTACCATTTCCTGGTCTGTGTAGCCGGCGATACGACAGAATTCTTCGTTCACATAGGTGTACTTCAAAGTATCGTCTATGATAGCTATCCCAACGAGGGATTTCTCGACAACGGATCTGAATTTTTCCTCATTCTCGCTGAGGACCCTCTGTATTTCAATTTTTTCTGAAATATCACGCACCATGGAGAGGACACACGGTTCGCCTCCGATCTTAACAATACGCGCCGATATTTGACCGGTTTTGATAACCCCTTCCTTGCTGCGGAAGCGATACTCCTCTTTTTGAAGTTCTCTCTTCGTGCGGAGGACCTCAGCCATTCGATCACGATCGGCGGTATTGACCCATATTCCAAGGTCAGAGGCTGTCTTACCGATGGCCTCTTCCCTGGTGTAACCCATCTTCCGGGTGAACTCCTCGTTGATGTCAATGTAAATGTCATCACTGGCCCGGTTGATGGTCATAACGTCGGGGCTCATCCTGTATACCCGCGAGAATTTTACTTCACTCTCCTTGAGGGCATGCTCAGCCTGCTTATGTTTGGTGATATCTTGAGCGATTCCCAGAATAAATAACGGGGTCCCTTGTGTATCCTTAACGATCCGGGCACTCAATGAAACCCATAAAGTGCTCCCGCCTTTTTTGTACATCTCCAATTCAAAACCGGTAAATTCACCCTTCTCTCGAAGGAGCCACAGGAAACGTTCCCCTTCTTCAGGATGAACGGCAAAGGTCGCTCCGGGGAGAATATGCCCAACCATTTCTTCGGGGGAAGCATAACCGTGCATGCGTGCGAGGGCCGGGTTAACGCGCTTGATATATCCATCTAACCCTGTAAGATAGATGCCAACCGCGGCATTCTCAAAGAAAGTTTGATAGAGAATTTCAGATCCGATGTGTTTCCCGGCAAGAAGATGAAACCGGGAATGATTCTCCAAGATAACGGCTAGGATGCCCACGGCTTTTCTCAGCAGGGCTTGATCCTGTCGGGATAGATTCTGCAGGGAAACATGCAGATAACCATGGATGCTCTGGCGGGTGGATATTTCTATCGTGTTCGTAATATCTGGTCCGGCAACCCTGCTGAAGCTTATGGCGCCATTGGGCCAGAGAAGATTCATGCTGGTAATAAACCGGTCCAGTATTTTCGATTCATCCTCAAGTCCGGACAGTTCGTGGAGAAGTTCTAAGAGGTCATATTCCATGTAAAATCTCTTCATTCTCTTATAGAATTCGAAAGGGCCTATACTTTTAAATAGCAGGCAACGTTATGGTGTCAATCGCAAACCAGTAGCTTTGTATGTGCGATTTGAAATTTTCTGTATCAAACAATGTGGACTGGAAATTATGATTGCGAGCCAGTTGCGATTAATGTGGGCTTCGTTGAGTTTAATTGAGTGGAAAATTGTCTTGATTGTGAGCCGCTAAATGTAACTCTAGGTTATATCTTATAATATCCACTAGAGATTTTAACTCATACGTTCTTCTTTGCCAGGACCGACGATTTTGGGGCAATTCATACCTGTTCATGGCATGAACGTCTCTGGGGGAGAGCAGCCCGCACCGCTTTGCAAGAAGAAGGACCGAACTCCCGTTTTTTCCAATGCTTGTAATTTTTCTCGGATCGATATAAAAAAATGACCTTCTGAACACACGGGCTGCCGCCGCTGGGTTTTGACTCACAAGAGAAGGAAGAGATTTCTCATGAAAAAAAGGAAGCTCACGAGCCGGAATCTCCATGCCATGGAAACAAAAGAGCGAATATTCCAGGTGGCCTCACAGTTGATTCTCAAGAAGGGCTTCGATAACGCAACCTTGGAAGAAATCAGCAATAAGGCGGGAGTATCCAAGGGACTTTTTTACCACTACTTCAAATCCAAGACAGACCTGATCATTGAGAGCTACAGCCTCATTGACTCTGAGTTCGAGCAGGAATTGAAGGGCCTGGATGCAGACACCACCCCCCTGGATAAAATCCTCCTCACGGTCAATACGATGGCGCGGCATGCAAAACAGCGGGGGCTGGATGCTGTCAGGCAGATCTACAAGGGTCAGCTGGATGCCGCGACCGCTTCGTTCATCAGCAAGAAGAGGCCTTTTTACCGGACGATTCGTGAAGCCGTTGCCGCCTTGCAGGACCAGGGCGCCATCAGCAGCGAAATACCACCTGACGAGTATGCCGATTGCCTCATGACCTGTGCGAGGGGCGTGCTGTATGACTGGTGTCTGCATAAAGGCAGATACGATATTGAGAAGAGCATGGACACGTACTTCCGAAAGATAATTCTGCCGGGGCATGCCGCGAAGGATACATGATCGCTCCTCAAGAGACACCCCTTCTTCATCCCCCCGTCCTCTCATGTCCTGTCTCGAACCCTCTCCGTCACACCTTGGCCATCTCTTTGGTTGAACGCGGTCAATGAACGTGGTATAAAAAACTGAAACCTGAACCCGACAGGGCGGGGTCGGATAGTACAACCGGGGAAAACAACCGCGACCAGCATATGCATGATCCCGGTCTCTTCTTGTACCCGGTTTCCGGAGAAACTGAATGATTGACGCCTGAGCGGATGTGAAGGAGGGATAAAATGGATCCGAACACAGTGTACGACTACCCGAGCAACTTGGTCGATTTATTCGAGCAGAGTGTAAAAGACTTTCCGGATATCAGGTTTTTCGGCGTGAAGAATCCGGAAACAGGAACATATGAATGGCTGACCCGCAGACAGATTGCCGGGAGGGTCGACAATCTCCGGGGCGCTCTGAAGAAGCTCGGCTTGTCCAAGGGAGACAAGGCCGGTATCATCATCAACAACTGCGTTGAATGGTTCGTGTGCGAGCAGGCCGTCCACGGGCTGGGTGCGGCATTCGTTCCCATGTACCTGCAGGAGCTCCCCAAGATGTGGAAGTACGTCGTCACCGATGCGTCGGTAAAATTCCTCTTCGTCCGGGACGGCTCCGTCTTTGAAAAGGTCAAGGACTACAAGCAGGAGATCCCCACTCTCAAGGATATCTTTATCATTTACGGCGAGGGGGAAAACAGCCTGGCCGCCCTGGAGGAAATGGGCAAGAGCAACCCCGTTCCTTCGGTAAAGCCCCACTGGTCGGATTTGGCGCATATCATCTTCACGTCCGGAACCACGGGCGACCCCAAGGGCGCCATGATCTCGCACGGGAACGCCACCTGGGCCGCCCGGTCCAGCATCGACACATTCGATCTCGACGAAACGGCGCAGGTAATCTCGATACTGCCTTGGGCGCACGTCTATGGACAAAACTGTGACCTGCACAACTACATGTATTTCGGGGGCGGGATCGCCTTTGTCGAATCTCTGGAGAAATTTATGCAGAATGTCCAGGAGTCGAAACCCACCGCGATCAACGGTGTTCCGCGCATCGTTACCAGAATTTACGACGCCGTCATGCAGGGCGTGAACGCGGACCCGGTGAAAAAGCAGTTTTTCGACGCGGCCCTGGCGGAAGCGGCCAAAAATAGGGGCCTGACCGAGAAGACGAAGGAGTTCAAGGAGCTCGATGAGCTGGTCTTTTCCAGGGTCCGCGCCATCTTCGGCGGCAACCTGCAGTTCATCGTCACCTCCAGTTCGCTGCTGAAGCCCGAGATCGCCCGGTTCTTCCACGATATCGGCCAGCCTACCTACGACTGCTACGGCATGACGGAATCCTCGGGCGGCATCACGCTGAACTGCCCAAAATACGGCAACAAGCTGGCGACCGTGGGCAAGCCGCTCCCACACACGCATGTCGTGATCGACAAATCCCGCGTGGGGGAAGACAGCTTCGACGGCGAGATCTGCGTGTACGGGCCCCAGATCATGATGGGTTATCACAACAAACCCGCGCTGAACGCAGAGGTCATGATGCCGGACAAGTGGAACGGCTTCACGGGCATCCGCACGGGCGACCGCGGCTGGTTCGACGAAGACGGGTTCCTGCATATCACCGGCCGCTTCAAGGACGAATACAAGCTGGCCAACGGTAAGTATATCCATCCTGAAAGCATCGAAAACGAGATCAAGCTCCTTCACCATGTTGCCAACGCGACCGTCTACGGAGAGGGGAAAGATTACAATGTCGCGGTGATCGTGCCGGAATTTGCCGCCCTGAAAGGCGATCCGGAGACAAAGGGATGGGTGAAGGACACACTGGAGGAAACGCTGCAGAGCGAAGAACTGAAGGACCACCTGTCGAAACTGATCATCGCGCATGTGCGCAAGTCGTTCGGCGGGTATGAAGTGCCGCAGAAGTTCCTGTTCATTGCTGAAGACTTCACCGTGGCCAACGGCATGCTGACCCAGACCATGAAACTCAAGAGAGCCAATGTGCTGAAGAAGTATAAGGAACAGCTTCTGGCCCTTTATTGAGGGGGATATGGACGTGCTTCCCTAGAAAGACACAACAAGGACGACCGCCACCGAAGATGGTGTCGTATCGCCCCGGCCGATTACTCGATACCTCTAAGGCCCCCGTCCCTTACAAGGAATCCCTGCCCATGCAGAGAATTGCCCGGTATCAACCGTGGAGGCTGAATATTTCTATTCGATCGTAATCAAGTCAAGTGGGTATTTCGTAAAGACTTCCGCTTTTCCGGGCTTGACGCACACGACGTATTCCAGTGCGAATACACCGCAATTGGTCTTGAAATCGAAGATATGCGCACAGGGAACGATCATGACATTTTCCTCAAGGATATAGTCGTCGTCGTGGTAAAATGTCGGGGGCAGATGGCCTGTGCCGATACCGTGCCCGAGGGGAACGGATCCGATATCCGGATAGCCGCCCTCTTCGAGACGGCTGAGATACCATTTCTCGATTTCCCTGGTGCTCGCACCGGGCACGAACATAGTGTTCAATTCCTCTATGACCGGCCTGATGAAATCGACCATCTTCATGTAGTCCTTTGACTGCTTCCCGAACGCCAGCGTCCGGAAGCTGTCGGTACGGTACTCATCCCAGACCGGATGCAGATCGTAATAGATCCGGTCTCCATTCACCAGGATCCTGTCGGTGGGCAGATGATCGCCGTAGCCCATCTGGGAGGTGAAGAGGCATTGATTCGGCGAATAGTAATAGGAGGCGCCGAGCCTCCGCATTTCAAGCTCGGCATGGCCGATCAGCTCCGCCTCGGTGACCCCGACCCGTACATTCTCAATGATCTTGCTGGTCCCTGCATCGGCGATGGCGCAGGCGCGGCGGATCAGCTCCAACTCCTCCTGGTCCTTGTGCATCATGACGCTGTTGATCATCCTCTCGCCATCCACGATGGATGCGTCCGGGAGATTCCTGGCAAGGTGGTCGTACATCAGGTATGCAATGGACGGCATTTCAACGGCAATCACCTTGTTGTGGCATTCGCGCTCCTGAAGGATCGTAATAACGGTATCCAGAAAGCTTACGGGCTCTATGCCGGCATACGCGGGCATCCAGAAACGAATGTCCCTGACGTACCCCTCCGTTATGAGCCTTCCCATTTCCGCAAGCGAGACAAGGAGCGTGGGCTCTTCGGTTGCCCACACGAACAAGCAGTTCCCGAGGTTGAAGTCGTTGTGGTACGTTCCGGCAACATAGGAGTACTTCTGCTGATGCGTCAGGATCAACACATCGATTCCCTCTTTCTGCATCGCCTGCCTGACTTTTTCTGCATTCTTCCTGAAGAAGGAGTAGTTCATTGTGCAGTTTCCTCCACTATGGTTCGATTTTACATACCCCTCGCAGGGTCGACACACTGTTACGAGCGTTGAGTCAAGATCCTGTTAACGAAGTGCAGTTGATAAGAGCTTTCTAGGGAAAACCGTATAGGGAACAGTAACTTGTGTCAAGTATTGTTCTCTAGGCCGTGAGGAGGAGCAGTTGTCTCGGCAACAATTCTCATTGTTTCAAGCATGGAATCCTCGTTCGGGAAGACAAGTGCAGGGAGCCTGATGGGAGTTTGTGGGGGGACCCTCGGTATGCGCACATAATGATTCCGTTCTCCCCGCCCCATCCTGATCTTCCGCTGCGCCTGTTGAGATTTTACAGTTTGACTGGGATTCCTTTGTGTGCTAGGCACGTTGCCAATGAGTACAGACGACAGCCCAGGTAAACGAGGAATATAATCCGTCCCCGGTGCAGGTCATCCTGCCTGGGGCCGGGCAAGGATGATTGCGCCGAACCGTAAGGAATCCGCTTTTTCCTTCTCGAAATCGCGCAGTCAGGCTTCACGAGGTGCGTGTATGCGGAGAGACTATCGGCTCGCAGACGGCAAGATCGTAGGAAGTACGGACAACACAGGCCAGATCCAGGTTTACATCAACCCCGATACCGAGGAGAAGCGGTACCTCATTCACGAACTGGGCGTTGACGAGCATACCCTGAACTCCTCCCTGGACCCCGACGAGATATCGCGTCTCGAGTTCGAGCCCAACCACGTGGCCCTCATCTTCAAGATGCCCAAGAGCTATTCCGGGGAGGACCAGCTCCTCTTCAGGGTCTGCTCCACGGGTGCATTCCTCTTCAAGGACAGGCTGGTGCTGGTGGTTTCCGAAGACGTGCCCATCTTCGAAGGGAAACAGTTCATCCGGGTCCCCTCGCTGAACAGCCTGTTCCTCAGGGTGATCAACCGTTCAGCCCATCATTTCATGGAGCATCTGAGGGTCATCAACCTCCTCACCGAAGAGCTCGAGGACAGGGTGAACACCTCCATGGAGAACAAGTACCTCCTCAACCTCTTCACCCTGGGAAAGAGCCTCGTATACTACCTCAATGCGATCAACTCCAATGCCATCGTGAACGCCAAGATCAAGAACAATATCGGCAAGATCGGTTTCGATACCGAGGAGGCCGAGTTTCTCGATGACATCATGGTGGACAACAACCAGTGCTACCGGCAGGCGGAGATCTACTCCAACATCCTTGCGAGCCTCATGGATGCCCGGGTATCCATCGTGAACAACAACCTCAACATCCTCATGAAGACCCTGAACATAATCATCCTGTGCATCATGCTGCCTTCCCTGGTGGTGAGCGCCTTTTCCATGAACGTCCACATCCCGCTGCAGCAGAATCCGTTCGCCTTCTGGATCATCATGGGACTTTCCCTCGCTTCGGCACTTGTGGTCGCGGCCTTCTGGAAGTTCAAGAAGCTCTAGAGAGGTCGACGCACTCGAGATACTCCGGAAAAAACCCGAACCTGCCTCGTACAAGGCGTCGTGAGATACCCGACGGGGGCGGGCCCCCGACGGTCATGCGGCAGACCCGAGGAGAACCGTCAGGACTGCCAGTAGATGCGGCCGCTCTCGTCCTGGGATCTTTTGATGTATTCCCTGCGCGCCTTGTCGGTGGATGAGTACAGCTCCTCGGGGAAGAGGGCCACGTGCCGGTTGCACTGCGGATTGGGACACGTGCCGCTGTACTGCGAAATGGCCGAGGAAGAGAGCTGTACAAAGAACTTGGACCTGCAGCGGTCATGGCCGAAGAGTGCCACCTTTGTCGCTTCTTTCATACCTGTTCTCCTATCCTCTGAACCTTACTTTACTTTTATTCATAGGATCATTTTTATGCTTGTCAATACCGTATGACAAAAAAATGCAAGAAAAATTCCTGCACTGGATTGCAGCGGCGACGCATACCGGCTCCGGATAAGGCTTTGCAGCCACATGCCATGAGCGGTCACTGATGTGACATAAAGTGCCGTGCACACCGTTTCCACGCCGGCCACGGGGTGTTTTCACAATAAATTCATCAACAGTTCACGCAGGATTCATAATGATAGTGTATTCTTCCGATAAGAAGCCCCAGGGAAGGTTGGTATATGAAATCGACCGGACTTCATCTCAAGGCACTGCAGAGACCCGGGAGGGTCCTGCGCGGCATGTACCTCATACTCCTGACCAGGGATACCTATGGATACAACTCCGTATGGGAGAGGATCTACCGGTTTCTCGTCAAGGTGCCGCCAGGACCGAAACAGACGGGCAGCTCCCGGCGGCGCATGCTCTTCGATCGTCCGTGACGGCAGGATATCCCGATGCGATGTGAGGGGAGGATGGGTATGAAACGCAGCGGCGGCTGGATGCGGGATCTTGCATTCCACTACGAGACCATGAGGGCCGCATATCCCGACGAGAACCTCGTGATCGTCATGGACATCGACGGCACCATCATCGACGAGAGGCATCTGGCCAGGTCCATCCTGCAGGCCTATGACCGGGAGCATGGGACACGATACTCCACAAACCTTTCCCCCGGAGGCATGGTCTTCTCCCCTGATAATACATGCGGCATCCTGAAGGGCTTCCCCCTGACCCCGGACGTCAGGGACGAGATCGCCGGCTGGTGCATGGACGGATTCTGGTCCAGCGCTTCCGTACCCGGCTCCCACAGGCCGTTGCCCGGGGTACTGGACGTCATCAGGTGGTTCCAGCTCCAGCCCCGGACCGCTGTCGGTCTGAACAGCGCCCGGCCCGAGCGCCTGCGCAGGGAAACCCTGCAGGTGCTGAACGCCCTCGGGGAGGAATACCATGTACGGTTTGAAGACGACCTCGTATGCATGAACACGGGCATCGGGGTGCCCCAGGGAAAGATCGATGGCATCCGTCGCCTCCAGGCACGGGGATACCGTGTCGTGACCATCATCGACAGCGATAGGGACAATCTCGATGCCATGGCGCGGATCGATGCCAAAGGAGAGATCCTGTTCCTCCATGCGGATGGAATGCCCGGCTCATTACCCTTAAGGGAGGAACGGAAATCGCTGCAGGGGAAGTACTACGACCTCACCGAGCTCATCACCCGCAAGCGCCTGCCGCGGCACATAGAGTTCGCCTGGCATGGCGTGGATGACGAGGACATCCTCAGGCAGTTTCTCATCTCATCGGTGTCATGGGCCGAGCTCCATGTGCGCCGCCATGCCGGGGGCACAGACCTGGTCCTGAGGAGAAGGCCCTATGCCCAGGTGCCGCCCCGGCAGGGCGAGAATCCCGCCAGGCTGGGCGACTTCCTGGATATCCTTAACGACGCGGGCAGGGGAGTGAAGCTCGACCTGAAGGACCCCGGCCTGACTGGCAGCGCCCTCGATCTGCTCAAGGCAGTCGGATTCACCGACGACCGGGTGTGGATCACCGTCGGCATGGAGGAAGTGGTCCGGGGTGCATTGAAGCCCGTCCTGGATGCCTTTCCCGGGTCAGTCAGGCAGTGCCCGGTGGATGGTCTGTCCCCGATGCTCAACAACGCTCCCGGCGAGGCTCAGAGATACCTCGGCATGCTCTCACGCAGGGGGATCGACAGGTTCTCGGTTAACTGGCGTACGCCGGGCAGCCGGAGGATGATCGTCCGGCTGCAGAACTGGGGATACGAGGTGAACATCTACGATGTCCCCGACCTGGAGGCCTTTCTCCAGGCCGCCCTCCTGATGCCCAGGTCGCTGACCTCCTACTTCAACTTTCCCAAGTGGTTCTACACCGGCCGGAGCGATGGAGGGGAGCGGCGCGTCAGGGAGAGCGCAGTCCATCCCATGTCCTGAGGCGGGTCCGGCTTCCGCCGTATGTGTGGTTGCCAGCAGGTCAGATGCTCCAGTTATAGATGCTCCGGAACTCTTTCTTGAGTATGCCTCTGAAGCTCGGGTGTGCGATGGAGATGAGGGCCTTGGCCCGGTCCGGTACTGATCTGCCGCGTAAATCCGCAATACCGTATTCCGTCACCACATAGTGGATGTCGCTCCGGGTGGTCGTAACAACAGCCCCTGTGTTCAAACTAGGGACGATGCGCGAAATCTTCCCGCCCGCCGTGGTGGAGTGGAAGGCGAGGATGGAGCGGCCGCCCTTGGACCACGCGGCGCCCCGGACGAAATCCGCCTGGCCCCCCGTGGCGCTGAATTGCTTGTGCCCGATGGACTCGGAGGCCGCCTGGCCGGAGAGGTCCACCTGGAGGGTCGAGTTGATGGAGACCATGTTGTCGTTCCGGGCGATGACGGCGGGGTTGTTCGTGATGTGCACGGGGTACATCTGCACCATGGGGTTGTTGTGCACGAACCTGTAGAGCTTTTCGGTGCCCATGAAGAAGGTGGCCACCATCTTGCCGGGGTGGAAGTTTTTCCGGGCGCAGGTGATGACACCTGACTCGACGAGATCGACGACCCCGTCGGAGAACATCTCGGTGTGAATCCCTAAGTCCTTCTTGTGTTTGAGCAGGCCCAGGATGGCGTTCGGCATGGCGCCGATGCCCAATTGCAGGCAGTCGCCGTCCCTGATGAGCTCGGCGCAGTAGCCGCCGATCTTCTTGTCCACGCCGGTGATTTCGGGTGGCCGCATGGGAACGGGTCTGGAGTCGCACTCCACAATGTAGTCGATGTCGGATACGTGGATGAATGAATCGCCCAGGGTCCTGGGCATATGGGGGGTCACCTCTGCGATGACCAGCTTTGAGCTTTCCGCAGCGGGCTTGGTGTAGTCCACCGATACCCCGAAGGAGCAGAACCCTTCCTTGTCCGGTGCTGATACCATGCACAGGGTCACATCCACGGGCAGGATCTTCTCGACGAAGAGCCTCGGTATCTGGCTGAAATGAGACACGGTGAAGACGGCCCTCCCGTCGTGGATGGCCTTGCGGGTGGTGGCGCCGGCGAAGAGGGAGTTGTGGATGAAGTGGCCCTCCATCTCCGGCATACAGTACTCGGATGCACCCATGGAATCCATGTCTATGATTTCCACATCCCTGTAGGCATCCTTATGGTCAACGAGGGTCTTCAGGAGCAGCTCGGGAGAGCCGCCTAAATGGCCGACCACTACACGGTCACCGCTCTTGATGTGCCCCACCGCCTCAGAAGCACTCACTACCTTGCTTTTGTATGTCTCTCTCCAACGTTTCATGGCGTGCTCCTTATCCACGGTCCCGTTGCATCAGTGGTCGGCGATGGAAAAAGCGCATCGCAAGACCCTGTTCACTGCGGAGCAATATCGATCTGGTCGGACAGCTCGCTCTGAGGTTATGTGCATGAGCTGCATTGTCACGAGGAAGGTATGTTATAAAGAAAATGAACCTTGCAGGCAAGAAGTTCCTGATTGCCACGGCGCGTGCAACAGCGGTGCCCTTGGGGAAAGATGCAGGATATGATCGGGGGATCTTCGTTACGGTCGGGGCGGTGTCACTGATCAAGAGTTTCCCGTACTTTTGATGCCATGTCCTTCAGGGAAAACGGTTTCGGGAGGAAATGCACTCCTTCCTCCAGGATCCCCTGGCGGGCAATCACGTCCGCCGTGTATCCCGACATGTACAGACATTTCATCCCGGGCTTGACCGAGCCGATCCGTTCAGACAGTTCCTTTCCGTTCATGTCCGGCATGACCATGTCGGTCAGCAGCAGGTCGATGGTTTCCTCGTTATCCCCGGCATACCTGATTGCTTCACCCGGATCTCTGAAGGCCAGGACCCGGTATCCCAGCCGTTCAAGCATTATCCTGCTGAGTTTCAGGACCGCCTCCTCATCCTCCACGATCAGGACCGTCTCATTACCCCCTTCCACAGCCTTCTCTTCTTCCCTGTCGTAGTCTTCTTCCAGGTTCTCGGATTTGTACCGCGGGAGGTGGATCTTGAATGTCGTACCTTGCCCCAGCTCACTGTACACGTTGATGAACCCTCCATTCTGCCTGACGATGCCGTAAACCGTGGCCAGCCCGAGGCCGGTCCCCTGGCCTTCCTTCTTGGTCGTAAAAAACGGTTCGAAGATGTTGGTCAGGACCTCTGTCTCCATTCCACATCCATTATCGCTTACCGTGAGCACGGCGTATTCATCAGGAATGCAATCCGGATGGGCGGAACAGTACTTTTCATCACATGCCTCATTGGAGGTCTCGATAACGATCCTTCCGTTGGTTTCTATGGCATCCCGGGCATTAACCATGAGATTGGCCAGGATCTGGTCCAGCTGGGAGGGATCGATCTTCACCTTCCAGACCCTGTTGCCCGGTACCCATGCAAGGGTGATGTCCTCGCCGATAAGCCTCTGGAGCATCTTGAGCATGCCCGACACCATGTCGTTCAGATCCACTACCCTGGGGTTTGCGGTCTGCTTGCGCGCAAACGCCAGCAGTTGGCGGGTCAGGTCCGCCGAACGGGTCCCTGCGTTCAGGATCTCCTCCAGGATCTTGTGAATGGGTCCGGAGCGGTCGGCGCTGTCCATGGCCAACTCCGTGTTCCCGATGATCACGCTGAGCATGTTGTTGAAGTCATGGGCGACGCCGCCTGCCAGCTGCCCGATGGCCTCCATCTTCTGGGACTGGAAGAGCTGGAGCTCCAGCTTGTGGCGTTCATTCTCGAGTCTTCTCTGCTCGGTGATGTCCTGCAGGCTGAATATGATGTTCTCTTCACCCGCGATCCTGATGTGGCGGGCCGAATAGATGCCGCTGCGCATGGTCCCGTCTTTGTGCCTGAACTGGAATTCCCGCTGCAGGACATCCCTGCCTGCCTGCAGTTCGCCCACCAGACATGCCCGATCCGCAGGATCGGCCCAGAAGTTCACCTCCAGGGAGGTTCGTCCGAGGACCTCCTCCCGTTTCCATCCGGTAAGCTCTTCGAATCCCATGTTCGTGTCGATGATCAGGCCGTCCGCCATCCGGGTGATGGATATGCCGATGGGGGCCGTCATGAAGACCTTGGTGAACTTTTCTTCGGATTGGCGGGACCGTTCCTCCGACCTCTTGCGCTCGCTGATGTCCCGGCATACCAACACGAGGCCGAAGGGCGTGCCATCCTCGTTCTTGAGGACGGCACCGTTCAGCTCGAACGGCGCCTTCCTTTCGTCTTTCATGATCAGCTGGTATTCGTACGGCCCCGGCCTGCCTTCCATCATGACCGATGTGTCCCGGGCCGCCCTGTCCTGTTCTTCCGGGGCGACGAACATGAGCATGTTCCGGCCGATCAGTTCCTCCCGGCTGTAACCGCTGGTCTTGATGGTATCGTCGTTCACGAACAGGATCTTCCCCTCGAGGTCGGTGCGGACGACGACGTCGGGGATGGTGTCGACCAGCCTGGAATACAGTTCTTCGCTTTTGCGCAGCGCCTCCTCGGCCTGCTTACGTTCGGTGATGTCCATGAGGGATGCGATGCTCACCTTGGTCCCGGGGATCATACCTATGGTCAGGATGATGTCCCTTGTCCCCCCCTGACGGGGATGGAAACGGAACTCATAGGACTCGGGGGCGGAGCCTGTCTCTTTTCTCCTCAGCTCATGGTACCGCCTCATCCTCTCCACGTCTTCCCTGTCGGCGGTTACGGTCCAGCTCATTTTGCCTTCGATTTCCTGCTTGGAGTACCCGGAGAGCTTCTCAAAGTTCGAGTTCGCCAGCAGGATAGTGGTGTCCTCGGCCAAGAGTACGGATGCGTTGCCGGTGTGCTCGAAGATGGCGCGGTATCGCTCCTCGCTCTCCCTGATTGACTGTTCCCCTCTCTTGCGCTCGGTGATCTCCCGTCCTTCGGGTATCAGCATCGTGACCTTGCCTGCATCGTCCTTGACTGGTTTCAGGGTGAAGTCGAAGTCATGGATCGTACCGTCGGCTGCAGGGTGTGTGGCCTCGAATCGTACCAGCTCGCCGCCGGCGGCCTTCCTGACGGCCTCCCGGAGACGACGCTGCATGTCAGTCGAGTGGGACCACCAGGGGGTTTCCCAGACGGGTTTCCCCACCACATCCGACATCCTGACCCCGGCGAACTCCAGTGCGGTCCGGTTGGACTCGAGCACCGTCCCGTCAGGGGCCAGGAGTCCGATGAGCCCGAAGGAAACATTGAAGATGGCCCGGAACTTCTGCTCGCTCTCGCGCAGCGCTTTCTCGGCACGCTTGCGCTCGGTTATGTCGAGCACCGTGGCACAGACGCCCAGCGACGGGTCCTTCGGGTCGAACGGGCTCAGGCTGAGCAGGACATCGATCACCGTCCCGTCCTTGCGTCTGATCAAGGACTCCTTCACTCCGAGGCCTTCCAGCCTCATCTGCTCGTACAGCTCCCTTCCGATGCGGAGAAACTCCTCCTCGTCCGGATAGAGGATGCGTGTGGGCATTCCCACCATCTCCTCCTCGGTGTATCCCGTGATCCTGCACAGGGCGGAATTCACCTGGATGAACGTGCGGTCCTCCAGCAGGGCCACCCCGGCAGGCGTGGCCGCCAGCAGGCTCTTCAGGACCGCCTCCCTGTCCTGGCTTGCCTCGGACGGATTCAGGGCAGGACGCTGTTCTTTTTTTCTTTCATCGCTCATAGTGGGCATCCCCGTCGTGCAGGCTCCCTTGATAAGATAGGTATCGGAAGGAACAAATCAATATAAAAAGTATTTTGTATGGTAATGTATGAGAAGATAACCCTGTGCCGTGATTCACCCCTCTGGAGGGTATCCCGCAATCGGTGTATAATGCACCGTAAATATCCCGAGGATTACCGTATGGGCAATGCTCCGTTCGATGTCGTGGTCGTGGGAAGGGCGTGCGTGGACCACCTCTGTGTGGTGGATGCCTTCCCCGCCGAGGATGCCAAGGTGCCGTTCTCCCTGAGGATCGTCGAGGGCGGGGGGCAGGGCGCCACCGCAGCCTGCTGCGCGGCCCGGCTCGGCGGCAGGGTGGCCTACGTGGGGTGTGTGGGGGACGACGGCGAGGGTGCCTTCTGCCTCCAGCGGCTCCACGCCTGCGGGGTGGACACCTCACATGTACGGGTGATACCCGGGGGGCACACCCCCATGGCCTATGTGTTCATCACCGCCCCCACCGGCAGGAGGACCATCATCTACGAGCCGGGCACGCTGCCGGCCGTGGAGTACGACGAGGGCCTCGCCGGGCTCCTGGCCGGAGCGAAGGCCGTTCTGCTGGGTCCCCAGGCCACGAACCTCGCCATCCATCTCAGGGGCCTCGGCGGTCTGCCGCCCATTGTCTACGACTGCGAGCGGTCCCGGCCCGGCCTGGAGGAGATGATGGCCGCGGCCGACTACTTCGTTCCCCCGAGCGCCTTCCTCCACCGCGGCGAGCTTCCCATCGAAGGTTCTTCCGAGTCCGAGAAGATCATCTCCCTTTCCGGCATGGTCTGCGGCCGCCTCATCGTCACTGACGGGGAGCACGGGGCGGTCTATCTGGACGGCGACGCCCTTGTCCGGGTGCCGGTGCCCCCGGTCGGCGTGAAGGACACCACCGGCGCGGGCGACAACTTTCACGGGGCCTTCGCCCTGGCCCTGAGCAGGGGGTTCGGGCTCGCCGAGGCGGTGAGGTTCTCCGTGGCCGTGGCGAGCCTCTCCTGCAGGGAGTACGGCGGCCGGGCGGGCATCCCGGACGAGGGGGAGGCACTGGAGGCCATGCGCGGCCTTGCCCCGGTGGAACTCTGAACCGATCTCCCGGCTCTGCTATGCTGCAAAATAACCGTGGAAAAATAGTGCACTAGGTCCCATTTCCCCAAAACCCTGTTTACTATTGTCGTATTATGAAGCCTACAAAAATGTCTTTCCCGGATGAAAATTTCGTTGCGAAAACGCACCTTTTAGTATAGACACACTTCGTCATTACAAGATCATCACATCACGGAGGGCTGCATGGATGGAGAAGCCGCCCATTGTCTGCTTACAGGGGGTGACCAAACGGTTTGACGACGTAAAAGCCGTCGACTCGTTAAGTCTCGACATCTACCAGGGGGAGTTCCTCACCCTCCTCGGTCCGTCCGGATGCGGCAAGACCACGGTGCTCAGGCTCATCGCAGGTTTCGAGACCCTGACCTCCGGTGAGATCTTCATGAACGGTTCTCGCCTGAACGGCACCCCTCCCAACAAACGCAACGTCAACACCGTGTTCCAGAGCTATGCGCTTTTCCCCCACATGAGCGTGTTCGAGAACATCGCCTTCGGCCTGCGCATGAAACAGCACGACACCAAGGCCATCAGGGGCCAGGTCATGGATGCCCTGGACATCGTCAAGATGGCCGGCCTCGAGCAGCGCATGCCTCACCAGCTCTCGGGTGGCCAGCAGCAGCGCGTGGCCATGGCCAGGGCCATCGTGAACAAGCCCCAGGTCCTGCTCCTGGACGAGCCCCTGAGCGCGCTGGACTACCGGCTGCGCCAGGAGATGGAGATCGAGCTCAAGCGGGTGCACCGCCAGCTCGGCATCACCTTCGTGTTCGTCACCCACGACCAGGAGGAGGCCATCAGCATGTCGGACCGCATCGCGGTGATGAACGAGGGCCGGATCGAGCAGATCGGCACGCCCATCCAGATCTACGAGGAGCCCGAGAACATGTTCGTCGCCAAGTTTGTCGGCGAGATCAACGTGTTCGAGGGCCGCGTGCGGGAGGTCAACAACGGCAGCGCGGTGGTGGACATCCACGGCGAGGCCTTCCCGGTCCAGAACCGCAAGAAGTTCGGGGTGGGCAGCGGCGTGAAGGTGCTCCTGAGGCCCGAAGACATCCAGGTCACCGTGGAGGATGAGTGGGCCAACGGGGAGCCCTCCCTGGTGGGCAGGGTCGAGGAGGTCATCTACAAGGGCAAGACCGTGGACCTCATCGTCAAGCTCCATGGCGGTGAGACCATCTTCGTGACCCAGTTCTTCAACGAGGACCAGGAGAACGTCATCTACCGGGAGGGCCAGCGGGTCCACATCAACTGGCTTTATGGCTGGGAAGTCGTGCTCTAGTCATGATCAAGAGCCGGTTCAGGAACTTCTCCATCGGCTCGACCATGCTCTGGATCATCGTGTTCGTGGTGGTGCCCTACGTCTTCGTGATGCTGTTCAGCTTCCTCGAGCGTGACCCGGTCAGTGCGGTGGCGTGGAAGTTCACCCTGGACGGCTACCGGGAGCTCCTGTCGCCGGTGTTCCTCAAGGTGTGCTGGTACTCGCTCCTCCTAGCCCTGGGCACCACGGCGATCTCCCTGCTGGCGGCCTATCCCTTCGCCTTCATCCTGGTGCGCCTCCCGGACGCCCTGCGCAGGATGCTGCTCCTGCTCATGATCATCCCCTTCTGGACCTCGTCGCTCATCAGGACCTACGCCCTGGTTATCCTCTTCAAGGCCAACGGCATCATCAACACTTTCCTGCTCTGGACCGGGATCATCCATGAGCCGCTGAGCATGCTCTACACCCAGACAGCCGTGTTCGTGGGCCTGGTCTACACCCTGCTGCCCTTCATGGTGCTGCCCATCTACACCTCGATCCAGAAGCTCGACTGGCGGCTTATCGATGCGGCCCGCGACCTGGGGGCCACCTCCCGGCACATCTTCTTCCGCATCATCCTGCCGCTGACCATGCCCGGCATCGTGGCCGGGAGTACCATGGTATTCCTGCCCGCCCTCGGGCTGTTCTACATCCCCGACTTTCTGGGCGGGGCACGGTCGATGCTCATCGGCAACTACATCAAGAACCAGTTCCTCACCACGGGCAACTGGCCCGTGGGATCGGCGGCCAGCGTGATCCTGACGCTCATCATGTGCCTGTTCCTCTATGTCTACTTCCTGAGCTCGAGGAAGGCCCACACCGGCGGCATGGGGGACATGGCATGAAGAGGGCGGCGCGCTTCGTCTACCTGGCCTGCATCTACCTGTTCCTGTACGTGCCCATCCTCATCCTCATCGCGTATTCCTTCAACGACACGAAGTATTCCACCAACTGGCAGGGCTTCACGTGGAAGTGGTACTACCAGCTCTTCACCGACTCGCCGCTCAAGGAGGCCCTGGTGAACTCGCTGATCATCGCGATGGCCTCCAGCGTCATCGCCACGGTCCTGGGCACGCTGGGCGCCTTCGCCTTCTACCGCTACCGCTTCGTGGGCAGGAAGGTGATGTACACCTTCATCTACATCGTCATGATGAGCCCGGACATCGTCATGGGCATCTCGCTGCTCATGTTCTTCATCACCATCGGCCTGGCCACGGGTCCCTTCACCCTGCTGCTGGCCCACGTCACCTTCTGCCTGCCCTTCGTGGTGGTGACGGTCTACTCCCGCATCAGCGGGTTCGACCGCAACATCATCGACGTGGCCAAGGACCTGGGCGCCAGCGAGATGCAGATGTTCCGCCACATCATGATGCCCATGCTCATGCCCGCCATCATCGCCGGCTGGCTGCTGAGCTTCACCCTGTCCCTGGACGACGTGGTGGTGAGCTTCTTCACCACCGGACCGTCCTTCGAGATCCTGCCGCTGAAGATCTACTCCATGGTGAGGCTGGGGATCAAACCCGAGATCAACGCCCTGTCCGCGGTGATGTTCCTGCTCTCGCTCATCACCGTGTCCGTGGCGCACCTTGTGACAAAGGAGACCCGATAGATGAGAAGACTTATTGCCGTGCTGGTGCTGGCGCTCCTGTTCCTTCCCGCGATCGCGTTCGGGGCGAAGCAGGAGGTGTACGTGTTCAACTGGACCGAGTACATCGACCCCGACATGCTCAAGCTCTTCGAGAAGGAGACCGGGATCAGGGTCCGCTACTCCACCTACGACAGCAACGAGGCCATGTTTGCCAAGCTGAAGCTCGTGCAGAAGGCGGGCTACGACGTGGCGTTCCCGTCCACCTACTACGTGGAGCGCATGCGCAAGCAGGGGCTCATCCAGAAGCTCGACAAGGCGAAGCTGCCGAACCTGAAGAACATCAACCCCACGCTCATGAACCAGGCCTACGACCCGGGCAACGCCTACAGCATCCCCTACATGTGGGGCTCGTCAGCCATCGGGGTCAACCGGAAGGTTGTGGACCCGAAGTCCATCACGAGCTGGAACGACCTGTGGAACCCCAAGTACAAGGGCAAGGTCCTGCTCATGGATGACGTGCGCGAGGTATTCGCCATGTCGCTGCGGTCCATGGGGTATTCGGGGAACACCACGGACCAGGGCCAGATCAAGAAGGCCTACGAGAAGCTGCTGAAGCTGAAGCCGAGCGTGAAGGTGTTCAACTCCGACTCGCCGTCGCAGCCGTTTCTGAACAAGGAGGTGGTCATCGGTCAGATCTGGGGAGGCGCGGTGTACCTGGCGAACCAGGAGAACCCGGACATCGTGATGGTCTACCCCAAGGAAGGGGCCATATTCTGGGCGGACAACATAGTCATCCCGAAGTCTGCCAGGAGCGTGGAGGCGGCGCACAAGTTCATCGACTTCCTGTGCAGACCCGACGTGGCCAAGAAGAACTGCGAGTTCATCGGGTATGCCACGGCGAATCTGAAGGCGCAGCAGATGCTCGATGCGAAGACCAAGAACCACAAGGCCGTGTACCCGGACGAGGCGGACCTGAAGAAGGGCGAGTTCCAGTCCGACGTGGGTGACGCCATCATGACGTACGAGAAGTACTGGGAGATGCTCAAGACGCAGTAAGGCTTCAATGGAACTGCTGGGCAGAGAAGGGCGGGCCGGATGGTCCGCCCTTCGTTTTTTGGCGGTAGTTGAAATAGGATTTTGGGGGGGGAGGGGAATTCACCTTTTAGCCTTTAGAAATTGCAGAGGATATCTCCCCAGAGATTCCTGTCATTCGTAGTGGATTTAGTGGAGTGATACTTGCCCACAGCGCTCGCAGCAAAGACGATGTTGTTAACAGAGTAAAATGTGCAAAGTCAGCTGGTGCCCGTGTCGTTAAAGAACCACAAGAAACATTCCGGGGTGGATTCAGTGGATACTTCGCTGACCTTGATGGTTACCATTGGGAAATAGCTTGGGGGTCAATGTTTGAGTTCATAGAGAATGGCGAATTGAGATTCAATACAAATGCATAACCAAACAAATCCAGCCGATGGCCTTCAGCCGCGGTTGATATGCACGTTATATTCTACGATCTATTGACAGATATGCATGTATGATGCATGCTGATGCATATGAGAACAACATTAAATATTGATGCTGATACCTTAAACAAAGCGAGCAAGCTCACGGGGATCAAAGAGAAGACAGCTTTAGTCCAGCGCGGTCTTGAAGCTCTTATTGCAATAGAGAGCAGTAAGA
The DNA here is from genome assembly GCA_036834365.1 of Thermodesulfobacteriota bacterium. Lineage (GTDB taxonomy): Bacteria > Desulfobacterota > Desulfomonilia > UBA1062 > UBA1062 > MWEI01. The sequence goes on along the minus strand of DAITOA010000015.1, from coordinate 51,865 downwards.
GGCTCTCGAAGTTGGGCGGGACAGAGAAGGACCTCCAGCCGATTCCCAGACGCAGGCAGTCTGGATCTTAATAATGGTCCTGGTCGACACATCAATTTGGATCGATCATTTCAAAAAGGGAAATGCGTCTCTCGAAAAACTATTGCTCGATATAAAGGTAGTTTGTCATCCCTTTATTATTGGTGAGCTTGCCTGTGGCAATCTGAAGAACAGAAAAGAGATCCTTTCATTGCTTCATTCTCTCCCCATGGCTCCTACCCTGGATCATGATGAGATCTTGTATTTCATAGAAGTCAAAAAGCTCATGGGAATTGGAATCGGTCTCATTGATGTGCATTTACTTGCATCTGCTCATCTTGCCCATGTTCCTCTTTGGACCATAGATAAGAAACTGCTCAATGCTGCTGATGCTCTCGGAATTTCATATACAGGCTGAAGATAACCCGCTACTCCAGCCGACAGCCTTCGGGCCGCGGTTGACCGGCATGTTGGGCTTACAAATGAGGGTACATCGCATATGAAAGGGAAACGATGAATAGAATCATTCCGCTGATATCGATAGCGGTCCTGGCACTAATGGGACAGCCTGCGATGGGTGACGACATCGCGGACGATGAATCCTTGTATGGATTTCTGGCCGGCAGATATATCACCATCGGGAAGGAACTGAACAGCGATAGGACGTACTGCGGCAAGGTCGTCTTTTCTCACGAAAAAGGTCATCTCATGGTGACGAGGGACATCGGGGGGAAGATCTCGAAAGGCGAGGGAAGAATCGAGCATGCCCTCGGTCCGGATAAGGCCGACGTGCTGAGAGTCAGGTTCGTTCAGGCAGGACAGGAATACGAGATCACATACCTATGGCAAAGCGACCTGGACAACTATGCAAGGTTGTCGGGATACCTGTATCAACCGGGAAGGAAGACGGATTCGCCGGGTATGGAAGCCCTTTTCATAGATCATACCAAGAGATGATTGACCGACGACAGGCTCCAGCAGCCGCACTCACTGCATGACATGGAGCCTGTTCTGCGGTAATAGTATACCTCCGGAGGGACCTGACACCGTTCGTACTGTCCATGCTCCTCCTTGAGGGCATCGCCCACCCGGTGAAAAGGAGATAGTCGATCATGAAGGAAACCGTTGTCATCATCGGAGGGACTTCCGGCATCGGGCTGGCCTGCGCGCAGTCTTTGGCGGAAGAGGGCTACCGCATCATTCTATCCGGCCGCTCGCTGGGCACCATCGAGAGCGCCCTGGCAGGGATCCGGGGCGAGGCTGAGGGCTTCCCCCTCGACTTCACCAGCCACGACTCGGTCGACGCCTTTTTCGCCCGCATCGGGCCGTTCGACCACCTCGCCCTGGTCGGCAGCGGGGAGGTCGCCTGGGGGGCCTTCCGGGACCTCAGGCTCGACGCGCTGAAGACCGCGTTCGACCACAAGTTCTACGGCTACTTCCTCTGCGCCCAGGCCGGCCTTGACCAGCTCCGCAAGGACGGCTCCATCACGTTCACCATCGGCGGGGCGTGCCGCTCCGCCATTCCCAACACAGCCGGCGTGGCTGCGGTGAACGGAGCCATCCAGGCAATGGCGTTCACCCTCGCCAAGGAGCTGGCGCCGATCCGCGTCAACGTCCTCTCGCCGGGTCTGGTGGATACGCCGATGTACGACTGGATGGATCCTGAGGAGAAGCAGGAGTTCTTCCGGCAGATGGGCAGCCATGTGCCGGTGGGCAGGGTGGGGCGCCCTGCCGAGATCGCGGAGGCATTGCTCTTCCTCGTCCGCAATGCCTTCACCACCGGCGCCGTCCTCGACGTGGACGGCGGGAACCGCCTGCATTGACCTGGCCGTCCGGGCTGTGCCTGCCGGCACGATTTCAAGGAAAAGGAGCATGCGCATGGCTGCATATGTCATCGTCCAGGTGGAGGTCACGGACCCGGACCGGTTCGGGAACTACCTGAAGGAGACCCCTCGCGTCATGGAACGCTTCGGCGGCAGGTACCTGGCGCGCGGCGGGGAGACGGTAACCCTCGAAGGGGACGGCCGTCCCGGCAGGGTGGTGATCATCGAGTTCCCGTCCCTGAAGGACGCCGAAGCATGGTATGGTTCGGAAGACTACCGGAGGATAAAAGGGCTCCGCGAAGGCGCGGCGACCGGCACGATCGTTGCGGTCGAGGGGTGCTGAGACGACCGGAGCCGGTCGTCTCGGAAGGCGGAACGGTGCATGTCCTGACAGACAGGGGAGGGTACCCGCCATGAACTCCGAAGAAGTAAAGGGAAAGGTATTCCGGCTGGGGGCCGACATCTGCGGTATCGCGCCGGTGTCCAGGTTCGACGGCGCACCGGAGGGATTCCACCCGTGCGACGTCCATCCCGGATGCAGATCGGTGGTGGTCTTCGCCTCCCGTTTTCCCCTGGGCACGCTGAATGCCCGGACCAACGCCCCCTATACCCTCGTGCGGAACAGGATGGTCGACAAGGTGGACCTGATCTCTTTTTACCTGTCCGACGAGCTGGAAAGGAACGGCATCGTGTCGGTGCCCATCCCCTCTGCCGAGCCTTACGACTCCTGGGACCAGGCGAGGCGCCACGGGAGGGGCATCCTCTCCCTGAAGCATGCGGGCGCGTGCGCAGGTCTCGGCGTGATGGGCAGGAACACCCTGCTCATCAATGAGCAATACGGGAACATGATCTGGCTCGGGGCTGTGCTCCTATCCGTCGAGCTGGAGCCGGATCCGGCGGCGTCCTATGAATGCTGCATCGACGGGTGCACCGTGTGCCTGGACGCGTGCCCCGGGAATGCCCTGGACGGGACGACCATCGATCAGAAGCGCTGCAGGGAGCAGTCCGTCGCGTATTCCGACGGCGGGGGGTGGGTGCTGTCCTGCAATCTGTGCCGGAAGGTCTGTCCGCACCACGGCGGGGTGAGGACAATTCCCTGAGCATGCCCGCGGGCGGGAAGGACAGACGATGATACGGAAGGCCCAGAAGAGCGACGCCGCCATGATCCATCATATGCACGTCTCCTCAATCCGCGACCTGTGCGGTAACACCTATACGGACGGGCAGATCCTGGCCTGGACGAAGGGCCTCGCCCCGGAACGGTATGCCCAAGGCATGGATGACCTCGAGTTCTACGTGGAGGAAGGACAGGACGGGTCCCTGTCGGGGCTGCTCATCTTCAACCGGGAGTCCGGGGAGGTCTGTGCGCTCTATGTCGCACCTTGGGTCGTACGCAAAGGGACCGGCAGGCGGTTCATGGCCCTGGCCGAAGATGCCGTGCGGGGCAATGGGCACGCGGAGATGAGCCTCAAATCCACCCTGAATGCAGTGACGTTCTACGAACGCCTGGGCTTCGAACGCAGGGGGGAGTCCGTCCACGGGCTGCCGGGCGGAGAGACGCTCCCCTGCGTGCAGATGACGAAGCGGCTTGACTGAGGCGGCTGCCGGACGATACAAGGAATCACGTATGAAGACCCGGGTAGCCACAGTGGAGGATTTCCCCGGCTGGATCGACCTGGCCAGGGAGGTGGAGCCTCTCTTCGGCCCCATGGCCGATGTCCCGTCGTTCCGCGAGGCCCTGAGACAGGCCCTGGCCCATGGGGACGCCCTCTGTATCCGGGCTGGAGCAGGAGGAGAAGAGCCCGTCCTGCACGGCGGGATCGTCATCTCGAGGGAGGCCAACGAGATTCTCTGGCTCGCCGTGGCCTCGGGAAGCCGCGGTCTGGGCATCGGGAAGGCACTGCTGGGAGAGGCGATCGGACGTCTCGATGCGGCGAGACCCGTGACCGTGACCACCTTTGCGGGCTCCGTGGACGCAGGCATCCCCGCGCGCGCCCTCTACCGGTCGTTCGGCTTCGAGGATTCCCTGCCGGGCGGGATGAACCCGGCCGGCCTGCCCACGGTCGTCATGGTCAGGACGGACGGGGGACGCCAAGGAGGCCCCCATGACTGATGCACTGCTGATCATCGACATCCAGAACGACTACTTTCCCGGCGGGGCCATGGAGCTCGAGGGAAGCGCGGCCGCCTGCGCCCGGGCGGGGAGGCTCCTGGAGACCTTCAGGAGCAGGACCCTGCCGGTGGCCCACATCCAGCACGTCTCCATGAGGCCCGGGGCGACCTTCTTCCTGCCGGACACCACCGGGGTCCTCATCCACGAGAGCGTGGCACCGGCCGGGGGCGAGCCGGTGTTCCAGAAGCACTACCCCAACGCCTTCCGCCGGACCCCCCTGCTCGAGCATCTGCAGGGCCTCGGCGTCTCGCGGCTCGTGATCGCGGGCATGATGACCCACATGTGCGTGGACACCACCGTGCGCGCGGCGGCCGACCTCGGCTTTTCGTGCGTCCTGGCCCACGATGCGTGCGCCGCCAGGTCCCTGTCCTTCGGCGGCGCCGCAGTGCCCGCAGGGCAGGTGCATGCGGCCTTCCTCGCCGCGCTCGACGGCACGTTCGCCACAGTGTCCACGGTCGAAGAGATCTCCAAAGGACTCTGAAACGCCGGGAAAAACGGATGGAAACCCTGGAGGAGAAGGTCGCCCGCGTGGTGAAGGAGGAGGTGGAGATCGTGCCGTACGATCCCCGCTGGCCGGTGCTGTTCGAGCAGGAGCGGCTCCACCTGCTGTCCTGCCTGCCGCCCGCCATGCTCGGGAGGATCGAGCACTTCGGCAGCACGGCCGTTCCGGGGCTCTGTGCTAAGCCCATCGTGGACATGCTCGTGGAGGTGGCGAGCCTCGACGAGACCAGGAGGGTCATCGCACCCATCCTCGAGGAGCAGGGGTATGACTACTTCTGGCGGCCGACGATGGGAGACGACACGCCTCCGTTCTATGCCTGGTTCATCAGGCGCGACCGGCACGGCAGCAGGACCCACCACATCCACATGGTGGAGGCCTGCTTCGAGCACTGGGACGCTCTGCTGTTTAGGGACTACCTCAGGGAGCATCCCGACGTCGCCCGGGCGTACGGCAGACTCAAGGAGGACCTCTCCCGGGAACACGCCCGGGACCGCGTCGCCTACACCCGGGCCAAGAGCGACTTCATAGCCGGGGTCACCGGGGAGGCGAAGCTGCATTACGGAAGGTCGCGGTAGACGTCCGCACCGGGTGTTGATGAGAAATCGCCGGAGGAGGATCATGATCCACGTCATTGCATCGGTCAGGGTGAGGGAGGGGAGTCTTGCACGCTACCTCGAGATCGTGAGGGACAACGCGCTCAGGGTGAGGGAGGAAAAGGGGTGCATCGAATACACGCCCACCGTGGACATCGATGCCGGGCTGCCGCCCCAGGACAAGGACGGTCTCGTCGTGACCATCATCGAGAAGTGGGAAGACCTCGCGTCCCTCCACGACCACCTCGGGTCCCCCAACATGGCCGGGTACAGGGAGAAGGTCAGGGACCTGGTCGAGGGCGTCTCGCTGAAGGTGCTCGGGGAGGCATGAGGTATCTTAGGGCGGCCGTGGGCTACCCCTGCCGGTCCTGCCCGATGAAGCACGAGGGGTCCTCGGCCAGGAAGTCGCCGCTGCATGCCATGGCCCGGCCCCTGCACCCGCCGCAGATGGTGCGGTAGGAGCACTCGCCGCACCTGCCCTTGAGCGTGTTCTCCCGGTCCCTCAGGGCGTGGAAGACCTCGCTCTCCGCCCAGATCCTGTCGAAGGGGCTCTGCCGGACGTTGCCCGCGCTGACCTCCACAAAGGGGCAGGGCCAGACGTCCCCGTTGGCCTTGATATACACGAAGCCCCTGCCCGCAGCGCACCCGTGGAACACCTGCCTGGCCAGGGACAGCCAGATGCCGCCCGTGTGACCTCTGCGCTCCATGAGGTAGGGCCAGTACTGGGGACCCGCCACGGGCTCCACGATGGTGGAGATGTCCATCTGCTTGCGGGCCAGGAACTTCAGGAGCCGTTCGTTCTCGTTGACGGTCAGGGTGGCGTCCCTGATGGCATCGCCCCGGCCCACCGGCACGAGCTGGTACATGAGCATGATGCCGGATCCCAGGTCGTCCACCAGCTCCAGGAGCTCGTCAAGGTCGTGGAAGTTGTACTGCATGGCGGTGGCGTTGATCTGCAACGGGATGCCGGCCTTCTTTAGGGCCCTGATCCCGTTCATGGTGAGCTCGTAGGTGTTCTCCCGGTTCCTCACGTAGTCGTGGACCTCGTCCCGCCACGAGTCCAGGCTCACCGCAGCGCAGGCCAGACCCTCCTCCTTGAGCCGGAAGGCCGTCTCCTCGGTGATGAGGGTCCCGTTGGTGGCGATCACGTTGGTGAGCCCGGCCTGCTTCGAGTGGTGCATGAGCTCGAAGATGTCCTTGCGGACGAGCGGTTCCCCCCCGGTGTAGACCAGCATGCGGAAGTCCTTCACCCGCGCGAGGTCGTCGATGAAGCGCCTGGCCTCGTCGGTGTTCAGCTCGTCGGGAGCCGGCCTGTCCGCGGCGACGTGGCAGTGGATGCACCGCAGGTTGCAGGCCGAGGTCACCTCCCAGGCGGGGTGGCCCGGGTACCCGATGCAGCCCATGCCCGTGGCCCCTGCCGCGATGGGAAGGCAGTTCAACCCATGCTTGAGGATCCATGAGGGGAAGCGCTTCCACCCCACCAGGCGGGAGAAGTACACCGCGCTCCCGAACTGCCTGGCGACCAGGCTCGGGGGCCAGAAGACGGACTTCAGCGGCCGGCTCAGCAGATCCTTCATGTTCATGTCAGGCACCCTGGAGCCAGAGTATGTAAGTCAGTGCATAGAGCCAGTTGACCACTATGCTGATGCCGCACATGCGTTCGAGGGCCCTGCGGTCCTCGTACCGACGTCTCAGCATGCCGGAGGCGGCGAACAGGGAAAGGGCTGCCACCGGCAGGCCCAGGAGGATTCCGGAAGGGGGGAGCCCGGCCAGGACCGGCAGGGGAAAGGACAGGATCCCTCCGATGGATGCCGCTGCATAGACGAACGAGGCCGCCTTCTTCCCCAGCCGCACGGTGAGGTTCCTCTTCCCCCGGATGAGGTCGGCCGGATAGTCCGGGAACTCGTTGATGAGGATCACGTTGAAGATGGACAGCGCGACGCTCAGGCTCATCCAGTGCACCATCGGGGTGAGGGTCGAGGTCTGGAGGTAGAATGACGCGGCAATGGGAAGCCATCCGTAGCTGATGCCGATGAAGATCTCCCCGATGCCCCGCTTGACCCACCGCACGGGCTCGGTGGAGTAGAAGAAGCCCATGGCCATGCCGGCAAGCCCCAGGGGGATGGTCCAGGGGCCGGTGTCGTAGTGGAACTGCAGGAGCAGCCCGATGAGGCCTGCCAGGAGGAGCGCCGCATAGCTCCCGATTTTCGGGTGACCAAGGGGGACCATATCCCTGACCACGGCCTGCGACCCGCCGGTGAAGGGGTTCCTGCCCATCCGGGCCGAGAGGCGGTCTTCCTCGATGTCGTAATGCTCGCCGGCATAGTAGGTGGCGAGCATGACGAGGACAACGGCCAGGGTGCCCCAGAGAAAGACCGGCCAGTCGAACGCCCCGGTGGTCCGCCGGGCGAGCACGGCCCCGAGGCAGAAGGGCAGCACCCCCACTGAGTGGAACGGGATGCGCGACATCATGATCCAGGCCCTGAAGGTCTTCTGGAAATGCATGGAAGTCTGTGAGATGCCGGTCATG
>DAITOA010000015.1:0-44126 GCA_036834365.1 Thermodesulfobacteriota bacterium | reverse complement strand
GTACGGCAGCCTGCAGGCTCGTGTTGCCGAGGTACTCGAAGGAGGCGTCCGGGAAGGCCGGGAGAAAGCCGAGCCGTCGGAGACCGCCCATGTCCGCATGCCCGCCCAGGGCGCCGGCGATGTACACATGCCGGATGTCCTCGGGCCGTGACCCTGCGGCATCCAGGATGAACCGGGATGCCGCCAGCGCGGCGGCCTTGGCGAGCTGGACGTTGCGGATGTCCTTCTGGGTGAGCATCACGGGACCCCACAGGCCCAGCGCCCGCGAGTCGCCGTCCCTGGCAGGCCTGAGGGGCGCTGGCAGGGCCATGGTCTCCAGTCCGGGGGAGAAGGCCCCGTTCGGGTTGACGATCCCCCTGTCCAGCAGGACCCCCAGCAGGTCGACGACGGCCGTGCCCGTGATGCCTGCGGGCTCGCCGCTGCCGATCATGTCGTAGCCGAGGCCGTCGGGGGTCTCCCGTATATGGGTGATGGCGCCGTCGTCCGCGGTCATGCCCCAGGAGATGTTCATGCCCTCCAGGGCGGGGCCCATGGCGCAGGAGGTCGCGAAGATGCGTCCGCTGCCGTCCAGGCAGAAGAGCTCCCCGTTGGTGCCCAGGTCGATGAAGAAGGTGTTCTCCGTCCTTCCGGCGTCGTGGCACAACGCCAGGGATCCGACGAGATCGCCGCCGATGAAGGCGCTGAGCACGGGAAGGGCCGTAACCTCGGTGCGGCAGTCTGGCCTGAAGCCTGCGGACTCCGGCTGCAGGCCGGGGAAGTCCCTCGTCTTGGCGGTGTACGGGTACCTGCCCAGGGGTGCCGTGTCCATGCCGAGGAGCAGGTAGAGCATGGTGGTGTTGCCCGAGAAGGCCGCGGCCATGATATCGTCCATGGTGCGGCCCGCACCGGCCAGGGCATTCTCCAGGCTCAGTTTCACGGCCCTGCGGATGAGACCGGCCATGGACGTCCTGACGGCGGGGTCAGCAGCCGCGGCGATGCGGGAGATGACGTCGTGGCCGTACCTCCGCTGGGGGTTGAGCAGGGAGGAGATCTCGAAGGACGTGCCCCGGCCGATGTCCGCCAGGGCGATCTTCACCGTGGTGGTGCCGATGTCCACGGCCGCGCCGATGCGGCTGTCCGGGCCGAGGGAGGGGAGGCGCACGCCGGGATCTGGGGCACCGGGCTCCGCATGGACAGAGAGATCGCGGTCCACCGGGGTCCGGCAGGCCGGAACCTCACCGGGCGGCCCTTCGACCCTGACCCTGCACTTGCCGCAGGTGCCCCTGCTGCCGCAGGGCGTCCTCACGGCGACGCCCATGTCCAGGAGGGCGTCGGACAGGAGCGTTCCCGTGGGGAACTGACGGTGAACGCCCGAAGGGAGGAGGGTGACGGTATGGCCGCTCATGGGGATCTACCGCCGGGAGGCTCCCGGGTAGGGGTTCCGCCCCGTCTCAGGCGCCTGCGGCATAGCCGTTGAAGATCCGCAGGGCGTCGATGGCGGTCTCGCCGTAGGCGTCGGCGCCCATCTCGGTGCAGAGCTCCTGGGAGGTGCAGGCCCCGCCGATAACGATCCTGACCTTGTCGCGCAGCCCTGTCGACCGTGCCGCATCCACCACCTCCCGGATGCTGTCCACCATGGTGGTGAGCAGCGCTGAGAGACCGATGAAGCGGGCCCCGGAGGACTGTGCCGCCTCCATGATCTTCCCGGCCGGCACGTCCACTCCCAGGTCGATGACCTCGAACCCGTTGGCGGACAGGATCATGCCCACGATGTTCTTGCCGATCTCGTGGATGTCTCCCGCCACGGTGGCGAGGACGACCGTGCCCTTGCCGCCGTCGTTGCCCGGGTTCATCCTGTCCTTTAGGAGCGGCATGGCCTCCTTCACGACCTCGCCGGCCATGATGAGGTCGGCCAGGAAGTATTCCCCCTCCTCGAACTTCTGCCCCACGATCGCGAGCCCGGGGCTGATGCCCTCCTGGATGATTTCCTCGGGGGAAAGACCTTCTTCCAGGCATCGGCCCACGATGGCACCGATCCCGTCGAGGTCGAGCTCGTCGATGGCCCTGCGTACGGCAAGGATGGATTCCTTCATCGGACAGCCTCCTTCGATGCAGTGTTATGACACGGAGATGGGGTACGCCCCGTAACGGGCCACGGCGTCCACCATGACCCTGAGCTTGTGCGCCGGTATGGAGCTCAGGCTGTGCACCGGTGCGATGATGAACCTGCCGCCGGGGCCGAGCTCTCCGATGAGCCTCTTCACCTCTGTGACGACCTCCTCGTCCCTGGAGCGGTCCGTGAGGAGGTAGTCCACCCCCACGCCGCCGATGATGGTCACCTTGTCGCCATGGAGCCTCTTCTCCTTGAGGATGTCCACGTTCGAGGTGTTCTCGTAGGCGTGGAGCCCGTCCACGCCCCAGGATACGAAGGTGTCAAAGAGCAGGGTGTTGTCGCCGCAGGAGTGGAGCACGTACTTAGCGCCGCGGTCGTGCACGGCCTTGATGATGCGCCGGTAGGACGGCCCGAAGAGCTCGTCGATGAGCTTCGGGTTCATGATGGGTCCGCTCTTGAAGGCGAAGTCGTCGGTCTGGATGACCACGGGCACCCCTGCGTCGATGAGGGCCATGTTCGTCTTGAGGCAGATCTCCTCGTTGAGGTCGATGTAACGCTTCACCAGGTCCTTCTCCCGCCTGATCCACACGGGCATCCGCTCGAAACCCACGGCCCACAGGAGCGATTCCTGGATGCCGTAGGCCGGGCCCTGGCCGAAGAGGCAGGCGCGGTGGCCGTACCTCGAGACCATCTTCCGGAAGAACCGGTACGTGCTGTGCGCCAGGTCGTCCGCATCGGGCCAGTAGGGCCAGGTCTCGAAGTCTTCCCGGCTCTTGATGCCCGGCCCGCGGTACATGTAGGTCATGTTGCCGAACCCGTCGGGCTGGAGGTTGAAGATGGAGCCGTTGAAGCGGACCATGGTAGCATGGTCGATCACGATGAAGGTCTCGTCCAGGATGGCCCACACCGAGTCGAATCCCAGTTCCACCTGGGCCCTGATGCGCTTCTCCAGGCCCCGGTTCACCTCGGGCTGGAACACGGGCCTGGTGAGCGCCCGGCCCCACCGGTCAAGGACGAAGCGGGCCGCCGGGTTGCCCATGAGCAGCTCCTGGGGGATGAGCGGTTTGCCCAGGACCTCGTTGAAGGTCCGGTCTTCCACCATGGCGCAGAAGGTGGGTACGTGATCGGTGGGTTTCCCTGCCAGTGCGTTCAATACGCGCTCGATGGCGTGCATGCGGAGCTCCTCTCATTTCATACTGTTCAGTGCATTCCCGATCTCGCGGATGAAGGCCTGCTCGGTCCCGCAGCAGCCGCCGATGAAGCTTGCCCCGGCCCGGACGAGATCGGGTATGAACCCGGAGAACTCCTCCGGGGTGGTCCGGTACACGGTCTGCCCATCAACGCGTTCGGGCAGGCCTGCGTTCGGTTTCATCCAGATGGGCAGGTCCGTGGCGGCGCGCATGCGGGAGCAGATGGGGATGAAACCCTCGATGCCCTGCCCGCAGTTGGCCCCCACCACGTCCACACCGATGCGGCCCAGGACCTCCACGGCCTGCTCGGGGGTGTTGCCCATCATGGTGCGGTCCTTGGCCCTGCCCGCATCGAACACGAGGCAGGCGACCACCGGGAGCCCGGTGCGTTTGGCTGCCTCGGCGGCGACGGCGGCCTCGGCAAGGTCCATCATGGTCTCCACCACGATGGCGTCGGGTCCGGCCTGGGCGATGGCCCGTGCCTGCTCATCGAAGGCCTCCTCCAGCTCGTCCTTCGTGACGTCCCGGGCGGCCAGCAGCTTGCCGCTGGGGCCCATGGATGCGAAGACGCAGGCCCTCGTGAGCGCTGCCCTGCGGGAGATCTCTACACCCCTGACGTTGATCTCGGCCACCTTCTCGGCCAGGCCGAACTTGCCCAGCACGAAACGGTTGGCGCCGAAGGTGTTGGTCAGGATGACCCGGCTGCCTGCATCCACGTACTCCCGCGCCACCTCCTCCACCAGCTCGGGGTGGGAGAGGTTCCACGAATCGGGGCACTCGCGCGGCTGAAGGCCCCTCCTGATGATCTGCGTACCCCAGGATCCGTCCGTGAGGACGGGACCATCTTTGATAAGGTCCGCTATGAATGCATGCATGGTCTTCTCCCATCCCCTGCCAGGTCCGTGGACACGGAGCGGCCCCCGGTAATGTCATCCGCCTGAAAGGAAATCCCTTTCTTCAATGATGTAAACCATATCCGGCCATGCGTCAATCACGGCCGAGGGAGGAATGACCCGGTGCACGATCTCCATATGGTTATTATCTCTCCTTCCGTCTCCATCCTGCCGATGACATGATCAGAGAATGACCCGGAGATAACAGACCCATGGTCAGATACTGGAGAGTACTCATCCCTGTCCTTGCAGTGAGCGTGTTTGCCGGCATATCCCTGCAGCTGTCGGCCATGCTCGCCTCCGACCCGGCCGGGGCGATGCTCAGGTCGGGAGCGGCCTTCAGGGACGCCCTCCTTTCTCTGGGACCCGGACGGAGCCAGGACGATTCGGCGGCACCCGCGGACGACAGGCTCGACATGACCGAAGGGGAGATCGCACTCCTGCGTGAACCGTATCAGGCCAGGATCCATGATCCTGCTGCCCAGGTGAAGGCCATCGAGCATATCCGGAAGCACCTGGAGTCGTTCCACCCGTGGACCACCAGGGACAGGACCGGGGAGGCACTCGGGATCGTGTTCCCCGGACAGGCCGAAGAGCTCGCAGTTATGGAAGAGAGGCTCTCCCGGTACGGCGCCTGGATGAACAAGGAGCGGCCGGTGCTCATGGGCATGAGGGAGGAGGAACGGAATCGCATCGTGTGGGACCGGCGCAGGGAGATCTTCGGACACGACGCTGAGGTCATCTGGGCCGGAGAAATAAGGTCAGAGCGCGTCTTCGACAGGCTCGAGGCGATCGGCTCGGGGGAGAGGCTCACCCTGGCCGGTAAGCTCTTAGCCTTCAAGGACGAGATCAGGAAGACCTGCGGCCGGGATGCCGGGGCATACATGGATACCCACCGGCAGGAGCTCCTGGAGAGGTTCTTCACTATGCCGGGCGTCCAGGCGGAGCTCGCCGCCATGGACCCGGTGGAACGCAGGGAGAGCCTCAAGGCTGTGCGCAGGGACCTGGGCATGGACGATGAAACCCTTGCCCGCTGGGAGCGGCTGGACAAGGCCCGCGACGAGCGGTGGGACAGGGGACGGGCGTACATGGCCGAGCGCAGGCGCATTGCCGATGCCTACCTGGGAGAGCAGCGCGATCGGATGCTTGCCGGGCTGAGGGAGCGGTACTTCGGGGCGGAGGCCGTCTCCCTGGCAGGAGAGGAGCAGGCCGGATACTTCCGGTTCAATGCCGAGCGCATCCATGGACTGAACTGAGGATCCATGGTACAGGAGATGAGGCATCTTTGCAGATGCGGTTGATCGAAAGGGGGATGGAAATGGCACAGGACCCCGGTATCGGATACAAAGTGACGGCCACGGTCGTCTCGGTCATGGGGCAGTGCAGCGCAGGCCACGTAGCCGGAGACACCTTCGAGATCAGCTGCCACGACCCTGCCGGCCTGTGCGGCTATTTCTACCACGACATCTTCCCCTCGCTCCAGTGCTTCCAGTTCGGGGGCAGCATGCCGTGGTGGCAGGGCGACACCATCGAGCTGTCCTGCCCGGACAGCGACAACCTCGTCACCCTCAGGCTGAGGAGAGAGCAGAGGTAGAGATCTCTCCACATTCCTTTCTTCAGTGAGACAGAGACGGCCCAAAGAACAACCTGCCCGTTTTGCATATCCCACCATGAAAGAATTTTTGGTCAAAAGATTGACCTGCTCAATCTCCGTATCTCTGCGTATATGACGTCAGTGACACCATTCGTTGGAGAAAGAAACCTGGCCTGCTCAACCGGTGCATCTCGCGTCACCAGCCATGCAATTGTATGATTCGCGAGATGCACCGGTTGAGCAGGTCGATCTTTCGCCCGTCTCTTCTTTCATGATGGATTCCTCAGGACGCATGATTTGAGCAGGTCAGGTTTCTTTCTCCCACGAACAGTGTCTCAGGAGCCTCGCACGCCGCCCCGTGCCCCTACTCCCCAAGCCACAGCCTGGTCTCGCCAGACTCCTCCATGATCCTTTCCCTGGCGCCCAGCCAGGTCCGGTAGCCGCCGCTCAAGTTGCGTGACCTGAAGCCGTGCTGCACGAGGATGCGGTGCGCGATGTAGCCCCTCAGCCCGGCCGCGCAGAACGGGATCATGGTCTTGGTGCGGTCGAGCTCGTCCAGGCGTTCACGCAGTTCGTTGAGCGGGATGTGCACGGCACCCTCGATGACGCCCGAAACCCGCAGCTCGTCCCTGTTCCGCAGATCGATGAGGACGTGCGACCCGCGGTCGATCTTCGACAGTTCGTCCCAGGTGATGGTCGCCACGTCGCCCTTGATCATGTTGGCAGCCACGAAACCCGCCATGTTCACCGGGTCCTTGGCGGACGAGTAGGGTGGGGCATAGGCGAGCTCAAGCTCCTCCAGGTCGAAGACGCTCGTGCGGCCGTGGATAGCCGTGGCGAGCACGTCGATGCGCTTGTCCGACCCCTCGCCTCCCACGACCTGGGCGCCCAGGAGCCTGCCGGTTCCCGGCGTGAAGACGAGCTTGATGGAGAGGGTCTCGGCGCCCGGGTAGTAGGACGCGTGTGAGCCCGAGTGGGTGTAGCTCACGAGGTGGGGGACTTTTGCAGCCTTCAAGGCCTTCTCGTTCATGCCCGTGGAAGCGGCGGTTAGGTCGAAGATCTTGGCGATGGAGGTGCCCAGCGTGCCGGTGAAGAGCGACCTCCTGCCCAAGGCGTTGTCCGCCGCGATGCGGCCCTGCTTGTTGGCCGGCCCCGCCAGGGCGGTGTTTACGGGAAGGCCGAGGAGGTAGTCCCGCACGCTCACCGCATCGCCGATGGCGTAGATGGTAGGGTCGGAGGTCGCCATGGTCTGGTCCACCACGATGTGGCCCCGTTCGGAGAGGATGAGCTCGGCCTCACGGGCGAGGCGGTTCTCCGGCCTGATGCCCACGGAAAGGATCGCCAGGTCGCAGGTCACGGACCGGCCTTTGGTGGTGTTCACGATAAGGCGGCCGTCCTCCTTGGCAAAGGACTTCAGCCCTTCGCCGAGCATGAGCGCGACCCCTCTGTCCCTGAGGTGGGCGTGCACGAGGCCGGCCATCTCGTAGTCGAGCTGCGGCATGACCTGGTCGAGCATCTCCAGGATGGTGGTCTTCACGCCGCGTTGTGCGAGGTTCTCCGCCATCTCGATGCCGATGAACCCGCCGCCGATGACCACCGCGTCCCTCGGCCTGTTTCTGTCCACGAGGGCCTTGATCCGGTCGGAGTCCGGGATGTTCCTCAGGCTGAAGACCCGCTCGTCGTCGAACCCCTCGATGTCCGGCCGGAATGGCTCAGCCCCGGGAGAGAGGATGATCCTGTCGTAGGACTCGTCGTAGGTCCTTCCCGTGGCGATGTCCCTGACGTGGACCTGCCTGCGGCCCCGGTCGATGGACACGACCTCGTGGAGCACCCGTATGTCGATGCGGTAGCGGTCCCTAAGGGCCTGCGGGGTGGTGACGAGCAGGTCGTCCCGCCTCCGGATGACGTCGCCGATGTAGTAGGGCAGCCCGCAGTTGGCGAATGAGATGTACTCGCCGCGCTCGAACAGGATGATCTCCGCATGCTCGTCCACCCTGCGCGCCCTGGCAGCGGCCGTGGCGCCACCGGCCACCCCGCCGATGATGAGAAGCCGTATGCCCATGGTAACCTCCCCGATCTGGTAATTGTATCTGATCTTATATCAGTATTGTGCGCTGTCGGGGAGGGGTTCCTTGAATGGTCCGGGGAGATGTGTGACGTGAAGGGAAGATCTTGACTGGCCGGCCCGTAATGCGTAGAGATACGCCTTACGAAGACTGCGGCGGAAATGTATGGGCGAACGCGAAAAGATACCCGCTGAATTGAAGAAGGGACTCATCTTTGCATTGGTATCCGGGGTATTCTACGGGTTCCTGCCCATATTCTGCAAGCTCGGCCTGCGTGAAGGCCTCGGCCCGGCGGAGCTGCTGACCTACCGCTTCTGGATCGCCTCCCTCATGATGCTCGCCGTGCTGGCGGCCGGCGACCGCAGGCTTCTCCGGCCTTCCGTGCGCTCGGTAACCCGGGGCCTGATCCTTGGCTTCGGGTTCTACGGCATCCAGAGCTTCCTGTACTTCCAGTCGCTGACCTACATACCGGCATCCACCGCCACCCTGATCATCTACTTCTACCCCGTGACCGTGACCGTGCTGTCCATAGCCTTCTTCCGGATGAAGGTCACACCCGGGGTCTGCGCCTCCCTCGTCCTCCTCCTGGCCGGCTGCGCCCTGGTGTTCTACGATGCCTTTGCCAAGCACCTCAGCATGGTCGGGGTTGGGCTCGCCCTCATGTCCATGGTCGGGTTCTCCGTGTACCTCATCGCGGTCCAGTTCTTCCTGCGGGATGAGCATCCCCTGCGGATCACCTTCTACGCCTTTCTGGCCACTTCCCTGTTCTTCTCCATGTTCCACAACCCCCTGGGGCTGTTTGACAAGGGCTCAGGGGCAGTCTCCATCGTGTTTCTCCTGGCCCTTGTGCCCACGGTACTGGCCATCTCGCTGCTGTACGGGGCCATAGGAAGGATCGGGAGCGCCTACACCTCGATCTTCTCCACCCTCGAGCCTGTGGTCACCGTGCTCCTGGCCGCCTGGGTCCTGGGGGAGAACGTGGTAGGCATCCAGGTCCTCGGCATGGTCCTCATCATCATCGGCATCATGGTCCCCAACATCGAGCAGGTCCTGGTCCGGAGAAGGGTGAAATTGGCGGAAGAGTGAGGACCTGCGGACGTCCGGAGCGCCGGAATACGTCCACCTTCTCCTACGAAGATCTGAGGGTATAGACCGCGATGCCGAAGGCCACTGCCGTGTTGAGCGAGGTCTTGACGCCCTGCATGGGGATGCCAAGGACCTGTTCGCATATCGACAGGATCCCCGGGTCCACCCCGCAGATCTCGTTGCCGATGACCAGCACGACGGGCCTGCCGTCCTCCCCTGGAGTAACCTGAGCGATCGGCGTGGAGCGAACTCCCCCCTCCAGGGCCCAGAGCCTCTTCCCTTGAGCGATGAGCTCGCCTGCCGCCCTGTGGCCGTCCTGGTGGTACGACCAGGGGACGGCCTCGTCCGCGCCGAGGGCCGTCTTCTTCAGCCTGGGGTTGTCCGGCGTGGGCGTGATGCCGCACAGGTGGATGTGGGAGACACCGGCACCGTCGGAGGTCCGGAAGATGGAGCCCACGTTGTAGATGCTCCTGATGTTGTCCAGCAGGACCTCCATGCGGGGCGTGCCGCCGCAGGAGACTGGACGGGGGGCCTTGTGCTCCTCGTAGAGGCCCACCGCGGTGTCCGTGGGGGAGCCGCACCGCGGGCAGAGATACCCCCTGGTGTCACGCTCCATGACAGGAAAGCGCAGGCCGCAGGTCGGGTTCGTGCAGAGCCTCACCTGATGCCGTATGACGTCGCGCATGGGGGTAGGGTAGCACATGCGGGAGACAAGGGGAACAGGGCGGGAATGGGTACGGGAGGGCTCTGTAGGGAGGACAGGGATGAGCCATGGGGACGTGGGCACGGCTTGCGATGATATTGATTGCATGAAGGGACAGGATGTCTTCTTCAAGGGACCGAATCAGGAATATATTTAAATAGAGCATGCATGTCCATGTGTTGCGTGTTATAATGTTATTTAAATGCAGGACGCCTCTGATGTGGAATGATGGATCCGGAATCCGGAAAGGGAGATCCTGACGGTCTCGAACGATCCGATCAAAAGGAACCGGAGGAGGTTTTATGAAGATGAAGTACCATTTCCCGCTGGTGGGATTTCTTGTCCCCACCTTTGTCATATCGACCCTGATGTTCGTATACCGGGAGTGTCCTCCCATGGATCAGCTGATCGGATTCTATGCCTGCGTGATCGGCGCGACCATCGCCTATTACACGGGCATTCACGTGGTACGGAAGGACAGGGCATAGCCCCGAGGTCTTTCGTCTCGACTCTTGGACAGGGCAGGCTTGTAACGGTACCGATTCGGGGTCTTGATCCGCGCTTGACTTCAGGAAAGGATAAGCTTCATCAGGTTATCTCAAGCTGGTCGGAGTTACAGATATCATGTGAAGAGCTCAACAATATAAGCAGAGGACTTTCCGTCCCATGGCTTTATATCTCCTGCTCTTTCTCCGTCGGATCATAATCATGTGCATGGGATAGGACGAATTCCCTGAAGTCACCACCCTGCCTGATGATCTTTTTCATGGTGGCCCTTTTGACCCACCTGCAGTGGAGCCAGAACCATTGGTCCGGTTTTTCCCGGACGGTGGAGGATACCCACCCATGCATGGCATTGCTGAGATCCCGGACGGCGCTCGATTTCCAGCAGTCGGAGATGCTGTCTATCTCCCGGTAGTCGTTGCCGAAGTCCCTTGAATCGATGGGCTCTGAAAAGCGGAAGACGAAGCGGTCTCCCTCCTTGAAGCCGTACAGGGGCAGGATGACGGCGTCGCCTTTCAGGGCTATGAAGGCAGGGGAAGGGTTCGTAGGCGCCGGCAGCCCGAGCACGTCACAGAACAGCCGGTCCTTGCGCTTGCCCCTCTGGTCGATGATCATTCCCACGATGTGCCCTGTCCTGAGCTGGTTGATGTAGTTCTTTACCATGCCGCCCTTGGGAGGCAGCAGGGCGATGCGGTATCTGGACCGGATTTCGTCCGCTATGGCCTGCACCGCCTTGCTCTTGATGTAGTCGGCCATGACGCAGATCTCTGCATCGAGGATTCTGGGCGTGTTCCCGAGGACCTCCCAGTTCATGTGGGGCGAGATAATCATGATGTTGCGGCCCGAGGTGCGCGCCTGCTCGAAATGCTGCCTTCCCTGAAAGTCCACGTATGCCTTGAGCTCATCGTCGGTCATGTAGGCGGTCCTGATGGCGTCGACATAGAGCTCGCCCTGATTCATGAATACCTTTTTCATGAACCCTTTTGCATCATCGATGCCCAGGGTTGCACGAACCTGCATCACGCCTATCTTCATGTGAAGGGGGAGCAGCAGCGACGCAAGCAGGCCGGAGGTTCTCCCGAGGGCCACGGCCGAGTGGTAGGGTATGATGCAGATAAGGCGGATGATTGCCCTCAGGAACGACAGATTGATTTTTTCTATCATAGTCATGGTATGTTAGGTTTTTGCCTCCCACCCGAGGATGTCTTCAGCACCATCGGGCTTATGGCCTACCATAAAAATCGAGCCGACATCCAGCCCTTAGTTGTGAATCCTTTCACGGATAAGGAAAAGTTATCATGAGGTCCATACAGGTGAGGTCATATGCCTGGGTTCTCGATAGGGGTACGTTGTGGGTAAAGAGGATGTGGTCATACCTCCAACCCGCAAGCCGAAAAAAAGCCGGGAAGAAGCCCGGCTCTGTTCATTCCCCGCGCCGGACTGGCCGATCCGCCTCCATGGAGACCCATCATGCATGGAGGGACATCAGAGATTCCCCTTAATCCTCACCCGCAGACCCTCCGTTATGGTGGGGGCGGCTTTCAATGAAGGATCGGGGCGGCTGTTTCTCTTCTTTCTGTACGCCTCCTTCGCATCGTCATCATGCTGAACGGTATGGAGCCCCTTTCTCCGGGACTTGATCTTTAACCGACCGCATCCTTGAGGGCCTTACCGGCCTTGAACCGGGGAGCCTTTCTGGCTTTTATCTTTATCTTCTGCCGTGTCTGGGGGTTTACACCCTCTCTGGCAGCCCGTTTGGCCACATCGAAGGTCCCGAAACCCACGAGGGTGACCTTCTCCCCCTTCTTGAGCGCACCGGCTATCGACTCCGTGAGAGCGTCTACGGCTTCCAGCGCCGCCGCCTTGGTTACCTTGCCCTTGCCAGCCAGCACATCAACCAGATCAGCCTTCGTCATACCTTCCTCCTTGCATGTATTGAACGGATTTGGTGAGATCGATTCTTCTCTTGTGATGGGCGGCCGACATTCACTGCAGCCTTCTGTCTCTCCTTATACTGCTCTTTTTCCGAATAGGCCAGGAAATCCTTCGCGTTCCCGGAACCGTTCCTTGGCGTATGTCATGGAGGCATTATCTCGTCGTTCTTGACAATGGAGGCGGCAGGATTACCTTTCCTATCACCTGTAAGGGAATCTCTAGAAAACGGACGGAGGTTACCATGAGGATCCTCATGTACTACGACGGCACTGAGGAAGCGAAAGAGGCCATCCCCATTGCCAGGATGCACGGCAAGGCCTTCAATGCCAGGGTTGACGTGGTGTCCTCGCTCACGAAAGGCGGGGAGCACCAGCTCGACGAGATAGAGCGGAGGGAGACCGAGCTCGACTACATCAGGAGCGTTTTCGCCAAGGACAATATACCGTGCGAGACGCACCTGCTCATACGCGGGCATGAGCCCGGCGAGGATATCGTCATGTTCGCCCGGGAGAACGAGGTGGACGAGATCATCCTCGGCACAGAGAAGCACACCCGCGTGGAGAAGTTCATCCTGGGATCGGTGGCCCAGCATGTTATCCATAACTCCCATCGGCCCGTGGTTATCGTCTGACCGGGGACATCCCTTCCGGAACGTCTGTAGCCGCCCGCCTCAGGAGGTGTCGGGGACTTTACACGCCCCTGCATTCGGGCTATGCTCGATTCGGTATTCATGCATCTAAGAAGCTCGGACGGAGGAGAGCCATGGGCGTCGGGGAGGTAAGGGCGTTTTTCAGGGACCGCGGTCTCGACTATGACATCCGGGAGCTCGGTGAGAGCACGGAAACCGTCGAACTCGCCGCCAGGGCGCTGGGAGTGGAACCGGCCCTCATCGCCAAGACCCTGGCCTTCAGGATGGACGACACGGGCATCATCGTCGTCGTCCGGGGGGATGCCCGTATCGATACGAAGAAGTTCAAGCAGGCCTTCAGGACGAAACCCAGGATGCTCAGCCCCGAGGAGGTCCTGGCCATGACGGGCCATCCCGTGGGCGGGGTCTGCCCGTTCGGGCTGAAGCAGCCCATGGACGTCTTCCTCGATACGAACCTCAGGCCGTTTGCAGTGGTCTATCCCGCAGCGGGATCGCCCAATTCCCATATCGAGATCACCCCGGAGGACCTGTGTGCCGTCACCGGCGGCCGATGGGTGGATGTGTGCAGGGACGGATGAAGGTGTCGTGAAGTGCCGGGTGCACACCCCGATGCCCGCACCGATCTGGATTTACCCGGGGTGCGCCTTATTATCTATGGAGAACGATTCAGGAGGGATGCCCTGACATGAAGCCCATCGTCATCATCGGCGCAGTAGCTGCAGGCATGAGTGCGGCCAGCGTGATCAAACGCGAGGTCCCCGAGGTCGGGGTCCTCGTGTTCGGCAAGGAAGCCTATATCTCGTACGGCGCCTGAGGGATCCCCTTCTACGTATCTGGTCAGATACGCGATCACGAGGAACTCATCGCCCTGCATCCGGAAGACGCCGTCCACAAGCGCGGCATCGACCTGAAGACCCGCCACGAGGCCCTATCCATCAACCGAGAGACAAGGACCGTGATGGTGAGGAACCTCGAGAACGGTACATATATCGAGCAGGAGTACGGGACCCTGGTCCTTGCCACGGGCGCCCGGGCCATCGTGCCCGACATGGCGGGCATGGACCTGCCCGGTGTCTTTCCCCTGAAGGAGTTCCAGGACGGTATCGACCTGAAGACCTTTCTGGAGAATCAGAAGCCCGGGAAGGCCGCCATCATCGGCGGCGGATACATCGGTGTGGAGGTGGCGGAAGCCTTCAGGAGGAGGGGCATGGAGGTTACGGTGGTGGAGGCGCTGCCCCGCGTCATGGCCGTCATGGACGACGACATGAGCCTCCTGGTGGACGCCGAGCTGAGGAAGAACGGCGTCGGGGTCGTCACGGGAAGAAGGGTCGTCGGCCTGGAGGGCGATACCCAGGTGCGCTCCGTGCGGCTCGATGACGGGACCTCCGTCGATGCCGACTGCGTGCTCGTGAGCATCGGGGTGGCACCCAACAGCGACATTGCAGCAAAGGCGGGCCTCGAGCTCGGTCCCCGTGGCGCCATCCTGGTGGACCGCTACCAGAGGACCTCGGATCCGGATATCTTCGGTGCGGGAGACTGCTGCACGGTATACCACCGTCTCCTGTGCCGGGACGTATTCATCCCCCTGGGGTTGACGGCAAATCGTCAGGGGAGGATGTGCGGAGAGAACATCGTCAGTCAGACACGGGGTGAGAAGCTCAAGCCCTTCCCGGGAGTGGTCGGGACGGCGGTCACGAAGATCTTCGGCCTGGAGATCGCCAGAACCGGCATCGGCGCCACAGAGATCGACCGGTACAGGCTCGGCCACATCAGTTCCGTGACGATCAGGGCAAAGACCCTGCCGGCCTATTTCCCCGGGACATCGGACATCACGGTGAAGCTGTTCTTCGAGGACGACTCCCGGGTAATCGTGGGGGGGCAGATCGTCGGAGGGCAGGGTTCGGCGCTGAGGATCAATACGGTTGTGGCCGCCGCCACTTCAGGCATGAGGCTGGACGAGCTCTACAGCCTGGATACCGCCTATGCCCCGCCCCTCTCGCCGGTGTGGGACCCGCTGCTCATTGCGGCCAGGAGCGGCATGAAGTAGCCCGTCCGGATGCACCCCCCTTATCCGTGCGAAGGGGTGTTCCAGTACGCATCGGCATCCCGGTACAGCCGATGGAGCCTGTCCTGGATGTCTGAACGGATCCTCTCGAAGCCTTCCTCATCGATGTCTGCCGGGACATAGGTCTCCCTGTCGAACAGGATGATCACCCGGGAGAACGGCCTGGGGACCATGAACCTGTCCCAGCTGCCGAAGATCCACGGATGGGGGGACGAGGTGATCGCGGGCAGGATCGGCATGCCGGAATGCTGGGCAATGGCCAGGAGTCCGGGTTTCACCACGCCGAACGGTCCCTTGGGACCGTCCACGATATGCCCGATGGTGCAGCCCGTGCGCGCCCGGGTCTTCAGCTCCCCCAGGGCCTCCTTGCCTGCCTTTGTCGAGGATCCCCTCACCGCGGTCCACCCGAGGATGTTGACGATCCTGGCGATGAAGTCACCGTCCTTGCTCTTGCTTATCATGATGGAGATGTGGTGCCTCCTGGCGAAGAAGGTGATCCCGGGGAAGAACCGCTGGTGCCAGGAGATGTAGATGGGCACCTCGCCCCGGGCGAAGATGGATTCCTCGATCTCGGGGTTGATGACCGTGATCCTGTACGTGGCAGAGAGCAGCCTGACGATGATCAGGCCCGCATAGGGGATGATATAGTTGTACAGGAACCTCTTCATAACTCTGAAGATGGCAAAAGAGGCATGCGGTGTCAATACGGGTAAACCCGTATTGCCGGATCGGTCTACTTATACCTGCTGAAATCCACTCCCCGCATCCTGCCGCGCTCATCGAACCACTCGTTCTCCGTGACGGGCGGGGCGGTGATCGCGCCTGCCTCCTTGCGGACCAGGCCGACGGCCCCGACCGGGCAGGTGCCGATGCACAGTCCGCACCCGATGCACTTCTCCGGGACGACGCGGTACGTCTCGTCACCCTCCTCGATGGCGCCCACCTGGCAGCGCTTCTCGGCACACAGTCCGCACCCGATGCATGCATCCGCATCGATGACCGCATGGAACGGCGAGTTCACCACGTCCCAGGCGGGGATCCCCAGCTCGTTGATGGACCTCAAGACGCCGCAGCAGCACTTGCAGCAGTTGCAGATGAAGAACTGGCCGTTCTGCAGGTTGTTGGTGAGGTGCACGAGCCCGGCCTCCTCGGTCATTTTGATCAGCTCATAGGCCTGCTCCTTGGTGAGCACCCGGCCCACGGGCGACTTGTCGAACACCCCGGGCACCGGGGCCACGGCTAGGCAGACCTCCAGGGGCCTGTCGCAGGGCTTGCCCAGCAGGGCATGCTCCTTCTTGCAGATGCATTCGTTCACCATGAAGGATTGGCTCTTCTCGATGAGGGCCGATACTCTCTCGTAGGGAAGGGCCTCCTGCGAAGGGGTGATCGTCTCCTCCACCGGGAGGACGTGCATGAGCTGGGGCTTGTCGGCGAAGAACTGCCGGGCGTAGGCGGGCCCGTACTCCTCGCTCAGCTCGGCCATCTCCCTGTCGATGCGGCCGAGCTGGAACTCGAAGATCCCGAAGACCCAGGGGAGCATCTTGAAGTACCAGGTGTCCCCGAACTGCAGCGCCCAGATCTGGCCGTGCTGTCCCATGCGGATGAGCCTGTCCAGGAGACCGTCCAGGGGCCGTCCCGTACGCTCGGCGATCTGCTCTGCGGTCTCGAAGGCCAGGCGCAGGTCGCAGAACAGCTCCGCCTCCCCGGGCTCGAAGATCTTCTTCAGGAGACGGATCTCCACGCCGCTGTCCGTCCTGGGGAACCCGTTGGGCAGGGTGTCGAGGACCCGGGCGAGACGTTCGTAGACGCTGTTGTCGGTATTCATGACCGTTCTCTCCTTTTCCCTTCCTTAAAGGGAGGGCACGGGATGACCCTTGATCTTCCCGGTCAGGGGGCCTGAACGGTCCCCGGCATGCCGCGACCGCTCCCCCTTGATGATCAGCAGGCCCGTGTCCATGAGGACATCGGTGATCTCTTTTTCGGACATGGGCTCCATGATCGTGTTGTTGATGAGTACGGCAAGGCCATGGGAGAAGACCCACATCCTGGAGAGCACCTCCCGGCGCTGCTCGATGGTCAGGCCTTCCATGATCTGCTCGTTCCCGAGGCGCTCCATGAGGGCGTCGAACACATACCCACGGTACTTCCTGGCCCGATCCACGTCATCGGCTTCATCGGATTCCCGGGCATACATCATCCGGAACAGGTTTTTCTCCTCCTGGGCGAACATGACGTAGCCGACCCCCATGTCGAGGAACCCGAACCCGGACCAGGGCCTGGTCTGGTAGTCGATGAGCAGGTCGCTCGCCTTCCGGGCGATCTCGTCCTGAAGGTTCTTCATGGACTTCATGCCCGAGTAGATGGGCATGGTGGAGGAGCCCAGCTCCCGGGCGATGGATCGGGCCGTGCACCTGTCCCACCCGTGCCTGCGGATGATGCCGAAGGCGGCGTCAACGATATCCGATGGGGCGAATCTTTTTCCCGGCATAGGGGCACCTTTCAATAACATTCGTTATATAACAAGTGTTATTTATGTCAACGGAAAAATCGACCCGCTCTATCGGTGGGCTAGGCCAGGGCTGCAAGGACCTCCTTGATGTCTGGCAGCTCGGAGATGGGGTAGACCTTGACGAAGGACACCGTGCCCCTCTCGTCCACGACGATGTTGGCCCGCTCCGAGATGCCGTCGGCGTCCCGGAAGATGCCGAGCGTGTGCGCCAGACCGCCGTGGGGCCAGAAGTCCGCGAGGAGCCTGGTGTGTTCGATCTTCAGCTCTTTCGCCCAGGCCTTCTTGCAGGGGGTGCTGTCCACGCTGATGCCCACTGCGACGGTATTTGCAGCCTCGAACGCCGACCTGTTGTCCTCGAGGGACTGCATCTGCCGGGCGCACAAGCTCGTCCAGGCGAGGGGGTGGAACGAGAGCAGGACCTTTTTCCCCGCATGTGCGGAGAGGGTAAAGTCCTTGCCGTGCTGATCCTTGAGGGTGAAGTCGGATAACCTGTCTCCTGCCTTGACCATGGGTAAACCTCCTTGTGAAGACGGGTGCACGGGGCTTCCCGTCACATGTCTTACCCTGAAATAGGATCTGCCGCCCGGAAGTCAATACCCGGGCGGCTCGGGGTCATGGCAAGCAGGTTTCACATGACCGACATGATCTTGGTGAGCTTCGTCAGGAGGACGGGGTGGGTGAACATGCCCTGGATCTTGAGTTCGCCGCTGGCGAGCTGTTTGAGCACGCTCACCCCGGCGTCGTCGAAGTAATAGGGCAGGCCGAACTTGATGGTGATGGCATTGAGCGAGATGATCTTGTCCGAGCTGGAATTGATGATCAGGTCGGGCTTGCCCACGATGCCGGGTTCGATCCTTAAGCGCCCGCCGGCGAAGATGAGCGTTATCGCCGCCTCGATGTCCGGGAGGTTCAGTGCGACGACGCCGTACATACCCTGAAAGGTCTTCATCTTCTCCGGCTTCTGCTGGAGATTTGCAGAGAGGAGGTCCGAGATCACATAGGAGAAAGGCACCTCTTCGGCACGGTTGTCGACAATGGTATCAGTCATTGGTATTCCCTCCGGATAATATCGTATAAGATGGCGGGGAGCTTCTTCTCCCCGCCGGTCAATGCTTAGAGCGCCTTCTTGTAGATTTCCAGTACCTCGGATGCATCGAGGACAAGCCGCGGGTTGTTGACGATGGCCCCGTCTCCGAGGCTGAGGTCGGAGGCCTTCACGATATCCTCCTCCTTGACCTTCATCTCCGAGAGCTTCTGGGGATGGCCGATCTTCCTGGTGAAGTCCCTCATGGCTTCGATGGCCGCCTTTGCCGCATCCATGTCGTCCATACCCTTCTCGCGGATCCCGAAGGCCTCGGCCACCATGGCATAGGCGTCGGGGCAGCTCTCGAGGTTGAACTCCATGCAGTCGGCCAGGAGGATGCCGTTGGCGATGCCGTGCGGCACATGGGCCACAGCCCCGATGGAGTGGGCCAGGGCGTGGACGTTCCCGACGCCGGCGATGCTGAAGGCCCATCCCGCCATGGTGGCTGCGATCTGCACCTGGCCCCTGGCCACGAGGTCCTCTCCCTTGTCCACACAGACCGGCAGATACCTTGCCAGGAGCCTGATGGCATGGATCGCCATCCCGTCGGTGATCGGCTCATGCGGTATGGCGTGGAGCGCCTCCACCGCATGAGTCATGGCGTCCATCCCCGTGCCCGCGGTGAGGAGCTTGGGCAGCTTGGCCGTCATCTTCGGGTCCAGGATGCCGAGCCGGGGAATATTGAAGTTCTCCACCATGAGGCGTTTCTGCCCCATCTCCTTGTCCATGATGACCGCCGCGTTGGTCACCTCGCTGCCGGTACCCGCGGTGGTCGGGATCACCACGTGTGGAGTCTGGAGCCTGGACAGGAGCTGGACCCCGCTGTAGTCCCGCAGGGATCCGCCCTCGGTCAGCAGGATGCATATGCCCTTGGAGGTGTCGATGACGCTGCCTCCGCCCACGCTCACCACGATGTCCGCCCCGTTCTTTTTGGCAAAGGCCGCGCCGGCATCCACCACCTCCACGCCCGTGTCCTGGGGGATGTCGCTGAAGACGCCCACGCACTTGCCGCCCAGCGCCTTGAGGATGTGGTCGAGGAGACCCGCGTTGATGATGCCCTGGTCGGTGACGACCACCGCCTTGGTGCCGCCCAGCGAGCTCATCTCGATCTCGACGTCTTTCGACGAATCTATGCCGTAGACGATCTTGGTGGGCCCAAAGTAATTGAATGACAGATCAGAATCGTAACCCATACCACTCTCCTTAGCCCCATCACGCGGGGTCGTCGGGCCACTGGGTTTCAAATGCACCGAGGATGTCGATGACCTTGTTCACGGTCTTGATGTTCCTCACCACATAGGGCAGGTCGCCCTTCATCTTGAGCTTTCCCTGGAGCAGTGCCTTGGTGGCGTCCAGCTCCTTGAGGGCCACCTGCTTCCATCGCGAGTAGTCGCCCGTCATGACGAACTTGGCGCTCTCGGCCTTGGCCTTGTCGCATACCACGAACTCTCCCACGTCGCCGTGCCAGTAGTCCTGGAACAGGTAGATGGGCTCGGGTACGCCCTTGCTGGGGTCCGCGTTGCAGATCAGTGCCACGCTGCCCTCCCAGTCCTTGGCGATGGTCCTGTACTCCGGGTCCGCCTGTATGGCAGCCTTGTATGCATCCATCCATTCCTGTGTCATTGCCTTGACCTTTGCCATGTAAATGCCCTCCTCCATTCAATGGTTTTTTATTGGTACAGTCGATTCTTCAGGTCATCGAGGCCGAGCTCGGTGAGCTTTTCGGGTTTCGGGAAGCCCCTCTCATCGAGCCCCCTGATGGCATAGTACTCGCTGAGCAGCAGCGCCACGTCGGGGATCGAACCCGCCGCCCCCCCGTCCTCCAGGGCGGTGACGAGCTTCTTGGGAAGGACATCGTCCTTTTTCGTGATGCCCAGCAGGTTGTTGATGCCGCGCTTCAAGGTCCAGTCGCGCATGCCGGTTTTCAGGAGATCCTCGCTCGTCAGGTCGAAGCCGGTGATGGCGTTGAAGGCCTCCAGGATGGTCTCGGGCTTGAGGATGTCCACCAGGTAGTGGCAGATGGACATGGAGTTGCCCAGGATTCCGTAGTTCTCGGAATTGAAGACCAGCATGGCCTTCCCTTCGCTGGTTGTGCCCACGTAGTCGTCCTTCATGTCGAAGAGCTGCGGCCACGATGCCATGCCCTGCTCAGTGGCGAGCACTGCATGCTGCAGGTGGCAGGCCCCCCGGTTGGACATCATGTATGCCAGGCCCATGCCGTGGAACCCCCGCGGGTCGTGCATGGGCGCCTCGAGGCCCTTCACGTGGACCACCAGTTCCTCGGCCCCTTTTCCGATCCTACGGGCCGCCAGCAGGCTGCCCTCGGCCAGGGTGTCTCCGATGCCTTCCCTGCAGGCGATCATCCTGATGAGCGGCATCACCGGCTCCATGTTGCCCCAGGTGAGGTCGAGTCCGCCGAGGTCATCCTTCGACAGGATGCCCTTCTCGTAGAGCTCCATGGCCAGGGCGATGGCGGAGCCGCAGCTGATGGTGTCCATACCGTACCGGTTGCAGAGCTCGTTGGCCTTGATGACCGCCTCCAGGTCCGGGTTCATCATCATGGTGCCGAAGGTACCGCAGGTCTCGTACTCGGGTCCGGGTCCCTCCTCGGTCTTGAACGGTCCGTCGTCCACCTTGACCACCCTTTTGCAGGCCACCGGACAGTTGGAGCAGGCATGCTCCTTGGTGAGGTACTTCTCCCTCATGGTGGGCCCCGAGAGGTTGCTCGAGAGCTCGAAGCCCTCTCCAACGGTCCAGTTCTTGATGGGTACGTCGCCGCTGATCATGCCCAGGTCCATGTTGGCGTCCGAGCCCATGAGGTGGAGCCCGTCGGCCAGGGCCGACTCCTTCACCTCGGCTATGGCCGCCTTGAATGCCGCCTTGTACCGCTCGTCGTTGGCCTTGTCCGGCTTGGCCGAGCCGCGCACCACGACGGCCTTGAGTTTCTTGGAGCCCATGACCGCACCCAGACCCGTCCTGCCGCTGAAATGCCCCTTGTCATTGCCGATGGCGGCGATCTTCACGACGTTCTCACCCGCCTGGCCGATGGTGAGGATCTTGAGCTTGGGATCCTTTCCCTTGAGGATGTCAGTGGTCTCGTAGATGTCCTTGCCCCACAAGTCAGCCGCGTCGAGCAGCTCCACCTTTCCGTCCGTGACGGACAGGGTCACGGGCGACGGCGATGCCCCTTCGAAGACTATCCCGTCGTACCCCGCGCGCTTCAGCTCCGGGCCGAAGGTACCCCCGCAGGCGGACTCTCCCCAGATGCCCGTCTGGGGGGACTTGGCGCAGATGCTGAACCGGGAGGTGCCGGGGAAGCCGCTGGCCACCATGGGCCCGGTCATGATCATGAGGGGGTTCTGGCCGGAAAGCGGGTCCGCATCCAGGGGGTACCGGTCGAAGAAGAGCTTGGCGCCCAGCGAGCTCCCGCCGAGGTAATCCTTGAGGATCGCATCCTCCACCGTGAAATCGCTCCATGTCCCTGATGACAGATCAACCAGGAGAAACTTGCCAGCATAACCTCTGGGCATACCGTGACCCCCCTGCACTGTGATTAAGATATAATAATAACAGCATATAAGGAGCTGTACAATAGAAAGGGAGGCGAATGATGTGTGGCGACAGCTGGGAAAGATATGTAGCACGACATCGTACGGGAAAACACATCGTGTGACGGGAATGTCCGTACCATGGCTGAAATGAAGAGAGTGCAAAGATGATCGTATGTTATATAATGTTCAGCATATGCAAAGAGATTTCATAATATCCTTGAAACGCTACTGCTTTTCCACCCAGTGGACGGCATACCGGACGAGCTCGGCGGCATTCTTCAGGTGGAGCTTTTCCTTGATCCGCTCGCGATAGGTGCTGATGGTGCTCACCGAGAGGTTCATGCCTGAGGCGATCTCGCCGGTGGACCTGCCGTGGCCGATCATGCGAAGGACTTCCAGCTCCCGGTCGGACAGGTTGTCCACCGGGGATTTCTCCAGGGAGTCCTGTCCTGTCCGGACCCGCTTGAGGAGGTTGTCCATGATCTCCTGACTCACGTAGATGTTGCCGGCCAGGATGTGGCGGATGGCCTTGACGATGGACCGGGAGGTCTCCTGCTTCATGATATAGCCCTGGGCGCCGGCCTGCAGCGAGCGCTCGGCGTAGAGGAGCTCGTCGTGCATGGACAGGACCAGCATCTTGATGCCCTTGTGGTGGGTGGCGATCTCCTTGATGAGGTCCATGCCGTTGCTCTTTTTCAGGGTGATGTCGATGATGATCATGTCCGGGTGCAGCTTCCTGATGAGCGTCCTGGCCGAGTCCACATCCTCGGCTTCGCCGCATACCGTCAGGTCGGGTTCGTGGTTGATGAGTTCCCTGATGCCGAGGCGGAAGACCTCGTGGTCTTCGACGATCAGTACCTTGCTCTTGGGCGGGTTGTTCATGCCGTTCTCCGACGCTCCTTCTCCCTGTGCACGGTCATATGTGGACGAACGACAGCGTCACGGTGGTCCCCTGGTCCGGACCGCTGTCGATTTTCAGGTCCGCCCCGATCATGTTCGCACGGAATTCCATGATCTTCAAGCCCATACCCTGGGGGCTCTCCGCCGCTTTCATGCCGGTCCCGTTGTCCCGTATCGTCACGGTCACCACATGGTCGCGGTAGAGGAGGTCGATGTTCACCCGGTCGGCATGTCCGTGTTTGATCGCATTATAGGCCGCCTCGTGCACGATGTAGTAGATATGGGTGCAGGCGGTGATGTCGTCCACCAGGATGGACTGCTCATAGGTGAAGGTGCAGTCGATGCCGTAGACCTCCTTGATGTTGGAGGCCATCTCCTGGAGGAGGGACTCCAGCCCGTGGTCTGCAAGGAATACCGGGCACAGCCCCCGGGAGAGCCTCCTCGTCTTGGCGATGGCCTGTTCGATGAGCGAACGGATCTTCTCCACCTCGGAGGAGGTGGGGATGATGTCCTCCTGGAGCTTCTTCTTCAGCAGTTCGCTCATCACCTCGATGCCGATGAGGTGGGGGCCCAGGTCATCATGGAGGTCCTGGCCGATCTTCTGCCGCTCCTTTTCGCTGATGCTCAGGATTTCCCGTTCCAGGGTCCTCTTCTCGGTGATGTCCTCTATGGTGGCGATCATGCAGGATTCTTCCCCGAGCATGATGAGTTCGGCCGAGACGGCGACGGTTCGGACCTCTCCATTCCTGGTCATGAATTCCATTTCACGGTTCCTGATCTCTTCATGGTCGATGAGACCCTGCACCATCCGGTCATAATCGGACAGGGACTCGAACAACCCCACCTCGGCCAGGGGCCTGCCCACCACCTCGTCCCGTGCATACCCGGAGATCTCGGTGAAGCTCTCGTTCACGTTCACGAAGGTGCCGCCGCCCAGTTTCCATATGGCGATCCCCACCGGGCTCGACCGGAAGGCCTTCTCGAACATCTCTTCCGAGTCGCGCAGCGAGTGGGCCAGCACGTTCACCGACTGGCTGATGATGCCGATTTCCCCCTTGGTGAGCAGGGGGATGGGCTCCACGTTGAGGTTCCCCTTTTCAAGGTTCTCCAGGGTATTCACGGTCATCTTCAGCCCTGAGCTGATACCTGCGTTGGATTCGTACACCGTGACGAAGATGGCCGCCAGGGAGAGGATCATGATGATGAGGACATTGATGGTCAGGTCAGGAAACCGCATGTCCTGGAGGTGGGAGATGAAGAGGAAGTGACCCAGGGTGATGAGCGGGATGAAGAGGACCGAGATGACGATGAAGGTGGTCCTCATGGATACGCTGATGAGGGTGTAGGAATCCCGGGGGAGGTGGACGCCCTTGATGCGGTCGTCCATGAGCACGGGCGCAAGGAGGTGCTCGGTGGTACAGTAGGAGATGACGCTGTTGATGGGCACACACAGGATCAGGATGAAGAACACCAGCAGGGTCTCGGTCCAGGAGAGCCCCACCCACAGCTGCATGATCACGTACACGCAGGTGAGCCCGAGGATCCATCGCAGCATAATGACGAAGCTCTCCATGGCGGGGTATGCCAGGAGCCTCAGCTTGATGGAACCGTAGTCCTCGGACCCGCTTTCCAGGGCGTTCAATATGGCCGAGAGCTTCCAGATCCTCACCGACATGCCGAAGAGCGTGGCGAGGGCCGCCGAGATGATGGATGCCGTAACGTTGGAGAAGATCTTCTCACCCTCGAACTTCCCTGCGATGGTGCCATAGTAGACCGCCAAGGGGACGACGATGATGTTGATGTAGAGCTCCAGCCGGATGGTGAGCCTGGAGATGAGGGCCTTCTTCGAGAAAGGGGCCTCGCTGCGGGTCATGACGCGGCTGCGGTTATCCGGGTATGATTCCGCCTTTTCAGAATTCACAGGAGAAGTGTATGGCATTGAACGAGTCTGCGTCTTCTTCCCGGCCGAGCGTTATGTAGCCGCGCATGCCGAGCACGATCTCATCCTGGTGAACGAGGGTCGGCTTTTCCCCTTCATGGCTCACATAGGTGCCGTTGGTGCTCTGGTCTATGAGGACGAACCTGCCCCGCTGGTACTCGATGCGGGCGTGAGAGCGAGAGGCGATGACATCGTCCACGACCAGATCGTTCTGGGCATGCCTGCCCAGGGTTACCGTGGGACAGTTCTTGTCCACGTAGAAATCCGCATTCCCGAGCCTCAGGTGCAGCCGGCTGAAGAGGATCTGCAGCGTGACGTCCCTGGAGAGCATCATGGTCTGGTTGTTCTCGTCCCAGATGACCTCATAGAGGGTGAACTCTCCCCCCTTGCCCCGGATGGTCGTCCTGGTCAGGCATTTGACGTCCACACCGCACTGTCCGGGCAGGGCATCCACGGTCTGCTGGGTGGTGATGATCTGCCTGGGCTTGGCCAGGGATACCATGCGGGATGCGACATTCACCGCATCCCCGAAGACGTCTCCTCCCTGGCGGATGACCGGACCCATGTGGAGACCCACACGGATGTTGGGGGAGAGGGTCTTCTTCGAAGGGACCGGGGGCATCGAAACGATGGCCTTGTGCATCCCGATGGCCGCATTCACGGCCTGCTCCGCATTCTCGAAGGTACACATCACCTCGTCGCCGATGGTCTTGATGATGGTGCCGCTGTGTCGGGCAACGACCTCCGAGAGGACGGAAAGGCAGGTGCTGACCAGCTTATGCGCGCGCTCATCCCCGAGCTTGTCGTACAGGCCCGTACTGCCGGAGATGTCCGCGAACAGGATCGCAAGGACGATGTTCTCCTCTGACATACTGTCTCTGTAACCAGTCGGCGCATGGGTGTCAATAAAAAGAGGTTTCTCAAGGCGAATGAATCGCCGGACAGGCGGGTTCCATCAAAAGGTTGAAGGTGGTGATCCCGCGGTGCATGATCCATAAGAACCTGCGGGAACCGGGTACGTCCTTTACTATCCATGAACGGCTCCTGGCATGGATGATGCTTATTTACCTTCAGGAGAACCATCGATGAGTAGAAACAGCATGTTGGGACGATCAGGTCAGAGAGACGCGTTGCATTCATACAACACCCCCGACAGGAGCGGCCAGGATCACCACACCCATACCTTCGACTGGCGAGAGACGATGAAGAGCAGGGCACGATTTCTGATAGTTTTCCTCATGGCCGTCATGGCGGCGATCCCCGTCATGGGATCTCGGCAGAACGCCCATGCGCAGCCGCCCGATTCATCAGGGAACGGGAGGCCTGTCTCGATCGATCCGGGGTTCAAGCCGCGGTTGGGGACGTACTACTACAAGTTCGACTACAACAACGTGAGCATCGGGTTCGCCAGCATCACCATCGACAAGGAGAGCGACCTCTACCGGATACAGGTCAATGCCCAGACGAACAGCACCATCGACCGCATCTACAGGATCCGGTACCGGGGTGAGTCCCTCATGGACGCGGATCCCAGGATAGCGTCCATCCAGACAAAGACGCAGCAGCAGGTGAAATCCACCGAGAAGGACATGACCATCCAGTTCCAGCAGGACGGGGGCATCAAGACCATTGAGAAGAAATCAAAGAACGGCAGTACGGTCGATTACGACGTGCGCAGTCTCATGCCCGAGAAGTTCACCGTTGACCCCTTTGCGGCGACGTACCTGGTGAGGGGGCTTGACTGGAAGGTCGGCAGGGAAGAGGTGTTCGATGTGTACGGAGGCAAGAGCCAGTACGAGCTCCACCTCAAGTGCAGCCATATTCAGGGCGTCGATGTGGACGGAGCCAAGCGTCCTGCCTACGTCATCATCCCCACGGTGAAGAAGCTGGACAAGGACGGCAACGTGGTCGAGTCCAAGAAGAAACCCGCCGACACGAAGATCTACCTCTCCGCGGATGAGCTCAAGGACGTCCTGAAGATAGAGGCGACCCATACCCTGGGTTTCTTCCGGGTCACCCTGGACAGGTTCGTGCCCCTGGTGCCTCAGGAGCAGCAGGCGCAGCCTCAGGACAAGGCCCAGACGCACACTGGGGGCTGACGTTCCGGAGGACAGGTCACGGTCCGGGGCGCTGGTTGTTTCGCGCAGTCTCCAGGAGTTTCAGCTCGAAGGGCTTGCTCGCCTCGCCGAAATAGAGTGTGCTGTGGGGGAACGGGATCTCGATGCCGTGTGCATCGAAGGCATACTTGATCCGGCGGAGGAACTCCCTGCCCACCACCCATTGCTGGATGGGCTTTGTCATGAGCCGGCCCTTGATGACCACGGCCGAATCGTCGAACCTGTCCACACCGAAGATTTCCGGCAGATCGAGCATGAGCGGGCCGAAGGTGTCGTCACGCTTCATCTCCTCACCCACCTGCTCGATGATCCTCACCACCGCATCGGTGTCCTCCTTGTAGGCAACTCCCAGGTCGAAGACATAGCCTGACCAGGTCTTGGTCATGTTGCTCAGGGTGCTCACCGTGCCGTTGGGAAACACGTGGACCACGCCCGCCAGGTCGCGCAGGACGATGGTCCGGAAATTGATCTGCTCCACCAGACCCCCCGTACCGTTCACGACCGCCACATCGCCCACCCGGACCTGATCTTCGAGGATGAAGAAGAAGCCGGATATAATGTCCCTGACCAGGTTCTGTGCACCGAACCCCACGGCGAGACCCAGAACGCCCGCACCGGCGAGGATGGGGCCGATCTCGATGCCGAGTTCCTTGAGGATGACCAGTGCCACGATGACCCACAGGCCGATGAGTACCGCCTGTCTGATGAGCCGGGTCAGCGTCTCTGCCCGTTTGGTGGCTTCCTCGGTGAGTTCCTCGGCGAACCTGCTCTTTTCCAGCAGGTGGATCTTCATCTTCCTGAGCAGCTTCTTCAGGACGATGGTGGCGACCCACGCGACCACGAGGATCAGAACGACCCGGACGGCCCCTATGGCCAGTGCCTCCAGCTTGGCGCTGTTGAAGAGTTCCGAAGCGTTGATATGCATAGAGCCTCCTCCTGCCTTTCCCTGTTCGCCGGTACTTCGATATGCCCTGTATGATGCAGGTATTATGTCCGAGGGGTATATGCCCTGATGTTCCTTATTACTCACCGGGGATGCGATGGCAACATGAAATCGGGGTCACAGGAGAGAAGATGTGCGGATGGGCCGCTGAGACCGACCGATGTCCGACCGCAGCGGTCAGCAGATACGGTGGATCTGCTCCGGGCGAGCAGTCCTCGTACCGCAGGGAGTCACCGGGCCTTGTGCCGCCCTTGAGGCAAGCCGGTCCGCCATGGACGAGACCAACCCGTACCAGTTCCGAAGGAGCAGCACGAACGGCACACGCGGCCCAGCCTGTCCTGGTCTCCTGCATCCGGCGGTTTTCATGGCCTCGATGAGATGCATGGCATGTTCTCTCCGTTCACACATAGTGGATGATGGCCCTCTTCACCTTCCCGTCGTCTCCGAAGAGCATCCATTCCGCGGCGTGTCTGCCGAAAACGGTCCGGTACAGGATCACGACGCTCCTGATACTGGCCAATACCTCGATGAGCTCGAAATGGAGGTCCGGTGCGCGCCTCAGTGCATTCTTCCAGTACTCTTCCGCCGCCTTCTTCCCCTTGACCGCTCCCGATGGCTCCTTCAGGAACTCCGCGATGTACGGGGTCGTGAGTGCGAAGTCGTCCGAGTAGTGCACCAGGATCCTGTCCAGGTCATGAGAGTTCCATGCCTCGATCCATTCCCGGGCGAACCGTTCCGCGCTCTGCTGGGTGATCATGTTCTTCTCCTTGCATTATGGGCGAGACCTGAAGCGTCGAATCGACCACCGCCTCGATGACGATGAGGCCGGAACCCATGGAGATGAAGGTCTCATCCCTTACGATGACGTAATCGCCGGTATCATTCTCCCTGGTTACCCACAGTATCCCGGACCGGCATATGATCCTGCAGCCGTCGGGTGTCCCCCGCATGCTCACTACATGCCCGCGGGGCATTGATCGGACAGACGGTTCCATGCCTGCACCCTCCTCTCCACCATCCTTGCATCGGTCTGCAATCTCCCCACCATGCCGATAGTATGAGGGTTTTTCCCGGTCGGCGAAAGATGCAGCCCTGCAGAATTGTACCGATAACAGTTTTGGGTTACAGTAAACTGTACCGGTCGGAATCCGAGGGAACTGTGTCTACCCCGCGGACAGGGGATCGGTTAGGAAGGTCTTCAGGGGAGGTTTGTCATGGAGATGGAAAAGAGGCAGCACCTGTATGAGGAGGTTGCGGACCACATCAGCAGCCTGGTGGTGCGTGGCACCTTCAGGGCCGGCGAGCGCATACCCTCCATCCGGTCCGCGAGCAGCCAGTGGCGCGTCAGCATCACCACGGCCATGGAGGCGTACCGCCTGCTGGAGGACCGGGGAGTCATCGAGGCCAGGCCCCAGTCCGGCTACTACGTGCGGCCGCTCATGCCGAACGCCATCGCTACGCCGTGCATCTCCAAGGAGGACATGAGCCCGGTGCCCTGTAATGTGGAGAAGATCGTGGACACGGTGTTCACGGATTCCCTGAAACCAGACTTCATCCAGCTCGGCGCCACCATCCCCAACTCGGACCTGCTCCCCGTGGACAAGCTCAGCCGTTGTCTCTGCTCCGCGGTGCGCAGGAAGGGCAACGAGAGCGTGGCCTACAGCTTCCCAGGGGACCAGGGCCTGCGTACCCAGATCGCCAAGCGCGCCATCACGGCGGGGTGCTCCCTGGCGCCCGAAGACATCCTCATCACCTCGGGCTGCCAGGAGGCGGCCTTCCTCGCGTTGAAGACCATATGCAAGCCGGGCGATACGGTAGTCATCGAGTCGCCCGCCTACTTCTGCCACCTCCAGGCCATCCAGGGCATGGGGCTCAAGGTCATCGAGGTGCCGTGCTGCCCCGAGGACGGGATCAGCCTCGATGCGTTGAACTACATCTTGGAGGAGACGGACATAAAGGCATGCCTGCTGATCCCGAACTACAGTAACCCCATCGGCTCCTGCATGCCCGACAGGAACAAGGAGGCAGTGGCGAAGCTGCTCGCCCGTCACGACATCCCGCTCATCGAGGACGACATCAACGGCGATCTGAGCTTCTCCAACCAGCGGCCCCGGGTGATCAAGGCCTTTGACGAGAAGGGGCTCATCATTCTGTGCTCGTCCTTCTCGAAGACCATCGCCCCGGGATACCGGGTCGGCTGGATGACCCCGGGGCGCTTCAAGGACGCGATCGAGCACCAGAAGCTCACCAGCAGCCTTTCCACCGCGACCCCGCCGCAGATGGCCGTGGCGGAGTTCCTCGTCAACGGCGGGTATGACCATCACCTGAGACGTATCCGGAGGATCTATGCGCGCCAGGTGATGCTCCTCGGGGATGCCATCGCCCGCTCCTTTCCTGAAGGGACCAAGGTGACTAGACCGACCGGGGGATTTTTCCTGTGGGTGGAGATGCCGGAACAGGTGGATTCCTTCCTCCTGTATGAGCATGCCCGCCGCCACGGGATCACCATCGCCCCGGGCCCGATCTTTACGGTCCGGGAGAAGTACCGGAACTACATCCGCCTCAGCGCCGCATTCTGGTCGGACAAAACCGAGAAGGCGGTGAAGATGCTGGGCACGCTCGCCGGGCAGATGGTGTGAAGACTAACCTTTCCGTTCCGGCCCGGTTCTCCTCCTGAACAGGGCAGGGTCGATGCCGGGCCAGACATTGTCGATATCCTCCATCCGTCCGAGCTCGGATTCAGGGAGGCGGCCCCGGTCTCCGAGATCCCTGGCGGCCCAGAAGAGCTTCTGGAATCGCTGATGGTGGTGGTGGAAGCGCTGGTTGGCATACTCCTTGGCCTGGGTGGTGAAGAGAAGGAAGGGCCAGTCGCTGCCCTGCATGAGGAGCAGCTCCCGGGCCATCTGGCGCAGGATCCTCTTCCCGTAATCGTCCCGGGGCTGTGCGTTCTCGAGGACCTGCTCCATCTCGGCGGACGTGCCGTTGATGTACGGCCAGATCCACCCGTGCTCGGGGTTCCGCCACACCGTGAAGTCCGCGTTCAAACCCCATGAGCTGGGCTGCATGCGTATGACGGAGAGGTCGGGGCCGTACCGGTCGAGGTAATCGCCCAGGCTCCGGCAGGAGACGGATTCATTCCCATCCAGGAGCCGGTAGACGCGTTCCACCCAGCGGACCCCTTCATGCCACCAGTGGCCGAACAGCTCGCAGTCATAGGGGCAGACGATGACCGGCTCGGCCTCCGGGACCTCGGTCCGTCCGGTGATGCCTTCCAGGAGGCCGACAAAGTGCCGGGCATGGCTCTCCACCCGCTCGGCGGCGGCCTCAGGGTCATACACACACTTTTCCGGCGAGCCGGTGACCCTGCTGTATCGGAGTCCGCTGGCGGCATCCTTGCTGTGAAACTCCAGGTACCAGGGGTCTCCCGGATAACCCCGGTCCGGGGACCACACCTGTCTGCCCGTCTCCTCGTTGCGTCCGAACACCGCGGTCCCCGACGGCAGGCGGTAGCCCCTGCAGGTGGTCGGGGAGGTCTCCCGGCGGAGGTTCTCCACGAAGGATGCACCCGTGATGCCCACGCCCTCCACGAAGAAGTACTCGATACCTTCCGCAGCGAGCCATTCGTCGATCGAGCAGCGCATGCGCTGTTCCCTGTCGGACCAGAGCTCGGGACGGTAGGC
This sequence comes from Thermodesulfobacteriota bacterium, assembly GCA_036834365.1. Classification (GTDB taxonomy): domain Bacteria; phylum Desulfobacterota; class Desulfomonilia; order UBA1062; family UBA1062; genus MWEI01. Next base: position 12,626 of record DAITOA010000015.1, on the reverse strand, counting down.
GCATTCGGGCAGCCAGAACCCGCGGGGGTTGCGGCCGAAATAGCGCCTGTACGTCTCCACGCCGATGTGTACCTGCGCGTAGAGAGCGCTGTCGCTGGCCATCAGCGGCAGGAACCCGTGGGTGGCCGCCGAGGTCAGCACCTCGACGGACCCCTCGTCCTGGAGCCACTTCAGGGTGCCCAGGATGTCGCGGTAGAAGTCGTCGTTATAGGCACGGTAATTGGTTTCGAAGGTCTCCAGCCAGTACCGGGCGGCCCTGAGCCTTTCCTGGTCGTTGCGGAATCGTTCCGTGTCGGTGCGGGCCCTGGCGATCTTGTCTACCATGTACTCGCAGAAACGGTCCTTCATGTACCCGTCGGCGAGCTGTTCCATGAGGACCGGAACCAGACCGACCATCACCCGGGGGCGGATGCCGTCGAGAAACATGGCCCGCATTGCCCGCAGGAGCGGGATGTAGGTCTCGTTCATGGCCTCGAAGAGCCATTCCTCACCTGCCGGCCATACGCCGGATTTTCTGCAATAGGGGATGTGGCTGTGGAGCATGAGGGCAAAGGTGCCGGGCATTCGATGACCTCCTGGCGGTTCTTCCTTTCTTTATGGTCGATATGACCATGGCATGCAAGGATTAATCGCGGACGAAAAGACGGTCCGGCAAGCCTACTCGTGCCTCAGCGCCTCGATGGGATCCAGGCGGGCCGCCTGGCGGGCCGGGAAGTAGCCGAAGATCACGCCCACCGCGCCTGAGAACACGAAGGCCAGGGCCATGATCCCGGGGTTGATGATGAAGGGGACGTTCAGCAGCCTTGAACCGAAGAACGCCGCAGTGAGCCCCAGGATGATACCGAAGAGCCCGCCGAAGAGGGACAGAACCACTGCTTCCACCAGGAACTGCATGAGGACTTCATGCTCCAGGGCGCCGATGGCGAGCCGGGTGCCGATCTCGCGGGTCCGCTCCGTGACCGAGACCAGCATGATGTTCATGATGCCGATGCCCCCAACCAGCAGGCTCACGGCCGCCACGGCGCCCAGCAGGGCGGTGAGGATGCGGGTGGTGCCGGTGAGCGTGCTCACGATTTCCTTCATGTCGCGTACGTTGAAGTCGTCATCCTTGTCCGCAGTGATGTGCCGTCTTTCCCGCAGGAGCTTCTCGATGTCCTTCTGTACCTTCTCCGTCGATACGCCGTCACGTGCGGAGACCATGATGGAATTCACGTCTGTGTTTCCCGCCATGCGGCGCTGCAGGGTGCGCAGCGGGATGAGCACGAAGTCGTCCTGGTCGTGCCCGAAGGCCGAGGCCCCCTTGGACTGGAGCACGCCGATCACCTCGCAGGACAGCTTGCCCAGCCGGATGGATGATCCCACGGGGTTCTGTCCGCCGAAGAGCTCCTTGCGCACTGTGGAACCGATGATGCAAACCGCCTTGCCAGCGCGCAGCTCGCTGGGTGTGAACGCACGCCCCGTCTCCAGCTGCCAGTCGCGGACCAGGAGGTACTCATCGGTGCTGCCGTAGACCGTCGTCGACCAGTTCTGATTGCTGAAGATGGCCTGGGCCCCCTGTGATGCCATGGGCGCCACGGCTTCGAGCCCGGATATCTGGTTCTTGATGGCCTCGGCGTCGTCCGCCTTGAACATGGGAGACTCGGATCTCGCGCCACCCGGCCCCCTGAAACCCTGGCCGGGCATGACCTGCAGCATGTTGCTCCCCAGGCTGCCGATATCCGAGGCGACCTGCTGGGTGGCCCCCTTGCCGAGGGTTACCATGGTGATGACCGCTGCAACCCCGATGACGATGCCCAGTATGGTGAGCGACGAGCGTAGGGCATTCCGGCGGATGGCCCGCAGGGCGAGCAGGACGGTCTCCCAGATCATATGCATTCCCCTTCGCCCAGCAGCTCTTTTTCGATGAAGCCGTCGAGGAAGTGTATGGCGCGCCGGGCATAGCCTGCCATCTTCGCATCGTGGGTCACCATGAGCACGGTGATGTTCCGTTCCGAGTTGAACCTGCAGAGCAGTTCCATGATCTCGCGGCTGGTGCTTGAATCGAGGTTCCCCGTGGGTTCGTCCGCCAGGAGCACCGTTGGTTCGATGATCATGGCGCGTGCTATGGCCACCCGTTGCTGCTGGCCTCCGGAGAGCTCGCCCGGGGTGTGGTGTTCCCATCCCGTGAGCCCCACCATGGCCAGGGCCTCTCTGGCCTGCCGCCTGCGCTCCTTCAGGGGCATACCGCGATAGATGAGCGGCAGCTCGACGTTCTCCAGGGCCGAGGTGCGGTTCAGGAGGTTGAATCCCTGGAAGATGAAGCCCAGGTAGTTGCGGCGGAGCAGGGCGCGCTGGTCACGGGTCAATGCACCGACATCCACTCCCTTGAACAGGTAGTTCCCTGCAGTGGGCGTATCGAGGCAGCCGAGGATGTTCATGCAGGTGGACTTCCCGGAGCCGCTGGGTCCCATGACGGCCACGAACTCCCCCTGCTCGATGGTCATGTCGACGCCTCTGAGTGCGTGTACCGCAGCACTGCCGCTTCCATAGATCTTGGTGATGCCTTTGAGCTCTATGATGGTATGGTTCCCGTTCATGCCGGGCATGGGGGTGCCTGTTATCCTTTCTTCGACTCGACCGCATCCACGATCAGCACCGTACCGGGAGCGACGTCCCCCTTGACGACCTCGGTCATCGCCCCGTTGGTGGAACCCGTCGTTATGGGAATGGCGACGGGTTTCCCGTCCTTCAGCGTCCAGACCTTCTGGTTGTGCTTGTCTGCCCCGTTCTGTCGACGGTTCTGGTTGTCGCGCCTCGGGTGGGGGAACAGCTTCATGAGAACGCTGCCGCCTGAGGAGCTCTCATTCGTATCGGCCTCCGTCTGCGGCGGGCTGAACCTGAGTGCTGCATTGGGCACCATGAGAGCGTCGGCTACCTTTTTTACCACGATGTCTGCAGTGGCGGTCATGCCCGGCCTCAGCAGGAGATCGGCATTGTTCACGAGCAGGACGGCCGTGTAGGTGACTACATTGTCGGTGGTCTTGGCTCCGTATCTCACCTGGATGACCTTGGCCTTGAATGTCCTGTCCGGGTAGGCATCCACGGTGAACGATGCCTGCTGTCCCTCTTTCGCCGAACCCACGTCAGCCTCGTCCACGTCCACCTGCAGCTCCATCTGTTTCAGGTCTTCGGCCAGGGTGAAGAGGACCGGGGCCTGCAGGGACGCCGCAACGGTCTGGCCGGGTTCCACGCTTCGGGTGAGCACGATGCCGTTGATGGGTGATCTGACCACGGCCTTGGACAGGTCCGTCTCATCCGCCTTGAGAGCTGCTTCGGCCACCTTGACCTCTGCCTCTGCGCTTGCAAGATCGGCCTGGGCGCGTTCATAGGTCGCCTCCGCGGTATCGAGGTCGTTTTTCGACGGCACTTTGCCTCCGCTGAGTTCCTTCACCTTGTTCAGCCGCTCCAGGGCGCTGCGGCTCTCGGCAAGGGTAGCCTGAGCCTGGAGGACCTTCGACTGGGCCGCCCTCAGGTTGGCCCGTGACTGTTGAACCTGTGCATCGAGCTTGTCGGTATCGAGCCGGGCCAGGATCTGTCCCTTCTTCACATGGTCGTTGTAGTCCGCCTCCACCGCCCGCACGATGCCTGATAGTTCGCTGCCCACATCCACCTGATTGATGGGCTCCAGGTTCCCCGTGGCGCTCACCGTGACGGTGAGGTCGCCCCGGCTTGCGTCCTGGGTTTCGTACGTATAGCTCTGTCCCTTATCCTGCGAGATCCAGAGAACAACCCCTGCGATCACCACTGCAGCGATAACGCCCCAGAGTATCTTTCGTACCGGGAGTCTCCGTGGCCCGGGGGCATTGTCCACGCCCAGGGTCTTTCCTATATCATCACCGGGATTCATAGTCTTATCCATGGTTGCTCCTTACCTTTCTTGCCGGTCCGGATCGTCGGTGCCATCGTGGGTTGACCAGCCCCCACCGAGCGCCTTGTACAGCCTCACCAGGTTTGCCGTGACCGTGCCGTTGCTCGTGGCAAGGTCATCCTGGAGAGAGAGCAGGGAGCGCTGAGCATCGAGGAGGGTGCCGAAATCGGTGAGCCCTGCTTCGTACTTGATCCGGGCATACTCGTATGCCCGTCCTGCGGCATCGGCCGCCTCGTTCAGGGAATCCCTCCGGTGCTGCTCCTGGGCATAGGAGGTCAGGGCGTTTTCCACTTCTTCAAGAGCGCCGAGCACGGAGGATTCATAGGTCAGGAGTGCTTGTTCCTGCATTGCCGATTGCACCTCGATGTTCTGCCTTATCGCGCCTGCATGGAACACGGGCCAGGAGATGCCGGGGCCGTAGCTCCATGACCGGGCCCCGGAGGTGAACAGCTTGCCGGAGTTGAGTGCATCCAGGCCGATGGACCCGTTCAGGGTGAGCTTGGGATAGAGCTCAGCCGTCGCAACGCCGACCCGTGCAGTCTGGGCGGCAAGCTCCCGCTCGGCTTTGCGGACGTCGGGACGCTGCCTCAGGACATCGGCCGGGACCCCGACGGCCACCGAGGAGGGAACCACCGGGAGGGGTTTCGCCTGTCCCAGCTCCAGATGAAGCATCCCCGGTTGCACGCCCAGAAGCACCGCGAGCCTGTTCATGGATTCCTCCATGCCTGTGCGCAGACCGGGTATGCCTGCGCGGGCGCTCTCCAGACTGGCCCTTGCCTGCTGTACGTCCAGTTCGTCGGTGAGGCCGGCCTCATAACGCTCCCGGGTCAGTTCATAGGACTCTTCCCGGGTTTTCAGATTCTCCTCGGCCACGTCGAGACGTGCCTGATAGGTGCGCAGGTCGATATAGTTGAGCCCCACCTCTGCGGTGAGCGACACGAGGACATCGTGCAGGTCCTCCCGGCTTGCCTGGAGGTCGGCACCGGCTGCCTCCACCGAGCGGCGCACACCGCCGAACAGATCGAGCTCCCAGCCGGCATCCAGACCGGCCGAATACAGCGTGCGGCTCTGTCCGGAACCCGTATTCTCACTGCCTCTGCTTCTGGTGACCGAGCCCGTGGCATCCAGCGAGGGGAAGAGGCCGGCCTTGGCAATGGACCGTTGGGCACGGGCCTCCCGTACACGGGAGATCGCCTGCTTGAGATCGAGGTTGTTGTCCACCGCCCGCCCCATGAGGTTCGTCAATCCGGGATCTCCCAGGGTCTCCCACCATCGCGCGAGTCGAGCAGGGTCGGTTTGTACCGCGGTCAGACCGCTGTCCATCCCGGTATGCCAGGCCTGTGCGACAGGAGTTTCGGGCCGGACATAGTCCGGTCCAACGGAGATGCAACCGTAAAGCAAGGGGATCGACAGGAAGGCCCACAGGAGGACCGCAGTGTGATGCATGTCTTTTCTCTGTCCCATCGTTGTATTTTATTCCTTTTCGACGTTCAGATACAGGTTTTTGTCTACAGGGAACGCCGGGGTGACATGTCGAGGGCCCTCCTTGTGAAACACCCGTATCCATGCTCCATGTGCGGTAACGTATCAGCCGAATGTGGAGAAAGAATGGAGGAACTGTAGGAAGATTGTGGTGATGCTCGACAACCGATCCGGGAGACACGGGGGATGGGAAATGATTGGATGGTTCCAGTCCTCATGGTATACTCTGTGTCATACAGTGAATGATGAAATATAACGGTGCAAGGGAGGTCATTATGTTTTCGGGGGTTGTGCGGTTCGGCCCGGCCGTCATGCTCTGTGTTCTCGTGTCCCTTTCCTGCGGTTGCGCCAACAAGGCCTTCATGATCAAGTCCATGGACCCCGTCATGCAGGATCTGAATCTTGCCATAAACCGGACTACGGACCTGGACATGCTGCGCGATGCCTTGCCCGTGTTCCTCGTGCAGATGGACGGGTTCATTACCTCGGTGCCGGAAGATGCTCTCCTGCTCAAAGGTGCGGAGTCGTATTACGGGTACACCTTTGCCTTTGTGGAGGACACCGACCGGCAGCGGGCGAGCATGCTCTATGCCAAGGCACGGGATTATGCCCTCAGGACCATGATGGGCTACCGGGATTTTGCAGAAAAGCTGAACAGCCCGCCCGATGAGTTCCGGGACATGCTTTACGGCTTCGGCGGAGGGAACATCGGGCACCTGTTCTGGACCGGCTGCTGCTGGCTTGCCTGGATAAGTGTCAACACGGATGATCCCCAGGCCCTCATGGACCTGCCTAAAGCGCAGGCCCTGCTGGAGCGGGTCGTTCAGATCGATGAGACCTACTATCACGGCAGTGCCCTGGTCATGCTGGGGTCGCTTTATGCCAGCAGGCCGAAGATGGCCGGAGGTGACCCGGAAAAGGCGGAGTATTACTTCAACAGGGCCTTTGACATCACAGGGGGCAGAAACCTCATCGCCCACCTCATGTATGCAAGGTACTACTCATACCAGATCCAGGATAGGGACCTCTTCGTGAAGACCCTGCAACAGGTTCTGACCACACCGGCAACGATCGATCCGGACATGGCGTTCATCAACGAGGTGGCCAGGAGAAAGGCCGGGGTATTGCTTGATCATGTTGATGACTATTTCTAGATGGCAAGGGGAGATCGGCCCATGAAGACGAAGATCATTGCAGGTATGGGAGCCTTACTGGTGCTGTGCTTGTGTGGCGGCGCTGGGTATGCCGCCGCGGACCAGGCCAGGGTGGTCATCAAGGTGGCGAGCCTGGCACCCAAGGGATCGAACATCGCGAACCTCTTCGATGAGATATCCAAACAGATAAAGATCAAGACGAACAACGAGGTGATGTTCAAGACCTACTGGGGCGGCGTCCAGGGCGACGAACTGGACGTGCTCCGCAAGGTCAGGCTCGGCCAGCTCCATGGCGGGTCATTCATGGGTCCCGCCCTGGGCCTCATCGCCCCTGAGGTGCGGGTAACCGATCTGCCTTACGTGTTCCGCAATTACGACGAGGTGGACTATGTCCGTGCCAAGCTCCAGCCCGAGATGGAACGTCTTCTCGAGGAGAAGGGCTTCAAGGTGCTCGGCTGGCTGAACCTCGGCTTCCTCTACACCTTCTCCAAGGAGCCTTTGCGCTCCATTGACATCGCCAAAAAGCAGAAGTGGTGGGCCCTGGAGGGAGACCCGATGGGCCAGGCCATGTACAAGGCCCTGGACATCACGCCCGTGTCCCTGTCCATTTCGGATGTGGCCACGTCCCTGTCCACCAATCTCGTAGACTGCGCCCCGGCAACCCCTTTCGGGGCTGTTGCCATGCAATGGTATACCCGGTTCAAGTATATGTCGAGCTATCCGTCTTCCAGCATCAACAGCGCCTTGCTCGTGAGGAAAGATATCTGGGATACCATATCGCCGGCCAGTCAGAAGATCATCCTGGATGTGGCCAGGACGCAGCACGAAAAGATCAGGGACGTGACCCGCCAGGAGGATGCCAAGGCCTTGGAGCTCCTCAAGAAGTCCGGGATAAAGGTGGTGGTCCAAGACCCCAGGAACAGGGAAGCGCAGTATGTGTTTGATGCGGCGAAAAAGGCCAGGGAGAGCCTGGTGGGCACCCTTTACTCGCGGGAGCTTCTGGACAGAACCCTCTCACTGGTGGATGAGTACCGCAGACTCCACCCTGACGACCAGACCATCATCCATGTGGAGTAGGAGGTCTTGCCGGGGAAAAGGGCTCAGGCCTCAACAGGAGACCGCTTCATACTCCTGGAAGAACACGAAGGGAGCCACGATGATGAACCGGAAGAGCGATCCCGTGGTCTCCCATTCATCGATCTGCTCCTTCGTGGGCCGGGCCAGCCTTCCCGTATCGATCCACTCCCTGACCCGCGAGGTGTGATCGAGGGCGACCTGCACCCCCACCTCAACCAGGTCGATCTCCGGCGAAACGATGAAGAGCGATCTGGTGAGCATGTCCGGTATGAGCCCCTTCCAGGTGGAGACATTGACCTCCCCGGAGAGTTTTTCCCTGAGCTGACTTTCTCGCTGCGATTCCATGGGCGCCTCATAGAGTTTGAGATTGCCTGTTATCATACAAGAAAAAGCGGGAGAGGACATGGGATTTCTTGAGGTATAAACGGCCTTCTGCAGAGACCCCCTGCAGGGGGTCTCTGTCCTCCCGGAATGAGGCATCTCGAGAAGAGACCCACGAGATGCCTCATTCCGGGAGGCCTGTGAAAGACCCCACCTGGTACCCGTCATCAGGGCTTCTTCGCGTACACCGAGATGCTCAGGATGGAATCCGCAATCCTCTGTCCCTCTTCCCTTGTCATGGCCGTCGCCTGGGCGATGGACTGGACCAGCGGGTCCGCGGCCAGGAGCTCAAAGGGGAAGCCCGTCTCCTTGAGGATATTTACGTCCTTAAAACCTGCATCACGGATCCCTGCCAGGTAGGCATCCTTCGACACTGCCCCGGCCACGCAGCCCACATAGGCCTCCACCGAGCTCCTGATTTCCTCGGGCAGCTCGCTGAGCAGCACGATGTCCGATACCATGAGCCGCCCGCCGGGCTTCAGGGCACGGAATGCCTCCCGGAAGACCCTGTTCTTGTCCGGCGAGAGGTTGATGACGCAGTTGGAGATGACGACGTCGGCGGTGTTGTCGGCCACCGGCAGGTTTTCGATCTCTCCGAGGCGGAACTCCACGTTGCCGTATCCCCCCTTGCGGGCGTTGTCCCTGGCCAGGGAGAGCATATCGGCGGTCATGTCCACGCCGATGACGCGTCCGCCCGGACCCACCTGCGAGGAGGCGAGGAAGCAGTCGAAGCCCCCTCCCGAGCCCAGGTCGATGACGGTCTCGCCTTGCTTCAGCGAGGCGATGGCGGTGGGATTGCCGCATCCCAGGCCGAGGTTGGAGCCCTCGGGAACGGCATGCATCTCTTCGTCGGTGTAGCCGATGTGCCGGCCGGTTTCCTGGATGTGACCGGCAGAACCGCAGCAGGATATGCCGGTGGTTGCGACCTTCGCATAATTATCCCGGACGGCGTTTCTGATCATTTCCGGATCATCCTGAGACGTGTTCCTTCCCTGCCTGTCCAGGGAGAAGGGGGTGCCCCCGCAGCATGAGACCTGAGTGCGGGACTGTGTCGTTCCACCGGCAGCCGTTTGATCATGTTTCTTCATAGTGCCTCCACTAGAGGTGTTTACTTGCCGGGAATGCCTCCCATGACCGGGGTGATGAAGTCCATGACATGACCCACCAGGTGATCCGCCTTGATGAGGGTGATGCAGCAGACTTCGCCGTCCTTTGTCCAGCTGATCACGGCCAGCTTATCACCCGGCGTTATATGTGCACGTTCCCTCAGGTCCTTGGGGAGAACCATCTGCCCCCGTTCATCCATGCTGATGAGGGATTCCACCTTGCAGCAGCTCGAAGGGCCGCCGGAACAGCAGGTTTCCTGGTTCTTCTTCTTCGCCATCACTGTCTCCTAATCAGAGAAAACTGAATAATCAGAAAAGAATGATCAATAAGTAATGGATCCCGGTTTCAAAGTCAAGGGCGGATTCGGCCGCAGCGGTAGGCATGTTGTACGGCAGCCCGGGAACCCTTGACATTTCTCGATGCGGCAGCAATTTCTTCATGGAAGGTAAACAGGAGGTGGCCTTGTGAAAGGCGGGTCGTGGTTCTTGATCGTGTCCCTGTTTTTCGGTGCCGTACCGCCGGATGGCATGGATGCCCTGGCAGCGGAAGAGGCACGCTACAGGATCGTCCAGAAGACCGGCTCCCTGGAGCTCCGGGAGTACGAACCTCAGATCGTTGCTCAGACAGTGGTGGAAGGGGATTTCAACCAAGGAGGTGACATCGGGATCGCACGCCTTCTCGGTTATGTCTCGGGCGATAACGCGAAGAAGCTGACCATCCCCATGACGGCGCAGGTGACCCTGGAGGAACTGGGGAAGAGGTGGCAGATCTCCCTGCTCATGCCGTCCGAGCTCGCCTGGGATGACCTGCCCGAACCCTTGGACAACACCGTTTCCCTGAAGCGGATTCCCGGGCGGACCATGGCCGCAGTCAGCTGTTCCGGCCCATGGAACCGGACACGTTATGAAGAACAGAGATACCGACTGGAAGACCTCGTAAGGAAGCGAGGCCTGAGACCTTTGGGCGGGTTTGCCCATGCAAGGTACGACCCGCCCTTCAACCACCGGTTCCCACTGCGGTACGAAGTGCTGGTAACCGTGGAGCCCGACAGAAAGGATTCGCCATGAGTCAGGATGCTTCGACTTCCCGGATGCTGGTCCTTATGAAGCGTTTCGAGCGGGTCATCGTGACGGCGCTCATCCTCCTGATGATCCTGGTCATTGGCCTTGCCACCGTCGAGGTGGCCTGGCTCGTCATCCAGGACATCGTTTCACCTCCCGTTCTGCTCCTGGAGATCGATGAACTCCTCGACATCTTCGGGATGTTCCTCCTGGTGCTGGTGGGGATAGAGCTCCTGTACACCCTCAGGGCCTACTGGGCGGAAAACGAGGTGCACGTGGAGGTGGTTTTCGCCATGGCACTCATTGCGGTGGCCCGCAAGGTGATCATCCTCGACGTGAAGGAACTGGACAGCCTTGTGCTCATCGGCATAGCCGCCATCGTGCTGGCGCTGTCCGTGGGGTACTATTATGTCGGAAGGCACATCCGCACCCTCTGCGAGGACAGGCGTTCCCGGGTGGAGGCACACCCCGGGAAATAGGATTTATGCGGGTGAAACCTTTTTCAGGAGCCACGCCATGTTTTCGCCCAGGACCTTCATAGTGGTCATCCCCTCCTGGTCCTTCTCCACCTCGCCGGGCTCCATGCCGAGGCCTACATTCCAGTAGTTGGACCCGGGCACGATCATCTGACTGATGAAGAAGAAGTGGTTGAGGGTATCGAAGGTGTGGATGGCCCCGCCGCGGCGTGCCGCCACGACCGCCGCTCCCACCTTGCGCCTGAGCATGTCGCCGTTCGCCTTGGCCACCATGCCGGCCCGGTCGATGAGGGCCTTCATCTCGGTGGTCACATCCGAGAAGTAGGTGGGAGAGGCCAGGATGATACCGTCGGCCTCCAGCATCTTCTCGATGCACTCGTTGACCGAGTCGTTCTTCACCGAGCATTTCCGGTCCTGGTTGGCGAAGCATTTGTAGCACACGATGCAGCCGCGAATATCCTTGCGTGCGAGCTGGACCATCTCGGTGGAGATGCCCTGTTTCTCGAGTTCGACAAAGACCTGGCGTATGAGGAGGGCTGTGTTCCCGTCCCTGCGGGCGCTTCCGTTGAATGCGACGACCTTCATAGTATTATCTTCTCCATGGTTCGGTTCTGTTGCTTCTTCACTGTCTCGTCAGCTGCCGGTACCTGATCCGGTGCGGTATGTCCGCAGCCTTGCCGAGCCGTTTCTTCCTGTCCGTCTCGTAGTCCGAGTAGTTCCCTTCGAACCACACTACCGTGCTGTCGCCCTCGAAGGCAAGGATGTGGGTGGCGATACGGTCGAGGAACCACCGGTCGTGGCTGATGACCACCGCGCAGCCGCCGAAGTTCTCCAGGGCCTCTTCAAGGGCGCGCATGGTGTTCACGTCGAGGTCGTTGGTGGGCTCGTCCAGGAGCAGGACGTTGGCGCCGTCCTTGAGCATGCAGGCCAGGTGCACGCGGTTGCGCTCGCCGCCCGAGATCATGCTCACCTTCTTCTGCTGGTCCGTGCCCGAAAAATTGAAGCGGGCCACGTAGGCGCGGGAGTTCACCTCCCGGTTCCCCAGTTGGATCAGGTCCCTGCCCCCTGAAATCACCTCCCAGATGGTCCTGCCAGGGTCCAGGGAGTCGCGCTCCTGGTCCACGTAGGACAGCCTGACGCTCTCGCCGGTCCTGATGGAACCCGAGTCCGGTTGCTCCTGGCCGGTGATGAGCCGGAAGAGGGTGGTCTTGCCTGCGCCGTTGGGACCGATGATGCCCACGATGCCGCCGGCGGGCAGGGAGAAGCTCATGTTCTCGAACAGGAGCTTGTCCCCGTAGGCCTTGCCGACGTCCTTGGCTTCAATGACCACCGTGCCCAGGCGTGGTCCAGGCGGGATGTAGATCTCAAGGTCCTTGGAGAGCCTCTCGTTCTCCTGGCCCAGGAGGTTCTCGTAGGCGCTGATCCGGGCCTTGGCCTTGGCGTGGCGTCCCTTGGGCGACATGCGGATCCACTCCAGCTCCCTCTGCAGGGTCTTCTGCCGCTCGGTCTCGGTCTTCTCCTCCTGCTGCAGCCTGGTCTGTTTCTGCTCGAGCCAGGACGAGTAGTTTCCCTTCCAGGGGATGCCGTGCCCCCGGTCGAGCTCCAGGATCCAGCCGGCCACGTTGTCGAGGAAGTAGCGGTCGTGGGTGACCGCAATGACCGTGCCCGCATACTGCTGGAGGTGGTGCTCCAGCCATGCCACGGTCTCTGCGTCCAGGTGGTTCGTGGGCTCGTCGAGGAGCAGGATGTCCGGCTTCTGCAGGAGAAGCCTGCACAGTGCCACCCGGCGCTTCTCTCCGCCCGAGAGCACCTTCACGGGGGTATCCCCGGGGGGACAGCGGAGAGCGTCCATGGCCATGTCCAGCCGGGACTCGATGTCCCAGGCATCGAGGTGGTCGATACGTTCCTGCAGTTCTCCCTGGCGGGCCATGAGACGGTCCATCTCGTCGTCGCCCATGGGCTCGGCGAACTTCATGCTGAT
>DAITOA010000014.1:0-75231 GCA_036834365.1 Thermodesulfobacteriota bacterium | reverse complement strand
ATGACCAGGAAGATGATGGACAGGATGAGGTTGAAGGTGAAGGGGTCGAAGAAACCGACCACGAAGGCGTACAGGCCGCCGGCCACACCGGCGTAGAATGCGCTCACGGCAAACGACATGGTCTTGTAGACGGTAAGGTTCACACCCATGACCTCTGCTGCGATGTCATCGTCGCGGATGGCCACGAATGCCCTGCCGACGCGGGTTTTCATGAGATTGCGCGCGCCGATGACCATGAGCACCGAGATGACGAGGATGAGGTAGTAGATCTTCACGTCGCCCTCGATCACCAGGCTGTACGCGGATCCCGGGAGGCCGAGGTCCAGGGGCGGCGTAGTGATCCCCATCCTGCCGCCGAAGACCTCCCACCTGCCGATGATGTGCATGATGGTCAGTCCGAATCCCAGGGTGGCGATGGCAAGGTACGGGCCTTCCAGGCGCAGCGCCGGCAAGCCGATGATGAAGCCGAAGAAGGCGGCGATGAGTCCGGCAACGATCAGAGCAGGCAGGAACGGCATATGGAGGTGCATCATGAGCAGGGCCGTTCCGTAGGCCCCGATGGCGAAGAATCCGGCATGACCCAGTGAGATCTGGCCGGTGTAGCCTACGAGGATGTTCAGCCCGACGGCCAGGATCACATGGACCAGGATGATGTTGAGCAGGTAGATATTGTATGAAGGGATGTACAAGGGCAGGGTGAAGAGGAGAACCAGGAAGGCCACGGACCAGAACAGGATGGTGCCGCTGCTGAAGAGTTCGATATCCTCGTAGTAATCGCGCTTCATGTCCATACCATCACCTCACCGGGTACAGCAATGCATTTACGTTCATGAGACAGCGATAATTAAGGGTGAACTCCACGATGCGAGAAAGGGGGACCCTGAGAGGTCTGGTGCCGTTCAAGGATGCTATCGCCCCAGAATAACTCACATTAGCAATAGTAAGATGGTAAGACGGAATGTCAAGATAAGCAAGACAAATTTTTGCCGCAGAAATGAACATGCCCTCCTAGGTCCGGATGCGGCGAAGGCACATCTATAAAGGGTCTGATGAGGGCTTCAGGGAGGTCCTGGTGCGGTGGTCTGTCAGTGCGCCCAGGTGAGGCCGGCGACCACGAACATGAGGATAAGGAACACGATGGTGATGCAGAGGGTCATGGTCCTGGTCATCCCCTTCTGTCTTGCCTTCGAATAGGCGACGATCGGGATGGCTCCGGGGACCACGAACAGGGAGAGAACGATGAAGAACCGCCTGAAAAGAGCATTCTTTGAAAGATCAGGCCCGGATTGCGGTTGATCCTGGCTTGCCCCCATTCCTCCCCCTTCTCTCTGGAATGTCCGGGACCCATGATCCATGCCCCGAAAATTTCGTTTCTTTAAACACAGTTTGATGCATATGGCAAGGCCGAATTGCCCGCAGGCTCATTTTCCCTCTAGTCATCATGCCTACTTCCCTCGACAGGAGATGCGGAAAAGGGGTATAGATCTCGATGTAGAGCGAGGAGGGATACCATGAAAGCGACGGTGTTACGTGTTCGGGCGTTGTTCAAGGCTTTCGTCATCGTGTCCCTGTTCATGGGATGCGCGGCAGGTGGTGCGACCGGGGAGCATCCGGCCGGACCACCGGAAGGAAACGACAGCCCCCGATCTTTCGCGGTCTTTCTCTACAAGGCCCTGAAGGTTGGGCAGGGTAACCTGACCTTTTCTCCTTCCAGCATCTCGTCCGTGCTCGCCATGGCCTATGACGGGGCACGGGGCACCACCCGCGAACAGATGGCCGCCGTGCTCCACTTCCCCCTGGACAGCCAACGGTTCCATGGTTTTCTTACGGAGACCGCCACGGGATCAACCCGTCAACCAGGGCAGGACGGCATCACGCTGAACACAGCGAACGCCCTATGGGGGCAGTCGGGGTACCCCTTCCTGCAGGGGTTTCTGAACGACCTGAAGACCTTCCACTTGTCCGAACTGAGGCGGGTGGACTTCTCCGGCCAAACCGAGGCCGCCCGCAGCGCCATCAACGGCTGGGTTCAGGAGAAGACAGCCGGCCTCATCAGGGATCTCATCGGGCCGGGTGTCCTGACGCCGGAAACGAGGCTGGTCCTGACGAACGCCATCTACTTCAAGGGTCTGTGGGCAGCTCAGTTTTCCCGCCAGGACACGCGGACTGGACGATTCATCCTGTCATCAAAGGATGCGGCCGACGTGGACATGATGGAGCAGACCGGCGACTTCAGGTATCTCGAGACGGCGGATATGAAGATCCTGGAGATGCCCTACTCCGGGAGCAGGCTGTCCATGGTGGTCGTCCTGCCTGAAACCAAAGGAGGTCTTTCAAAGGTCGAAGGATCACTCAGCCCTTCGGTCCTGGGAAAGTGGATGGACGACATCGACGGGGCGAATCCCGTACAGGTCCGTGTCCGGCTTCCCCGATTCAAGGTGAGTGCGGAGTTCGATCTGTCCAGGACCCTCTCCCGCATGGGCATGCCGGAGGCGTTCGGTGACGCTGCCGACTTCTCGGGCATGACCGGCTCCCGGGGGCTTTTCATCAGCAACGTGATCCACAAGGCCTTCGTAGAGGTGAACGAGGAGGGTACCGAGGCTGCGGCTGCATCAGCCGTGATCATGACCAAGTCCATGCACATGGTCAGGGAATTCCATGCAGACCACCCGTTCCTCTTCCTGATCCGGGAGCACCGGACAGGATCAATCCTCTTCATGGGCAGGGTCACCGACCCACGACCCTGAACCCCCCAAACCCGTAGTTCTGGAGACAATCGACCTGCCAGTTCCGCTCATCCCGCCGTCTTTTCCGGCGGGTGAACGAAACTGGCAGGCCAGCGCCGGAGGCGCTGCAAGACTCGGCATGGAGAAGCCAGCGCCGGAGGCGATGCAATGCTGGATCTATAAGGACAAAGGCCGAAGGTGGTGAGATATTCCGCATGAGCAGGCCAGCGCCGTAGGCGCAGCGTCTTTACCGCTCACTCAACTAACATGGAGTTTCCGGACAAAAAAAATGCCAAGCTGTTGAGGCCTGGCAGTTACGAAGAGAGTGTTGACTTTTTTCTGGCTAACAGACCTATCGGCACAAACCTCGGGAGACTTAACAGAAAGAGTTGAACTTTCCCCCGATGCCTCCATCAGATAACGGGCAGGTCGTACCGAGGGGCGAGGGAACCCTGCCGGTACAGGGCCATGGCGCCCGGCAGCCCCTCGAGGATGTCCCGGGCCGTGATCCCGTCCTCGCCTTTTCCCTCCGCGGCCAAGTCCCCGGCCGCCCCGTGGATGAACACCCCGGTGCGAACCGCGGCCTCGATCGGAAGACCGAGGCCGTGCATGGCGGCAATGGATCCGGTGAGGACATCCCCCGATCCCGCCGTGGCCATGCCGGAGTTGCCGCTTACATTGATGGAGACGGCGCCGTCCGGGTATCCGATGAGGGAGTGCGCCCCTTTGAGCACTACTATGGCGTCCAGGTCGGCTGCGCTCTGTCTGAGGACGGAGATCCTGTCCCCTTCGATATCCCCGACCGTAATGCCTGTTATCCTCGCCATCTCTCCCAGGTGAGGCGTGAGGATCGTGGCGGCCTTCCTCTTTCTGATGCACGAGAGATCCAGGGAAACGGCCGTGATCCCGTCTCCGTCGATGAGCAGGGGCCTTTCGATCCTGCGGGCCAGTTCCCTGACGAGGGATGCGGTCTCTTCGTTCAGCGAGAGACCAGGGCCCATGACGACGAAGTCCATCCTGTCCGAGAGCTCGAGCAACCGGGTCTTGTTCTTCGGAGACAGACTCCCCGAGTCGGTCTCGGACAGGGGGTGGAAGACGATCTCGGAGTTTTGTGCGGCTATGACCGAAACGACCGATTCCGGGGCGGCGAGCCGCGCGTATCCCCCACCGGCCTTGAGGAAGGACAGGGCGGCAAAGGCCGGCGCACCGTAGTAGCCGTGGGCACCGGCGATGAACAGGACCTCGCCGAAGTCCCCCTTGTGCCCGTCCGGGTTCCGGGGTGGAAGCGGGGGAGGGGTGTTGAGGGATATCCGGAGGTCGGCTGCATCGTAGAGGTCAGGCGGGAACGAGATGTGGGTAACGAAGAGTCTGCCGCAGAGGCGGTGCCCCGGCATGAGGAGGTTGCCCGGCTTGGGAAGACCGAAGGTCACGGTGAAGTCCGCCCGCACCGCGCACCCCAGGACCTCTCCGGTGTCCCCGGAGACGCCGGAGGGTATGTCCAGGCTGAGAACGGTCTTCCCGCTTGAGTTGACCGCCTCGAAGGCCTGCCGGTGGATGCCTCCCACCTCTCGGGTCAGGCCGGTACCGAAGACGGCGTCGATGACCACGTCGCAGCAGGCGAGCTCCCGCCTGATGACCCTGATGCTGGTGACCTCGGATACCGTGATGGGCATCCTGGAGATGATGTCCAGGTTGAGCCGGGCCGCGCCCTGGTACCGGGACCTGTCCCCCAGGATGAGGACCTTCACGGTGCCGCCTGCGGAGAGGATCTTCCTCGCCGTCACGAACCCGTCGCCACCGTTGTTGCCCACGCCCGCGAGCACGAGGAAGGACCTGCCCTCGATGCTTACTTCCCTCTTCAGGACGTTGAAGGCCGCAAGGCCTGCATTCTCCATGAGCAGGGCCTCGGGTATGCCGTACCGTTCTACTGCCGCCTTGTCCATGGCCCTCATCTGAGCCACCGTGCTGACCTTCATGCGTGCCCTCCCTCCGCTCTGCGTCTATTCTCCGTCCATGCCCCGGATCAATGCCCAGGCGTTGTGCCCGAGCACCCTGTGGTTGTAGCCTCCCTCCAGGATGGCGAAGAACCCCGCCCCCGTCTTCATGGCGGCCTCCCTCACCATGGACCCCATCAGGCGGTAGTCCTCCGTGGTGAGCAGCCCGCCCCAGTCCTGCTCGTGGTTGTCGAACCCCGCGGAAATGCCGATGACATCGGCCTGCACGCGTGACAGCTCTGCATCGACCTCCTTGAGGTAAGAGGCCCGGTCGTGAGAGGAGGGGTTGTGGATCGTCACGTAGCCTTTCTTGCCCAGGATATTCACCGTGCCGTCGCCATAGTGGAGATCGAAGTCCAGGATGTGCGCGCGATCGATGGTTCCGGCGCGTCTGAGGTGTTCCATGGCCACTGCCATGTTGTTGTAGAAGCAGAAGCCCCAGGCCGAGTCCGCCGATGCATGGTGGCCCGGGGGCCTGATGAGGGCGAAGCAGGGCTCTTTCATCCCGATCTCGGCGGCCTGGATGGCGCCGCCGGCCGCCAGGGACGCTATCTCGTGGAGGCCCATGCTCTGGATACGCCGGATATGGGCGGGGGTATGGACGGCCTCGATGTCCCCCAGGGAAGCCTCGGTGGCGGTGACGACCTCCACGTGCGGGCTGATGACCTCCACGACCGCCTCGATCCTTCCCATGTCTGAGGCGGGGTCAGAGGTGTAGACCTGGTAAAAGTCCTCATGGAAAATGACCTTCATGGGCACCTCCTCTCATGCTCTTCATACAGGAAACGGGGTCGTTTTCGCAACATACACGGACCCCGGTTCAATATTTCCCGTTGCCTTGCCGAGGGGTATTTCATGATTATAATGATGGAAAGGCCGTCAGAGAAGCGGTCGGCCGGTGTGTCCGAAAGCAGGAGGAGAGATCGAACATGAGGATAGCGGTATTGACGGGAGGCGGAGATTGTCCCGGACTCAACGGTGCGGTGAAGTGGGTGACCAAGACGGCCCTGGACCCGGTGCTCGAGGAGCGCAGGTCGTTCAAGTGCGACGTCGTCGGCATCAAGGACGGGTGGAAGGGGCTCGTGTATGTCAATCCCGATGACCCCGAGAGCCTGGCCCACCACACCATACGGCTCGACGAGGAGGTGGTCCGCACCTGGGACCGCTACGGCGGGACCAACCTCGGCACCTCGCGCACCAACCCCTTCAACCCGAAGAAGGACCGGTCGGACACCGTGATCGAGAACATCAGGAGGCTCGGCATCGACGTGGTGGTGGCCATCGGCGGGGAGGACACGCTCGGGGTTGCGTACAAGCTCTACAGGCGCGGCATCAAGACGGTGGGTATTCCCAAGACCATCGACGGCGATCTGGTGGGCACCGAGTACTCCCTGGGGTTCGACTCGGCGGTGAACATCATCATGGAGGAGATCGACCGGCTCCGCACCACGGCGGGCTCCCACAACCGGATCTTCGTGGTGGAGACCATGGGCAGGCATGCTGGCTGGCTGGCGCTCCACGGCGGCGAGTGCAGCGGCGCCTACATCATCCTCATCCCCGAGCACCCCTTTTCCATCGACCGCATCTGCGAACTCCTCCAGGAGCGCAGGGGGCGCGAGGTGCAGTACAGCATCATCGTGGTCTCCGAGGGGGCCAAACTCGGCGGCACCCAGGAGTTCTTCAAGGACGAGAAGGTGGACGAGTTCGGCCACCGGTCCCTGGGGGGCATCGCCTCGTACATCTCCGACGAGATCCAGAAGAGGACCGGGTTCGAGTCGCGCTACGTCAACCTGAGCCACCTCCAGCGCGGCGGCTCCCCGTCGGCGCGCGACCGGCTCATGGCCCGGTGGTTCGGGATCGCGGCCGTGGACATGATCATCAACGAGGACTTCGGCAGGATGGTGAGCTACCTCCACGGCGAGATCACCTCGGTGCCCATGAAGGAGGTCATCGACCGGCTCAGGATCGTGGACGTGGACAAGTACTACGACATCGAGCGGTACAACGGCAAGAGGACCATCCTGTAGACAATCATTCCGTGCCGGGCTATCCCGTACGACTGGGTGCCCGGCACGCTCCGTTTCCTACTCTCCGTACACCACGGTGGTGAATTTCGTATAGATCCCGAAGAAGTAGCTCGTGAACTCCGAGTCTACGTGGTGGACCTTCGTGATGTTGCCGTTCTTCATGGCGGTCTCCACGCTGCAGTCGCCCAGGGCGACCAGCCACACGTAGGACGCGCACGATGCCTTGCCCGTGCTGGTCCTGTTCTGGGTGTCGGCATTGACGCTCAGCGAGGGCAGGGGGGTCTTGACGTCGTTGTAGAGGAGCGCACAGCCCGACAGGGAGAGTGAAAGCATCACGATGAGAATCAGCTTCATTCCTGCGTGTTTCATGGGTAACCTCCTGCTCCTACAATAGCATTCCCTGTTCCAAAGGCAAGAACTCACCGTTCCAGGAACCCCCTCTCCCGGACACCCCTCTCCTCATCCACGAGCAGCAGCAGGACTCCCCCGGCCAGGAAGAGCACCGCGATGGACGAGATGCTGAACCGCGGCGCCAGGCCCGGTCCAGCCCCCCAGGCGCGGGCGAGGAGCACGGTGGTGCCGACGAGCACCGGCCCCACGATGGCGGCGAACTTGCCCACCATGTTGTAGAAACCGAAGAACTCGGCTGCCTTGTCCGCAGGGATGAGCCGTGCGTAGAGGGACCGGGAAAGCGCCTGGACACCTCCCTGCACCATGCCGATGAGCAGCGCCATGATGTAGAACTCGTAGCGTCTCTCGATGAAGGCCCCCCAGACGGTGACGAAGAGGTAGACGCCCAAGGCGATGAGGATGGACTTCTTCGTGCCGATCGCCCCGCTGATGCGGCCGAAGGCGATGGCGCAGGGGAAGCCGGTGAACTGCACCAGGAGCAGGGCGAGGATCAGGTCCTTCTGATGGAATCCCAGGGAGAGCCCGTAATCCACGGCCATGACGATGACGGTGTCGACCCCGTCGATATAGAGCCAGTAGGCGGCCAGGAACATCATGATGACCTTCAGGTGCCGTATCTCCCGGAACGTGCGGCCCAGCTGCGAGATGCCTTCGGCCACCATGTTCCCGATCCCCATGGATGTACTACGGGGCTCCCGGACCATGACCATGAGCGGGACGGCGAACACCGCCCACCAGAGGCCCACGGTGAGGAAGGAGATGCGCACCGCCTCGGCCGCACCGGCAAGGCCGAAGCGCCGGGGATCGAGGGTCATCCACACGTTGAACGCGAAGAGCAGCCCGCCGCCGAGGTAGCCGAGTGCATAGCCCAGAGATGAGACCCTGTCCATGGCAGGCCCCTCGGAGACGGTTTTGAGCAGGGAGTCGTAGAACACGTTTCCGCCCAAAAACCCGGCAAGGGCGAGAGCATAGAGGAGGCCTGCAAGGGCCCAGTCGCCCTTTCCGGCCAGGGTAAGGCACAGGGTGGACGCTATCCCCAGGGAGGCGAAGAAGAAGAGGAAGCGTTTCTTCGCCGAGGTCCTGTCCGCCACGGCCCCGAGGAAAGGGGCCGCCAGCGCCACGAGGATCCCGGCAAGCGAGTTGGCGGCTCCCAGCCTGGCCGTGCTCACGGCCGCATCGACGCCCGCGCTCCAGTACTCCTTGAACATGACCGGAAAGAACCCGGCCATGACCGTGGTGGCGAAGGCCGAGTTCCCCCAGTCGTACAGCGCCCAGGCGAGGATGGACTTCCGGGGCTGCGTCCTATTTCTCCTTGAGACGGTACGCCTTGAGGATAACCACGGGCTTGACCGGGACGTCCTGGTGGAAGCCCTTGTTGCCGGTGGCAACGGCCTCGATGGCATCCACCACGTCCATGCCCTTGGTCACCTTGCCGAAGACACAGTACCCATAGCCGTCCATGGTCTTTGCACGGAAGTTCAGGAAGGCGTTGTCCTTGGCATTGATGAAGAACTGGGCCGTGGCCGAGTTGGGGTCCGGGGTACGGGCCATGGCGATGGTCCCCCGGTCGTTCTTCAGCCCGTTGTCCGCCTCGTTCATGACGGGGGTCCTGGTGGTCTTCTCCTTCATGTCGGCCGTCATGCCGCCTCCCTGGATCATGAAGCCCTTGATGACCCGGTGGAAGATGGTGTTGTCGTAGAACTTGTCATCCACATAGGCCAGGAAGTTCTTGACCGTCGCAGGGGCCTTGCCGGGGTAGAGCTCCAGGGTGATGTTTCCCATGCCCGTCTCCAGAACCACCCTCGGGTTCTCTTCGGCGAGCACCTGTGTGCTGAGCAGACTGAACATGATCATCATAAGACAGAACATTCTCCTTTCCATGACTTTTCTCCTTGTTCGGTGATGATAGCGGGTGATCCGGGGTTATGCGGACCTTTTCGCGAGCCAGTCCTTCACCGCGTGTCCCGTGCCGAACGGCCAGGGCTTCAGCCTGTCCGGGTTCACATACCTGACCTCGGCGAGCTCCTCCCCCAGGACCGGGGTCCCCCGGGCGCGGACATGGAAGGCGAGGATGAGCTGGTTCATCTCGAAGAAACTGTAGTACCCGATGAAGCCCTCCACCTTACCCTCCAGGCCGAGCTCCTCCCTGACCTCACGGATCACGCCTGATTCCGGGGTCTCCCCCCGCTCGAGGAATCCGGTGACGAGGCCGAACATCTTCTCGGGCCAGAGCCTGTTTCGTACGAGCACCACGCTGCCGTCGAGCTCCACGACGGCCGCCACCACGGGGGTGGGGTTGTCCCAGAACACATAGGTGCACGATTCCGAGGAGCAAACGAGCCGCCGGACACCGTCGATCTCCCGGCTGGTCAACCCTTTTCCGCACAGGGGACAGAATTTCATGGCATTTCACCTTTCTTCGATGGAAGGTCATGACAACGACATGGACAGCATGTATACACCCGGTCGCAGGCACCTGCAACGGGTTCGTTCCCGATAAGGCCACGGGTGCGGCCGCCTGAAGCATTTCAGTGACGGGCTAAAGATCGGCCTGCTCATTCCGTGTATCCCGCACATTACGTGAGATGTATTGTTATGCGGGATGCACGGAATGAGCAGGTCAGCTGTCTCCCACCCCGGTTTCGTCTGAAAGATTGGAGTTTCTCCGAAGATACACCCATGGTATGTCTTGATGCCGGCCGGGGCTTCAGAAGGCCCCGGACTCAGGAAGACAGCATGCAGCAGAGAGTCGTTATCCCCGTCTTCGCCCTGCTCGGAGCCATGGTGCTCTGGGCGAGCTCCTTCATTGCCCTGAAGCTCGCCTTCAGCGGCTACGACCCAATGGTGGTGATCTTTGGCAGGATGGTCACCGCCTCGGTCTGTTTCCTCCCCTTTGCCGGCATGGTGAAGAGGAATATCCCGAGGAAGGAGGATATCCCGACGCTCCTCTTCATGCTGGGGTGCGAGCCCTGCCTCTACTTCCTCTTCGAGGCTGCCGCCCTGAAGAACACGACGGCATCCCAGGCGGGCATGATAACGGCCATGCTTCCTCTCATGGTGGGCATCGTCGCCGGTCTGTACCTGAAGGAACGCATCACCGTCAAGACGGTCCTGGGCTTTCTCCTGGCCATCATCGGGGCATGCCTGCTGAGCCTCGCCGCCCGGTCGAACCATGAGGCGCCCAACCCGGTACTCGGGAATTTCTTCGAGTTCGTCGCCATGGTCTGCGCCACCGGATACACGATCTCCCTGAAGCGGCTCTCCTCTCGCTATGAGCCGCTGTTCCTCACGGCGACCCAGGCGGTCGCAGGCAGCCTCTTCTTCCTTCCCTTCCTCTTCCTGCCCTCCACGGTCCTGCCCGCGAGGTTTGAACCGGTTCCCGCGTTCAGCATCGTCTACCTCGGCATCTTCGTCACCATGGGGGCCTACGGACTGTACAACTATGCGGTGAGCAAGGTCCCGGCGAGCAGGGCATCGGCCTTCGTGAACCTCATCCCGGTGCTCACGGTGATCTTCGGATGGATCATCCTGGGCGAGCGGTTCACGGCCGTGCAGTACGTCGCATCGGCTCTGGTCATCGCCGGGGTGGTCATGAGCGAGGACTTGGCAGAACTCAGGGGAAACGGCGTCTAGGGAAATGCCGTCTGGCTTGCGGCGGTACACCGCGCGATGTATTACTTCGCGCAGGGACGCCGCTTGTTCGGTTTACTCCGAGGTCTGGACGCCCGTGGTGAAGCTGAAGGTATAATCGGAGCCCAGGAAATCGCCCAGGGTCCTTCCATAGATGTCCGCGATGCTCTCGTCCAGGGTCACGGTGTAGGTCGTTTCCGCCTCGAGGTATCCGTCGGCCCTGAAGTCCGCTACGACGCCCTCGGCGTAGACGTCCCCTGAGACGGCCGTACCTGTCTCGTCCCGCACGACAAAGGTGCTCGTGGTCACCGTGTCCGGGTCGACATCGGTCTCAAAGGTGATCACGACTGCGGAGTCGAGGGTGACATCCGTAGCCCCTTCTTCGGGTAAGGTGCTGTAGACGCCGAAGTCCGGCGTATCGTCATTCTCGCCGACATCGAGACAGGATGTGAGGAAGGAGGGGATCACAAGGCCTGCCAAGAGGAAAAGAACCGATTTTTTGAAGATCTTTCTGTTCATACGTCGTCCTCCCTGTGGAGAGCGTTCTTCATTGAGGTGTCTCCCATGGTACACCCTTTTACCCGAGCGGGCATAGGGGTTTTCCTTTCTTGTCCGCCTTACCCGTCGCTCACGGAGGAGAGCTCATCGGTGATGGTGTACTGGACAGTGACACCGCTGATCGTCTGGGAATAGGATAGGAAGAATTTGATAAGGCCCATGTCCTTGCCGAGCCATTGATACCCCGTATACGTGGTGGAATTTGTCTGTCCGTCTAAGGTTATGGATATGGTTTGATTGATCTGGAACTTCAGGGCGCTGAAGGTGCCCGCCGGGACGGTGACGTTCTCCACGGCCACGGGTTTCGTGGACGACGTGGTCAGGCTGAAGCCCAGTTCTTCACCCCAGAACCCCGCATCGAGGTCGGCGTTGTAGAGGATCTGCCTCGCGGTGGAGGAATAGGTCCTGTTGAGGACCACTGAGGATGGGATACCATCCCCTGAATAGTCATTGTCATAGATACGGGTAAAGGTGCTCGGATCGGCCTGTACGAGGACGTTTCCATCAACGTCCGTGTAGGTGTTCTCCGTTTCCTCCCCGTCCTTTGAGACGATCTCCAGGTAGTACGGTCCGGTATAGTCGTCGAAGTCTCCGTACCCGGCGGGGACGGAGCTCACCTGCTCGTAGGAAAAGACTTTGGTGAGGGTGGCCGATGCGCTCTGGCCGTTGGCCGTGGCAGACTGGGTTTCGTGAAAGGTATAGGTCCTCGAGGTGTCACGCACGTACTCCAGGGTATTGACGGTCTGGTCGTCGTCTCCGCTGCTCGTAGAGCCGCCGCCCCCTCCGCCCCCGCAGGCGAAGAGCATGACTCCGAGGAAGACCGACAGAACGAAGAAAGATTTTTTCATGGGGAAACTCCCTGCACCGAACTTGCTGTTCTCATCGACAGATCGAAATGGAAACATGACACGAAAAGCGGGGAGGAGGAACCTCCGGGGAAGGACTTGAGAAACAAGACGATAATTTGCTGGAGAAGAGGGTCTGTCGATCCCTCCTCACTATCCCATGCCATTGAGGCGTTCGAGCACCCTGTAGAGGCCCTGGGTCCCCAACTCACCGAGGTCCATGGCCGATGCCGCCACGTAGAGTTGATGGGCGAGGGCAAGGCCGGGCAGTGCGATCCGCATGCGTCGGGCCTCGTCCAGGGCAATGCCCAGGTCCTTGATGAAGTGCTTGATGAAGAACCCCGGGTTGAAGTCGCCACCCACGATCCTCCGGCCCAGGTTGTTCAGGGACCACGATCCGGCCGCTCCCGTCCCGATGATGTCGAGGAGGGAGGCAGGGTCGAGTCCTGCCCTGACGGCGTAGAGCAGGGCCTCCACCACCCCGATCATGCCTGAGGCGATGGCGATCTGATTGCTCATCTTGGTATGCTGGCCGGAACCCGGCCCGCCCATGAGGGAGACGGTCTTCCCGAGGTGGTTCAGGAGTGGCAGCGTCTTTTCGTAGACCTCCCGGTCACCCCCCACCATGATGGCCAGGGTGGCCTGTCTGGCGCCCACATCACCGCCCGAAACCGGTGCGTCGAGGCTGTGGCATCCCTTCTGTCGGGTCGCCGCGTAGATCCTCTGGGCCAGGGACGGCCTGGAGGTGGTCATGTCGATGAGGACGGTGCCGGTCCTGCTTGCCGCAAGAATCCCGTTATCCGAGAAGTACACTTCTTCAACGTCCTCGGGGTAGCCCACAATGGTGAAGACGAAGTCGGACTTCTCAGATGCTTCCGCAGGGGAACCGCACCAAGACGCGCCCCTGTCCAGCAGGCTCGATGCCTTGCTCCTCGTCCTGGTGTGGATGGAGAGCTCATGGCCTGCCCCGATGAGGTGCGAGCACATGGAGGTTCCCATCACCCCTGTCCCGATCCATCCGATCCTTCTCCTGTCCATATGTCGCTCCCTTTCAGAAAGACGTTGTTACACACGGCTCGATCTGCCGTACCTCGAGAGAAGATCCTGTTCTCTTTACCTTTTCGATGAAGCGCGTGATATCGGCGGACTTCAGAACCCTGAAGTCCTTGCCCGGCAGCAGGGGCAGGGAAAAGTCGTCGTAGTGGATGGGCACCACGCAGGACGGCCGGAGGATGTCGACGACCCGCTCGGGATATCCCGGCGTGTTCTTCCACCCGGCCGCACAGAGGAAGAGCACGTCACACGTGTGGCCTGCCAGTTCCTCTTCCAGAAAGCCCGCGCTGCCGACGTGGAGGAAGGTCATGCCCCCCAGTTCCACCTTCACCGTATACATGGCGCCCAGCCGGTACCGGTGGGTACGCAGCGGCGGCGTCAGGGTCCTGTCGATGTCTCCCTCCATGAGGAGCGTGCGGCCCATGATGAGGCCGTGGATCGACGGAATCATGGTTATGGTCAGGCCATCGACGAGGTGCACGGCTTCCCGGGGACGGGCTATGGTGATCCTGCCGGGGAGGCCGGAGATGCCCATGAGGGCGTCCAGGCTGGGGCTTCCGATGACCGTAGAGCCGGTGCGGCGTGCGAGTTCCGGGATGTCCAGGACATGGTCGAAGTGGGTATGGCTCGCAATGATGGCCTTCACCGTACCGTCAAGGCCTTCCGCATAGGCCCTCGCGGCATCCGGGTCCGGCCGGAGACGCCGGAAGAAGATGGCGCTCTTCGGGGGTCTCGTGAGGTAGGGATCCACCAGCACGACCCGGCCGTCATGGCTCAGTTCGATGTGTGCCGTGCCCATCCATCGCAGGGATACCGGCATGTCCTGTCGTTGCTCCTCCTCAGAGCTGCCCGATCTGCTCGCTGATGGAACGGGCGCAGACATCGAGCAAATCCTTTTCCCGGGCGTCCAGCTCCATCTCGATGACCTGCCGGATGCCCCCTCCGTCGATGATGCAGGGAAGGGCGAGGCAGATGTCCCGGTAGCCGTATTCCCCGTTCAGGCACACGCTCACCGGGAAGACCATGCCCCTGTCCAGTGCCATGGATTCGACGATCAGGGAGACGATCTCGCCTGCCGCATAGTGCCCGCTGTGGGCCTTCATGTAGTTCACGATGGTGCTTCCTGCGTGTTTCGTCCGCTCAATGATGCCGGGAAGGTCTGCGGACTTGATCAGGGACGTTGCAGGGGTGCCGGCGATGGACGCCCTGGCTGCCAGCGGGATCATGTTGTCGTCATGGGTGCCGATCACCATGGCTCCCACGGAATCTACAGAGACTCCTGCGGCCCAGGCGATGAAGTGTCTGAGCCTGATCATGTCAAGGGAGCACCCGAGCCCCATGATGTGCATGGCCGGGCAGAGTGACTTGAGGTGCCAGGTGAGGACGTCCACGGGATTGGTTACGAGCAGCACCCGGGCGTCGGGGCATTGGGAGGCGAGGACCGGCGCCAGGGTGGCGACGACAGAGGCGTTGTGCCTGAGGAGGTCGAGCCTGGTCATGCCCGCTTTGCGGGCCAGTCCTGCAGTAATGACCACGATGTCAGCCCTGCCGGCCTCCGCCAGGGTGTTGCACCCGATGACGCAGGAATCGCTGCTGCTCGACGGCAGGGACTGGTTGATGTCCATGGCACGGCCGAGGGCGAGGTCTTCCAGCGCGTCGTGGAGGTAGACCGTGCCGAGGCCCCTGGCCGCAATGGAGGCTGCGCTCGTGGAGCCCACCATACCCGCACCGATGACCAGGATCCGCGGTCTGTGCACGGCAGTTCTCCTCACGTGACCTTGGCCCGAGCGATGATACGGTTGAAGAGGCCCGGCACGAAACGTTTCAGGTACACGCCGATGATCTCCCTCCCACCGATGAGGACCTCGTCCCTGCCCTTGTCCAGGGCCGCGATGGTCCTCTCCGCACAGACGGATGCCGCCATGCCGGAAGCCTGGGCGTCGTCCATGACCCCGTGGCATGATCCATCGGCGCACAGGGCATTGATGGAGATGTTGGTGCGGATGAACCCGGGGCACACGATGGTGACCCGGATGCCTGTGTCGTGGAGCTCCGCCCTCAGGCCGTCGAAGAAGCCGTGAAGGGCGTGCTTGGATGCGGCGTATGCTGAGCGTAGCGGCGTACTGAATTTTCCCATGAGGCTGCTGACGACCACGATGTGGCCGGAATCCCTCTCCAGCATGGAGGGCAGGACGGCCTTCGTGAGGGCCACGGTTCCGAAGAAATCCGTCTCCATTACCCTCCGGACGGTCTCCATGCCGGTTTCGGCAGCCAGACCCCGCTGGGAGATGCCGCCGCTGTTAACAAGGACATCGATCCGGCCGTATTTCTCGAGGACGGACCGGACCAGGGGCTCGAAGGCATCGGAATGTTCGAGGTCAAGGGTCACAGCGTCATGGTTCTCCGGCGACGCACACCGGCTCTTGACCTCCATGAGACGCTGCTCGTTGCGGGCGGAGAGAATGAGATGCGCCCCCCGTTCCGCGAATGCGTATGCCAGTGCTTCTCCTATGCCCGATGATGCACCCGTTATCCAGACAACCTTGTCGCGATAGGTCATGACGCCAATCCTCCCCATATCATCATTCCATCAATGGCGGTGTCGGGCGGGGAGAGGTCGGATACCCCACACCCCCTCTCGAGCTCACCACCCGGACATCCTGAGGTATTATACCGTCTGGGGCACGGCCTCGGCAAGGGGGCATCGCTGGAGGAGGAGCGGCCTATTAGTCGGAGGCCGACTTCCCGCCATTCTCCTCCTCACCTTCAGGGTTACCGCCCTCCTTCCTCTCCCCCATCCTGAGGAGCCGCCGGGCCTCGTCCTTCATGGCCCGGTCGATGTCCTGCTTCATGCGGTCGCCCTTTTCTATCACCTGTTTCCCGGCAAGATCCTTCACGGTGTCGGTAACGGATTTCCGTGCATCGCCACCCTCACAGCCGCACAGGGCAAGGGCAAAGAGGCATGTCAGGATGACGGGTATCCACCGGTGAGATCGTACCATCCTTCTCATGGTATCCTCCTTTCAGGATCATCTTCATGGGATCTGTCGACCATGCCCGGCCGGCCGAAGTCGTCGAGCACGCGCCTGATGTTGTCTGGGTCGACCCCCCGCATGATGGTGCCGATGTACTGATGCTGCCTTTTCCTGGCGCCGAATGCCGTGATCTTCTTGGCGGCCAGAACCGCTTCCAGGAGATCCCCGGGGATGCCCGACTTCTTCAGGTAGCCGTCGGGGAGATCCGTCAGCCGCACCCCGAGCTTCTGCAGCTCGATCATCTCCTTCTTGCGCTGGGTCTTGCTCTTCTTCGGTTCTGCGGGCTCAAGAAGATCGTCATCTGATCTGTGATCGTCTTTCATTGCCGGCCTTCCCTTTCCTTTCCGTGAGTATGTCCTTCTGCCGCTGCTTGCGGCGCGGGTCCCTCTCCACGAAGATGTGTTCACCGGTGAAGGGGTCGCGCCCGGTGCAGTACATCAGCGTCGAGTAGGTCGACGGTGTGGGTGTGAAGATCTGTACCTGCTCGGGTGTGAGCTTGAGGTGCCTGTCGATGTAGGCCCTGAGTCTCTTCATGTCTTCCTCGGTGCACCCGGGGTGGGCGGCGAGGAAATAGTAGGTGAGGAACTGCTTCCTGTCAGCCAGACGGTTCAGCCGTGAAAAGGCGTCCCTGAAGGTGAGCAGGGCGTCGGTGCCCGGCTTGGCCATCCGATCCAGGACGGCGGGTATGCAATGCTCGGGGGCCAGTTTGAGCTGACCGGAAACGTGGTGCGCGGTCAGCTCCTCCAGATAAGCGTCACCGTGCCGTACATCCGAACAGACCAGGTCATGCCTGATCCCTGAAGCCACGAAGGCCTTACGGATGCCCGGAATGGCGCGCAGCCGTTTCAGAATCCCGGTCTGGCGCTCATGGCTGATGTCGAGAGCGGGGCAAACCCCTGGGTACAGGCATCGCCTGTCCCGACACGATCCTGCAGCCCCCCGGGTGCACCCCATCCCGTACATGTTGGCCGTGGGCCCCCCGACGTCCCGGATGATGCCCTTGAACCGGGGATGTCCGGCGATCCTTTCAGCCTCCAGGAGGATGGATGCCTCACTGCGCGAGACGACGACGGTACCCTCGTGCACGCCGATGGAGCAGAAGTTGCACCTCCCCAGGCACCCCCGGTGAGTCGTGATGGAGAAGCGGATGGTCTCCATGGCCTTCACCTCGCCCAAGGCACGATCGCGGGGATGCACCTCCCGCTCGAATTCGAGGGCGCAGATATCGTCGAGTTCCTCTCCAGCAAGAACCGGCCACGGCGGGTTGTGGATAAGGAAACGGTCTCCATGCCGCTGGCAGAAGCCGACGCCGGTGGCCGGGTCGTTGTTGCGGGCAAAGGCGTGGAACATGTCCTGAAAGGCGTCCATGTCGGTGCTGACGTCCTCGTAAGAAGGGATCTCCTCGTATCCGTCCGGCCTGTCCCTGCCGATGAAGCAGATACCCCGCAGGTCCCGATGGTCCTTCCCGGACGAAATCCTCCGGGCAAGCTCCACCACCGGGTTCTCAGCCATGCCGTACACGATGATGTCCGCCTTCGCATCGAAGAGGATGGAGCGCCGGACGGCGTCGGACCAGAAGTCATAGTGCGCAATGCGCCGCAGGCTTGCCTCAATGCCTCCCAGTACGACGGGCGCCCTTGACCGGGAGAACCTGCGGATGAGGTTGGTGTAGACGATGACCGCCCGGTCCGGCCGCCTCGTGTTCATGCCGCCGGGAGTGTAGTCATCGGATTTCCGTCTCTTCTTCAGGGGGGTGTAGTTGGCCACCATGGAGTCGATGCTGCCTCCGGTGACCCCCCAGAACAACGCCGGCTCGCCGAGCCTCAGGATGTCCATGTCAGAGGAGGTGTCGGGCTGGGAGACGACGCCCACCCGGAACCCCACCCTGAGGAGGGCCTTACCCACGACGGCAACCCCGATATGGGGGCTGTCGATGTAGGCGTCTCCGGTGACCAGGACGACATCGAGCCGGTCCCAGCCCAGGGCGTTCATCTCTTCACGGGTGGCTGGAAGGAACATGGGTTGCAGGGCACGATAGCACAGAGGCGGTGATTTCTCAAACCAGGTGTGCCAGGGCCCAGTCGGCGGTGAGCCTGAACACTTCTTCCCTGTTTCTGTCCCGGTGTCCCATGTGTCCGTTGCCGGGGATGATGCGGAGCCTCTTGGGGCAGGTGAGCGCCTCATGGAGTTTCCGCGCCGATTCAGGGTCGTCGATCCTGTCATCCTCTCCATGGAGCACCATGACAGGCATCCGGATCCGGTGCACCCGTTTGATGGTATCCACCGTGAAGGACGGAGAAAAGCCCGGAAAGGGCACCGATGACCACATCCGACGGACCCTGGGGTCCTCCTGCCAGGAGCGATCGACCTCCGGGTCGGAGGCGGCGGGCACCTTGCCGAATGCCTTGACCATGGAGAGCCGAAGATCTGTTCCGGTGATCATGCGTTTGATCCGTCCCAGGGTGTTCAGGATGGAGACGATGCCCGTATCGAAGAGCCCCAGCGTGTTGTTTACCGTTGCATCGAGGGTGATTATGCACCTGAGTCTGCAGTCAGTGACTGCGGCCTCCAGGACGGCGGTCCCGCCCGAGGAGAACCCGAAGGCGCCAATGGCATCCCTTCGTATCTCTTGGACTGTCCGGAGATAGTCAACGGCGCATCGGATGTCCGAGACCCAGTCGCCGATATTCACGTGACAGCGCTCGCCGCCGCTGGCGCCATGGCCGTGCATGTCCAAGGCGAGGGAGGCGATGCCCCGGGAGCAGAGGTATTCGCCGAGTTCGGCTAGATTTTCCTTAAAGCCCAGGGCCCCGTGGCACAGGACAAGGGCCGGTACCGGCTCACGCGCATCGGGAAGGGTGAGTACCCCGGTGATTGTGTCGGAGCGGGACAGAAGAGAGATCGATACCCTGCGGGAACCCATTGATCATGTCACCTCAAGGCGGCAGAGCCCGTATGTCCTTGCCTGCATTTCATCCCTGCTCGCGGCAGGGCCTCATCCGGCCGATTGGGTGGGGACGGAGCTCGTACTGGTGGATGCGATGTAGTCCCTGATTCCCTCGGCGATGGTCCGGAAAGTCCACCGGCGCTTCTCGTCATTGGTCTCGAGCAGGGTGATCCTGAACCCCTTCCTGTTGCAGCAGAATCCCGTCAGGGGGACGACGCAGATGCCCTTCGATCCCAGCAGGTAATACACGAAGCGCTTGTCCACCTCCACGCCCTTGACCTTGTTTTCGACATACTCCAGTGCCCTGGAATTCTCGATGGGCAGTGTCTGCCGGTTGTTCAGCGCGTTGTCCTCGAAGAGCACGGACATGTAGAAGGCCCCCTGGGGCTTGTTCACGCGGAGACCCTCGACCTTGGAGAAGATCTCCCACGCCTCCTGTGCACGGCGCTCGTATTCGGAGCGCCTTCTTTGCAGGTTCTCCTCGTAACGGGGATCGCCCATGACCAGCGGTATGGAGTACTGGGGCAGGCTCGTGGAGCAGACCTCCAGCATCTTGGCGTTCACGAGGCTCTTGATATAGCGCTTGAAGTTCAGTTTGTCCTGGTTGAAGACCTCTATCCATCCGCAGCGTGCCCCCGGCCAGGGATATTCCTTGGATATGCCGCGCAGGGCGATACCCGGCACGTCGGTGATCACCTCGCTCAGGTGGGCGGTCTTTACGCCTCCGTAGACGAGCCGCATGTAGGTCTCGTCACAGATCATGAACACCTTATAGCGGCGGGCGATATCGACCATCCTCCGGAGGAGTTCCCTCGGATACACCGCACCGGTGGGGTTGTCGGGGTTGATGATGAGGATACCAGCGATGGAGTCGTTGTACCTGATCTTGTTCTCGAGGTCATCGAGGTCGGGCATCCAGTTGTTGTTCGGGTCGAGATCGTAGGTGAGGTGCTCGTACCCGGAATGCGCCGCCTCGGCGGAGGAATGGGTGGAATATGCAGGCGATGGACCGATGACCCGGGCCTCGCGCTTCAGATATCCGAAGATCTTGGCAATGGCATCGCCGATACCGTCGAAGAAGATGATGTCGTCACGGGTGACCTGGTATCCGCCACGTTTGTTCACCAAGTCCGCTAGGAACTGGCGGGAATTGCTGACGCCCTGGGTGGCGACGTATCCGTAGGTCTTGTCTTCGGATACCAGGGAGCTGATGATGTCCTTCATCCAGCCGGGGAGCTTTTCCCCTTTGGCTATGGGATCACCGATATTTTCCCAGGTGATGTCTACACCGAGCCTCTGGAGGTCCTCTGCGACGGCAACGATCTGCCGGATTTCATAGGTAAGCTGTTCGGCTCCTTCGTGTACGATGTTCCTTCTCATGGTTCTCTTATCCCCTGTGGCCCCGAATGATCGCTGTATAAGCCGATTTAGGGCTGCTTGTACGGATACATAAACAAAAGATCGGGCGAATGCAATGCAATTCTTGAGGCAAATCTTCCATGGGAGCCTGGTCTCCCGGCTTTCCCGGGACTTTCTTCAGGACCCGGTGACGGACCTTGCCGGGAGGTCGTCACCGGCGGACGGCGATTCGTCTCTTGGTGGGGATGACGGCCTGTCCCAGAGTTCCATGGTGATGAAGACCTCCACACAGTCGGGACAGAGCTGGGTGCCGCTTGCCTGCTGGATAATCTCGATGGCCTTGTCCTTGGGCATGCCCTTGCGGTAGGGGCGGTCGCTGGTCAGGGCATGATAAGTGTCTCCCACTGCGGTGATCCTTGCCCAAAGGGGGATGGATGACCCCCTGAGCCCCTCGGGATATCCTTTCCCGTCGATGCGTTCATGGTGGTACAAGACGATGGGAAGGATCGGGGCCATGGAGGGGACGGGTCGAAGGATCTCACCGCCGATCACGGGATGCCGCTTGATGATGGCGAATTCTTCATCGGAGAGCTTGCCAGGCTTCAACAGGACGCTGTCGATGACGCCGATCTTGCCGAGATCGTGCAGCTTTCCGCCCAGGCGGATGAGCTCGATCTCTTCCTTGGAGATGCCCATCTGGATGGCGATCCTGCTCGCTATATCCGAGACCGCTTCAGAATGACCCCTGGTATAGGCATCACGGGCTTCCAGTGCGTTGCACAGACTCGTAATGCTTGCCAGGATGAGTCTCTGTTCGATTTCGAGACGCTCTTTTTCCTTATGGAGCAGCAGCAGCTGGTCCGAGAGCAGCTTTTCCACGGTGATCACGAGCTGCTCGACATTGAAGGGCTTCACCAGATAGGAGTCAGCCCCCAGTTGGAGCATACGTCTCATGATGGGTCGCTGGTTATTGGCGCTCATCACGACAAAGGGGATCGTTGCCAGCACAGGGTCTGCGTGAACCGCCTGACAGAAGGCCTCGCCGTTCATCTCAGGCATGTCGATGTCGCTGAGGATGAGGTCCGGTTTGTTGTGCCTCAGCAGGTCCATGGCTGTTCTGCCGTTTTCCGCCTGGATGACCGTGAAGCCGACTTCCTTCAGGCTCTTGCCGACAAGGGAGCGCACGGTGAGGGAGTCGTCAACGACAAGGATCAGGCGACCCTTCTGGAACGTCGCCTTTTCAAGGATGTGAGCGACGTCGTCCAGCAGGGCTTCCTTCGGTTGTGTCTTGGAGATGCAGGCCGCGGCACCGGCATGATATACGTTCTTGATGGCCTCTTCCGTGTTCTGAGAGTCCAGGATGACAATGGGGACCTGCTGGGTGCGATGATTCGTCTTGAGTCTTCTGCATAGATCAATGCCGCTGATTCCGGGAAGGTCCGCATCGGCAATCACCAGATCGAAATCACCCGATACCGCCAGCTCAAAGGCCTGTTCACCGTGCCCGGCAAGGGAGAGAACGGCACCCGTCTTCTCGAGCTCGCTGGACAGAATGCTGCGCACCACTGCGCTGGCATCAGCAACAAGAATATGAATCCCTTTGGGGAGGCCGATACTGCCGCTCATATAGCCGGATCAACCACCATACAGGAAATATTTCTTCTCGTTCATGATCATGCTAACCCTATAAAAACACAATTTATCATGCCCCTTTTCCCTATCGGAAAGAAAGCGTAATTCCATGAATCGAACCATAGGCGAGAGCCGTTTCCCTGGATGATATGGCTCGGGAGGACGATGCTGTCTTATCAGAAAGGCCGTTCTTCAGCGAGATAATCAGGAGGACTGCTCCAGAGATGCGGCAGTGCTTACCCACGCCTTGAGCACGGCATGGAGTAGCGTTGCGAGGGGGATCGCAAAGACGAGGCCCCAAAAGCCCCATATCCCGCCGAAGATGAGAATGGCGATAATGATGGCGATGGGATGGATTTTCACCACCTTTGAGAGGAGGAGAGGTGCGATGATGTTACCGTCCAGGGCATGCATGAACGCATATGCGAACATGACGGTGATCGTTTTTGCGCCGAAGCCCCACTGGAAGAACGCAATGAGTACCACCGGCACGAACATCACGGTCGAACCGATGTACGGAACCAGGACCGCTATGCCGACGAACATGGAGAGAATGACGGAATATTTGAGTCCGAGGAAAGCAAAGGCAGCGTAGTTGATGGCCCAGACTAAGAGGATCTCCAGGACCTTTCCCCTGAGGTAGTTGAAGAACTGGTCATAGACCTCGTTCCAAACCAGGACAGCCAGCCCCCGTTCCTCGGGCATGAACTTCCTCAACCAGCTGAGGATGGTCTCCTTGTCCTTCAGGAGGAAGAAGACCAGGAATGGTACGAGGATCATATAGACGAGGATCTCGACCAGTCCCCGAACCGAAGAGACGGAGATCTTGATGATATCTTTCCCGAAGCTGTTGAACTCCGAGCTGAGGACGGACAGGAACTGGGTGACCCGTTGTTCAGAGATGATCCCGGGATATTTTTGGGGCAGCAGGAGAAGCTCCGCCTTAACCATGGCGATCATTCCGGGAAGGTCCTCAACGAGCTGGCCCACCTGGTGAGAGGTGAGAGGGAGCAGGATGATCAACAGGTCCAGGGAAAGGATCATGAAGAGGATGAATACCAGGTAGACTGCCACATTCCTTCGCACATTGAACCGTGCAAGCCATGTAATGACACTGTCCAGAAGCAGTGCGACGATGATCGAGACGAACACCGGTATGAGCATCCTGCCGAAGGCGATGATGAGGATGAATCCCGCCAGGAGCAGGATGATGAGTATCATGACCTGGGGGTCAGAAAAGTAGTACTTTGCCCATCTCCGAAGGATCTGTTTCATTTCATCTCACCGGGCCGGGGTAGGCATCGTGTTGTCAGCATGGCACACTGTTCGTCATTCGCCCCGGGCGACTTAAGGTGTCGATCATGGGAGAACAAAGGGTACAGGGAAAGGGCTGCAAAGGCTGTCATCAAAGGATATTTCTCCTCATGCGCCCATGTAAGGCCGGTCTCCGGAGAGAAGAGGGGCCTGTGGTCGGATAACGACACACAGGCCCCGAGGTTTCAAGGAAACGGGTTACTTGCCGAGCATCTTTTCCTTCAGATCCTTCTGTGCCGGCTTGTCACAGAGCCAGATGCCGAAGAGGCCCTTCTTGAAGTCAAGCCCCTGGATCGTGGAGGAAAGCTTGCCTGCCTTGTAGATCTCCGTACCGGTACCGGGAACATAGATGAAGTCATACACATCGCCGTTCGCTAGGTTCTTGAAATTGGCGGTGAATGCGTCGATCTTTGCCTGGATAGGTGCGACGTTGCCCCCGGTGGCATTCTCGAAGCCTTCGTCTATGGCCGCTTTCATTTTCTCAGGAGTTACCAGGCCGGATGTAACCTGCAGCCTTATGGCCATGGGCTCGTCTGCATTGATGATCGCGTTGGCGTCGCCGCTCTTCTGCTTGAGGTAGAGGGCCGCCACATACACCTTCAGTCCGAACTTGGTGCGTTTTCCGCCTCCGTTGCCCACGAGATCCTGGTCCCCAGCCTTCAGGGTGTCGGGCAGAGCGACGCCCGCCGCATCCAGCGCGAATGCCGAAGAAGCCAGGAAGAACATTGCAAACACAAGGACAAATGCTTTTCTCAGATCCATAGTACCCTCCTCTTGTTATAAATAAGATTTACTTCACCCTATAGATACTACCCCTTTTCCCGGGACGGGATCAAGAAGGAATCATCCTCTTCCGGGGACCGTGCCGTCATGGTTTCAGAATTACGACCGTTGCCCCCCATCCCCCCTCCCATTCGGAGGCAAGCCCGAAAGATACCACCCAAGGGAGGCGTTCAAGGATCGAATGTACCGTTCTTCTCAGCGTCCCGGTGCCCTTGCCGTGGATGATCCGGACCGATAGGATCCCCTTCTCCCGGCATTCCTCCAGGTAGTCGGGGATCAGGAGCTTGATGTCTCCGGGGCGGAACATATGGAGGTCCAGGACACCGTCCACGACAAGCTCATGGAATTCTTCACCGATTTCGTCCCCATCTCTGGGATCTCGACCATCGTTCACGGCGACGGGATCGAGGGTCTCTTTCTTTCGCTCCATGGCCGGGTGCATGAATGGGTCGGTCAGGACCCTGTGCTGCACGAGCCAGAGATGCCCAGGCCTTCATAGATCCTCAGCGTGGCCCTGGCGTTGTTGAGTGTATAGAAATGAACGCCCCTCGCTTTGTTGTCAAGGAGATCACGAACCTGCTTCATCGCCCATTCCACCCCTATCTTCTCGATGTCTTGCGGGGTCTGCGCACTGTTCACTGCGCGCAGCAGTCCTGCCGGGAAACGCGATCCGGCCGCCAGTTCGGCCATGCGGATCATGCCACTCTTCGTGATGATGGGCATGATACCGGCAATGATGGGAACATTGATGCCGGCAAGCTCACAACGCTCGCAGAAATCATAGTAATCCCTGTTTTCGAAGAAGAGTTGGGTGATGATGTAGTCCGCCCCGGCGTCGATTTTTGCCTTGAGATGGTCTATTTCCTTGAGGCGGTTCGGTGTCTCGGGATGGCCTTCGGGGAACCCCGCGACCCCTATGCTCATGCGCGGAAAGTGAGACTTGATGAAGGAGACCAGGTCCATGGCATAATGGAATCCGTCGGTAGGCGCGCACCACCCGCCTTGTCCTGCGGGAGGATCACCCCGCAGAGCCAGGATGTTCTCGATGCCGCTGGCTGCATAACGGTCAAGGATCGTGTGGATATCCTCTCTTGTGGATTCCACGCAGGTGAGGTGGGACACCACCGTGAGGTCGGTCTGTTTGTTGAGCCTCACCACAAGCCGATGTGTGTTCTCACGGGTGGAGCCACCGGCTCCGTAGGTCACACTGACCCATGACGGCCTGAGCGGCATGAGGTCGGCGATGGTGTGAAACAGATGTTCCCAGGCCGCATCGGTCTTGGGGGGGAAGAACTCGAAGCTGAAGGTTGTAGGTGTACAGCTCAGGATATCTTTCAACAGCATGCCAGCAGCATCCTCCCGCATGGAATAACCGGTACGGCACCAACCCTATTAAAGATCCCGATAAATTGCAAGAATCGCTTCAAAGGAGTACTGTCAATGCATGCGCGGCAGAAGAAGGGACCCTGACGGCCCGGCCTTCGAGGAAATCCCTGGCCAGGGTGTCCATCCAAATACGGGAGACACTGACGCCGTGCGCACATATCCTGTGCTCCCCGTCTGTAGTGATGATCTCGAACCGATCGATCTTGAAGGTGACAGGCTCTGTCTCTCCATGGAGGAGAATCTCCGCTTCCATGGATCCTTGCGACGAGTTGATCTCGAGGCTCTTCAGAAGGCCGTACTTCCGGACATGCTCTTCGGCCAGTATCCTGATTGCGGCAGCGAAGGCCTTGTCTCTGCCGTTCCTGAGGATATCTCTCATGAATCCCATGGGAAGCGATGGATCAATACCCCTGGGGATTGCC
Organism: Thermodesulfobacteriota bacterium; assembly: GCA_036834365.1. GTDB lineage: Bacteria > Desulfobacterota > Desulfomonilia > UBA1062 > UBA1062 > MWEI01. Next base: position 49,109 of record DAITOA010000014.1, on the reverse strand, counting down.
TGACTGCCATCTCCATGTGTCGGAACACATCATATCGATCCCATGGACGGCCTTCCACCCGAGGTCATGGTTCGCCTTGGAAGGATCGGCATAACATACGGCTATATCCCCCTCCCTCCTGCCGACGATGCGGTAGGGGACCTTCCTGCCGGATGCACGTTCGAATGCCTCAACGACCTCGAGGACGCTGTAGCCTCGGCCGGTACCCAGGTTGTAGACGGATACACCTCCTCCTTCCGAACTCCTCTCGATGGCCGAGAGATGACCCTTGGCGAGATCCACGACATGGATATAATCGCGGACCCCCGTACCGTCCGGTGTCGGGTAGTCGTTTCCGAAGATCTGGAGCTCCGACAGCCTTCCCACGGCGACCTGGGAGATGAACGGGAGCAGGTTGTTGGGGATGCCCTGAGGGTCCTCTCCGATGCGGCCGCTCCCGTGCGCCCCGATGGGGTTGAAGTAACGCAGGAGCACGATGTTCCATGACGGATCCGAGGAATGAAGGTCCTTCAGGATCTCCTCGATCATCCATTTGGTGCGACCATAGGGGTTCGTGGGACCCAGGGGAAAATCCTCCCTGATGGGCACCGATGCCGGGTCGCCGTAGACCGTTGCGGAGGAGCTGAAGACGATGTTCTTCACTGCATGCTCGGCCATGACCTCGCAGAGCACGATCGTGCTGGTGATATTGTTAAGGTAGTACCTGAGGGGGATCCGGACCGATTCTCCTACGGCCTTCAGGCCAGCGAAGTGGATCACGGCATCGATATGATCGGAGGCGAAGATGTCTTTGAGGGTTGCACGGTCGAGGAGGTCTGCCCGGTGAAAAAAGACAGGCCTGCCGGTAATCTCCTGCACCCTGCGGAGTGACTCCTCCTTGGAGTTCATGAGGTTGTCCACAACCATGACCTCATGGCCTGCATCGAGAAGCTCCACGCAGGTATGGCTGCCTATATATCCTGCCCCTCCTGTCACCAGAATTCTCATGTCACACCTTCCAGAGAGGATTCTTCACTGCCCAGCACTCCCGGCCCTGCCCTTGATGGTGATATAATCCACCAGGACGTTCCCGCCTTCGACCAGTTCGGCGTCGTCCTTGGCCGGTTTTGTCCGCGGGGCATCGGGATCTTCCTTGTCCTCGTCCAGATCGTCCACGGATGTTACGGGTTTCTCCCCCTTGGCCTTTCTGAGCCTGTTTTCGAGGGTCAGCCTTTCTTCCTCGGCCTTCTGCTTTTCCTTGATCCGCGTGGATAGCCTCAGGGATACCTTGGTCTTTGCCCTGGCGTCTTCCAGGTAATCGTTCATGGCGAGGGTGTATGTATAATCCGGATCCTTCTGTATACGTGCCTTGTACAGGGCCTTGAGTTGAGGCTTGTACGGGGAGAGGTCGCCGAAGGTGAAATGTGGCACCGAGCCGATGACGTCCCATGGCAGAGCTTCCTTGAGGGTGCTTTCTCCTATGCCCTTCCTGTCATACATGCTCGGATAGTCAAGGTCCGGGATTATCCCGCGGTGCTGGGTGCTTTCGCCTGATATGCGGTAAAACTTCGATGTGGTGACCTTGAGCTGTCCCCTGGACAGGGAGAGCAGTGTCTGGACTGTGCCCTTGCCGAAGCTGTTTTCTCCGATGATGATACCCCTGCCATAGTCCTGTATGGCGCCTGCGAATATCTCGGATGCGGAAGCGCTCAGTCTGCTTATGATTACGGCAAGGGGTCCTGTGTAGGCTATGGACGGGTCACGGTCGTACAAGGTTTCTATGTCACCTTCCGCAGAACGGATCTGTACGGTCGGGCCGCTCTTGATGAACAGGCCGGTCAGGGTGTTTGCCTCATGGAGCAGTCCTCCCCCGTTGTCCCTCAGGTCAATGACCACCCCGTCCACCTTCTGTTCCGAAAATTCCTCCAGGATACGCTTCACATCCCTCGTTGTGCTCTTGTAATTGTTTGCATTCAACTGCATGGCCTTGATATCGAGGTAAAAGGTGGGGATATGAATGACCCCGATCCTGTACGTCCGGTCACCCCGTTTGATCTCGATGAGATCTTTTCCGGCAGCCTGGTCCTCCAGCCGGACCGTGCTCCGAACCAGCTTGATGACCTTGGTCTGGTGCTCATCGCTAGCAGAGGCCGGGATGATCTTCAGCCTGACCAAGGTGTTCTTCGGACCTCGGATGAGGGCCACCACGTCGTCAAGACGCCATCCTACCACGTCGACGATCTCTCCATCGGCGCCCTGACCCACGCCGATGATACGGTCGTTGGTCTTGATGAGGTTGGACTTGTCGGCAGGGCCTCCCGGGACCAGGTGAACCACCTTGGTATATTCGTTGTCCGCAGTGAGCATGGCACCGATACCTTCCAGGGAGAGGCTCATGTTGATGTTGAAGTTTTCGGATGACCGGGGGGAGAAGTACGAAGTGTGGGGATCGTAGCATTCGTTCAAGGCGTTAACGGAAAGCTGGAACACATCTTCGCTGGTGTTCTGGCGGAGGCGTTTGAGCTGGTTCCAGTACCGTTTGGACAGGTCTTTGGCGATCTCGTCCATCTGTTTGCCCTCGAGACGCATGTTGATCACCTCATTCTTCAGCGCCTTGAGCCACAGATCTTCGAGTTCGGAACGTGAAGCCGGCCATGGGGCGTGCTCGCGATCGGTCTCGAAGTATTCTTCCTTATCCAGGTTCAGAGTCTTGAGGCCGCTGTCGGTGAGGTTGATGATGAAAAGAAGCCTCTGGGCGAGTCTCTCCTGGTACCGGTTGAAGATCCTGAAGGCAGGGGACATGTCGCCCTTGAGGAACCCATCATCCAAACGGTATCGATACGGCTCGAACTCCCTGATGTCGGACGCAAGGAAGTAGGCATGCGATGAGTCGATGTCCTCCAATAAGCGGTCGAACACCTTGGTCGAGAGGGCATTGTCGATGGAGACCTTCCGATAATGATTTCTCTTCAGGTCCCTGACGATCTCGACGGCCACCCGGCTGTGTTCCGCCAATGGCGTGATGTTTTTTGCATAGTCCGCCGGATTCAGGGATGCTGATGCCGCAAGGGGAGTATTGATGGAGGATGCTGCAATGAACCATGCAATGACAATGGCAATGATGCGTATGTATCGTGTCTTCCTGTTCATGGGCTCGCTTTGTGAGGATTCAGTGTCTGGGTCTTATAACAATTCCCAGGTGAAAACTCAATGGGGTCTCACTCCTGTCCGGAGGGTGCATGTTCACCCCTTCGGTCAACACGGGACACTTCTTAACAGGAGAGGTCTTCTCAGGCCTGTTTTTTCGAAAGCTTTCTGATGAGGCTTCGGGCTGCTCCACCCAGTACGGGGACCTTCCAGAAGAAGGATGGGATCGGAATCTTCACCTCGATCACCGGTGGAGCCGTGTCCTTCGATCCATCCTGCAGACCATGTTCATCCCGGGCTTCCGATCCGAGGGAGACCCTCAGTCGTATTCCTTTTAGGTCAGACAGGGCAGGGTGGTCCGTTTGGACGGCTCCGGACCGGGTATTCGGCCTGTCGGGACTTCCATGGACATGCTCTATGTGATCAACAATCTCGAAGGCCCTCTCCATCTGCGCTGCCCTGGCCGGTGCATGCTGCAGAGACTGCTCAGGGGCCACGTCCCTCTTTTTGCCGCCGTGTATCCCGTTGCCCGGGGACTGGCTTTCAAAGAGCTTTTTTCTCTTTTTGGGCAGTGACATGTTTCTTCTCCAGCATCTGAGTTATGGTTTCAGCTATCCTCTCCACATCGCCTGCTGCAGAGACGGCCTGCTTGAGATTCCTTTTATTGTCTCTGACGGAATGCGCATACTCTTCCAGTGTGGTGCCGTCACGATTGAAATTCTCGTACACGGACCTGTCCGGATAGATCGCCCTCAGACAGCCTACAAGGGGTGGCAGGATGTCGGTGAAATATCCCACGATGGTGTCGATGTTGGCCTTGGGGTGTGTAAAGGAAGGCAGGACATGGAAGCATCTCTTCTTCGCGGGATCGATCTTGATGATCTCCTTGATGATGGGGTAGAGGTTGTCTGCAAATGCCGCCTCGTCATTGGTGGAAGTCCTCATCGGTATGATGACGAGGTCCGATACGGCGCACGCGAAGCGGGTATGGAGCTTGCCCGTGCTTTCCCCGGGGATGTCCATGATGATCAGGTCGTTGTGTGCGGCAATTGACCTGATGCCGTCTGCAAAGACCTCCTTCTGGGTGCTGGATATGTGATGGAACGATACCCTGCCGGAGTCCCTGCCGAGCTCGGATCTCTCATCCCACCATGATCTCAGGGTCCCCTGGGGGTCGAGCTCCACGAGGGCTACGGATCCGTAGGCAGAGTTCATGTGGTTGGAGAAAGCCGTGTTCAGTGCAAGTGTGCTTTTACCGGTTCCGCCCTTTGTCTGGACAAAGCTGATGATCATGTTCTCCCCTGGAAGAAGAATTCACTGCATCATGTGCGGTGCCCGCACGAATCATGTCACAACGATACGGAAACCATGCAGGTGTGTCAATGAACAAAGCATGTCCCGATGCCTGTTGTCGGCGGTCTCCGGACTCAGCCGGCAGCTTAATCGAAGTAGCTGCTGTACTCCGCAGGGATCGCCCCTTTGTCTACCTGGAAAAGTTCAATGATTACCTCGTCCGGGGCCGGGACCATGATGTATTTCCATACCCCGAGGTCGGTGATATCCTTGGAAAAAGAGACACCCATGCCTTTAAGCCGTGCCACGACCCTTTCGATGTCATCAGTCTGGATGCCGAAGTGATGGATGCTTCCCCTGCCCGGATTGGAAGGGGGCTGGTCATAGAAATGGATCCTCCCGGTGCCGATCCTCATGAATACGTTCCTGGCGCCTGCCAGGTCCATATCGAGGATCACCGCGCCGCCGAATCCTTCACGATAGAATGCGATGCTTTTCTCGAGATCCGAGGCGAAGAGATGAACATGATGAACATGGTTCATGCAAGCCTCCGCTTCACAAAGGTAGTTTTCCGGTCACTCCGTCGATCCAGGCAAGGTACCCCTCAAGCCCGCCGGCTATATCGAATCTCACGATCTCAGGGACTTCATAGGGATGATTCCTGGTGATGAAGTCCTCGAGTTTCCCGTAGAGCGATGTCCTTGTCTTGATGATGAGGAGCCGTTCCTCCTCGTGACAGATTTTTCCCTTCCATTCATAGCAGCTCTTGATCGGGGTGATCTGGACACAGGCGGCCAATCTGTTTTCCACCAGCGATCCGGCCAGTTTTTCGGCATGACCGTCGTCAGGGCACGAGCACAGGGCCATGCAGTATCCTTTCTCGGTACTCATCTCTGCATCGATTCCTTTCCGTTAAGGGTGTTCTTCAACAGCCTGCACCACGACTACAGCCCCTTCGGGAACATCCTTGAGCACGCTCGGGTCGCCGCTTACCCGGCCGATGATGTTCACCGGGCTGTATGCCCTGGGCTTTCCTCCAGTGCTTGCAGGTGTGGGGCCGAAAAAAATGCAGAAGGCAGGTCCTGTCGGCCAGTAGCCCAACTCGCCGACCTCGATATCCTGCCTTGCATCGGGTTCGAGTTCGGCCCTGATGGGGATGGTGAAATAGACCTCTTCTCCCCAGGTCTGCGTGATGCCGTGTATGGGGAGAACCTTTCCTATCTCTCGTGCAGTCGGGGAGTTGCTGAGAACTGCACGGACGTAGATATGGCCAGCCGTGATCAGGATCTCTTGCATAAAACCCTCCTCGGAGACGGCATACAGGTTCGGCCTTGGTGCTGTCATCCGGAACAGGTTTGACCTCTCAGGGATATGCAGGATAGGCGAGGGTATGTCAAGAACCCATGGCAGCACCTGTTTCGAATGGGCCTCTCATTATTGCATGTTGAGTTTTCGGGGCACGCTGCCGATGAGAATCCTAAAGAAGCTTTTCAGGGAAGAGGAGCTTTCAATGAAGATAGCCGAATCATCAATACTCATGGGTTCCCAGCGTACCTATTCCGAAGCGTTCGAAGAAAAGACAGAGTTAAGGTTTTGGGTCGATCAGTCCACAGCTTCCAACAATGATCGGGTGAGCATTTCTCAGGAGGCCCGTGCATGTGCGGAGTGTGAATTACAGGAGGGGGAAGAAGGTCTCATGCAGGACATGAGCCTCGAGGTTTCCCTTGAAAGGCTCATTACGGAGATTCTCTCAGGAAAGAGGGTCAAGGTCCTCAGGACCGAGGATCTTACAAGGGGAGATAATACCGGTGTTGCTGCTGAGTCACCCGGACCGGAGGAATCGGGGCAGACATCCGCGGGCTGGGGGCTCGATTATTCCCATGAGACCACGTACCGGGAAAAGGAAGCGGTCTCTATGGACGCACAGGGGGTCATCAGGACCTCCGACGGCAAGACCCTGGACTTTACCCTGCACCTGGACATGAGCCGGGAGTATGTGGAGACGAACAGCATCAGCATCAAGGCCGGTGATGCCCTGAAGGACCCTCTCGTGATCAACTTTGACGGAACTGCGGTCCAACTCGCGAACGGCACGTTCGGGTTTGATATCAATGCCGACGGCATTGAGGAGAGTCTTCCCGGGTTATCAGCCGGCAAGGGGTACCTTGCCATCGACCTCAACAGTGATGGGATCATCAACAACGGAAATGAGCTGTTCGGACCGTCTACCGGCAACGGATTCAGCGAGCTCTCAGCCTATGATACTGATGGAAACGGATGGATCGATGAGAGTGATGATGTGTACCAGAGGCTCTCCGTACTGAGGTTCAATGAATCCGGAGAACAGATCCTCCAAGGTATCCGGGACGTGGGTATCGGGGCGATTTATACGTCTTCCAGCCTGACCCAGTTTGATATGAAGGATCAGTTGAGTGGGGAACTCCTCGGCCGGGTGAAGTCCAGCGGTATCTTCCTCAACGAAAATGGGTCAGTGGGAACCATCCAGCAGATCGACCTCAAGGTCTGATCTTCTTCCTGGTTGGTTTTCCTTCCGTATTATCGATCCGTGCCGGTAAAACATTTCCGTGTTCGCCAACGGCGAGTTCAACACTTGTGTAACCATTGCAACCTGCTGATAAGCTTGCATCGCTACGTAAAAAAAGCTGGTATGGTTGCCATACCAGCATCAGGGTGGAGGGTATCTTGTTAAGAGAGAGTGTGCGTTCTCTTATCTCAGATACAGCAAACCCCGTACCAAGTTGTGGAGATAGCCTTGGAGACGATTTGTTGATGAACAAAGTGCAGTCTTCCCCCATGACTCACCTCGTTGAGTTCAATGATAAGACATTTTATATCAAGGCATTGTGAGATACCATTGTGGGGAGAGCTTGTTTCCATCCTCGAGTCATCGTGCAGGCAGGTTCCCGAGGCGGTGGAACTTTGCAAGTGCATGTCTTGAAATGTAATGCAAGTATGCACCATATATGCATAATTGCATCATAATCTTCAGGCATCCCCCGACCCATGATCAGACCGAGGACAGCAGATGGTGGGGGATCCTGTTGTGCCGAGGTTAGCGGGATTGAATCGACAAAGAAAGGGGGCTGGTTCCATGAACCAGCCCCCTCCTGCCGATGTAAGTGGGAATCGGAGTTTAGAAACCGAAGGAGATCCTGGTACCGATTTCCAAGGGATCAGCCTCGTCATCGGACTCCAGGGTGGTGGCGTCGCCGGCCACGAGGTAGGCGGCAACGACATCCAGCGTGACGTTGTCGAGAAGCTTGTAATTGGCGGTCAGGTCGATCTCGGTGCCGAGGTCTGTGTTGCCGTTGGCGTCGTCTTCCGCCAGCTGGGCGAACCAGAGGTCTCCATTCAGGGTCAGCTTATCGGATGCCTTAAAGGAAGCCCCGAGGTTCAGTGCCATGATATTACTGATCTGATCACCGCAGGAAGCATTCGAAACCTGGTTATCGAAGATACCGTAGCCCATGATCTCAGCCCAGTAGTAGCTCTGGCCGGCGGGAACCCAGAATCCTTTGTAATCGCTGCTGTCATCGGCACCGCTTGCATAGAAGACCTGGCCATGGACATTCAGTTTGTCAACATCGGCGCCTGCTCCGAGGGCAAGGAGGTATGCCTTGACATCGACACTTTCGGTCTCTGACTCAATAACCACATCAACTTTTCCGCCTTCATAAATGCCGGTGAACCACACGGAAGCGGGGCCCACGTTGGCATCCACATCTGCACCAAGGTAGTACACGCTGATCTTTGTAAGATCAAGACCAAGGTCTGCGATGGGATTCGTGTAGAAGTTGTCATAGTTCGAAGCATCCTTCGAGTACGCATACATCAGAAGGGGATTCACAGTTGCTTTGCCAAGGTTGATGGTGGGGTAGATGGCATAGTAATCAAAATCGTAATCATTGGCATCTTTGCCATAACCGCCCTCATAGGCCTTGACCCAGATGAAGGGAAGGGTCAGGGTGTCGCTGGCCTTGTAGGCCACCACCGCGCCGGCGAAGTCGTCGTCGAAGATGAAGCCTCGGCAGATGGTCGCACCCTGCACGCCGATTTTCGCATTGGTCTTGTCAAAGGTCATATCAGCATAGGAATTTTTGACCTCAACCTTGATGCCGTCGGCGCCGATGTCACCATAACCGCTTGATGCATCGCCCCAGGTGGCATCCATCTCGAACTTGTTCACGAACTTGAAGTTGTCGCTGAACTTAGCCGTGTAATAGAGGCGTGTTCTTGTATCAACCTTTGTCACATCAGCCGCCTCGGTCTGGTCCTCACCGGTGAAGTTCTTGTCCATGTACGCCCTTGTCCTCCAGTACCCGCCGAAGATGTTCTCAAAGGCGAATGCAGGAACGGCAAAGGTGAACGCCAGTGCCAACACCATCAGAAACATCAGAAATTTCCTCATGACTTCCTCCTACAAATGGTTTTTTTCGATGATGTAGAGGATGCGGCAAGGGGAATAACTCCATTGCCCATCTTCGCTAAACTGAAAATAAAGCACTCTCATACCCTGAACAGTATCTTACTAACGAATTTTTAGTCTAGGTCAATACAATAATTGTACCATATGCAATATTAACAGAAAATTCATTGATTACCGAAACAGGGGTTGAGAATATGTTGCAAATCTGCATCGGTTATCTTTCTCATGATGTAGTAATTACAACAATAGGGGAGGATGCCCTGCCGGGTGAAGGACTTCCCCCTCGACCGTTCTGAATCGTTCCAGGAATGTGAACAGCTGGGTCCCATGGAGGCTCAATCAAATCAACCTTGACCATCTCCCTGAAATACGGGTAGAGATCAACTCGTGACAAAGGGAATTATCTCGGTGCATACTTGTCAAACAGACCGCTCTTTATGGGGAAAAGCCTGATGAATATATTTATTCGATACGCACTTATGGGATTAATGGTTCTTACGCTCTGCGCTTGTGCTGAACTCAAGCAATTCGAAACCCAGAGAATCGTGGAAGGCAACACGCTGTACTCTTCTTTTCCCGAGCTCAGGGTTTATATCGATCCTTCACTGAAATACATCGGCAGTGCCGAGGTTACTGCGAAAGACCCCTCCACCCACCCCAACAATGATTCACAGGACAGCACGTCATCCTATCTTTTTGGGGATCTTGATCCCCAGGGCAGGCTCCTGAAGGGAATTCTCATACGGCTGACAGTGGTCAGGGGAGACCCGAGCAAGGCCAGGCAACAGGACGAGACGGTAAAGCAGACGGAGAATCTCCTTGATTCAGGCTTGGTAAAGATCATGAACGACGAATATGACTATTTCCTCTATACCCGCACAGGTGTCTTCACGGCGGAAGAGCAGGAGGTCTTTCCATCCGGACCGGACTCTCCCTGCTATCTGACGAAATACCTTGCAAAGAATGCCGGCCTGGGTAACAAGTCGCAGGTGGTCGTCATCTATTTTGAGGATGTTTCATCAGGATGTACCAAGGGTGCATGCGACACCTGTCTTGCAGGAGATTCTCCGGAGGCAACACGAGAGCAGGTCCTTCGCGATTTTGACAATCGGAGTTATAGCAGCATTAGCTTTGTTGAGCCCAAGAAAATAGTTGATGTAACCTCCAGGTACGTAAGGCCTGAAGACAAGAAAGAAGGTCCTTCCGATAAGATACCTCAGACGATAAGTAAGGAGGGGGCTTCAGAAGAAGTTGAAAGCAGACTCAGAGTGTTGAAAGACCTTCTGGACAAGAACCTGATTACCCATGAGGATTACGAGCAGAAGAAAGCCGAGATCCTCAAGGGACTTTGATGGTTGGCTGTATATAATTCCTGAAGCTATTGCCTGGCTGACCGCATCTTATCTGCACGCATAGCACGTCGTATTCCACACAGGGGTGAAGCCTGTTCTGAAATGAATGCTTGATTCATTTATCGGGAAATTGTTAAAATAATACGGTAAGATTGTATTATCTTAAATTGCAGATTATTCTCAGGCCGGAACGGGGGGACTCAATGATAGAAGAACAGTACAGGGAGGGGGCTGTTTTTCTCGAACAGGCAGTGAACATCATCAGTCAGACCGGGGTGAAGATTGTCTCCCTGAAGAAACGATATGCGAGGATAATGCTCCCGTTCGAGCCTAACATCAACCATATCGGTACGATCTACGGAGGCTCCCTGTTCATCCTGGCTGAGTTCTCGGGCGGAGTCATCTACTATGTATCCTTTGATCACACGAAATTCTATCCCATCGTGAAAGAGGTTTTCATACAATATCGCAGACCCGCGACAGGCGATGTCTACCTTGATGTGGAGCTCTCGTCTGAGCAGGTCGACGGGATCCAGAACTCGGCAGAATCACATGGAAAACAGGACTGGACCATGGAACTCGAAATAAAGGATGAAAGCGGGCAGGTCTGCTGCAGTGTCCGGGGCACCTGGCAGCTGAGGAGATTCTGATTATTTTGCCATGAGTAAATGAGCCGCACCTGTACGGTCTCATTCTCCGGCATTGAGTCGACAGGGAAACAAAGGAACACCAGAATGCGGTGTACCGTATCACGAACACGAAAGAGGGGGATTGTATGGCAAGCATGATTTTGGATGAGAGGGACCAGCAGTTTGTGCTCTATGAGATGCTCGAGGCGGAAAGGGTCTGCGGGAATGAAAAGTTTGCAGACTTTTCCAAAGAAACATTCAACATGATCCTGACCGAGGCACAGAAGATCGCCGAGGAAGAGATCCTTCCTACACTGGTGGAGAGCGACCGTCAGGGGTGCAGGCTTGTCGACGGGCAGGTGCATGTGCCGGACTGTTTCAAGCGCGTCTACAGGTTGTTCTGCGAGGGTGGCTGGATCGGCATGTCCTTCCCTCCCGAGGAAGGGGGCCAGGGGATGCCGGAGAGCGTGAAGATCGCAGCCATTGAGTGGTTCTACCACAACTTTGCCTTCATTGCGTACCCTTTTGCCACCGAGGGTGCGGCCCATCTGATCCTGACCTATGGAACCGATGAGCAGAAGAAGAAGTACATGGAGAAGATGGTCCAGGGTGTATGGGGCGGGACCATGGCGCTCACCGAGCCGGGTGCGGGGTCCGATGTGGGGAATCTGAGCACCAAGGCCATACGACAGCCCGACGGGACCTTCAAGCTCCAGGGAACCAAGATCTTCATCACCGGGGGGGATCATGATCTCGTCGAGAATGTCATCCATCCGGTTCTAGCGAGGATCGAGGGCGACCCTGCCGGCACCAAGGGTATTTCCATATTCATCGTGCCCAAGTACCTTGTCAACGGCGACGGGACCCTGGGGAAGAGAAACGACTACGAGATCGCAAAGATCGAGGAGAAAATGGGTATCCACGGCAGCGCCACCTGTCTCATCAACTTCGGAGACAACAATGATTGCTACGCAGAACTCCTGGGCAATGAGCGCGATGGCATGAAGATCATGTTCCAGATGATGAATGAGGCGCGCCTTGCCGTTGGCATGCAGGGCCTTGCAAGCGCATCCATAGCATACCTGCACGCACTGAAGTACGCCAAGGAAAGGCTCCAGGGATCATCCATTATGGAGATGAAAAATCCGGAGGCGCCCCGGGTTCCTATCATCAGGCACCCGGATGTGCGAAGGATGCTCCTGTGGATGAAGTCGAACGTAGACAGCATGCGGGCGCTCACCTATTTCGTGGCGCTGTGTTTCGATATGCACCGCATAGGGGTTAATGAAGAGGAAAAGGACAAGTGGATAGGCTATGCAGAGATGCTCACGCCCATCGTGAAGGCATACTGTTCGGACATCGGCTTCCGGGTCACTGAGAACGCCATGCAGATCTACGGCGGATACGGTTTCTGCAGCGAGTACCCCGTGGAGCAGTTTATGCGCGATGAGAAGATCGCTTCCATCTATGAGGGGGCCAACGGCATCCAGGCGCTTGATCTCATCGGCAGGAAGCTGGGTATGAAGAAAGGTACATACTTCATGAACCTCCTGGGTCTCATGGGTTCCACCGTTACCAAGTACAAGGAGATCGAGGGACTGAAGGAACTCGGTGATGCCGTCCAGGCAAGTGTAAATGTCCTGGCTGATACGGCGGTGTACTTTGCCTCGTGCGGTAAGGCCGGTAAGTTCCTTGTCCCCATCAACAATGCCTATCCGTTCCTCATGATGATGGGCAAAGTCGTGTCCGGCTGGTTCCTGTTCTGGCAGGCGGGGATTGCAAAGGAAAAGCTCGATGTACTTGTCCGGCAGGCCGGCATCAAGGGTTTGGATAGTGCGGCCATGTCCGATCTTGCGAAATCCAGCAAGGATGTGGCGTTCTATATGGGGAAGATTTCATCTGCCCAGTATTTCATCAGGAATGTGCTCCCCGAGGTGGATGCCGTGGTGAAGGCCATGAAGAATGAAGACATGTCCATTGTAGAGATACCCGAGGAAAGCTTTGCCTGAGAAATTAACACCGGGTGCAGGAGTCAGCGCTCCTGTACCCGGGTAGTACCTTGGATCATCAGATGACAATCGTGTCAGACAAGCCGGAAAGGTATGATTTCCGCCCGTTGCTCTCCCATGGTCTCGCAGGAGCCCTGCTGATTATGGTGTCATATATGAAGAAGCAGATCCTCAATTGACCGCTGGGGATATAAGGAACGACAACGCCTCCCTGTTTGCAGAGGATCTCGCGAGAAGGCGTGACCCTCTGCCGGCAAGGATCATCTCACCGGTCAGTTCCCGTATTTGTGGGCATACTGCTCCACCATCTTGAATTTCTGGACCTTGCCGCTGGCTGTCATGGGGACTGAATCAACGAATTCCCAGTATCTGGGTATCTTGTGACGAGCGATCCTGCCCTGGCAGAACGAGACGAACTCGTCATTCGAGGCCCTTTCTCCAGGTTTGAGCATGACAGCAGCAAGGACCTGTTCACCGTACTTTTTATCAGGGATGCCAACAACATACACATCTCTGACCTTGGGATTCTTGCGGAGGAATTCCTCGATTTCCCGCGGGTAGATATTCTCGCCGCCGCGGATGATCATTTCCTTGATCCGGCCTGTTACCTTGAAGTAGCCGTTCTCATCTATGGTGCCAAGGTCTCCCGTATGGAGCCACCCATCCTTGTCGATGGCCTTTTTCGTATCTTCGGGCATCTTGTAATAACCCTTCATGACACATGCGCTTCTCGTCACGATCTCGCCCTGGACATTGCACGGGACATCCTCTCCCGTGCCGGGGTCGACGATCTTTCCCTCGATATCAGGGAGAAGCCTTCCAACTGTGGAGACGCGGAGGTCGACCGGGTCATCCCTGCGTGTCATGGTCATGACCGGGGAGGATTCCGTCTGGCCGAAGGCAATGACGATCTCAGGGCAATGCATGACATCCCGGACCTGATTCATGGTGTCCACCGGGCATGGGGCCCCTGCCATAATACCGGTCCTTAGAGACGTGGTGGAATACTTGTTGAAATCTTCGTGTCCCAATATGGCGATGAACATGGTGGGAACGCCGTTGATGGCCGTGCACTTTTCCTGGTCGACGTATTTCAGGGCCTTCAGGGGATCGAAGGCGTCGATGATCACCATGGTTGAGCCGTGCACCATTGCATTGAGGGTGCTCATCACACAGCCGAAGCAGTGGAAGAGGGGTACCTGTATGAACAGACGGTCTTTCTCCGTCATGCCCATAACGTCTCCCACCATCCGTGCATTGTTGATGACATTGTAATGGGTAAGCATCACGCCTTTCGGGAACCCTGTGGTCCCTGAGGTGTACTGCATATTGACCACATCATGGAAGTGGATGGCCTTTTCCCTTTCTCCGAGTTCCTCATCGGGAATAGTTTTTCCCAGATCAAAGATCTGGTCAAAGGAGAACATCCCCGGGATATCCTTTCTTGTCCCAATGTAAATGACGTTTTTCAGATAAGGGAGCTTCGGAGAGTTGAGTTTGCCGGGGACTGTGGTGTCTAGTTCCGAAATGACCTCTCTGGTGATGTCATAGAAACTCGTGTCTCGATATCCCTCCATGAGAACAAGGGTCGTGGTGTCCGATTGTTTGAGAATGTATTCGAGTTCGCTTGACTTGTAATTTGTGTTCACGGTGACAAGAACCGCACCGATCATACCGAGACTGAACTGCAGGTAGACCCACTCGGGAAGGTTCGTCGTCCATACGGAGACATGATCTCCGTTTTTCACGCCGAGTGCCATGAATCCTTTTGCGACGCCTGTGCACTTCTCGAGCAGTTCCAGGTAACTCAGCCTGAGCCCTGTTTCGGGATATATAAGTGCCTCATTGTCAGGGAATCTTGATGCAGTCTCTCTCAAGAGGTTTCCCATGGTGATTTCTCTGAAGGCCGTCATAGTATAGTCTCCTTTTGTCGGATGTTCGCCTACACAGTAATCCGAAGATTTCTGAATATCACATGATAACAGTTAGATAAGTGCGTTTGTTTGACATACATATCAGAAAATATCTAGCATTCATTGATACAGGCGTCAATATATATTTGAAAAATTTACCATGTCTCAGAGGATGGGGCAGGATATGGTGACGGTATGGCAACCTGCATCTTCATGCCAGCATGCGGTACGTATATGCAAATCCAGGAAAGGGTGTACAGGTTGCACTTTGGCATGTGTGGCAACGTTTCACTTGCCTGCTACTGAAGGGAAAGGATCCTTACAGATCCAGGCGGCCTTTGATCTTGAGCCTGAAACATGTCTCCATTCTGGAGAGATAAAAAGTCCTTGACCTTGGAATCCGGTTCAAAAGGCACTACAGGTGAAATATGGAAAACGTACCTAAAGATCTCGGGGATCAGAAGAGAGGGAAGGGAAAATGGGCGCTGATGACATCATTATAACATGCAGAACATGCGGTTCCAGGAATAGGATTCCCAAGGCGCGGCTGCACGAGAAGCCTTTGTGCGGGAAATGTCATGCAAGGCTGACTCTCCAGGGTATCAATGAACCGGTCGCAGCGACCGACATAACATTCACCGCAGAGGTCTTACAAAGCGGCACCCCGGTATTGGTCGACTTCTGGGCACCGTGGTGCGGTCCATGCAGGACCATGTCTCCCGTTCTGGACAGTCTTTCCGCCAACTATGCCGGCAGGCTTAAGGTTGTTAAAGTCAATGTGGATGAGAATCCAGTCACGGCATCGAAGTATGGCATCCGATCCATACCGAGCATGTTCCTCTTCAAGAACGGGACGGTCGTCAATACCCTTCAGGGGGCACTCCCCCAGCAGGAGTTGGAGAGGCAGATCAACCGGTTCATCCCGTGAATATGCTAGAGACCGTATTCTGCCCGCTCGATGAGCTCAAGCTGCATATCCCTGTTCAAGGTCACGAAGTATGCATTATATCCGGATATCCGTACCATGAGATTTCTGTATTCCTCCGGGTGGCGCATGGCATCACGAAGGGTGTCGGACGAGACGACATTGAACTGCATCTGCATGCCGCCCAGGTCGCAGTAGGTCTTGGCATATGCGAAGATGTGGTCGACAGTCGTATCATGACCGTCCTTGGCTGAGGGTACGACCTTGACGTTGAACGCGATGTTGTTGTTCATGTGTTCGGGCACCAGCTGAGCCACATCGCGGATATTGTCGAGTAGATTCCTCGAAGCATGTGCCTCGGGTGTAAGTCCGGGTGTGAAGGGTTTGTAGGCGAGTCTTCCCGAAGGAAGCGCACCCGTCAGTGTCCCGAAGGCGACATGGTTGGACATGGACCAGAAACCCGTCGTATACTGGCCTCCCCTGTAGTTCACCTTCTCGCCGAATCTGTCATGGATATACTTCGTGATCCGGTTTGCCATGTCCACGGCTTCTTCATTGCCTGAACCGAAGAGAGGGACCTTCTTGAGCACCATTGAGTGCAGAACTGGATTGTCGATAAAATTCGTCTCCACAGCCTTCTTGATCTCTGCAAGGGTTGTTTTTTTCTCTTCGAAGACCAATTTCTTGATCACGAGGAGGGAGTCGGTTATATCCGCCAGACCGATGCAAGCCGTGCCTGAAGAATTATAGAGCGCGCCGCCCTTGGTGACGTCACGGCCCTTTGCCCTGGGGCCTTCGATCAGGCCCGAGATGAAGGGTGTCGGTCTGATGACACTGTGTGCCTCACCAAGCATCCTGTTATACTCACATACGTTGTCGACGAGGAAGTCGAGCTGTCTGCAGAAGGCCTCGAAAAAGTCATCGAAGGTCTTGAAGCACCCGTCAGCTGGGTCTCCGGTCTTCGGCCCCACGTTCCATCGCATGAGGGGATGGTGGCCGTTGAACATGGACATCTCCAGTGCAGCCACCATATTGAACATCATGCAGTTGGTATGCCCGAGGTGCCGGCCGGAGAGCGTGGGTTCGACGCACCCGGTGGCCGCCCAGTCCCTGAGATGTTCAGGGGGATAGTCGAACTCACGAAGCGAACCCATCACAACCTCATCATTGTGGATGGATGGGGTTGCCGTGGTATTCAGGTTGACCTCGCAGAGTCTCCTGAGGTAGGTGGCCGAATTCATTTCCCTATTGTACCGGGCATTGACGTTCGGATCACGTATCCCCAGCATCTCGGTGACCTTGAGGAAGATGTAGGTCATGTCGTTGACCGCATCCTCCCCTTCAGGTGTGATGCCACCCAGGGTGACGGCCTGATCCGAGGAACTTCCCCCGAAGAGGTAGTTTCCGATGTCCGGGATGAGGGGGAGGTGGTCGGTGCACCTCAGGTAAAAGCAGCCTATAAGCTCTATGGCATGCTTGATGTATGCTTCTTTCTTGGCCTTGGATCTGATCTTCTTCAGGTCGGAAATGAAGAAGGGCTGCAGCCACTGATCCATCCGGCCCAGTGAGAACCCTGCATTGGTGTTCTCCATGTGGACACCCACCCAGTGGATCCAGATGGCGTTGACTGCTTCGTCCAAGGTATCACACCCCTGTTCGGGGACCTTGGAGCAGATCTCGGAGAGCCTCTCAAGCTCAGTCTTTCTCGCTGGATCCGGTTCACGCGCTGCCTCATACCGAGCCTGGGCGGACAGATTCCGGGCGTAGGCAATGAGCCCTTCATAGCAGAGGATAATGGACTGGATGGTGTCTTTCTTCAACTGGTCCGCCCCCTCATTACGGAGAAGCTCTTCCTCGAGCTCCTGTATGATTCCCCGGGCGCCGATCCGAAGGAGCTTCGGATAATCGATCACCGTGTGGGAAAGCGCCACAGTTTTCCAGAGGAAGTAGACGGCAAATCTTTCATCGAGCTGCTGGCATAACGGATTCTTGTAGGTGTTCCGCACCCATTCTCTGAAGTTTCTGTCAGTCCAGAAGGGAAACACTTCATGGTGCAGAGTGGATATGGTCTCTTCTGTTATGTCATAGGGGAACAGATGCCGGTACGGAACCGTCAGAAGCTCCCCCCATATCATGGTTCCATGCGAATCGGGATAGATCACAACCCCGATCTCCTTGGTGGTGGTGGTACCGGCGATGAGGTCATTCTTGCGGATGATGGGCTTACGGTTTTCCATGAGGTGTTTGAACGCATTGGCCTGCCTCAACTCCGGAACCCATGGGTTACCTGAGCTGTCCGTCTCAAAACCGTTTTTTCTGAACCACTCGGTCAGCAACAAAGGTCGTTCGTGGCAGATGGAGGGCTTCTCATTGAGATGGATATCAAGAAACCTCTTCAACCTGGGAAAATCATCAAGGGAGAATCCGGAAAGATAGGGGTCATCGGTGATGAATCGCACCCCGGGATCTACCATGTCGGCCTTCATGTTTGCCTTTCCGGCAGGCGGCCTTTTTTCATTCGGCTCCGGCATGGTCGAGCACAGTTCCTTCATGTGGTCTTTGACCTGTTTCTTCATCATATTGATCTGCTTGCCCCTCATGAGCAGCGAGATGAAGAAGTTGAAAATCTGTGCATAGACGAGGCTTCCCTTTATGGTGAGCTTGTTCTTCAATATCAGATTGAGGACTTCGTTGGGGGGCAATTTGGTCATTTCTGCCAGGACATCGTTGTCCATGAAGACGAGTTCAATGTCCACCCTTTCTGGAATCCTCCGGGGCACCCGGGCTCTCCCTTCGGAAAAGGTGATGGCCTGCCTGACGCTGCCGGTTTCGGTGCTGAGCCCCACGGTGAAGTTGATCCAGCCATCTGCAGACCTGAGATATTTTCTGAACTTGTCAAACAGGTTAAAGTGCAGTGCCATGATGCGCAGGACAAGATTGGTGGCTATGTTTGCTGCATTTATCTTGTTCATGGATCAGCCTCCCCGGTCAGCCGACCGGCATTCTTTTGTTTTTCCTGTTTTCCTGGAGTGATTCTCTTCTGGCAAAAAGGTCCTGGAAGGATGTGATGAGGTCATTCACCATATGCTCGACCGTGGTTGAGGGATCATCTTCCACCTCATGGAGCACCCTGCTGTTATAGAGGGCTATGATGCCGTGCAGAGAAGTCCAGAGCCTGAGTATGGAGTATCTTATGGTTTCGTCAGGGATACCACTTTTACGAAGAATACCCCTGACCATCCCTGAAGTAATGTCAATGAGCTTGAGCGCGGTCGATTTTTCAAAAGACGCCACCGGCTCGAGGGTTGTCCCGACATAGTCACGGTACTTGGGGGCATCGGAGGTGAACATGATATTATAGTAATGTGAATTCCCGATGCCGTAATCCACATAGGCACGGATCATGTCTCTGATCTTGTCCCTGGGGACAGGAACGGTCCTGTCGATCTTCTCAAGGGATTGGGCCAGCTCATCAAAACCTTTGGTGAGGATCATGAGGTAGAGTTCGTCTTTGCTGGAGTAGTAGTTGTATATGGTCGTGGCAGTCATGCCCAGGCGGGATGCGAGTTTGCGCATGCTGAACTGCTTGAATCCCTGTTCCGAGATGATGGCAAGTGCTTCATCAAGGATCCTGCCTCGAATGAAATCGATGTCTTCTTGACTCCTGGGAGCCTTTGGCATATAAGCCTCCTGATAAGGATAACAATGTTAATGTAACAGTGTTAACCTGTAGCGTTGTTGTGGATTGTTGTCAAGATGTTCAATGTGTCTTGTTCAGGATTATCTCTGCCACAGGTAAGGATTGTTCCATGGATGAATGCGGTCTTAGCACTGTAAATTTTTACAATATTATGATATTAATCTACCGAGTGTGAATGTAATGAGACACAGAATCAAGAGACTCAGCACGTTCGTCTGATTTTTGTACCTGCTCCAGAAGGAGGATGTATGGACAGAGGGTATATGGGGAAGATTCTGATGGTGGATCTGGGATCTTCTACGATGGAAGACGAGCTTATACCCGAGGAGATTTACGAGAAGTATCTGTCCGGCATGGGCCTTGCCTCCCATATCCTTTACCATAGGATACCGGCCGGAGCAGATCCTCTCGGCCCTCAGAATATCCTCGGTTTTGTCTCAGGACTTCTGACCGGAACCGGGAGCCTCTTTTCAGGACGCTGGATGGTGGTCGGCAAGTCTCCCCTGACCGGCGGGTGGGGTGATGCCAACTGCGGGGGCACCTTTTCCCCTGCCATCAAGCGCTCAGGGTATGACGGCATTTTTTTCTCCGGAATCAGTGACAAACCTGTACTCCTCTATATAAAGAACGGAAAGCCGGAACTGCGGGATGCCTCCCACCTCTGGGGAAAGGATGCCGTAGAGTCCGAGGAGCTTCTGAAAAAGGAGTACGGCGAACATGCAAGTGTGGCAGTCATAGGCCCTGCGGGGGAGAAGCTCTCTCTGATATCAGGTGTCTGCAACGACAAGGGGCGGCTGGCGGCGCGTTCGGGCCTTGGGGCGGTCATGGGGTCAAAGAAACTCAAGGCAGTTGTTCTTGACGGGAAGAAACGCATCCGTGTGTATGACCGCCAGGAGGTCAACAGGCTGAGCAGGATATGCAACAGGTGGGTCAAGGTGCAACTTCCCCTTGGACCTGGGACAGGATTGGGGCTCCTGGGCATCCTGCTCAGGGTATTGCCCACCGCCATGGCCATGGATGGTTATGTGTATAAGAACATTCTCAGGAAGTGGGGCACTGGTGGACTCAATCAGATGTCTCCGGAGTGGGGCGATTCCCCTGTGAAGAACTGGAAGGGCAGCAATGTCGACTGGCCTTTAAGCAGGTCAAAGTCAGCTCATCCCGATCTTGTAAAGGGCTATGAGGTCATCAAGTACCACTGCTACTCGTGTCCCCTGGGTTGCGGGGGTATCTGCAGGTATCCCGGGAAGTATAAGGAAGGGCACAAGCCGGAATATGAATCGATCCTCGCGCTGGGAGGCTTGTGCATGAACGAGGATACTGGGAGCCTCTTTGATCTTAACGAGTATCTGAACCGGGCCGGTATGGACACCATTTCTGCCGGTGCCGCCGTTGCCTTTGCCATGGAGTGCTACGAGCAGGGGATCCTGACGAAGGAAGACACAGGAGGGCTCGATCTGTCATGGGGTGATGCCGGTGCGATAGCGGAGCTGATCCGCAGGATGGTGGATCGTGAGGGAATCGGCGATGTCCTTGCGGACGGCGTAAGGGCTGCAGCAAGAAGGATCGGGAAGGGATCGGATAGATTTGCCGTGCATGCGGGAGGGCAGGAGCCTGCCATGCACGACGGCAGGATGGATCCCGGGTTCGCTGTGCACTATTCAGTGGAGCCGACTCCGGGCAGGCATACCATCGGCTCCCAGCTTTACTATGAGATGTTCCAGCTCTGGAAGAGGGTCAAGGGCATTCCGAAGAAACTGCCATTTCAGATCTACACCAAGAACAGCAGATATCTCGCTGACGAGAAGAAGGCCCAGGAAGAAGCCTCCAGCAGTAGGTACATGGCCGTTGTGAACGGGGCCGGGCTCTGCATGTTCGGCAGCTTTCTCGGGGTGACGAGGACCCCGACCTTTGACTGGCTCAATGCCGTGACCGGCTGGTCCAAGACACCCGAGCAGTATATGGAGATCGGACAGCGCATACAGACTCTCAGACAGGCATTCAACGTCAAACATGGCATAGAACCCAAGGAGAACAGGGTGCATGACAGGGCCGTGGGGAGGCCTCCTCTGACTCAGGGGGCCAACAAGGGCAGGACCGTGGACATTGAGAAGATGATGGGCGATTACTGGGCGCAGTTGGGGTGGGATCCGGCTACGGGGAAGCCGACACCCCAGACTCTGATACGGCTCGGCATTGAAGTAAGCTGAGAAACGCAGGAGGAAAGATATGCCGTTTACGATCACCCAATCATGCGTCGGCTGCCAGGCGTGCAAGAAAATCTGTCCTGTGAACGCCATATCCGGTGAGAAGAAAGAGATCCATGTCATTGATCCGGTTGTATGCATTGAATGCGGTGCCTGTGGCCGTATATGCCCCCATACCTCGGTTCTTGATCAGCTCGGAAACCTGTGCGCCATGGTGAAAAGGAGCCAGTGGAAAAAGCCCCGGGTGAACAGTGATGAATGCATGTCATGCAATATGTGTATCGAGACATGCCCGGTGAACTGCCTTGCACTCTCAGGAGCCCATGACAGCGGGTATCCCCATGGATATCCTTACCTCAAGGAGGAAAAGGCATGTATCGGGTGCGGATTCTGCTCACTGGAGTGTCCAGTGGAAGCCATCACCATGTACTCATCCGTTACCTAGAACATGATGGCGGTGAGCATATAATCGGCGATCAGGATGCTGACCGATGAGATGACCACGGACTGTGTGGCCGACTTCCCAACCCCCTCGGCCCCTCCGCTGGTGCTGTACCCCTTGAAGCAGCACACGACCGCCAGGATACCACCGAAGAAGCAACTCTTGATGAGGCCGGAAAAGAGGTCCTCATAGGAGACATACTCCATGATCCGTGCCATGAATACGCCTTTATCGATGTCGAGGATGACGGTCCCCACGATATAGGACCCGATCATGCCGATGGCATCGAAAATGAGGGTCAGCATGGGCATCATGATGACGGTGGCCACGACACGCGGGATGATCAGATATTTGAAGGGGTTGACCCCCATGACGACCAATGCGTCCACCTGTTGCGTCACCTGCATGATGCCTATCTCGGCGGTCATGGCCGATCCGGCACGGGCCGTGACCATGAGTGCGGCAAGTACGGGTCCGAGCTCCCTGAGAAGGCCGAGGGCCGTCGTAGAGCCGACGAGAGATTCCGCACCGAACAGACTGAATCCGTGATGGGTCTGGAGGGCGCTTACCATGCCGGTGAATATGCCGGTGAGCATGACTACAGGGGTGGAGCGGATCCCGATGAACTCCATCTGCTTGAAGTACTGCTTCAGAAAGATCGGTGGCCTCGCCAGTTGAGAGACGGCCTGGAAGAAGAAGATGAAGAAGGCCCCCAGCTCCTCCAGGAAGGAGATGGTCATTCTACCTATGTTTTCGACCATACGCATATCAGTTTTCGTTGGATTTTACCCTGGTCACGGCGTCCTTCCATCCTGTATAGAGCCTCTGCCGGGTCTGATCGTCGACCATGGGGACAAAGATCATGTCCGATTTTCTGAGACTTCGGATCTGGTCACCAGCTTTCCAGAATCCTGTGGCAATTCCGGCGAGATATGTGGCACCCATACCGGTGGACTCGATGTGGTGTGAACGGTCGATGGGGCACCCAAGGATGTCCGACTGAAACTGCATGAGGAAACTGTTCTTGCATGCACCACCATCCACCTTGAGCCCGCTGAAGGCCTCTCCTTTACATTGTTCGAAAGCACCGATGAGATCCTTCACCTGGTAGGCAATACCCTCAAGGGCCGCACGCACGATGTGTGCTTTGGTGGTGCTCCTGGTGAGGCCGAGGATTGCTCCACGTGCGTACATGTCCCAATGGGGCGCCCCTAGGCCTGCAAAGGCGGGAACCATGTAAACTCCATGGGTGTCAGGGACGCTCTCGGCGATCTCCTGCGTCTGGGATGCATCAGCTACGATGCCCAGCCCGTCCCTGAGCCACTGGATCACCGCCCCGCCGATGAAGACCGACCCTTCCAGGGAATAACACGGCCCGCCTTTTTCATCGCAGGCGAGCGTCAGGATGAGGCCGTTGGTCGGGTCGATTTTCTTATGACCTATGTTGAGCAGGAGAAAGCATCCCGTTCCATAGGTATTTTTGGCTTGCCCTTCGTCGAAGCATGCCTGGCCGAAGAGTGCGGCCTGCTGGTCACCGGCTATCCCCGCTATGGGGATTGCGGCTCCCGTTACCTCAACATCGCTCTCACCGATGACCCCGGCCGATGAGACGACACCGGGAAGCATGGCTGCAGGAACATCAAGCACCCTGAGGAGCTCCTTGTCCCATTTCCTTTCATGGATATTGAACATCAGAGTCCTGGAGGCGTTCGTATAATCCGTTGCATGGATTCTTCCCCTGGTGAGCTTGGCGATAATCCATGTATCGATGGTGCCGAAGGCTATATCGCCGGAAAGGGCCCTGGCCCTGAGGCCAGGGATCATATCGAGCAGCCATTTCACCTTCGTACCGGAGAAATATGCATCAACAACCAGCCCCGTCCTTTCCCGGAACAGGGGCTCAAGACCGTCGGATTTAAGCTCGTCGCAGATGGCTGCGGATCTCCTGCACTGCCAGACAATGGCGTTGTAAACGGGCTTCAGCGTCTTCCTGTCCCATAGGACAACGGTCTCACGCTGGTTTGTTATGCCGATTGCAATGATATCCTTGGGCTGCACGGATGCGGCAAGCAGGGCCTTCTTCATGACCGTATGTGTCGTTTCCCAGATCACTTCCGGATCATGTTCCACCCAACCCGGCTGAGGGTATATCTGGGGGAATTCTGAATAAGCCATCCCCGCCACATCCCCTTCCTGGTTCACGATCATGACCCTGGTCCCAGTCGTGCCCTGGTCAATGGTCAGTACATGCTTCTTCATATGCAGAACCTCCTCCTTCAGTACCATGGAATGTGAGCCCGAATCTTTTCAGGTCTTCATAGAGCTCTGAGACGGGCAATCCAATGACATTGGTGTATGAACCCTGGATGCCTGCAATGAACATGGATGCGATACCCTGGACTGCATAGGCCCCCGCCTTGTCCATGGGTTCTCCGCTTGCAATGTACCAAGATATTTCCTCCTGCGACATGGGATTGAAGCTGACCCTGGTCCGGATCACTCTGGATTTCGTATGGCTCCCGCAGACGATGGTATATCCGGTGAAGACATCGTGAGTATTGTCTTGAAGGAGGAGGAGATACTCCCTGGCCTGGTTCTCATCCAAAGGCTTCCCGAGGATCCGGCCGTCTACAACCACCACCGTGTCGGCGCCTATGACGAGCGCCTCGGGGTAGTGCCGGGCCATGGACAAGGCCTTCTCCCTGCTGATACGGGAACAGAACTTCCGGGCTGTTTCCCCCTTGAACTGGACCTCGGGGATGTTCGGGACTTTTGTCAGGAAAGGAATGCCGAGCAGGGAGAAGAGTTCTTTTCTTCTCGGTGATCCGGATGATAGGAGTACCTGCATAGGCTCACAGACTAGGAGAAAAAAGAAGGTCTGTCAACGTACGCGCTGAGGGAATATCAGGTGTGCTCACTCATGAAACGGGGAATCGAGGTTTTCTTCTGCTTGTAACCCTTGAGAGAGGACTTGTTCTTCTGCAGTGCTCCTATCTCATGGGCAAGCTCCCCAGCCTGGCATTTCAATGCTTCGATTAAGATGTTCTGGTGCTTGTGGATGTCGCTGAGGAGATCACTGACCATCTTCCTGTTGGTTGTCGGACACGATGCTGAAAGCATCCCTTCGAGTTTCTGTT
Organism: Thermodesulfobacteriota bacterium; assembly: GCA_036834365.1. Lineage (GTDB taxonomy): Bacteria > Desulfobacterota > Desulfomonilia > UBA1062 > UBA1062 > MWEI01. The sequence goes on along the minus strand of DAITOA010000014.1, from coordinate 23,929 downwards.
GAATCGTCAATGATTGCCTTACGAGATCTGCAAGATCCTGCATACTCCCCTGTTCCAGGGCTTCAGACTGTCTGTTCAGGACCGTCCGCCAGGATTTCAGGAGGTTCAAGAGCGTTTCTGGATGATGGTCTGCCATGACTCTCGGAGTTCCTGGAGGTAGTTGATGACCTCATTCATTGGTTCGATGGTGCAGTGATACTGAGCATCGATAATGCGTCTGATCATGTAGTTGTAGAGTGCATCGAGGTTATGTGCAATTGCACCGGCTTCGTAGTTCAGACCGTTTATCAATTCCCATAATACGTTCTGAGCCTTGTTGAGGAGTTCATGCATTACCGTGAACTCTTTATTGCCATGAGCCTTCTGAGCCTGTCTGATAAATCCTATGGCTCCGTCATAGCACATGAGGATAAGACTGCCCTGATCAGCTGTCTGGATCTGGGTTTTCTTATATGCTTGGTAGCCTTGTATGTTCATGTTCATTGAGGACCCCTCCCCACTGCATCCTACAACTATTATCGGTGATGGTATTTTTTTCTTTAGAGCGAGTTGCCAAGCAAATGGATTCCCTTCGGATCGATCCGCACCCGGTCAGTATAAAAAGCTGCTGTGACGTGGAGGATGCTGATCGAATCTCATAAGTGGTCTCTGGATATTGATGCACAGGTGACAGATCCCGCTGCCGGGAGGTCTGTCACCTGGATCTTTATTAGAGGGTTGCCAGGGCTTCCTTGATGCGATCAAGCCCTTTAATGATGTTCTGTTCGGACGTGGCGAAGGAGAACCTCGCATGATCCGGGGCTCCGAACTCACCGCCCGGAACCAGGGCTACAAGGGCATGCTCAATGAGGTACTCCGAGAAGGCCGTTGCATTGCCGAAACGCTCCATGTACCCGTTGATGGATGGAAAAGCGTAGAATGCACCGCTCGGCGGGATGATTCCTATTCCGGGGATTTCCCGGAACTTGCTTACGATCAGGTCCCTGCGTTTTTCGAAGATCCTCCTGCGTTCCTCGACTATCTTCTGGGATTCTTCGTTTATCAGAGATGCCACCGCACCATCCTGGGCGAAGCTGACGGGATTCGACGTGCTCTGGCTCTGAAGCCTCTCCATGGCCTTGATGACCTTGCTGTCGCCTATGCAGTACCCGATGCGCCACCCGGTCATTGCATAGGTCTTGGAGGATCCGTCTATGATGAAGGTCCTCCGTGCAACCTCGGGCGAAATGCTTGCAATGCTGAAGAACTGCAGACCGTCAAAGATGATCTTCCGGTAGATGTCGTCGGAGATTATGGTGATGTCGTGCTTAATGCAGAGCTCGGCGATCTTCTCCAGCTCCACCCTCTCGAAGACCATGCCAGTGGGATTCGACGGCGAGTTGATGATGATACCTCTGGTACGATCCGTAATAGCTTCGGCAACCATATCGGCATGAAGCTTCATGCCTGTGGGCCTTGTATCGATGATCACCGGCCGTGCGCCCGCCATCTCGATCATGGGTGGGTATGAGACCCAGTAGGGGCCCGGACATATTACTTCATCCCCTGCCTCGAAGAGGGTGAGGAAGAGATTGTAGAGACTGTGCTTGGCTCCGCATGAGACCATGACGCTCTCGGGCTTCACCGTGATCCCGTAGTCCTTCTGAACGTTTGCGCAGATGGCCTCCTTGAGCTTCGGGGTGCCTCCTACGGGCGTATACTTGGTGCTCCCGCGGCCCAATGCCTCGATTGCAGAGTTCTTGATGTACTCAGGGGTATCGAAATCCGGTTCTCCCGCGGTGAAACCGATGACATCCTTGCCTTGTGCCTTGAGTTCATTGACCTTGGCCGTCAGTGCCAGGGTCGCTGAGCCCGGAATCTTGGATACGAGTTGTGATATCTTCAATGCAAAACCTCCCTACGGATGCTTCTTGTTGTTCATGTGGGGGAATTTCTCCAGGAGCTTTTCAAGGGCTGGTTGCGGAACCAGACCCTCCACGGAGCCGCCTGCGGCGGCGGTGGCCTTGACAATGGTTGAGCTGACGAAGAGGTGGTTGTAGTCGGTCATGAGGAAGAAGGTTTCCGCCTCTTCGCAGAGTCTCCTGTTCATGAGGGCGAGCTGCATCTCCAGTTCGAAATCCGAAATGACCCGCAAGCCCCGCAGGATGGCACAGGCACCTACCTGTTTGAGGTAATCCACAAGCAGCCCTTCGAAAAAATCAACTTCGATTCTGGGATTGCCCTCCACAGAGCGCCTGATCATATCGAGTTTCTCTTCCGTGGAGAACAGGTCCTTCTTCAGGGGATTAAGCCCCACTGCTATGATTACCTTGTCGAACACACACAGGCCGCGGCGGACAATATCGAGGTGTCCGTGGGTGATGGGGTCGAAGGAGCCAGGGCAGACCGCGATCTTTTCATTCTTCATTGATCACTCCTGGTAAAGTATGAAATGGAGGTGTCCCCGTATTGCTTGTGCTTCCATGGGTTCAATGGGATCTCCTCGCCTGTTTCATGCTCGACTACCAATATCCCTCCTGGGTTGAGCAGGTTATATACATGAGGGGCCAAATCCGAAGCAAGGCCTTTATGGTAGGGAGGATCCATGAAGATCAGATCATATTTCTCACGGCATGTGTTCAAGAAGATCCTTACATCTGATTTGATGATGGATGCCTGCCCTGGTAGCCCGATGGATGAGATGTTTCTCCTTATGATCTCGGTACATTCTCTGGACTGATCGACAAACGTGACCCTGGCAGCACCCCTGCTGAGAGCCTCGCACCCCAGAGAGCCGCTGCCGGCAAAGAGATCCAGGACGTGTGCATCCTGGAGATGATGCATGAGGGTTGAAAATACGGCTTCCTTGACCCGGTCGGTAGTGGGGCGCACCCTGCCGCCCGGGCTTGCGAGCCTGATAGAACGAAACCTGCCTCCGCATATCCTGATGGCCATGGCCTCTCAAGGATAGGGGAGAAACGGCATGAGGTCAACACGGGAGAGTTGGGGAAACCTGTGTTCTCCCAGGTTTCTCGTGAAGCGGTTTTCGGCTAGGCTGATTCCATCTCCATTACGATACGTGATACGGCTTCAACAGGGTCAGGCGCCTCGCTGATGGGCCTCCCGATGACCAGGAGATCGGCCCCTGCCTTGATGGCCGCCCCGGGGGTGGCTATCCTTTTCTGGTCACCTTTCCCTGACCAACTCGGCCTGATGCCCGGGGTGATGAGCATGAGGGATGCCGGAACGCTTGATCGGATATGGGTAAGGTCTTCGGCGGAACATACCATGCCGTCGGTACCGCAGGATGCAGCGAACCGGGCAAGGTATGCCACCTGTTCCATCGGTGGTCGTTCAATACCGACCTCCTTCAGGTCCACTCCTCCCAAGGACGTCAGGACGCTCACTCCCACGATCCTGGGTCTTGCAATGCCCAGCTTGCGGGATTCTTCCTCGGCAGCCTTGAGTGCCGCTTCCACCATGGCCCTTCCACCGGAGAGATGGACGGTCATCATGTCCGCTCCTGTTCTGATGGTACTACGGACAGCCCCTGCCACCGTGTTCGGGATGTCGTGGAGTTTGAGGTCAAGAAAGCACTTGATGCCCTGATCTTTTATCAGCCTGACTACATCGGGTCCCGTGGCGGTAAAGAGTTCGAGTCCCACCTTGAACCAACCCACCGAGTCCTTCAGGGTATGGACCCATTTCTTCGCAGAGTCCATATCCCCTACATCGAGGGCGAATATTATACGATCGTTCTGAGCCATGGCAATTCTCCGATGACCACCTCTCTGGATGACCTGTAGGCTTCGATGATGGTGGCTATGGTATGGATGGTTGTTTCCAGGGAATCATTCACCACCAGATAATCATACAGACTCCAGTGGCTGAGTTCACTCTTGGCGTTTTCAATCCTTGTCGTCAAAGCCTGGGGATTTTCCGTACCTCTTTTGCTCAATCGCCTCACAAGCTCATCCATGCTGGGCGGGAGGATGAGGATGAAACATCCGGGAGATCCCTTTCCCTTGGATTGGGTGACCCCCTGGACGTCAATATCAAAAAGGACATGGAGACCTTCCCGCTCTTCTTTGGCGATCCACTCAAGGGAGGTGCCGTAGAGATTGTCATGGACTTGAGCCCACTCAAGAAAGGCTCCGGACCGGATCATCTGTTCGAAGGTCTGTCTGTCGGTGAAGAAATAATCGATCCCCTCCTGTTCTCCAGGGCGAGGGGACCTGGTCGTATAGGAAACAGAGAGCACAATGTCGGACTTTCTCTTGAGTATCTCCTTGATGATCGTGGATTTTCCGACTCCGGAGGGGCCGGATATGAATATCCTCACCGTTACTCCTTCGGGATGGACGTCTCTTTGGGATTGCCTCCGTCGGAAAGGCGATTGGAGATGGTCTCAGCCTGAATGGCACTGAGGATGACATGGGAACTGTCGGTTATAATGATTGATCTCGTCTTTCTTCCCTGTGTTGCATCTATCAGCTGTCCTCTCTCCTTGGCTTCTTCCCTGAGTCGTTTCATCGGGGATGATGACGGATTAACAATGGCAATGATTCTTGATGCAACGACCCCGTTGTTGAAGCCGATATTGAGAAGTCTGGTGTCATGTTTGCTCATACACGCTCTCCTTTCTCCTTCAGCCGTTCGCTATTCGATATTCTGAATCTGCTCCCTGATCTTCTCAAGCTCAGTCTTGGCATCGATCACCAGACGGCTCAAGGCGTTCATCTGACTCTTTGAACCAATAGTGTTGATCTCGCGATTGATCTCTTGGAGGATAAAATCAGTTTGTCGCCCTATGGGGCCGCTCCGGCCTGTGATTGTCTCCTCAAGCAAGCGGATGTGACTGTTCAGTCTCACCAGTTCTTCGGTGATGTCGCTCTTGTCCGCCAAGAGTGCAACTTCCTGTTCCAGACGCCCCTCATCGATTACTGAGGTCTTGTCCAAAAGAAGCGCATTCAAATGAGCATGCAGCCTGTCTTTATATACGTTTGTCATGTCCGTTGCAAGGTCTTTCATGGTCTCGACCATGCCGGAGAGGGCTGCCACCCGCGAACTGATATCCTTAGCCAGGTTTCTTCCTTCATTCTCCCTGGCCCGGGAAAAAGACACCAGTGCCTCCCGCACGGCCTCCTGAATCAGCGGCAATTGATCTTCCTTGTGTCCCGAGCTTTCGATCAGGACACCCGGGATGAGCAGGACGTCACGGAATGATACATCGCCCCCGAAGTCCCGGGCCATGATGCAGAGGTCAGCATGGTATTCCCTTGCCAAATCCCAGTTGACAGCCATTTTCTCTTGGGTCTCCACGGAGGTTGTCCTGTTCACCGTGACATCGACCTTGCCCCGCTGCACCGCCTCGGAGACCATGTCCCGGACCGTCATTTCGAAGGCGCCCAGATCCCTTGGCATCTTGACCCTGATATCCTTGTACCGGTGATTCACCCCCTTGATCTCCACATGGTATCCGTGGGTATCGGCCAGGCCGAATCCGGTCATGCTTGAAGGCATTGTACCCTCCTTTTATAGTCTTCCCGGAGTCTGTTGAAGAGGCTGACAAGCTCATCCGAGGCATAGTCCGGGTAGGTCCATTCAAGTTTTCTGTAAGAATTGCCTGTGTAGATAAGGGTAATCTCGGCCCAGATCCCTTTCCTCAAATACATTCGATGACTGTACGGTTTGGTTGTGGCCAGGCAGATGTTTTCGAGGGTCATCAATCCGGGGTCAAGATTGATCTGCCTCCTTCCTTCTTTCAGATAGGTGTTCTCGATCTCGTTGGTGTGGGTCTTTATGTCTGGAAGGGCGTCACGCTCCACAAGGTTGGAGAAGGCTAGGATAACACGATACAGGTGTTTTCCCATCTCTTGATGGTAATAATCCGTATAGGTGAATTCCATGGGTTCCGTGCTGAGGATTGTTTCACCGAACTCCCGGGTCAATGTATGGATTACCTGATCAACTGGCGCTTCAATGTTATAGAGTACGCTGCAGAAGAGCATGGCTTTGCCCGGCTTGGAGGCTCTACCCACTGAGCTCCTCCATACATGCCTTATAGAGCCTGTCCCGGGGAACGCTTGCGGCGCCGACCTCTGCTACGACAAGACCCGCAGCCATGTTTGCGATAATGGCAGACTCTTTCGGAGTCGCACCTGAGGCCAGGGCAAGGGTGAAACATGCGATGACCGTATCTCCGGCACCCGTTACATCATACACGGCCTTTGCATTGGTAGGGATGTCTATGGGGTCGCCGTCGCTTCCAAAAAGGCTCATGCCGTGTTCTCCCCTGGTGACCAGCACCATGTCGCAATCCAGCATGGCCTTCACCTTGCGGGCCGCCCTGACCATATCTGCATATTCTTCGATTTTGATGCCGGCCCCGAAGCTGAGCTCTTTGAGGTTGGGCGTGATGACGGTTGCTTTCTTATAGTGTGGGAAGTTCCTTTCCTTGGTATCCACGCACACCGGAATATCGTTTTCCCGGGCAAGGGGGACCACCTGTGCCAGCAGTCTCCTGCTCACCACCCCCTTGCCGTAGTCCGAGATGATGAGGGCATCAATCTTTTTCAGGCTGTTCCGGAAGGAAGTGACTATCTTCCTGAGCATGGTATCTGAGATGAGGGACTTGTTCTCTTTATCGATTCTTGCAACCTGCTGTGTGTGGGCTATGATCCTGGTTTTTACCGTGGTGCCCCGCTTGGGGTCGGTGAACACGGAGTCATCGGGAATCTTCATCTCTTCAAGGATGTCCTGGAGGATAAGGCCGTGACGGTCATTGCCCTTGACCGCATTGATGATCACCCCGGCTCCGAGGCTCAGGAGGTTGTTGGCGACATTGCCTGATCCTCCCAGCTTGAAAAGCTCGCTCGAAACCTCAACAACAGGGACCGGCGCTTCGGGGGATATGCGCTCCACCTTTCCCCAGATATACTCGTCGAGCATAAGATCCCCGATGACCATGATACTCTTCGAGAGCATGGCATCGAAGATGAGTCTCAGTCTGTCTTTCTCAATCTTCAGCATCGGATAACTATGGGAGTTGCTTACCTAATTGTCAAGGAAAAGGGCGTTCACAAAGCTCTTTGCATGGAACGGCTGGAGATCGTCCATAGCTTCTCCGATACCGATGAAGCGGATGGGGATCTGAAACTCGTTGGCAATACCCACGATAACCCCTCCCTTGGATGAACCGTCAAGCTTGGTCAGGGCTATCCCTGTAATACCCAAGGCATTGTTGAACTGCCGAGTTTGCTCTATGGCGTTCTGGCCGATGGTTGCATCCAGAACCAGGAGTATTTCGTGGGGAGAGCCCTCAAGTTTCTTCCCCAGGACGCGCTGGGTCTTCTTGAGCTCCTCCATGAGGTTCTCCTTGGTGTGGAGCCTTCCCGCCGTATCGATGATGAGCACGTCGTGACCCCGTGCAATTGCTGCCTGAAGGCCGTCGAAGGCGACAGCCGAGGGATCTGCGCCTTCCTGGGCTTTGACGAAATCAGCTCCTGCCCTGTTAGCCCAGTGCTCCAGTTGTTCAATTGCAGCGGCACGAAAGGTGTCCCCGGAGGCGATAATAACCGATTTCCCATCGTTCTTCAGATGGTAAGCTATCTTGGCGATGGTTGTAGTTTTACCCGACCCGTTCACACCCGTCACCATGATGACATAGGGTTTTTTCCCTTCGGGAATGACCAGGGGTGCTTCACGGCGAAGAAGAATACTCTCCACCTCTTCCCGTATGGCTTTCAGCGCCGAGTCAGGACCGTTCAGTGAAGACGACTTTTTCTGGATGGACTCGAAGAGTGCATAAGCTGTTCGTACCCCGATGTCGGTACCCACAAGGGTTTCTTCAAGGTCGTTGAACAGGGTGGAATCAAGGGCGGACGAGCGCTTGAAGACTGCGGTTATCCGGTCAATAAAACCTCTGTGGGTCTTGGCAAGGCCCTTGCCTAGTTTCTCTTCAGGCGTCGGTACAGGTGGTGCCTTCTTGACCTCCGCTTCCACCGGTGCCTTTGGGATTTCAAGGACTTCGGCCGGCGCAGGCAGAGAAGGGGTCGCTTCTCTGTCAGGCAATCTGGGGTGTATTCCCGGCAGGGGAAGGACCCAGACATTCAGTACAACGGCGACAACAAGATATATCCATGAAGGCATAGCGGTGAGGATGGAAAGGGGGAACAGTTCCAGGGCATCGGCTATATACAGGAAAAAGAAGACATAACTGAGAAGAAAGATCAGGTAGTCACTTTTGTTGAACTTGTACTGCAAAGCATACCTCCTTGTGGTCCATTGTGCGGGGTATTCCTACCACAGGGATCTGGAAAGGACAAGATTCAGGGTGATGTATTCAGTATCGGATCTTCAGGCCGGGACTGGGATTTACGTCGTCAACGGGGAGGGGGGATGATACTTGCAGGACAAGGTTTGCAAGAAAAGTATTGACATGGTGACCGGATGCATGTACCTATTATAAAGCATAAAGTTCAACTTTAACCTTTTATCACCACAGGGAGGGGATATGATCAAGACAGCTATAACGGAAATGTTTGGTATCAAATATCCGATCATCTGCGGCGCCATGATGTGGCTCTGTACACCGAAGCTGTGTGCGGCAGTATCGAATGCCGGCGGGATGGGGAATCTCACGGCAGGGAACTATGAGACCGAGGAGGAATTCCGTGCCGCCATTACAGAGACGAAGAAGCTCACCGACAAGCCTTTCATGGTAGGCATCACCATCCTTCCCTCGGTACGTATCACCTCCGAACATCATGCCATGTACGCCAGGGTGTGCATCGAGGAGCGTGTGGCAGGTATCGAGGTTTCCGGGACTCCTCTGGACAAGGCCCTGGGCAAGAACGTCATGGACGAATTGAAGCATGCCGGTGTGAAATTGTTCCACAAGGTCGGCTCGGTGAGACATGCTGTACATGCAGAGAAGTCCGGATATGACGGTGTTTATGCGGCAGGCTTCGAAGAGGGCGGACATCCTCTGGGTGATGATGTCACCACCATGGTACTGACCCCGAGGATTGCCGATTCCGTAAAGATCCCGGTGGTCACGGTGGGCGGTATCTCTGATGGAAGGTCACTGGCGGCTGCTTTGACCCTTGGTGCCCAGGGAGTCATGATGGCCAGCAGGTTCATAGCCACCACTGATTGTGTTGTGCACGAAAACATCAAGCAGGAACTCATCAAGCGCCAGGAAAACGAGACCACCCTCATCTGCAAGACCATCGGCCTTCAGGGCAGGGCATTGAAGAATAAGATCATATCAGAGGTGCTTGCAGCTGAAGAGGCGGGGAAAGGAATTGAAGCCCTTATACCGCTCATCGCTGGGCAGCGCATCAAGAAGGCATGGGAAACAGGGGATGTGGAAGATGCTCCCCTCATGGTAGGCCAGTCCATAGGTCATATCCGGGATGTGATCAGCTGCAGGGAACTTCTCGAACGCATGCACGATGAAGCGGCTGATCATCTGAAAAAAGCTTCAAGCCTCATACAGTAGTCCCAGGATGAATGAAGAAGCGGTCATGTCCGTCAACGGACATGACCGCTTCTTCATTGTCTTTATATTATCCGAGATGTTCTCTACTTCTTCGGTGCGGTCTTTCGAGGTGCCCGAGGAACCCTTGTCTTTTTCGCTGGCGTGGGACTGGACTCCACTTTCCCATCTGTTTTCTGCGCAAGCTCCAATGCAATCGCTTCAGCCTCCCTGACCGTCCGCTCTATGACCTCTGACACGGTCGGGATATCTCTCATCAGCCCTGTTGCCTGACCGACAGGGAGCACGCCTCTATTGATATCACCGTCTTCAGTGGCCACCCGGATGGCCTTGAAGGCATTGGCCATGAAGGCAAGCTGTTTGGCGTTTTTCCATCCGGAGGCCATGACCCCCAGGAACAGCTTGAAATAGGGGAGATGAAGCTGATCTGCAATGATCATGGAATTCGGCAATGCCTCTATGAGCTTCCTGATGTTCAAGCCCTGACGGATGGCATCCCTGGCCGCCTTGGTGTCGAGAACCCTGCAGCCAAGTCCGTCGAAGCGGGTGGAATAGAGTGTGTCATAGACCTCCTTCTGGATGGAGAGCTGTTTGTAGTTCTCATGGAGAGGGCTTTCCTTGGTGGTCATGAGCCGGGTGCCCATCGCCGCTCCGTCTGCACCGAGTGCCAGTGCTGCGGCGAGTCCTCTCCCGTCGGCAATGCCTCCGGCAGCGATTATGGGTATAGTGACCGCATTCCCGATGCTCGGCACGAGACAGAATGTGGTTGCATCACCGCCATGAGCCGCCGCCTCATGCCCGGTCACCAGGAGGGCATCGCAGCCATAGTCCTGGGCGCGCTTGGCATGGCGGGCATTAACGACGGTCGCAACGACCTTGCCGCCGTATTCATGGGCGGCCTTCACGATCCAGTCGCCTTTGCCCAGGGAGAAATTGATAACCGGCACCTTCTCTTCAAGGGCGACCTTTGCATTTTCGGCAGCACCGGGGAAGAGCAGGGTGGTATTGGTGCCGAAGGGTTTGTCGGTGAGCGACTTGATCTCCTTGATTGCAGCCCGAGTCTGCTGTGCATCAAATGGTCCCGTGGCAAGAATGCCGAGGCCTCCCGCATTGGATACCGCTGCGACCATTTTAGGGACACTTATCCAGCTCATGCCTGAGAGAATGATGGGGTGCTGAATGCCGAAGAGCTCGGTAATGCGTGTCTTCATACAATAACTCCCTGATAATGTTTTTGTGGTGAGGACTACCTTGCGATAGTTCCCCATGAGTTATTAAAGATTAAAGTTAAACTATAAGGTTAATACAGGAGAATGTCCGTATTTGTCAAGGTGTTTTCCTGCTCGTGGTATGAGCTTACTCCGCCACTACCCACGTGCTTGCAGCGTGCTGGTCAGGGCCTTTGCTGCCTACGGGCGTATCCTGGATCAGGATGAAAATGGAATACTCGCCCGGTGCGTTGAGCTGTATGTCTTGCGAGACGATAAAGGTGCGTGGAGAGATGTAGGTGACGATCTCGGACCTTGGGTCATAGGTGTTATCTGGGGCAGCGCCCACTGACCAACCGTAGTAGAGAGGTGTATTCCCGTTATTGAGGAAAGCCTGGAAGGTCACGATGTCTCCCGCACTGAATGTGGTGCTCCCGGAAGGGGGACTGACGATGCCGACCGATGGGATGGAATCGGCCGGGAAGTCCCCTTCCTGTGTCTCGGAGCCGAATACATTGATGTGTCGTATATCGGTCTTTACATCGCCTGTGCTGTCGGTAGCGGTAAAGGTGATGGTATAGGATCCCAGCGTCCTGAACGTATATTTCCCCGGGCTCAGTCTCGTGGAGAAAGGTTCTTCGCTGTTTATCCGCCAAGCATAGGTGTAGGGTGTTTTCCCGCCGTATACGTACCCCTGCAGGTTGATGGACTGGCCTTGGATCATGAGGACACTTGAATAGGGAAAGCCGATGGACGCCGACAAACTGAGATTATTGAGCGCCTCCTCTGCCTCTGCTTCCTCCGTCTCGATCTGGGTTATGGTATTTTCAAGGTGGATCTGGGCCTCTTCGGCGGAAATGAGACCGATGTTTTCTTCGGGGTAGATATCCATACCATTTAGACGGTCGAACATCTCCTGTACCCCGGCGTCGTTGTTGAGGTCGTCCTGGGTGAAGTCCACGACAATACCTTCAAGGGCGTCGCGGACCTCCTGGGGTATATATATCCCGTTGGATGGCATTTGGTCTTCATCGAGGGACTGGAGAAACTGTGCGATATTGATGACCTTTGTACTGGCGGTATTCGCTGCAACGCCGCCGAGATCCACCGGTGTAATGATCCGCTGTGCAGATGTACGGCCGATGATGACATCACCGAGATAAAAAGTGACCTCCTCACTCGCCCTGTAATAGAAGCTCCCCTGTGAATCAGTTATCCCTGACCAGGAGATGGATCGGTACTCAAGGCCTTCCACGGGGCTGTCGAGAAAGTACCCCACCTGGTAGGTACCTTCCGGAGCGGCAATGGGTCCGGCACCCCCGCCGCTGTGGCATCCCTGGACAAGCATGAGCAGTGCAATTATGGATGAGAGAAAGAACAGGCTATACCTTCGTAAAATATTATACCGTTCCATGCGGTATACTCCTCCCTCTCTCTGAAGATGCATGGTCCCTTATGCATGATCCTTAGATACTAGTCCGAGTTTTATCCACATGCCCTGGGTGGACAAAACATAACATTTGTTGGACGCCGGGGAAGGGTCATGAACGATGCCCGTGTTGACCCCTCACATGCATGATTCTTTTCTAAGATGTTTCTTTGATCCAATAACACTATAAATAAAAATATACAATTAAATACTCATGTTGCAAAAATCATGCTCATGGTACAGGTCTTAAGTTTCGATGCCTTACGTAGATGCTTTAGATGAATTTGGAAAACAATTACCCTCCATTGTGGAAAGAAACTATCCAATGTCATGCTTTTCGTATTTGAGAGAGTGCCTCTCAGAATGGTTGTCTCCCGCTTTCCATGAAGGGCGTTAATACACAAGAACTGGGGTCGGCAAGTTCATTCGGAGAGGCTTTTCTGAATGGCAGCCTGCACCCTTCTCTGAAAGAGCCGTCTGAGGATATAACCCCTGAGAAGATCGGCCATCTTGGATATCTCTGCGGTAATGCGGATGTTCTCCTGGGGGGCCCTGTTCCTGACAACCGCTTTTCGAAGGCTCATCTCACGATCGACGATCTGTCTTCCCAGGTCCACGTAGAAGCTCAGGTCGTGCAGATCCTGGCCGAAGGAAATGATCTTTTTGAGTACCTCCCGGGAAAAGAGGACATCCTCCTGATTGAAGAGTGTACGGCCTTTTTCCTGGAGGTAAGGTATGAGAAGCCCTATCCTGGTGGCTGTCTGCAGCTCTTCCTGGCTGAGCCCCGTGGCCTCCATGAACTCTGTTTTATCCATAAGCTTTTCAGCTGTGCCTTCCTGGGCCCCGAACACTGCATCCTCAATGGCCTCGGCCTCATCCAGGCTCATGCCCAGGTCCATCCTACGAAGTATGTTTCTGATTACCGAGAGGGGGAAGTATTTACGCTCCTGGAGGTGTCGGATGGCTCGGATCTTCTCAATACATTCTTCATCATAGTATGCCATGCTCTTATTGACCTTGTCCGGCTCCGGCAGCAGCCCCTGGCGTACATAGTAGCGTATGGTCGAGGGGGCTACTCCGCTTTTCTTGGCGATCTCACCGATCTTCAATCCCATCTCCCGCACCTCTTAAGCATAAAGTTAAACTATAAGATGGACTCTATAGACCATTCCATCAGATGTGTCAAAGGTGAGTTATGCTGCATTATGCACCTTATCCGTTCACGAAGGGCACTTCAACTGGGGAAAAGTCGGACGCAATCGTTGGGGGTGGATGTAATCACTTTTTATAATACCGCATGGCCTCCGGTATCATGGCATTGAGGTTTCGGATGCGATGCTGATCCGTGGGGTGGGTGGAGAGGAACTCAGGAGGAGATGCCTGTTTGGAAGCCCGCATCATACGTTCAAAAAATGCCGGAGCCTCTCGGGGGTCGTATCCGGCCTTTGCCATGAGGATAAGGCCGATCTTGTCCGCTTCATACTCCTGCTCCCTGCTGAAAGGCAGGGTTACCCCGACGGTAGATGCCAGGCCATATCCTGTATTGATGGCATCTATCGCTACAGGGCTTTTGCTGGCTATGGCCAAGTTGAGTCCCTGCTGTCCGAGTTGAAGGAGGAGCTGCTGGCTCATCCTTTCTCCTCCATGACGGGCCAGGGCATGTCCGACTTCGTGCGCGAGCACGAAGGCGAGACCGGCTTCAGTCTGGGTATAGGGAAGTATGCCTGTGTAAACCGCCACCTTGCCTCCGGGCAATGCAAATGCATTGACGGTTTTAGCGTTATCGATTACCGTAAATTCCCAGGAGTATCCCGGCTTTTGTGCAACGGCGGCGATACGGGTTCCCACTCCTTTCACCAATGCATTGCTTTTCGGGTCCGTGGATATTTTCTCTTTTTTGAGGACTTCGCGATAGGCCTGAACTCCCAGTGCCATCTCTTCCCCTTCTGAAATAAGAAGGAGTTGCTGCCTCCCGGTGTAGGGTGCCGTAGCGCACCCGCCGAGCAGGACCAGAAGCATGGTCATGATCCCCATGATTATGGATGAGGTCTGAAAATTACGGGCTTTCATGGTGATGTGCTCCTCATATATAAACATTCCCTTGTATAAATGATAAGGAAACGTGCGCCTCATTTCAACTGGCATGTCTGGTGCCGATATCGGTAGAGTGCTTCAAGGCAGCAGCCTGTAACCTTTGCCCCTGATGCTGATAACGTGTTCAGGTCTGGAAGGATCCTTCTCAATGTACCTCCTGATACGGGAGATGAAGGTGTCTACGGTTCTCGTCTCGATTTCAGGGTCGAGCCCCCAGACATTCTTCAAAAGTTCCGATCGGGTCACGATGCGGCCCTGGTGGATGTTCAGATACTGGATCAGATTTGCCTCATGGGGGGTTATACGGGATACCTTGCCGTTAACATCCGAGATTTCCAGTGTGTTGAAATCGATCCTTGTTTCTCCTATCTGCAGGACATCTTCCGGCTTGTACCATTGGTAGCGGTCGAGCATCCTGCGTACCCTCAGGAGTAATTCTTCAAGATGGAATGGTTTTGTGAGGTAGTCATCGGCGCCGGCCCTCAGTCCTTCCACCTTATCATCCATGGCTGAACGTGCCGTGAGAATGAGAACCGGTAGTTTCAGATTCTCGCTCCTTATGCAGCGGAGCGCCTCCAGTCCATCGATCCCGGGCAGCATGAGATCGAGGACGACCAGATCCATACTGGCGTTTTCGAGCACAGCCAGACCTTCCTCCGCACTGGGGGTGTGGATGATCTCATACCCTTCTGCTTCAAGGTTGATCCTCAGGCCCAGGGCTAGGGCCTGGTCGTCTTCAATGATCAAGATACGCCATTTTATCGTCATGGGTGTGCAAGGGGCAGCCTGATACTGAAAGAACTACCGACTGCCATGTCCGGGGATTTTACCCGTATCGTACCACCGTGGGCCTTTATAATGCCCTTCACCACATACAATCCCATTCCGGTACCTGACCCCCATAGGCTCATTGCATCTGGAAGCCTCTTGAACATCTTGAAGATGTCCCGGTAGCGGTCTTTGGGTATGCCTATCCCTGTATCAGAAAAATCGATATAAGCCCACTTCTCATCTTTCTTGAGCTTGATATCCACCCGGGGGATATCGGTGGAATAGTGGACCGCATTCTCTATGAGGTTTGAGAAGACCATTTCAAATGCATCGGCATCGACGCAAATGGGGATGTCTCTATCTTCAGTATGAATGGTAACCTCAACGTCCTTGAAGAAGACCTGGTGATTGGCAATACAGGCTGATATAAGCTGTGGGGCGGAGATGACGGAGAAGTTGTAGTGCCGCCGGTTGGAGCTCAGACGTGCACTCTCCAGGAAATTAAAGACCAGGGATTTCAGTCGCTGGTTCGCCGTTATCATGCCGCTTAAGAGATCGGATCTGGTTTTTTCCGGGAGGTCGCGCTTCGTCATGGTCTCGAGATAGAGCTGCATCGTGGCGATGGGTGTCTTGAACGCATGGGTGACCGACTGGATGATGTGCATCTGGGTTCTCATGAGGGTGAGCTGCCGCTGGTAGAGTATGAACAGTACATAGATGCCTGCGAGAATGAGGGTGAAAAGGGCTGAGGCCTCGGTGATGATGACCACGTCCCACACCCCGATCGGCTGCATGCGTATGTGACGGTAGTGGAGATACCATACGACCCACAGGCCTACGATGATGATCCAGGCGATCTGGATGGCGATGAGT
This sequence comes from Thermodesulfobacteriota bacterium, assembly GCA_036834365.1. Classification (GTDB taxonomy): domain Bacteria; phylum Desulfobacterota; class Desulfomonilia; order UBA1062; family UBA1062; genus MWEI01. The sequence continues at coordinate 8,073 of DAITOA010000014.1, read as the reverse complement.
ATCAGAATGGTGGGCCACCGTCTGGGCTGTTCCATAGGAAACGCTCATATCACCTCGATATGATGAAATCCAATGGAAATGATTGTCAGAACCCAATCAGTGGCAAGAGCCGTCACGATATTTCACCGGTGAGCGAATTGGGGTTTGCCCTGGTGATCTTCACCGATACGATCTCTCCGATGAGGGCCGTGGCACCGGTGAAATTAACGATGGCGTTATGGGAGGTCCTTCCATATATCTGCTCGGAGTTTTTCTGACTGTTGCCATCCACCAGAACGGCATAGGTGCCCCCGATGCGGCGCCGGTTGTTTTCGATAGTGATCTTTTTCTGCATGGCCTGAAGCACCCTCAGCCTTTCGACCTTATCCTCAACGGGAATGTTGTCTCCGAGCTCTGCCGCAGCAGTGCCGGGCCGGACGGAGTACTTGAATGAATAGAGCACATCGAACCGCACAGATTCAAGAATGTCCAGCGTATCCCTGAAATCCACGTCTCTTTCATCCGGGAAGCCGACCATGACATCCGCACTGAAGGCCATGTCGGGACGTGCGTCCCGGAGCCTTGCTATGAGGTCCAGGTACGATCGATGGGTGTAGTGCCTGTTCATGGCCTTGAGCACCTTGTCGGACCCGGACTGGAAGGGAAGGTGGATATGGCTGCACAGCTTTTCCATATCCCTGAAGCAGGCAATGAGGTCATCGCTGACATCCTTGGGGTGGGATGTAGTGAAGCGGATGCGCTCGATCCCTTCTATTCCGTGGATGTGACGCAGGAGTTCGGGGAAAGCCATGCCTCCCTGATAGGAGTTGACGTTCTGGCCCAGGAGGAAGATCTCCTTGACGCCCCGTCGGGCATGGAGGCGGACTTCATCAAGGATTTTCCTGTAGTCTCTGCTGATCTCACGGCCCCGCACATAGGGAACGATACAGTACGAGCAGTAGTTGTCGCATCCCTGCATGATGTTGATATAGGCACGGTGGGGTTGGTTAGAGAAGGCGGCACCAGGGATGGTGTCCAGAAAGGGAATGCAGTCTGAAAAGGCTGTTTCGGCTACCGGCAGGGAATGCCTGTGGACCCGATTGACAAGATCCGGGAGGCGATGGAGCTGATGTGTGCCGAGGACGATGTCGATATGGGGCATGCGCTCCCTCAGGCCTTCGCCTTCCTGCTGGGCGACACAGCCGGTTATGGCGATAATGAGCGAAGGCTTGACCCTTTTATGCGCCTTGAGTCTCCCCAGGTTGCTGATGGCCTTCTCATATGCCTTCTGCCTCACCGAGCATGTATTGATAACGATGACATCCGCATCTTTTGTCTCCTCCGTGGGGAGAAACCCCTTCTTTGCCAACTCGGAGTACAACTTCTGGCTGTCCAGATCGTTCATCTGGCACCCGTAGGTGAATATCTTGACGCGGCCGTTCATGTGCCACTCCATATATCCTGGTACCCGGTGAGTCAAGGGAATCGCCGGGTACCGGGCAGGGTGTATTTAATCCCCTATTGAATCCGGCCCAAACAGCCGATAAAGTATGGTGAGTCCTACCCACCAAAGGAGAGAGGAATGAACAGAAGAGGGTTTACCCTTATGGAGGTCATGATCACCGTGGTGATCGTCGCCATCATTGCCGCTGTGGCCATCCCTTCCTATACCGGATACGTGACCAGGACAAGGAGGGCGGATGCGATCACAGCCCTTGAGACCGTGGCCCTGTACGAGGAAAAGGCCTTTGCAGAGACGAACTCATATGAAACCCTTGCCAATCTCATCGCCAGTCGGGGGCTTCAGAACCCGAATGCCGATACGAACAGAAACTACAATATCGCAGTCGGGCCCCTTGTTGCCTACACCCAGGGTTTCATCGCCACTGCGGCCCCGATTAACAAACAGACAGGAGACATCTATACCTTCGCTATTGATTCCAATGGGAACCGGGGAACGCTCAGTGGCGGGGCTGTGGCGGCAAACAACGACCTGTGGAACAGCCTGAGATGACAGGGGTCCTGAGAGGATAACGGTAAATCGGTCTGGGATGAAAACTTCATTCTTTCGATCACTAGGTATTCTCTTCGTTCTTCATATGTTCATGGCCGGTTGCGCCGTTGTGAAACCGAACAGATCATTCGAAACGGTCACCCCGGTCGACTGTGGACTCTCAGGTGCATATCTGGGCACTGCGGCGGTCATCCCCTTCGATGCCAAGGAAAACGATGACTGGGGTGTATACACCGCTCGGCGGTTGACCGAATACCTGATGGAGAGCAGAGCGTTCCGCCAGGTTGTCCTTAGTGACGATTCCCACCCAAAGACCGGCTACCTTGTAACCGGTACCTTGGAGCACGTGTCCTATGGGGGTAGTGACGGACCCACCACGGTGTTTCTATCGGTTCAGGTGGCCAGTGCATCCGATTCACGGGTACGATTTCTCAGGACGGTAAAGGCATCCTCCGGGAAGAGTGCCTTCCACATGACATGGCTTCGCATGGTCGATGTCCCTTCACCCTATATAGAAGAGGTCCTGAACGGCATCCTGAGGGATGTCGCCGCCGATATCGCCTCGCGGACACACTCACCAGCGGTACAAAACCCCTGAGTCGGACAGCAGGTAGATCAGCCCCTCCGTGCTGGCAACCGATTTGACGATCGTTACGTCCTCCAGACCGGGAACGAGATTCCATCCGGAACCGTCGAACCAGTATTTGCCGCACCAGATGTTGCCTGCGATGTCCTGATCAAGGCTTGCCATCACGACAGGCGGCTGGGGGGCTAAGACCTCTCCGTTCTTCCTTACCTGCCCTCCCGTCACCGACCATACGACCGTGTCGCTTCCGTCCTCCACAGCGAGAACGGCCCGGGTATCGCCGCTGTAGATCGGCTCCAGTGTCCCGTTGAGCTTGTATATGCCATAGTTGGTGGCGGCATAGACATAGTCCGGTCCCTCCGAGAGGTCATACGTCTTCGTGAACAGGTAGTTGTCCCAGTAGTCGTTGGTCTGGTCATAGTAACACAGGTTCGAATCCGCCCCCACCCAGAGGATGGTGTCATCCAGGACGTCCTTGGCCAGCGTATGGATGGTGTCTGTTGTAAGGCAGGATTCGCAGGTGAGGGTGGCTTCGGCACTGGAGGTAAGCAGGATTATATCTCTTCCCTCCGATACGGCTCCCCAGATGGTATAGATACCGGTGTAAGAGTCGGTCCTGGCGAGCATGACAAAGAAATTTTCGCTCCACACGCTCTCTTCGTTTGACTGGGAAGAGATGAACCTCAGATAGTCATCCCTGACCGAGGCCCAGATGCCCCCGATTTTCGAGTCGGATTGTTTGGTCAGGGTGATGACCTCGCTGTCTGCCCCGACGAGGTCGCTTTCCAGTTCCCGGGCGTGAACCTCAACGGTGAATGTATGACTCGACCGATTCTCCTCATCGTCGGATACGGTGCAGGTTATGGCATAGGTTCCGGGTACCTCGGGCGCAGTCCAGTAAGCCGTGTAGGACACGTCCTCAACTTCCTCGATGGTCCCGCCGGTGGCGGACCATTCGTAGGACAGGGGAGGGGAATCCGTAATGGAGTAGACATAGGCCAGGACTCTCTGGCCGGTCACAACGGAATCGTCGGTTATGCTCATGTCCGTCAGGGTGGGATCCGATGATGAGCATCCAAGGATGAAAAGCAAGGCCAAGCACGATTTCAGTATGTTCTTCAAGGGCACCTCCGGGAACACATCACTGAAGTGATCTATCAGATCCGTCAAATCAGTGCAAGAATAGCCGGTTTCATGGATGCGTTTCTCGGGCCCAGGGTCGCCTTGCGGGTGTCATCCCGGCCGGGAATCGCTTGAAAAAGGCTGGATGTGCAAACTCTCCCCTCTGATTGTCTTTTCATGTGTGAATTGGTATGATCAGGTAAGGACTTCAATGTGTATGCATCCGGTATGTGTTCAGCCCCGGGCACATACCCAGGGACGGATGGAGGAGCCAGCATGATACTGGGTATTGACATCGGCGGTACGCATACCGATGCGGTATGCCTTCAGGGCGGCACCATACTTTCCACCATAAAGACGCTGACCGGTGAAGACCTGGTCGGCTCAATCCTGGAAGCCATCAAGGGGCTCGGGATATCGCATGATGGAATCCGGCGAGTGGTGCTTTCCACCACGCTTTCCACCAATGCCATTGTCGAAAAGAAGCATGCAAAGACCGGTATCATCTGCTCGGCTGGCCCCGGGATCGACCCCGGCAGCTTCTTTTTCGGCGAGGCATTCCATCACGTGCACGGAGCGATGGACCACAGGGGTCGGGAATACATCCCCATCGACCGGGGTGAAGTGCTCCATGCCGCGCAGCGGATGAAGGAGTCCGGATGTACCGGGGTCGGCGTAGTTTCCAAGTTCTCGGTCAGGAACGCCGCCCATGAGACTGCGATAGCATCCTTAGTCAAGGATTCTTTCAGCCATGTCTGTCTCGGGCATACCATGAGCGGGAGCCTCAATTTCCCCAGGCGACTGAACACCACGTATTTCAATGCAGCGGTCATGCCCGTTCAGGAACGCTTCGTAGCATCGGTCACCAAGGCACTGGAGCACCTGGGCATCAATGCCCCGTTATTCTTCCTCAAGGCGGATGGCGGAACGTATGCATCCGCTGCAGCAAGCAGGCTTCCGGTGGAGACCATCCTTTCAGGACCGGCAGCGAGCCTGATGGGTGCCGTGGCGCTGAACTCCCGTCCACAGGGAACCGTCCTGGTGCTGGACGTGGGAGGCACCACCACGGACATCGGCATCCTGGTGGACGGCATCCCTCTCCTGGAGCCGACGGGTGTCGACATCGGGGGGGTCAGGACCCTGGTGAGGGGGCTCAAGGTGCTCTCGGTCGGCGCCGGTGGTGATTCATGCGTAAGCATCGAAGGTGACGAGCTTCTGATCGGGCCCGGCAGGAGTGGACCGCCTGCATGCATGGGAGGGTCCTCCCCGACCCCCATGGACGCATTCACCGTCCTGGGAAAATACGATGGAGACGCCCGGGCGGCCTCCCGGATTCTCGCCCCCCTTGCAGAACGGATGTCGCTGGACATCTCTCAGTTCAGCAGCAGGATCATTGCCGACATGGTGGAAAACATCAGGCAGAAGGCCTCCGAGTTCATTGAAGAGGTGAACAGCCACCCGGTTTATACGATCCAGGAGATGCTCCACCCGGACCTTGTGCAGCCCGACCGGGTGATCCTCATAGGCGGGCCTGCCGCCCTGCTCAAACCCTACATTGCCGAGGCCTTCGGCCTTGAATGTGAGGTTCCCGGGCAGGCAATGGTGGCCAATGCCCTTGGTGCAGCCTTGGCAAGGACCACTGCCCAGATAACCCTTCACGCCGATACCCAGATAGGGAAGGTTACCTGCCCCGAGCTCAATATGGAGAAAAAGGCGCCCACAAGCATGGACATCGAAGATCTCAAGACCCTGGGGCTCAATGCCATTCGGGACAACGCCGCGATGCTCGGCCTGTCCGACCGGGTTGAGGCCCAGGTGATCGAGGAACAGAGCTTCAACATGATCCGGGGCTTTTCCACGGTGGGCAGGAATATGAGGGTCAAGATACAGACCAGACCGGGGATACTGCATGAATGGAGAGGACAATGATCAAGGCCCTCAGGAAGACAGGACTGATCTTTTTCCCGGCATACGACTGGGAGATCTCGCCCACCCATCCGGAGCGCAAGGAAAGGCTCCTCTACACCCAGGACCAGGTGCTGGAGGAAGGGATTCTCGACATCGACGGGATCCGTGAGTTCAAGGCAGGCCTCGCCGACGAGCATGACATCAGCAGGGCGCACTTCTGTGTCCCGGATGTCGGCTCCCGCATCACCCCGTCGCACAACGTTTCGGCAGGCGGCTGCATAGAGGCCGCCCGGCTCGTGCTGGAGGGTGTCGTGGACAACGCCTTCGCCCTGGTCAGGCCGCCCGGCCACCATGCCATGCGGGTGGTGCAGGGTGCACGAGGATTCTGCAACATCAACATCGAGGCGGTCATGGTGGAGTGGGTGAGGAAGCACTATCCGAAGATCAGGAAGATCGCCATCGTGGACACCGACTGCCACCATGGCGACGGGACCCAGGACATCTACTGGCATGATCCTGACGTGCTCTACATATCCATCCATCAGGACGGCAGGACCCTGTATCCCGGATCCGGCTTTCCTGCCGAATACGGCGGACCCAATGCCGCCGGGCTTACCCTGAACATACCGCTGCCCCCGAGGACCAGCGACGAGGGGATCCTCTGCGCCATGGAGAATGCCGTGATGCCTGTCCTGGAAGACTTCAAACCCGACCTCGTCATCAATTCCGCCGGGCAGGACAACCACTATACCGATCCCATCACCAACATGTCGTTCTCGGCGGGAGGTTATGCCAGGCTCAACGAGATGCTCAACCCCCACATCTGCGTCCTGGAAGGAGGCTACTCCATAGAGGGGGCCCTGCCGTACGTGAATACCGGTATCATCCTGGCGCTGGCAGGGGTCGACTATTCCTACATCCGCGAGCCCGACTACGACGCCGATGCACTCAGGCAGGACCCCAGGATCACGGACTACATCAGCCGGCTGTGCGAGCAGATTTACGGGATGTGGCGTTCAAGGTCTGAACTGAAGCCGGAACGCAGACCCTTTGTGGAGAGATCCAGGAACATCTACTACGACACCGACGGCATCTCGGAGAACCAGGAAGAGGTCTTCCGGTACTGCGACGCATGCCCCGGGACGTTCAGGATCGATTCGTCGGCATCAACGGGATACCACATCCTCGGCGTCCACATACCGCACGGGGCCTGCGATGCCTGCCGCGACCAGGGCATGAGCTGGTTCGAGAAGGCGGATCACAGGTATTATGCCGTCTACCTCCAGGACATGGACAGGGATATCCATACGTTCAGGAAGTGCTGATGCTCAGGAGGAAGAAGAGGGTGGCGCTTGCCCTCGGGGCGGGCGGATCAAGGGGGCTTGCCCATATCGGGGTGATACGGGCACTCAAGGATGCCGGCATCCCCATCGACTGCATTGCGGGCATCTCCTTCGGCTCCATCATCGGCGCGCTGTACAGCCTCTACATGGATATCGACGAGGTGGAGAAGAGCCTCAAGGCATACATGGCATCGCCCCTCTTTCAGGAGACCATGCATGACATGGAACTCCCCGATTCCGAGAAGTCCCGTTCCTTCCTGGAACAGGTCCAGGCGACCATCAAGCACGGTTACTTCTATACGCGTGCCCTGCTGAGGAAGTCCTTCGTCACGCCGGAGACCTTTGTCCTGCACATGAAATCCCTGGTTGGCGACAAGACCTTCTCGGACCTGCACCTCCCGTTCAAATGCACCAGCGTGGATCTCATCTCCGGCAACCCCATCATCTTCACCGAGGGCCAGCTGCATCAGGCGCTCACGGCGAGCTGCGCCACACCGGGCTTTTTCCCTCCGGTAAAGCTGCACGGGATGCAGCTCGTGGACGGGGGCGTCGCGGAGATGATTCCATACTATACCGCCAGGACCTTCCACCCCGACTACATCATCGGGGTCGACGTATCCCGGAGCATCGATCCCATCGATGCGGAAAATGACATCCATCACAGTCTGGACGTGGTGTTCCGCAGCTATGACATCTCCAAGGAATACATGAACATCTACCTGGCCAAGGAAATGGACTGCGTGATCAGGCCGAATATCGGGTCCTATCCCTGGTCAGACTTCAACCACTTCGACGTCTTCATCGAAGAGGGATACAAGGCCGCCATGGAGATGGTTCCGCAGATCAGGAAGAGGGTCTTCTGGCTCTGGTACTGAACCGTCGGGAGACGGGCGGGGGAGGTCCATACGGACTCTCCCCACCCGCAGGGATCACTTCGCCGCCATCCCGCCGTCCAGGGGGATAATGGCCCCGGTCATGAAGTCCGATGCACCCGATGCCAGGAACACCGCAAGGCCCTTGACGTGGTCTTCCTCCCCGTATTTCAGAAGGGGGATCTGGGCCACGGTCAGGTCGAGGATGGGTTTCATCTCCGGCTTGAAGATGTATTCCATCATGTCGGT
>DAITOA010000013.1:64746-75800 GCA_036834365.1 Thermodesulfobacteriota bacterium | reverse complement strand
AATGGATACTAATCAATGGTTGAGGAATGAAGGCTTACTATTCCCACTGACATTATAGGATATCAAATTCAAATTCATTTAATAGTTAATCTAGACAAAGGGAGTAATCATAATTTAAATAACTTGGATGTCATGACATCCTACCATTCTCGCTATTAGAATTGAGCCTCGCTACGATCTGATCTGATCAAAACTTATGATAAAAGCTGATATCAGATCAGATCGTAGCTAATACAGATTACTCATTATGCTGTCTTAACCATCTGACATAAGACTCCGGGAGATCCGGTATAGGAATTATATACACAGGGATCTTGATTTTCTGGAGAACCTTTATGGCCACACTACCAAGAAGGGCATTGCCGAGCACACCTTTACTATGAGTGCCCATGATAAGAATATCAGGTTTTAACTCTTTCACAGCATTGAGTATTACTGTTGCAGGATTTTCTTTCTTTATCACCCTGATTTCAGAAACACGGTCTATAATCGAAGGATCACTTTCGGTATCCTTTTCGGTAAGGCTTTTTATTCTTTTCTTGATCGTCTCAATTCTTGATTGTTCAGTATCTTCTGATGACGCGCCAATAAACACCCCTACCGGTTCTAAGACATGGAGGATATCTATCTTAGCATCGTGTTTAATCGCCGAGTTAAGGGCATATCTGAATACATAGGCCGAATTCAGACTCAAGTCAGTTGTATAGAGTATCTTCTTAATCTTTGGTATCATAGCTCTCCTCCTGACATTGTTTAACTCGTTTGATTTTCAGTTGCACATTCCCATCGCTGAATAAATCAAATGCACACGCAATATCATATCCCTTACTACTAATCAGGTTACTGACTTAGTTTAACACCCCCAAAACCTCCAAAAATGAGGATCAATAGCCATAAAAATACTGATACGACAATTACTATATTGATTATCCGTTTGATGTAGTATGGCATTGGTATCTTGTTAATCAGCCATAGTATTATACCAGCAACTAATAGTATTGTTATTAAGTGTAGTAAAATCATGTATCCTCCTTTCAGTACGCTCTTGGAGGGTTTGGTGATCTATACACTTGTTCTTAGCTCACAAGCCCCTTGACCATCTCAATGACCGGAGCGGTGAACAAGGCTACGAGGAACGCATACATCGCAAAGGATCCGATTGCTTCGGTGAGGTATATCTTCGGGTAGCGGTACTTCAGCGAGATGATTGTAAGCCCACCAATAGCAAGGCAACCAAGATGGAAGAACGGAAAATTGCCTGCTCCGGCAGTGGCTGCTAAAGCGTAAGAAAAGGTCCCGGTGATCATAACCACGAACATTGCCACGATGATCGTCTGGATTGTCCTTTTCATTTTCTCTGTCCTCCTTCATATTTTCTTGATGCTTTCTAAAGAGCATTCAGCGTGCCAACTCCTGCATGATGATGCATAATAGCATTTAATAAATTGATATTATGTATGATAAAATGAATTGTGGCTCACCTGAGACAGGGTTAGTGACTCCGAAATATCATGATTAATTCAATGGAATGTTGAACCGGATTGAATGAATTGTATGATAGTACTCCTTTTCAAGGGGCCTGAAATGCAGATGAGAATATGACATCTATAATGGTTTGCCCAAAGCGTAGATTTCTTCAATAAATCGGTGCTTGCAGATTTTCTAAGAAAGAGATGATCTTATGCAAGAGGTCGCACTCTGACGTGAAGTGCCTTACTGTGTAGGATTGAATTGGAAATCATCTGTTTGCAGACATTCTGAAAGCGTTTTTTCGCATAGCCTTTCATTAGCGGGATGGTAGATCCATCCCAATATGCCCTTCTGATTTTTCGACCCGATCTGATGCAGAGCTAGTGTATTATCAACAGACATGGTAAAGATAGGATCCGGAAGGGAGATCTGCACTAGATGCCACATTTCAAAAATCAGAATGGTGATGCGACCTCATCAAGACTCGGCACATCATTTTATGAAAAGGATAAATTCCATACTCCAGGCAGGTTCGTGCAGCGCAGATTCAAAGACCCGCTCCATTTCCTGCATAATCTGATCGACCTGCTCACCTACGCCCCCGATCTGTTCCGGGTGTACCTTGGGAAAGTGATTGCTCCGGGCTTCCGTGAGATGATCATGTTGACCGTGGCGAGTTCCAATGATTGCTATCTCTGAAGCAAGGCACATTCCCGGTTCGGTCGAATCGCAGGTCTCAGTAAAAGGGAAATCATGCACCTCGGCCGCCTGGAAAGGGAAAACTTCGACGAACTGCAGTGGGCTGCCTTGAACTGGGTCCGTACCTACATCCTCTATGAAGGCGATTTCCCTGACAGCAGCGTGGACGAAAAATTCAGGAGCGCTTATCCGCTCGGTGATCAGAAGGCCATATACGCAACGCTGAAACTCATGCTTTTCTTCAACATGATGTGCAATATGTTCAACAGAAAAGGTTCCTACCTGTTAAAGGGCTGAAGAAACGGCAGCAGCCTGCGATGGCACCCTTCCATTGCAGATACCCTGACCGGAACAATCCAGTTCACGGCATTGACTAAATTGTTTACACGTGTTAGCCTAACGGTGATAGGGTAACGCACATCAAACTGACTCTCACGGGAACCGGGCCATGCCGAGGATACAGAGGACGCAGGAAGAGGTCGACGCCGTAAAGGAGGGCATCCTCCAGCAGGCCGTGCGGCTCATGAACGAGGTCGGGTACCAGGACTTCAGCATGAGGATGCTCGCGCGCGAGATCAGGGTGTCGGCGCCCACCCTGTACAGCTACTTCCAGAGCAAGGACGATCTCTACCTCTGCATCCTCACCGAGGGGTTCTCCCGACTCTACGAGATCATGCTCGCTGCATACAATGATTCAAAAGACCCCGTTGAGCGATTGGCGGCAGTCGCCGGGGCCTATGTCGATTTTGGCCTGGCCAGCACCAACTTCTACAACCTCATGTTCACCTGGCACGTGCCCAAGTATAACGACTATGTCGGCACCACCCTGGAGCCGGTGGCGCGACTCGAGCTCGATACGGCCCTGCAGGTCGTGAATCTTTCCCTCGGGAATATCAAGGAATGCGCCGGTGGCGGTTACATCCTCCGTGAAAAAGACGCCGGCTTCATCCTGGTCTTCATCTGGAGCACCCTGCACGGGTACATCGCGGGCCTGAACAACACGCTGCTCAGCTATATGCACAAGGCCCCGGGCTCTGTGAAGGATGAGCTCCAGGCCTTTCTCCACGAAACCCTGGTCCGTGAAATAAGATCCCGGAGAGTAAAAAAGACAGGCGGCACACCATCAGGTCGCCGCACAAGATGAACAGTCTCGTCAAACAAGGAGAGTGCTCATGGATCAGTATAAACCGCATAGCAAAGAACGAGGGGGTATGTGACATGAAATTCAAGCTTCTTCTGCTCATTCTATACGGCAAGCTGAAGATGGCCTCCAGGATGAACAGGGCCTTCAGTGACTATATCCGGAACAAGAGGCTCAAGGTGGCCATCAGGACGGCAAAGGAGGGCCTGGGTCGCGTGTATGTGTTCGATGAGGGGGCAATATCCTCTATCCCAGGCACACGGGAGAAAACCGACGTCGCCCTGGTATGGTGCGACGCCGACACGGGGTTCAAGGTCATGACCTGCAGGAACGAAGAGGCATCGCTTGCCGCCATGACCGAGAAGAAGCTCGTGATCGACGGCAACTTCAAGGAATTCATGTGGTTTTCCACCGCACTGGCGAAGATGATGGCCCGGTGACGGGAAGATCCGGAGGTGCTTATGATAACAGAAAGTTCACAGACCGTGGAGAAGACAGGGACCCGGAGATCCATGCCGGAAGGCATCGAGCCCTATGACAAGGAGTGGCGCGTCGGCGAATCCGGGCTGAACGAGAATCCTTCCCCCTTCGCGAGGGTCAACCGGTTCCGCACGTATGCCCTGGATAGGGAATTCACGGTGGACCACCAGCGTGCATGCCTTCTCACCGAGGCGTACAAGACGTATGAGAACGAGCCGCAGATCATCAAGTGTGCGCTCGCGCTGGCCCACGTGCTCAGGAATGTGGACATCAGCATCGCCCCCGACGAGCTCATCGTGGGCGAGATGGCCGCCCCCATGAAATCCGCCCCCATGTTTCCCGAGCATTCCTTTGCGTGGGTCATGGACGAGATCAGGAACCACCCTCTGGAGAAGCGCCTCCACGACGTGTATCACGTGGACAGGAAGACCGTCAGGAAGCTCAAGGCTGTAGAAGGGTACTGGAAAGGAAAGACCCTCGAGGACGCCATGCTCGCCGCGATGACCGAGGAGCAGAAGAAGGGCACGCACGTGGGCCGCGGCGTCTACCTCCTGAACCTCTACATGTACGGCGGCATCGGTCACACCCAGGCGAACTACGAGAAGCTCTTCCGCCTCGGCTTCGGCGGCCTGAAGAGGCAGGTGAAAGAGCAGATAGGAACAGCGGCGGGGTCGGTCCCCGGCAGGAAGGATTTTTACCAGGCAGAGCTCATCGTGCTCGAGGCGGTATCCGGCTACCTCAGGCGCTACGCCGCCCTGGCCAGGGACATGGCGAAGAAAGAGACGAGCATCCTGAAGAGGAAGGACCTGGAGCAGGTGGCGGCAAACTGCGAATGGGTGTCGGAGAACCCCCCGCGGACCTTCTGGGAGGCGCTCCAGCTCCTGTTCATGGCCACCACCATCATCCTCATCGAGTCGAACGGCCACTCGGTCTCCATCGGCAGGTTCGACCAGTACATGTATCCGTTCTACCGCTCGGACCTGGACAGGGGTATGGCGAAGGAGTCCCTCCAGGAGCTCCTGGAGATCTACTACGTCAAGCACCTCTGGTGGACCAAGCTCAGGGACCGCATGACCGTGATACCGAACTCCGGCAGGGGCATGGGAGGAGACTCCCTGACGGTCGGGGGCGTGGACGCACAAGGGAACGACGCCACCAACGACCTCACGTTCATGTGCCTTGACGCCGACGCCCACCTCAGGATTGGCGTCCCGTGGATGGCCGTGAGATGGCACGAGAAGACCCCCCGGGAGCTGAAGATCAAGACGGCCAACGTGATCCGTATCGGCACGGGCCAGCCCAAGGTGTTCAACGACCAGGCCGCCATACCCGCGTCGTTGAAGGCGGGCAGGACCCTGGAGGACTCCCGGAACTACCATGTGGTGGGGTGCGTGGAGATCGACGCCGGCGGCAAGGAGTACGGCTGGCACGACGCGGCCTACTTCAGCATATCCAAGGTCCTGGAGCTGGCCATCAACGACGGCCGCTGCATCGGGTGCGGGCAGCACTGCCCCCGGTGGGACGTCTGCGGGGCGCTTGGCAGGAAGATCGGACCTTCCACCGGGAGCCTTGCGGACTTCACCTCCTTCGATCAGGTGCTCGATGCCTACGACAGACAGATGAAGTACTGGGTCGAACTCATGATCGAGGGCATAGAGATCATGGACCGTGTCCATCAGAACCTGAAGCCGCTTCCCTACCTCTCCACCCTCATGGACGACTGCACCGAAAAGGGCGTCGACGTCTCCGCCGGCGGTGCCCGTTACAACTTCACCGGCCCGCAGGCGGTGGGAGTGGGCACCGTGGCCGATGGTCTGGCTACGATCAAGCAGCTCGTATTCGAGGAGAAGAAGGTGACCGGCACCAAGCTGCTCCAGGCCATCGAGGACAACTGGGTGGGCCATGAAATACTCTATGCCCTGGTGAACAGCGACAAGGTCCACCACTACGGCAACGACGACGACTATGCGGACGACCTCGCAAAGTTCGGGTACGACACCTACTGCAAGTATGTGGAGGACCGGCCCAATGCACGGGGCGGGAAGTACCTGCCCGGGGTCTACTCCGTGTCGTGCAACGTCGCCATGGGGCTGGTCCAATGGGCGTCACCGGAGGGGAGGAAGGCCCTGGAGCCCGTCTCCGACTGCCTCGGCGCGGTGCACACCTATGCGGGATCGCACGACGTCAAGGGGCCGACCGCCATCGCGAAGTCGGTCACCAAGCTCGACCACATACGGGCAGGCAACGGGACCCTGCTCAACTGGAAGTTCACCCCCACCTGCGTGGCAGGGGAAGCGGGCAGGGACAACCTCATCTCGCTGCTCGACGTGTATTTCAACCGGAAGGGGATGCACAGCCAGTTCAACATCGTCAGCAGGGAAACCCTGGAGGCCGCGCTGGCAAATCCGGAGCAGTACCGGCACCTCGCCGTACGGGTGGCGGGATACAGCGCCTACTTCGTGGAACTGAGCAAGCCCCTGCAGTACGACATCATGGGAAGGACCGAGCTCTCCTTTGACTGAAACCGGGACTGACCGTCACGAGGCTGCCGCTCGCAGGAGAGCTGCAGCCTCGAACAACCCCGACGATCCGACCGCGAGGACCTTATCATGAATTCCGGCTGCATAGCATTCAGGGCCACGGGGGACGGGGATACCCGCATCAGGGGGTGTGTATTCAACATCCAGCGGTTCACCGTGCACGACGGGCCCGGCATCAGGACCGAGATCTTCCTCAAGGGGTGTCCCTTGAGGTGCAGGTGGTGCAGCAATCCGGAGAGCATGAAGCCCTATCCCCAGGTCGGGGTGTACGCGAAGCGGTGCATCGGTGTCGAGGTCTGCGGCCAGTGCCTGTCCGTCTGTCCCGAGGGGGACCGCGTCTTTTCCCGGGACGAGGGAAAGATCAGCGGGATCGACCGGGGCCTCTGCCTGGACTGCCTGAAGTGCGCGGACGCCTGCCCTTCGAATGCGCTCATGGTATGGGGCAGGACCTATACCATCGACGAGATCATGGAGGTGGTGAGGGCCGACACCGAGTTCTACGAGAACTCCGGGGGCGGGGTGACCCTGTCCGGCGGCGATCCGCTGGTGCAGTGGGAGTTCAGCCGGGAAGTCCTGAAGGTATGCAGGGCGGAAGGCATCCACACCTGCCTGGAGACGGAGCTCGCCATCGATCCGGCCACGGTGGAAAAGGTGGCGCCCTATGCGGATCTCATCATCACGGACATCAAGCACATGGACCCGGCCAAGCACAGGGAGTACACCGGCGTGGACAACGACCGCATCCTCAGGAATATCGAGCTCCTGGCCGAGAGCAACAGGCAGCTCGTCATACGCATCCCCGTGGTCCCAGGGCACAATGACAGCCAGGAGAACATCGAGGCCACGGCTCTGTTCATCAGGGACAGGCTCGGTGGCCGCGTGGCCCAGGTGCAGCTCCTCCCATACCGTCAGCTGGGGGTCGAGAAATACCAGTCCCTCGGCATGGACTACGGCATGGACGGGTTCCAGGTCCCCGAACGCACGGTGTGGGAACAGAATATCCTGGCCCTTGTCGAGCTGATGAGGTCCCATGGGGTTGCCGCCGTCGCCGGCAGCTCCAGCAAGATATGACGATGGCTCCCTTGATGACGCCCGGATCCTTCCGACGGGGTCAGTACAGCTCGTACTTGACGAGCCTGCCGTCCAGCTGGCCGTTCTTCAGCGGTTTCTTCCACGCCGTCCTGAGCCCCACCTTCTTGATGAGCTCCCGGTTGCCGAAGTAGACGTAGGCCGTGGACCCGGTGCAGCGCTGCTTGAGGAAATCGCCGAACTCCTTCATGAAGGCGCCCATGTCCTCGCCTCTCTTCATCCTCAGCCCATAGGGTGGGTTGCAGACGATGGTCGTGTCCTTGAGCGATTCGATGTCCTGGAACCTCATCACGGCCAGCCGGACATTCTTTCCCGACGGGAGGTTCCGGCTGTTCAGCCTGGCCGTCTCCACGGCGCTCCCGGAGCTGTCGCTGCCCGCGATGAGGCCCTTTGGCAGCGGTCGCATGTCCTTCTCCGCCTCCCGCTTCACGGACGACCAGACGCCCTCGTCGAAGTCGGGCATGAAGCGGAACCCGAACGACCTCCTCAGATAGGACGCCGGGATCCTGCAGGCATGCATGAGGGCTTCGAGCAGGAGGGTGCCCGAGCCGCACATGGGGTCGTAGAGCGGTTTTGAGCCGTCCCACCCGCTCAGGCGGATGATGGCGGCGGCAAGGGTCTCCTGCATGGGCGCGTCCACCGCCTCGTGGCGGTAGCCCCTGCGGTGCAGGGATCCGCCGGAGGTGTCGAGGTAGATCGTGGCCCTGTTCCGCAGGATGTGGAGGTTGAAGCAGATGTCCGCGTCGATCCGCTCCACGTTGGGACGCTGATCATACCTGTCCCTGAAGCTGTCCACGATGGCGTCCTTCAGTACGAGCCCCGCATACTGGGAATGGCGGATCTTGCTGTCGGACACGTTGGCGGAGATGACGAAGGTGTCCTCCAGGGAGAAGAGCTCGGTCCAGGGTATGGAGCGGGCGGTCCTGTAGAGGTATTCCGTGCTGTGGCAGTCGAAGGTGATGAGCGGCGCGAGCACCCTGCTGATGATGCGTGCCGTGTAGTTGATGCGGTACAGGGCATGCCGGTCGGCAGTAAAATGCAGCCCGTGGAACGCGGGTTTTATGTCCTTAGCCCCGAGCCCGGCCAGCTCCTCCGTGCCCAGTTCCTCCATCCCGTCGGCGATCTGCGCGAAGAACAGGTTGTACTTCTGGTAGGTGTATGTCACCGTTGCTGGTCTCTCCTTGAATCATCCGGATCAGTTCGATACATATATCCGTAATTGTTCTATACGACGAATTACAGTAAATCAACCCGGCGTTTCTCACCCGGTCCGGTGGGGGTGTGCAGCCGTAGGAAAGCAGTGCTTGACCCGGAGGAGTTTTCCGGAGATATGACAAGGCACTTCGGTGCAGAGCGGAGGTGCAGGTGATGCAGGGAAAAAAGGTGAGCGAGAGCATGGTGCTGATGGCCCAGCTGATGACCCCTGAAGACGCGAATCCCGCCGGGAACGTCCATGGCGGTGTGATCATGAAACTCATCGATAATGCCGGCGGCACCGTTGCGGCCAGGCATGCAAGGAGCAACGTGGTCACGGCAACCATCGACCGCCTGAATTTCCATAACCCGGTCTACATCGGGAACCTCGTCACGCTCAAGGCAAGCATTAACATGGTGGGTACGACATCCATGGAGGTGGGGGTACGGGTCGAGGCCGAAAACCTCCTGACCGGAGAGGTCCGGCATACGGCATCCGCCTACCTTACCTATGTCTCCCTGGATTCGAACTCCAGGCCGAGGAAGATCCCGCCCCTGGTCGTGGAGAACAACGAGCAGGCCAGGCGTTTCCAGGAGGCCCAGGCGCGCAGGGAGCTCAGGCAGCAGGAGAGACAGCGCGAGGCCGCCCGCCAGAAGAAGGAGGAGCGGCAGGGAGACGGGTAAAGGCTGACCCGACGGACGTACCTACCGTCTCCTGCGGGGGCGGTGGGACTGGGACGGCCCCTTCCGGTCCCGGAAGCCGTCCTTCTTCCGGGGGTACCTTGAGCGGCGAAGATCCTTGCTCTTGTCCTCGGCATACAGGCTTGCGTCCGGCCAGACGACGGGGATCTTCATGCCCACGTACTTCTCGATGGCCTCCAGGGCATGGACATAGTCTTCGCACGCGATGGAGATGGCCTTGCCGTCCTTCCCCACCCGGGCCGTGCGCCCGATGCGGTGGACATAATCCTCGCAGTCCTCGGGGATGTCGTAGTTGATCACCAGGTCCAGGTCGTCCACGTGCAGGCCGCGGGCGGCAACGTTGGTGGCCACGAGGATGGGGACGGTTCCGGTCTTCAGCCCGTCGATGACCTCGATGCGCTTGTTCTGAGGAAGATCGCCGGTGATGAACTCGCAGGTGAGCCCGTTCATCTTCAAACGGCGCGCCACGTTCTCCGCCGTGCTCTTCATATTGGTGAAGATCATGCAGTTTCTGGGCTTTTCCCTGTTGAGCAGCCCCAGCAGCAGGCTCATCTTCTCCTCGTTGCCCGCATGGTAGAGCTCCTGGGTGACCGTGTCCACGGTGAGATGCTCGGCCGCGATCTCGATCTCCACCGGGTCGTTCATGTACTGCCAGGCGAGCTCCTTGACCAGGAAGCTCAGGGTGGCGGAAAAGAGCATGGTCTGCCGCTTGTGCACGGGCGGCATGGCACGCATCATTCTCCTCAGGTCCGCGATGAAGCCCATGTCGAAAAGTCGGTCCGCCTCGTCGATGACCAGGATACCGACGTCCCTGAAGCTCAATTTGCCCGAGCGGTTCAGGTCGAGGATCCTGCCCGGGGTGCCCACGATGATGTTCGCCCCCTGTTTGATCTGCTGTTCCTGGCTCTTGTATCCCACACCGCCGTAGATGCATGCGGTCCGGTAGTCAAGGTGTGCGCCCAGGAGCTCGGCTTCCCGCTCTACCTGGACGGCCAGCTCGCGGGTAGGCACGATGATCATGGCCTTCCTGCCACGCATGTCCTTGAGACGCTGGAATATGGTGAGGAGGAAGACCGCGGTCTTGCCTGAGCCGGTCTGCGACTGGGCGCAGATGTCCTTCCCGGCGAGGCTGTGGGGCAGCGTATCCGCCTGGACCCGGGTGCATTCGGTGAAACCTGCATCGTTGATGCCGAGCATGATGCGCTCGTCGAGCTGTAATTCATGAAAGTGCATGGGTACTCCTTGGATGGATTATAAGGTTTTCCGTCGACATTATCATGTATGGTTCATGGGTGGTTTTGCCTGATTAGATCAAGATCATAGCATGTCTGCAGTAAATGGCAAGAATAAAGATGGCTGGGCAATCAAAACCCCGCCGTGCGTGGCACGCGGCATGAGAATCCATCTTGATTTTTCCCGGACATTTATTCCATAAAGGGGCAAGAAAATGAAAAGCAGGGAGTATCCATGCCGATCTACGAATTCTACTGCAGCCGGTGCGACACCATATACAACTTTTTCTCCAGGACCATCAACACGGACAAGATACCCAGGTGTCCCCGGTGCAAAACCGTCAGGCTGAAGAAACAGGTCTCCCTCTTTGCAGCCATATCCGGAAGGAAAGGCGAGGAAGGCGAAGGCGACATGCCCGGCTTCGACGAGGCCAAGATGGAGAAGGCCATGTCCATGCTCGCTGGTGAGGCGGGGAACCTCAACGAGGACGATCCCCGGCAGGCGGC
>DAITOA010000013.1:0-64646 GCA_036834365.1 Thermodesulfobacteriota bacterium | reverse complement strand
CGGGTGATCCTCTCCGCAGCCAGGCCCTATTTCTGCCCTTATCCGGGCTATTTCGCACGGATACTTTCCTCCGACGTCTTCGTGGTCCTCGACGAGGTCCAGTTCCCCCGGGGCACGACCTGGATCACCCGCAACCGCTTCAAAAACGACCAGGGCACGCTCTGGATGACCATCCCCGTGTGGAAGAAGGGCCTGGGCCTGAGGAAGATCAGCGAGATCAGGATCTGCAGGGAAGGGCGCTGGCAGAAGAAGCACCTTGCAAGCCTCCGGCAGGCCTACCACCATGCCCCGTACCGTGACGACCACCTGGGCATCTTCGAGCAGATGTTCCTTTCCGGGCAGGAGAGCATGGTGGAGATGAACATGGAGCTCATGGCCTATGTGCTTGCTGAGCTCGGGTGCACCTGCCGTATCGTCAGGATGTCCGGGACCGGGGTGGCGGGGCAGGGCACCCGGCTGCTCGTGGAGCTCTGCCGGGCCCTGGGGGCGGACCGTTACCTGGTCCAGGACCCGGCCCGGAAATGGATCGATGCGGACCTCTTCAAGGAGGCGGGAATAGGGCTCGAATTCATGAGGCCCTCGACCCCCGTCTACCCCCAGCTCTGGGGCGGGTTCATCCCCGACCTCTCCCTGTTCGATCTCATGTTCACCTGCGGGCCGCGGGCTGCCTTGTACCTCACGTGAGCAGCAAGAACCTGAGGCTGGATGTCAGGGATTGTGCTGGATTTGCCGCAGCCGTTCCTGAATGTCGAGGGATCTCAGGAACGCTGAAACCCTCGCAGGAACGAGGTGCTCCCACGGCTCGCCAGCCAGAATCCGTCTGCGGATGTCCGCAGCGCTTATTCCCTTCTGTTCAGGATTCACATCCCAGAGTACGTGGGTCAAAAGCCCCAGGGACTTGAAATCCCTGAGCTTCTTGCGTCCCCAGTCGTCGTAGATGGTGAGGAAGAACACGGCATCCATGGGCACGTAGTAACGGAACAGGTCGGGCATGTTGATGGGAAGGGGTACGATGGTGAAGGCGCTTAGGGGGATACCTTCTTCTTCCAGGCAGAGTCGTATCATCTGAAGCCTCTCGTAATAGGTGAGGGGATTCGCCATGGCCGTGCTCCGATGCGGGTCTGCCTGGTCCTCCCTGCTCAGATGCGGGTCAGGGTTGGTGATGCCCACCACGAGATGCCTGCACAGGTTCATGCCGGCAAGGAGATAGCGCAGATGGTCGTTGTGGAGGATCTGGAAGCGGCCGTGAATAACACCGATCTCGTACGGAGTGGGAGAAACCGTATCAGGGGCCATGAGACCCTCCCTCTTCGTCTTCGATGGTCATGGGTTCGTAATCGCCGGGCCAGTAGTCCTGGTCCACGGTCATGTCCATGATGCCCATGAGCTTGGCCCGATCCGTGTGGTTGAGGATGAGGTACATCAGCTCTTTCCCTCTCACGGTGCCGAGCGCCCCTGCCGCCGCGCTCACCTCGTCGAATCGCTGAACATCATCACGGGGGATGCCCTGCCCGACGAAGGTCAGGGGAACGGCCTCACCCGAATGAACAAGGGGACCTGCCGAGGGTGTGGCATGATCCGATGTGACCACCAGCAGTACATCCGGGTCTTGAAGGGCGGGTCCTATGGCCCGGGCGAGGCCCCTGTCCAGTGTTTCGATCACCTCTTTCTTGGCCCTCGGGCTCTTGGTATGTGCCGCCTCGTCGGGCCCCTTGGTGTGCACGTGGATGAAATCGTACTCACGAAGTGCCTGCATGGCTGTCCGGAGACGGGCTGCAAGATCCTCGCCCAGGGAGCCGGTATCAGGCACTTCCATGAAGTCCAGCCCTAGATAGGAGCTGATGCCCTTGAAGAGGATGCCCGAGGTGATGGAGAGCGATCTGAAACCGTATCGTTTCCTCATGGGGAGTACCGGGCCGATGCGGCCGGGCCGCTGGGTGACGACCCCGTTGATAGGATCGAGACCCCGCTTCTCCCTGAGGTCGTTGGCAGGGTGATTGCCCAGGATTTTCCGGGCATGGAGGAAGAAGCCTTTGAGAACCCCGGCGGTCCTGAGGGCGGCAGGATCCTGTGCGTGGGAGGCCCACGGTCTCAGTGCCGGGACGAGGCTGCCCTCCACCATGGTGTTGGTATCGGTGATGAAAGGTGAGACCTCACCCGACAGAACCATTACCCCGAAGACACCCTTGGTCTGTGCAAACCTGAGGCGTATGCCATGGTCCTCGTAAGCGGCCACCGCCCGGATCAGTTCTCCTGCCTCTTCAGGGGATGCCCGGGGGACGTCCCGCACCAGGACAAGCCTGTCGGCATCCCGGCGCAGGCTGACCAGATGGGCAAGTACGGCCACTTCGGATAGTTCCACGGAGATCCCTGCACCAAGGGCTTCCAGGACGCCACGGCCGGGGAAGTCGGCGGGATCGTAGCCGAACATGAAGAAGTGGGCGTTTTCACTGGGCAGGGCCTGGCCGAGACGGGCCGCATGGTAGAGACCGCTGGATCCGCGCGCCGCCAGCATGTCGAGGGTTGGGGTATCGGCCGCCTGCAGCGGCGTCAGCCCCGAGAGCTCCTCGTATGCCCGATCGCCCAGTCCGTCTAGGACGATCAGGATACATTTCTTCGACATGATGCATCCCTGAAAAGAAATTCAGACAACTCTATGCACAATTCCCCGGTATGTAAATTCCTTTCTCTGCCCCTTGTATGAAAGAATTGATTCCCCATCGGGCATCTATTCAAACAAGAAATTTGAATGGAAAAGCGATTTTTGCCATATAGGGCTGGTGCGCTTCGATATCCACATACATACGACCATATCACCCTGCAGCGCCCTGCTGATCGGGGACATCCTCGCCCATGCGAGAAGCAGGGGGCTCGACGGGGTCTGCATTACCGACCACAACTCCATGGAAGTTTGTCGGCATATCCGTGAAGGGGTCCAGGAAGACGGACTCGTGGTCATCGTCGGTATGGAGTACGATACCCCGGAGGGCGATTTTCTGGTCTTTGGGCCCATGGAGGGCATCAGGCCGGGCATGTCAGCCAGCAATCTCCTGGAGAACGTCAGGAGCACAGACGGTGCAGCCGTGGCGGCCCACCCGTTCCGTAACGGACGATCCACGGCCGGGCACCTTTTCTCCTCGGGACTTGTAGGGGTCATCGAGGCAGTCAACGGAAGGAATACCCCTGAAGAGAATGCCCTGGTGAACGGCCTGCTGGAGCACTATCCCCTCATCCGGTGCGGAGGCAGCGACGCCCATGCCCTGGACGAGCTTGGATGCGCAGCCACCAGGTTCTTGGTTCCTGTATGGTCGCGCATGGATCTCATCCATGCCCTAAGCAGGGGGCTGTGCAGCCCTGAGGAGGGGGTGGGCGGCCAGGCTCCTGCACCATGCGGGTATCAGCCGTGACAGGCTGAACATCAGCGATAAATATTCTTCCCCTTCTGTATCCTGCAAGTTATTATACATTTCGTTATGCGTTCCCTGTCCTTGCATCTTTCTCTGTATTGGGCGTCTTTCGTGGTTCTTGCCATGTCGGGCTGCGCGGGCACCCACTTCCAAGCCGCTGCACACCAGCCTCTCGATACCGTCAGGTTTAACCCGGCGGATGTCGACGGGCAGGAATACTGGTGCGGCATCGTGTTCAACGGGGAGAAGATCGGCTTCTCCCACTTCAGGATCTCCAAGGCGCCGGACACGGCAGGGCAGTTCGACATCGTCTCAGAGGCGGTCTTTTCCCTGAAGTTCCTCATGGTGGAGAAGCGGTTCTCGCTTAAGGCGCATGACCGGGTGAATGCGGACCTGACCATTGCCCGGTTCTCCTACGACTATGACATGGACGACAGTGTCCTTGCCGTTGTTGGAAAGATGGAAGGGACTGTCCTGAAGACATCGGTGGATGCGGCAGGGGAGGTCGTCGAGCAGGACCATCCCGTCACCGGACCGGTGTACCCCTCCAGTGTCCTGTACCTCTATCCTTCCGTGCAGGGGCTCCGGACGGGCAGGATTTACGAGTACCTTGTGTACGACGGCGAGACCAGGAGCATCTCCCCGGTGCGCCAGGAAATCCTTGCCTGTGAGGAGAGCGACCTGTTCGAGGGGACGGGCTTCAAGGTGATGACCGTGATGCACGGGCAGGAGGCGACCGCCTGGCTGGACGCATCCGGCCGGCCCCTACTGGAGACGGCCATGGGCGGCGTCATGATCTCGGGCCTCGAGGATGAGGCCCGGGCCAAGGCCTACCTCGCACGCTCATCGGTGAACAAGAGCGAGACCCTGCTCGACTTCAGCCTCATCAGGACGGAGGCAAGGATCGAAAAGCCCCGTCAGGTGGAATACCTGGAGGTCGTCCTCGCCGGTCTGGACGAGGGGACGAAGCCGCCTTCGGACGCACGGCAGCGGTGCTCACGGAAAAACGGGGCTCTCATATGCAGGGTTGACGCCGGGGTTAGCGTCCCGGAACCGGGTGGGTGCGCTGCGGGTACCATGGACAGGTATCTCCGGTCGTCCGTCGCGGTGCCTGCCGCTAGTGACCGGATCCGGGGACTGGCGGCGGCCGTCGCCCAGGCGACGGACGACCCCCAGACCCGTATCCGGGCCATTCTCTCCTGGATCGACGGGCACATCGAGAAGGAGGCGGCGGATGTCTTCTCCGCCCTGGACGTGCTGGACAAGGGCAGGGCGGAGTGCCAGGGACATGCCCTGCTCTATGCCGCCCTGGCCCGCGCCGCGGGTATACCCACCCGCGTGGTGAACGGCATCGTGTATTCCGGAGAGCACCAGGGGTTCCTCTATCACACCTGGGCGGAGAGCTGTATCGGGGGTGCCTGGACGGCCGTCGACCCGACCTTTGCCCAGGAAGCGGCGGATGCCACGCACATCAAGATCGTGGAGGGGGATTCGCCGGAGGATCTCATGCCCCTGGTGGGGCTCATCGGCAGGCTGCGGGCCGAGATCGTCACGTACCGGTGATCCCGGTCCGCCCAGGGCGTCCCGTCTCTCTGTGGTTGTGCTCCGGAAAGATACGGCTATAATGATATGCCATGAAGAGCACGGAGCACCCTGAAGCATTCACCATATCGGGAAACCTCGCAGACGTCGTTGCCGGAAGGATCTTCCCGGCCACGCTCCATGTCCGTGGCGGCAGGATCGTCCGGATCGAACCAAAATCCCGGAAGCAGCGCCGGTACATCATCCCCGGCCTGGTGGACAGCCATGTGCATATCGAGAGCAGCATGCTCACCCCTGCCGAGTTCGCCCGTGTCGCCCTGACCCACGGAACCGTGGCAGCCGTGTGCGACCCGCACGAGATCGCCAACGTGCTGGGCATGGGTGGGATACGCTACATGATCGAGAACGCCCGCACGAGCCCCTTCCGGTTTTCGTTCGGAGCCCCTTCGTGCGTGCCCGCCACGACCTTCGAGACCTCGGGCGCCGCCATTGGGGTTCCCGAGATAGAGGCCCTGCTCGCCATGGATGAGATCAGCCACCTGGGCGAGGTCATGAACTATCCCGGGGTCATCGCCCGGGATCCGGCCGTGATGGCCAAGATCGATGCGGCGAAGCGCGCGGGCAAGCCTGTGGACGGCCATGCGCCCGGCCTGAGGGGCGATGCCCTCGCCGCCTATGTTTCGGCCGGCATCGCCACGGACCACGAGACCTCCGACCTGGAGGAGGCCATGGAGAAGCTGTCGCTGGGCATGAAGGTCCTTATCCGCCAGGGGTCCGCGGCCAGGGATTTCCCGGCACTGCACGGCATCATCGATCATCGGGGGGGCATGTGCATGTTCTGCAGCGATGACATGCACCCCGATGAACTCCTCCGGGGGCACATGGACGTCCTGGTAAGGGACGCCATCAGGCTCGGGCACGATCCGATAACGGTGCTGCGGTGCGCCTCCCTCAACCCGGCGAGGCACTACGGGTTGTCCGTGGGCCTGCTCCAGGAAGGAGACCCTGCGGATTTCCTCGTCGTGGACGACCTCGACGCCTTCACGGTGCAGGAGACGTATTGCCGCGGCCGTCTCGCGGCCCGGGGAGGGGCATCGCTCCTGCACTGCGTGACTCAGCAGGCCGTCAACGCATTTCATGCCGTACCCATGGAGGAGG
Organism: Thermodesulfobacteriota bacterium; assembly: GCA_036834365.1. Lineage (GTDB taxonomy): Bacteria > Desulfobacterota > Desulfomonilia > UBA1062 > UBA1062 > MWEI01. The sequence continues at coordinate 58,539 of DAITOA010000013.1, read as the reverse complement.
CGGCTTTTGCCGTCAGGGCCCGAATAGGTGCCGTCAACGTCATGGAGGCCGGGGACGGCAGCCTCACCACCGGGCGGTCCGTCGAAGAGCCCCTGGTGCGGGGCGGATATGCCGTTTCTGACCCCGGACGGGACATCCTCAAGATTGCGGTGGTGAACCGGTATCGGGAGAGTCCGCCCGCACTGGCCTTCATCAGGGGGTTCGGCCTGAAAAGGGGCGCCTGCGCATCGTCCGTGGCCCACGACTCTCACAACATCGTGGCCGTGGGTGTCGAGGATGCGGACATCTGCCGGGCCGTGAACACGGTCATCGGGAACAGGGGAGGACTTGCCGTGGCATCAGGCAGCCTAACGGAATCCTTGCGTCTTCCCATAGCAGGTCTCATGTCGGACGCCGAAGGACCGCAGGTGGCCGCGGGCTATGCCCGACTGCAGAAACTGACCGGTGAGCTCGGGTCACCCCTGTCCGCGCCTTTCATCACTCTCTCCTTCATGGCACTGCTGGTCATCCCTCGGCTCAAGCTGAGCGACAGGGGCCTCTTCGATGCGGAGTGGTTCGTATTCACCCCGCTCTGGACGGATGCAGACAGGGACTGATCCCCATCGATCCATGTCCGGCCACCATGCCTCAGGTTCCCTGACCTACGGGACGCTTCAGCTTTGCCTCTCGTTTTCCGATAGGGAAAACAACGGACAATGTCCGGGGTGAGACATGGGGGAATGTATGAACAGACCTGAGCAGCCTCAGGGTGAACACACCCCGTTTGAAGGATAGGGTGTGCCGAAAGGGTCTATGGCACATCATTCTGAAACGGGCGGTGAGGACATCCGCAGTCATGGAGGGTGTCCAGGTGCAGGTGTACGCCCTTGTCCCGAGGTACACAATCCCCTGGATATCTCACGTGCTCTCCTTGAATTCGACAACGATCTGCCCTTCCTCAAGGAACTCCTGGACGGTTTCATGAAGACCGTGTCTCTGCAGATTGCAGCCATGCGGGAGGCCGTTTCGGACGGGAACAGCGAGGTGCTCAGGAGAGCGGCTCACTCCATCAAGGGAGGTGCGGCCAACCTGACGGCGGACGTCTTATCCGGGTATGCCAGCGAACTGGAGGGCATCGCAGGAACCGGGCCCCTTGAAAAGGCTTCGGAAACCCTGGCACTCCTCGAGGAAGAACTCTCGAGGCTTGAGGAATATGCAAAGATCATCTGACAGAGCAACGGTGAATGCCCATGCTGCGGCGTACCGTTCTGCGGGACGGGGGTCGTCGTGAGAGTCCTCGTGGTCGACGACGATCTCGTCAGCAGGGAGAAGATGAAGCGCATCATGAACGGCATCGGTGAATGCGACGAGGCGGCGAGCGGGCAGACCGCGCTGGATGCGATCCTGAAGGCAAAAGAAGAAGGCAGCATGTATGACCTCATCACCCTGGACATCTCCATGCCGGAGATGGACGGGACCGAGGTGCTGAACCGCATCAGGGAGATGGAAAAAGGAAACGGACTGGCAAGGGACGACCAGGTAAAGATCATCATGGTCACCGCGACCTCAGACAAGAATACGATCATCACGTGCATCAGGTCCGGCTGCAACGATTACATCACGAAGCCGTTCAGCTCTGACACGCTCACCAAGAAGCTCAGGGACAATGGCTTGGTTTCAGGCGGTTTTTCCCAGGCACAGGGTCGGAGTAACGGGCAGGGGGACAACGGGAAGAATCCCTTGATCCCCGTGATCGCACGCTTCAACCGGGGGGAGATCGAGCTCCCGCCCCTTCCCCGCATCCAGCAGAAATACCATGAGCTCATGAAGGCCGGCGCGAATCTACAGCAGATCGGCGACCTCCTGAAGCAGGACCCGGCCATCTCGTCGAAGCTCATCAGGATATCCAATTCCTCCTATTACCGGGGTATCACCGAGAACACCACCGTGGAGCAGGCCATCAACCGCCTGGGGCTCGTCACCACGAAACAGACCGTGGATGCCCTTTCCGGAAGGGAGCTCTACGATGGAGCCCATCAGAAATACGCCGAGGTCGTGGAAAGGCTCTGGGAGCATTCCCTGTCCTGTGCCCATGCGTGCCAGATCATCGTGGAGCTCAAGGCCTTCAAGCTCGGGGAAGACCCCTTCACCCTCGGTCTGCTCCACGACATCGGAAAGCTCATGTTGCTCAGGGTCATCGGCGAGCTCGAAAAGAACGGCAAGAGCGAGACGGAATCGGACGTCCAGGACCTTTTGAGCACGGTGGATACCCACCACGGCAAATCCGGGTCGGTGCTGCTGAAGAAGTGGCTCTTCCCCGGAATCTTCGTCCAGATAGCCGAGCTTCACGACCAGGTGGAGAACATCCTGACGCCGAGCAGGGAGCTGCTCGTGGTGCACCTCGCCAATGTCATCGTCAAGTCCATGGGGTACGGCACCCCGAATCCCCCGGGTACCGAACCCGAATCGCTGGGCGCAGTGGCATCCCTGGGGATCGAGCCTTCCATGATATCCGTGATCAAGGAACAGGTGAAGACGCGGATGGAAGAGCTGAAGGATTATCTCCGATAGAACCACGCCCTTCTTCCCTCTTGTCAATCATCCGGGAAAACGATACCTTGAATTGACTTTTCCGAAGATTTCCCGACATGTTTTGACGGCCGGTGGACAGGAGGATGCCGTGAAGGTGCTTGCATTGAATTCCAGCCCCAGGATCAAGGGCCAGAGCAAGACGGAGATCATGCTGAGCAGTCTGGTCGCCGGCATGGAGGAGGCCGGGGCGCAGGTGGAGGTCGTTCACCTCAGGACCAAGACCGTAAAGAACTGCATCGGATGCTACACCTGCTGGACCAAGACCCCCGGGAGGTGCATCCACCGGGATGACATGGCCGACGAGCTCTTCCCGAAGTTTCTTGATGCGGACATCGCAGTGCTGGCCACCCCTCTCTACCATTTCACCATGAACGCAGCCATGAAGGCCTTCATCGAGCGGACCCTGCCCGTACTGGAGCCATATCTCCGGCACAAGGGCCAGACCACCCATCACCCCCTGCGCGGGAAGCACCCCGCCATGGTCGTGCTCTCGGTGGCAGGTTTTCCCGAGATGTCGGTGTTCGACCATCTCTCGAGCCACCTGCGCTTCATGTACGGCAGGGGGCTCATCGGGGAGATCTACCGGCCCGCCGCCGAGGCCATGGTCCTCGGACCGTACAAAAAAGTGAGGGAGGACATCCTGAGTGCCGTCGCCGAGGCGGGTGCGGCGCTCGTGAAGACCATGAAGATCCCCGGGGCGATCCTGGAGCGCATCACCCAGCCGCTGGGCGACAAGGAGGTCATGGCCGGTGCCGCGAACATCTTCTGGTCGACCTGCATCCGCGAGAAGGCGACCCCTGAGGAGCTGCGGGCAAAGGGTATCGTGCCCAGGCCGGAGACCATCGAGGAGTTTCTCCTCCTCATGAAGCTTGCCTTCAGACCAGAGGAGGCCGCAGGCATGAAGACCGCGGTGCGGTTTGACTTTTCCGGGGGCCAGACAGGGTCCTGTTCCCTCGCCTTCTCGGGCGAGGGCATCGAAGGAGCAGCGGGACACGACGGGAAAGCGGACCTCGTCATCACGTCCCCCTTCGAGATCTGGATGGACATCATCACGAACAAGGCCGACGGGCAGAAGCTTTTCATGGAGGGGAAATATCAGGCCGAGGGTGATCTTTCCATTCTCGTGAAGTTCAAGGAACTCTTCGGCGGTTGACCTGCCGGAAGCGGATGCAAGGGGAAAACCCATGGCCCCCACTCAAGCGGCTCCACAGGATCAGGTCATCGTACGCCGGAAGGACTGTGCAGTCCACATCATCCTCAACAGGCCCGATGCCATCAACAGCCTCACCCTGGACATGATTCGCACCATCGCCGGGACCCTCGAGAAGGCGAGGTCAGATGACACGGTCAACCTCGTCGTAATGAGCGGCATGGGGGAGCGTGGCTTCTGTGCGGGCGGCGACATCAAGACCGTCGCGGAGGCTGCCCGCACACGATCCATGCAGCAGGCCATGGCATTCTTCGCCGAGGAGTATGCGCTGGACCTTGCCATCCACCGGTACCCCAAGCCTGTAGTGGTGTTCGCCCACGGCATTACCATGGGCGGCGGCCTAGGCCTCTGTGCAGGGGCCGACGTCGTCGTGGCCACCGAGACCACGCGCATGGCCATGCCCGAAACGCGCATCGGCTTCTTCCCGGACATCGGGGCCACGGGATGGATGTTCAATACGTGCAGGAAGCCGGGGTACCCCGAGTTCCTGGGGCTCACCGGTTACGAGATGGCCGGCCGGGAATGCGTGCGCATAGGATTTGCATCGTGCCTTGTACCGTCCGCCGTGACCGAGGAAGCCCTGGATAAGCTCATGGGAGGATCTTTGGCGCTTACCGGGCTCAAGAAACCGGCCGGAGACGAGGTCTTGACCCTGCTGGAACCCTTTGCGGACAAGGATATCCCGGCAAGGCCGGAGATGGACCGGTGGGTTGAGGAGTACTTCGCTGGCAAGTCATCCGTGCTCGGCATCCTCAGGGCGCTGCGGGCATGCAGCACCGAAAGCTGGCTCTGCGGGGGCGTGTTCGAGAGACTCTCCGAACGGTCACCCTCCGCGGTGGTGGCGACGCTGAGGCTCCTGAGGCACAACGAGGGCAGGGAACTGGCCGAGGTGTTCGACACTGATCTCGGAGCGGCCCGTTACCTCACCGCCCTGCACGACTTCCGCGAGGGCGTACGCGCCCGTCTCATCGACAAGGACGACAGGCCCCGCTGGGACCCCGACAGCTTCGAAGAGGCCATGCTGGTTGTTCCGGATCTGCCCGTGGCATAAGAAAGGAGGAACCATGACATTCGATCCTTCACGGCTCATCGAACGGCTGGGAATCAGTGTCCCGCTCATCGGGTTCTACGACGCCCCGGATACGGAGGGGTTCGAACCGATGGCCGTGCCGGAACCGAGGCGGCACGTGTGCGTGTTCGCCTTCTTCAAGGACTGGCTGGAAGGCCGGACACTGCTCATCACCCGGGACAACTTCGGCTGCGGCGGCGCGGGCTCCGCCCTGTGCGGCGTTGACACCAGGTCCCGGGAGGACTTCATCACTTTCCTGGCGGACACCGAGGGGCTCAAGTGCAGCCATGAGGTCATGGAGAGGTGGATCGACCGGAGGAGGACCTACCGCCAGGAGCACCCGAACATCCTCATCGGTCCCCTGCACGCCGGAAAGGAGCGGTTCCTGAGGAGCGTGACCTTCTACGTGAACCCGGACCAGCTCAGCGCCCTGGTCATCGGTGCCCACTACTGCCATGACCTTCAGGGACCCGCGCCGGTGCTGGCCCCCTTCGGATCGGGCTGCATGGAGCTCGTCACGCCCTTCGAGGACCTCTTGGCGGCCCAGGCCGTCATCGGCGCCACGGACATCGCCATGCGCCAGTACCTGCCGCCGGACATCCTCGCCTTCACGGTGACCGTGCCCATGTTCGAGCAGCTCTGCGGACTCGACGAGAGGAGCTTCCTCTACAAGCCCTTCCTCAGGAATCTCCGCAAGGCGAGGGAAAAGGGGGAGGTGAAGTGAGGACCCGTCATGACTGTTGATGCGCGGACAGTCAAGGACCTGATCCGCGCCGAAGGGATCGACCTCGTCGGCATCGCCTCGGCGGAAGACCTGCTTCTGGCGAAGCCTGCCAGGCCGCCCCGCAGTCTCATGCCGACGGCTGAGAGCGTCATCGTCATGGCCGTCGCGCAGAGTCTCGGCGCCGTCTATGCCCCGGACATCATGCTCTGGACCCGCAACAAGATGCAGACCTCCCGGCTCCTGGACCAGACGGCGGAGAAGGTGGGGAGGTTTCTCGAGCGGCGGGGATTCCTGACGCTGCCCGTGTCGGCTGACAAGCCCGTGGAGATCCACAAGCACGACCCTCTATCCGGGGCGAAACTCGATCATACGAAGACCCTCGGGCAGCTCTCCCTCAAGCATGCCGCCGTCAGTGCGGGCCTGGGCGGCATCGGGAGGTCCAACCTGCTCATCACTGAACGGTTCGGACCCCATGTGAGGCTCTGCGCAGTCATCACCGAGGCCCCTCTGGAGACGGACACGCCGAGGGTTTTCGACCCGTGCCCTGCCGGGTGCCGGAGGTGCGAACAGGCCTGTCCGGTGGGTGCCCTCTGTGCAGGAGTCTACACCGTGGACCCCTGTTTCCACTACTGGTCGTGGGGCTTCGACAGGATCCCGCCGAAGAGGCTCAAGGACTGGCCGCCGTATCTGAAGATGCTCCTGGCCCATGCCCGCAGGCGGGACGTCGTCGTGGAGTTCGGACAGACCCTCATCACGGATGTGGACAACTGCATGGCATGCATGAAGGCATGCCCTCTGGGAACGGAATGGGAGTGCATCAGACCCCGGGCATGAAGTGGTGAGGGGCTTTCCGGGACCGGCACATGAAAAAAACAGGAGGGACAGGATGCTGCGCGATCTCGTCGTGAAAAACCGTTCATACCGTCGATTTCATGAAGACCACTGCATCAATGCGGAGGAGCTCAGGGGACTCGTGGATCTGGCAAGGCTGTCCGCGACCGGCGGCAACATGCAGCCGCTCAAGTTCTTTATCTCGTCGGATCCCGCCTCGAATGCCCGCATCTTCCCGTGCCTCGCCTGGGCGGCCTACCTCAAGGACTGGCCGGGGCCCGTCGAGGGGGAACGACCTTCCGCCTATATCGTCATCCTGGGCGACACGCGGATTGCCACGAACTACTGGTGCAACCACGGCATCGCAGCCCAGTCCATCCTCCTGGGGGCAGTGGAAAAGGGCCTCGGCGGGTGCATGATCGCCGCGGTGAACAAGAAGAAGCTCGCAGACGCGCTGGGCATGCCCGGGCGCTACGAGGTCCTCCTGGTCATCGCCCTGGGCATGCCGGCCGAGGAGGTCAGGATCGAGCCCGTGGGACCCGACGGCGACATCAGGTACTGGCGGGACGAAAAGGGCGTGCACCACGTGCCCAAGCGGCCGCTGGACGAGATCGTGATCGAGCGGTTCTGACGGGATGGTGTTTGTATCGATCTCCGGGCCGGCGCGGGTTCGAATGATCGTGAAGGGAGGCCCAAAAAGGGAGGAAACAGACATGGACATCTACGAATTCCTCGAGGCCAAAAATATAGCTTACGAACGCTACGACCACGAGGCGGTCTACACCTGCGAGCAGGCGGACTGCCTCGACATACCGGAAGGGTCCGCCAAGACCAAGAACCTCTTCCTGCGTGACCGCAAGGCCAGGCGCCACATCCTGGTCACCGTGGGAGCGGAGAAGAATGTGGATATCAAGGGCCTGGAGGAGGTGCTCGGCGCCAGGGGGCTGAGCTTCGCCTCGCCCGAGCGCCTCATGGAACACCTCGGGCTGACCCCCGGGTCTGTGACCATCCTGGCAGCCCTGAACGACACGCGGGGCATGGTGGAGGTCGTGGTGGACGAGGACCTCTGGCGATGCGGGGCCATGCAGTGCCACCCCCTGGTGAACACGAGCACCCTGGTCATCTCCCGGGAGGGCATCGAACGGTTCCTGGCAGGGACTGGCCACGTGCCGCTCATCGTGAAGGTGCCGGCAAGGGGCATGTCGTGACCCGCATGTAGACAAAGCACCGCATATGAACGTCTGAATGAGTATCACAGGTTGAAAGGGACAGACGCGGATACCCGGTGCTGGTAGAATGCTGTGGCGATGCTCGGAGAAGGGACCAGGGGAGACCAGGGCGGTGAGGCAGGAGAGGACACCTCCCTCGTCAGGGACGCGCTGGGGGGAGACCGGCGTTCATTCGAGAGGCTCGTCGTCGTCCACCGGGAGGGAATCTACCGTATGGCGTATGCACGGATGCAGAGCAGGGCGGATGCGGAGGACGTGGTTCAGGACGTGTTCCTGAGCGCATACCGAAACCTGCCGTCCCTGAGGGATCCCGGGCTGTTCAGGGCCTGGCTCTACCGCATCGCGCTCAACAAGGTCAGGGACTTCATGAGGAAGCGCAGGCTCATGACCTTCCTGGGGCTCGCCCACAACGAGGTGCCGGAGGACTATCCGGATGCCGGGCCGGACGGCTTCGACCACCTCGCCGCCAGGCAGTTCTGGGCAAGGGTCAACGACTTCCTCTCCTCCCTGCCCGCGCTCCAGCGCGAGGTCTTCCGGCTGCGGTTCATGGACCACCTGGGCATCCAGGAGATCGCAGAGGCTCTGGGCAGGAACGAGAGCACGGTGAAAACGCACCTCTACCGGGCCATCGAGAAGTTCAAGGCCGCCGGCCCTCAAGGTATTCTTCCCGTGCAGGAGGAATCGTGAACAACGAAAGGCAGGACCATCTCAAGCATGAGCGCATCGTCGCCTCTCTGGTCGACGAGCGCGAGTTGGCCTCCGGCGAGCGGGAGCACCTCTCGTCGTGTCCAGCCTGCGCCGCCGCAAGGGAAAGCCTTGCATCGCATCTGGAGGGACTCTCCGAACAGGCGGTGCGACATACTCCTCCATCCTCGATGAAGGTCGTGCTCCCGGCCGAGCAGCCCGTCAACCCCATGGCCTGGTTCATGCGGTGGTCCATGGGCGTGGCCGCCGCCGTCGCCACGGTGGTCATCGTGGCCGTGTTCCTGCTGGGGCGCCTGTTCCCGGGCGGACCGCTCATCGAGGACACGACGACCCTGGCCCGGGAGGCGAGCCGTGACGAAGCGCTCCTGGCCGAGGTCAGGGCCCTGGAGAACGACCCTCTCCCGCAGGCCTACAAGGAGATCATCCCGGATCCCGGGGTGAGCCTGGACGACGATTTTTTCGACTTCCTTATCCCCCTGGATGCCAACGGGGACGAGGCGCAGAAGACATGAACGCAGAGCGAGGACATGCGATATGAAAAACCGAACGGTAATCGGGATGCTGGTTCTCACAGCCATGCTCATGGCGTCGGGAACTGTCCATGGGCAGGACGTGAACCCGGGCAAGTGGTGGAAGCACTCCGAGGTCTCCAGAGACCTGAAGCTGACCCGGCAGGAGCAGCGGGAGCTGGACGGCCTGTATGCCAGGAACAGGGACTCGCTCATCGACATCAAGGCCGACCTCGAGAAGGAGCGCAGCAGGCTCGCCGATATCATGGACCGGGAGCCCTTTAACGAGGCCGCGGCAAGGGCCCAGCTCAGGAAGGTGGAAGAGAAGCAGCAGAGGCTCACCTCCGAACGCATGAGGTATCTCATCGAGGTGCGCAAGATCCTCGGACCGCAGAGGTTCAAGACCCTGGAGGGCAAGGCCGTGGAGAGTCAGGGACAGAGGCGCGGGCAGCGGTATGAAGAGTGGCCTCAGCAGCAGCCCGATCAGCGGCCCGACAAGAAGGGCAAGAGGAAGTGGTAGGTTCCCGGTGAGGGAGCCTCGAAGGCCCATGGTCTGACGCACCATGCGCATATGGGACATCCACCCCGGATACCTGAGCCGGGCAAGCCTGCTCGGCGAGCACAGGGAGCTTCATGCGGTCGTATCGATCATCCTCAACAACAGGAAGGGCTATGCCCGTCATCCCGAGACCATGCGGTGGAGGGGCTGTCTCGACGCCCTGGCGGTCAGGCACGGCCTCCTCGCGGAAGAGATGCTGCTCAGGGGGTATCGCCACCTGAGCCCGGTGCCGGACGGTCAGGGGTCGTCGTGGCCCGGGGTGTACATCGACCCGCCCGGTGCTCAGTTCGCCATCCTCGAAGGTAAGTATCAGGGAACGGATCAAGGCCGCATCCCACTGCCGCACACTGCCGACCGGCTCTGGGCCCAGCACAAGTACTCCGTCCTCGCCCGGGACCCCGGCCTATACGGGGACATCGGCCGTCAGGCCGCCCGCCTCAGGGGCGGCGCATTCTTCCATGACCTGGCCCGCACCCTGGCGGAGTCCCTCCGGGACCCTCCTCCTCAGGGCAGGCTCATGAACGCCCTGGAGCATATGTGGGGGTACGTGTCGGATCTCGATCCGGATCGAAGCGGACATCCGGGTACACCGGCAGAGTTCATGACGGAGATCCAACAGAGGTCATTCCGACACGGAGTGCGCTATCTCCTTGAATCCACTGCGCTGAGCGACCTGGCTTACTGGGCCTCGAGACGAAAGTAGCCAGGCAACCCTTTTCAAAGCCACCTGGCTATAGCAATGGAACTACTGAGGTAACCACACCATCGGCAACATGAATAGACAATATGAGCATTTTCTGAAGGGAATCCGAAGAAAATGAATGTACAAAAGGTAACTAATGAATATCCTTATAAATTAGAATATCCCAATCAAATTGAAGGGTTGCCTGAATTCATTCCGTTACCTCTCCGGCCGGCATCGATGGTCTCGAGCAGGGCCTCGAGCCTCACGAAGGACGCCTCCTCGCTGTACTTGCGTTCGTCGGCGTGGTCTACGTCGATCATCACCGCGGGAATTCCGAGCTCGTCCCGGACGAAGCGCATCTGATCCATCTGCATGAGAGAGTATACCTTGCAGCTGCGGTTGCTGGCGAAGACCACGCCGTCGATGCCATTGCGCTCGACCGCCTGCCTCATGGCCCGGGCCCTCAGCGCCATGCCGTGGGGGCAGACCGAGAAGTTCTGCAGCCTGGCCAGCCAGGCGAAGGGGTCTCCCCCGTCGTAGGCGTACATGTCGAAGGTCCCTTCCAGGGAGCCGATGCAGTAGGTGTAGCTGGCCGTAGTGATGTTGGCCCCCAGCGAGGCGAGCCTGCCGGACATCTTCCTGAGCTGGTGCCAGGGCGCAATGTTGTCCCACAGGAGCCGGTAGCGTTCGTCGGGCACCGGGTAGACGCCCTGCCTCATCTGCTCCTCGGTCTCGTCGGCCAGGGCCCGGTAGTGGTCCGCCAGCTGCTGCGTGCCGCGGGAGGTCAGGATGGGGGCCATCTGCACGAAGGAGTCGAAGGCCGTGATGGGCGAGGGCCTGTGCTGCGCCAGGGAGGTGAAGCGCTTCCACTCCCTGAGCGCCTCGCCGGACAGGCACACCGCCTCACGGGCCTTGGCCTCGTCGAACCTCTGTCCCGAGAGCCCTTCGATGGTGCGGACGAGGTCGGCGAACTGACCCCGGATGTAGGCGAAGTCCTGCGGTGTCTGTTCCTCGTAGCAGAACGGGATGTCCAGGATGAAGTGCGGAATGCCCCACACCCTATGGTACACGTCGAACCACTTGGCCAGCAGCGAGCAGTTGTTGTTGTTGCTCACGAGCAGGTGCGGCCTGGGCATGCCGAAGGAGGGCGAGTCCTTCCCCCCGTCCATGGCTGTGCCCAGGTCGATGCGGGCGTACGAGCACAGGTCGGACGAGTAGCCCGCTTTCTCGGCCTTACCGCACTGAACGGCCCCGACCCCCTTGCCGGCGCTCATGGCCGCATGGCTCTCGGGAACGGCATAGACCACATTGTCGAAGCCCGCAAAGAGCTCGGCCGGGACCACGATGGCGATCCACACCACGAAGGCCCCCTCGGCTGCCCGCTGGTGGAGCTGCAGGTAGTCGTTCATGATGATCCCGGTGAGCCTCTTGCCCGAAGATGTCTTTTTGAATCCGCCTGTGGGTGTTTCATGTGGCATGCCGTCCTCCCGGTCAGACACTGTCGCCCCTGACGATCTCGGCAAAGGCCTCGATGCGGGTCCTCAGCGGCATGAGGTTCGCCAGGTCGTCGGCGCCGAGCTCCAGGAAGAGGGTGGCCACGCCCCGGGTGTTGAGTGTCTCCTGGAGGTAGGGGATCTCGAAGTATTCGTACTCGCAGAACTTCTCGCCGAAGAAGACGACACCCCGGATGCCGTCTTCCTGCACGCGTTGCCCGAGGAGCTTGATCCTTCTGTCCCCTGCAGGCAGGATGGTGGTGCAGGGGTGGTGGTCGAAGTAGAATGCGGCGTAGTAGTCCAGGGGGTCGCTGCCCGTGGGGCTGGTTCCGTACGATCGAGCCATGGTGGCGATGTCGTTGGCCGCCACCGTGAGCCCGGAGGCGTCCATTACCCTGAGCAGGTCAACGGGCGGGGCCTGGATGCCGCTCACCAAGACCCGCACGCCCGAGCCGTTTTCGGGCAGGCCGGCGTGGTGTGTGACCGCCTCCTCCAGCAGGGCGATGTGCTCCCGGACGTCCATGAAGTGGGCGCGTTCCAGGAGGGGTGCGGCCGCTGCGAAGGGCATCTTGCCCCCGGTGCACAGCGCCTCGATCTCCCGGCAGAACGAGCGTTGTTTGGCGTAAAGCGCTGCGCTCTCGGCAAACGCCTTTGCAGAAAAAGGCCTGCCCGTGAAGCGCTCAAGGTCCGCCATGAGGAGGCGGAGACGGTCTCTCAGGTAGTCCTTCGCCCCGGTGCGGTCCGGGCTCAGCGCGGGCACGTGGAGGCGGAAAATGGGGAGGTCGGCCCCGGTCTCCCTGATGCCGGCATGGACGATCTCGGGCAGGTTCCGCAACGTGTCGCAGGCGTTGTACATGAACAGGGCGTCGAAGAGGCTCGGGCCGTTGTCTATGACGAACCCGGTGAGCGCCCTGGCCACCTGGCATGCATAGTTCTGGACGTGGCGGTCGCCGGTGCCGTAGTCCCTGACGGCATCCCTCATGCCCCAGAGGGTGATGGGGGTGAGCCCGAAGGAGTGGAGGAGCTCGAGGGGCGGGTAGAGGGGGAAGCAGCCGATGAGTCGTCTGCCGCCGGTCTTCATCCCTGACAGTGTTTCAAGGATGCCGTTCATGGGAGATCCTTTCATATCGGAGTATAAACGCTGTTTACCGTGATGACAATGAAAACGCGTACCGGGGGTCCTAAAAGGTATAGACAGCTGTCAGTATCGGTCCGGCGGTGACATCCTTGGATGAAGAATCCACAGGATATTCAGGATCTGAAGGGTTATATTTCCATTCCTGATACCTGTACCCCAGCTGGATTATCATCTTATCCATCGGCACAAGGCTCAGGCTTGCTTCGGCATTCAGGGTGGTTGAGCTGTCCGTATCCGCAGGGGTGTCGAAGAAGGCAAGTCCTAATCCCCCCTGCAGCCCCAGGGCAATCTTATGAGTCACGGGATAGGTCACACCAAGACCGATTGTCGGCATATTGACCGTGTAGTCGTTCTCTGTCTTCTGTGCATCCGTCGGGATGCCTCCACTCGATCGGACGATGATGTCCATGTTGACGACCTGATACTTGTATCCCGCGAATACCCTGCAGTATTCGAAGAAAGGGCTCCATCTTCTCAAGGGAGAGAGGGAATAGGCAAAGGCCAGATCATAATCGTAGCGAGTTACATCCACCTTGGTATCAAAGGTGAATCCTATCTGGTCGACCATAAGATCCAACTCCTGCGAGAAGTCGCTGAGCACCATGGGGGCAAGGCTCACGGACCACAGTCCATCCGTGCTCTGATACCCGAGGAGAGGCCCGGCCAGGTAACCGGACCCGTTTTCCGCATCGGACGTGACATCCCAGCCGTTCGCATTCATCTGGGCGGAAATTTCCTTGCCCATCCAGTCCAGGATCCCTGAGTCCCAGCTGGCATACCAGAACTTTGTCCCTACGAAGAACGTTCCCGATTCCGCCTTCTCGAGGGGGAAAATCATGGAGATAACAAGGAAAAACATAATGCCGTATGTTTTTTTCATTTCATAACTCCTGGTCGTGCTTATTGCATCTCATCCATCAGTGCTTCAGCTCTCGTGCTGCATCATAACGTCATGGGGATGGCCATCACGAGCTTGACGAGATTTCTCTTTGCCCGTTCATAGTCCGGATCGTATTCCAAGGCCTCTTCGAACTTCAGTTTGGCATCCTTTTCAAGGCGGTCCGACTCCTCCGCCTTTCCCACCTTCTTCAATTCGGCTGCCATCATCAACGCAATTTCCCCGGCATAGTTTTTCAGTGATGCGTATACGGATTTCGTCTCAAAGGTGTTCAGTATCTTGTTTTGTTTTTCGTCATCCAGCACGACCCCCATGATGTGGGTGACTTTTGTGAAGAGGTCCTTCTCCAAAAGGAAAAAATTCTCTGTTTTCCCGGTGACTGAAGTTGCTCCCAGCTGGATGCCTTTCTCCACGGAATATACCTGTCCGGAAATTTTCAGTTGACCTTTCATCTCCATGAAGGTCCCTGTGAGAATATATTTTGCAGCGACCAATTTCCCGATGGCCACAGCGGAGTTCGGATCTACAAGACCGGATTTCTGTAACCTGATCTCCTTAAGGATGTCATTGATCCTCTCCCGGTCTACGATGTTGAACATGGCGGTTTCTTCCAGGTCGGTAATGAGCAGGGCGGCAATACCGTATTCCCAGGGCTGGAAATTAATCGCCCGTTCCTTGGGCGTGGTGTTTGTGAACCTCAATACGGCAAGACCGGGTCGTTCCGCTCTCGGCAATATGGTGCCCGTTGTTTTCACGATATCGTGGGACCGAGGTTGCGCTGCGTTATCATCGAATGCCAGGCCGGGCACGGTTAAGAAAAATGTTTCTATAATGAGGAGGATAACAAATTGATATGCATTATATAACATTATAATATCATTGTAAAACTGATTGCCGTAAATTGCAACGATGAATCGATCGTAACCTCTTAACGGAACGCATGGAAGACGACTCCGGTGACTCAAGCTCTCTTGAAGATCAGATACGGAGAGATTACCGGATGAAACATCCAGGGACCCATCCCCTGTATGAGGGTTCGAGGTCACCCGCCCACGATTACCATACCGCTATCCCCTCAAAATCAAAAATGTAATCCTTACTCTTGCCTTCCCCCGGCCGATAGGTCTAACGTAACATATTGTTCATTACCCTCAGGGCCGCATGCCAAGCACACCCCGCGAGTTCCCTGAAACAGGAGGTAGAAGAGATGCAATCATCCCGTACCGCACATATCAGGGCTTTCCTCATCCCGGTACTCCTGGTCGCTATCGCCATCTTCATCACCGCCTGCAACAGCTCCGACGGCTCTTCCGACAAATCCTCCGTCACCCTGCAGGCCCTGTCCGCCTTGTCCTCCGAGGTGACCCTCGAGTGGGAGGGCACTTCAGATAACGTCACCGGGTACCGCATCGAGCGGTCCGAATCCGGCGGCGACTATGAAGAGGTCGCCACGGTGGGCGCATCGGTCCTGTCGTACACGGACACCGGCCTCACTGCTGGCACCGGGTACGCCTACCGGGTCTGGGCTGTGGGTGCGTCCGGGGACATTGTCTGCTCGACAGAGGTGGAGGTTTCCACCCTGGAGGCCATCGTCCTGACGGCGCAGGTGGTGTCATCGGGCGGGATCGACCTCAGCTGGGACTACACGGCCGGCGGAGAGGAGGGTTTCCGCGTGGAGCGGAAGACCTCAAGCACCGACTTCGCCGAGGTGGCCGAGCTCGAAGCGGGCGAGGACTCGTACCCGGACACGGGCCTCGATGCCGGGACAAGCTATACCTATCGCGTGTACGCGTTCGTGGGTGACGGCGACATCGCGAACTCCGACGAGGTGAGCGCCACGACCGAGGCCTCGTCGCAGACCGAAAGCGATGCCCTGATCATCGACCACACCTGCATCGACCTGGAGGCCATTCCTGAGGCATGGATCACCCAGGCCAAGGAGGACCTCCACATCGCCTACGGCCACACCTCCCACGGCAGCCAGCTCACCACGGGCATGACCGGGCTCGCCGACTGGAAGGGCGACCTCTATGCCTACGCCGGCGGCGGCACCGGCGGGGCCCTGGACCTGAGGGACTCGCCCTTCTCGGGCGCCTCTGACCTCGGCAACCCGGACCGCGAGGCATGGGCAGAGGCCACCCGGACCTACCTGGACGCCAACCCGGAGGTGAACGTGATCATCTGGTCCTGGTGCGGCCAGGCGGACACCACCGAGGAGAACATCGAGACCTACCTGTCCCTCATGGACGGCCTTGAGACGGACTACCCGGACGTGCGTTTCGTGTACATGACCGGCCACCTGAACGGGACCGGGATCGAGGGCAACCTGCACCAGCGCAACGAGCAGATCAGGGAGTATTGCCGGGAGGGCGGCAGGGTCCTCTATGACTTCGCGGACATCGAGAGCTACGACCCGGACGGGAACGAGTTCCTCTCGCACTACGCGGACGATGCATGCAACTATTACAGTGACACCGATCCCGATGCCAACTGGGCCCAGGAGTGGCAGGACTCCCACGTCGAGGGTGACGACTGGTACGAATGCTCCTCGGCCCACTCCGAGCCGCTCAACGCCAACATGAAGGCCTACGCGGCCTGGTGGCTCTGGGCCAGGCTTGCCGGCTGGGACGGTCAGTAAGAGCAGCACCTATCCTTCGTCTCCTATCCTCTTCATCGAGAAGGGCCTCATGCGATTCTCCCAACCGCATGAGGCCCTTCGTATTGACATGCAGCCTGGAAAAGAACAAAAGATAACCCTACAGTACTGATACGATCACGGAGGCTCACATGGAGAAGCGCATGATCTACTTCGACAACAACGCCACCACCCCGCTCCATCCCGAGGTGAAGAAGGCGATCACCGAAGTCCTGGACGTCTTTGGGAACCCCTCGAGCCTCCACGGCTTCGGAAGGCACGCGCGGACCTATGTGGAGGAAGCTCGGCAGATGGTCGCGGGCTTCATCGGTGCCAAGCCCGACGAGATCATGTTCGTGGGGAGCGGGTCAGAGGGCAACAACACCGTGCTCTCCATCCTCACCTGCCAGTGTCGGGGCTGCGATTTCGACGAGTGCACGGGCAAGGAGCTCATTACCACGAAGATCGAACACCCCTGCATCCTGGAGACATCCCGGTGCCTCATGGAGAAGGGCGTCAAGGTCACCTACCTCGACGTGGACAGTGACGGCAAGGTGGATCTGGGTCAGCTGGAGCAGTCCATCACCCCCATGACCGGACTGGTCTCCGTGATGATGGCCAACAACGAGATCGGCACCATCCAGGACATCGGGGCGATCTCCCGGATCTGCCACGAAAAGGGCACGCTGCTCCACACCGATGCGGTCCAGGCCGTGGGAAAGGTCCCGGTGAATGTGAACGACCTCGGCGTGGACTTTCTCACCCTGTCCGGGCACAAGATATACGGTCCCAAGGGGGTCGGGGCCGTGTACGTGAGAAAGGGCTCGCCCTTCTGCCCCCTCATCAGGGGTGGGCACCAGGAGAGGGGCAGGCGGGCCGGGACCGAGAACACCATCGGCATCGTCGCCCTGGGTAAGGCCATAGAGATGCGCGGACATGAGATGGACGAGGAGGAGAAGCGCCTGAAGAGGATGAAGGAGGCCCTGCGTAAAGGGATCGCCGAGAAGATCCCGGACATACATTTCATTGGTCACCCCGTAGACACCCTGCCCGGGACCCTGAATGTGTCCTTCGATGGGGCCGAGGGCGAAGCCATCCTTCTCTACCTCGACCTGGCGGGCATCGCGGTGTCCACTGGCTCGGCCTGTGCATCGGGATCACTCGACCCGTCGCACGTGATCCTGGCCACCGGCCTTCCCGCCGAGTGCGCCCACGGCTCCATCCGCATAAGCATGGGCCGCGAGAACACCTTCGACGACGTGGATGTGATGCTCACGGTGCTGCCCGACGTCATTGCCCGCATCAGGGAGATGTCGAGCGCATACGCAAGGAGACAGTGATGGAAAAGCTGAACTGGGTATACACGGACAAGGTGCTCGAACACTTCATGCACCCCAAGAATATCCTCACCGACGAGGAGGCATTCCAGGCCGACGGCCGCGGGTTGACCGGCAACATCAAGTGCGGCGACCAGATGATCGTGGCCATCAAGGTGGACAGGGACAAGGGCGTCATCACCGACTGCAAGTGGAAGACCTTCGGGTGCGCCAGCGCCATCGCGAGCACGTCGATCATGTCCGAGATGGTCAAGGGCATGAAGATCGAAGAGGCGTTCAGGCTCTCGCCCAAGGACATCAACAAGGAGTTGGGCGGCCTGCCCGAGCACAAGATCCACTGCAGCGTGCTCGGTGACAAGGCCCTGCGAGCGGCCATCAACGACTACTACGAACGCAACGGCCTCCATGACAAGGTGGTCAGGGAAGAGGCGCGGGTCGTGTGCAACTGCATGAACGTGACCGACCACGAGATCGAGGACGCCGTGCTGGAGGGCGCCCGGACCTACTACGAGCTCCAGGAGAAGACAAAGGTGGGGACGGTCTGCGGCGAGTGCAAGGACGAGGTGGAGCGGCTTCTGGAATTCTACAAGAACAAGCACTTCTGCAATACCGAGACGACCGCACCCGCCGGTACGTAAGGGACGCCGGATCCGCGATGCCTCGAACCAGGCGGGGATCTCCCCCGCAAGGGTTGACAGTACAATGGAGGGAGGACCGGTCTTATGAACATTGCAGCCGACATGATTGCGCTGGTGGGCAACACCCCGCTCGTGATGCTCAACAGGGTGACCGAGGGATGTGTGGCCAGGGTCGCAGGGAAGCTGGAGTTCTACAACCCGTGCTCCTCGGTGAAGGACCGCATCGGCATGAGCATGATCGAGGCGGCGGAGAAGGCGGGGCTTATCGACAAGGACACCCTCATCGTGGAGCCCACGAGCGGCAACACGGGGATCGGGCTCGCGTTCGTCTGTGCGGTGAAGGGATACAAGGTCGTCCTTACCATGCCCGAGAGCATGAGCATAGAACGGAGGAAGCTTCTGAAGGGTCTCGGCGCCCGGGTGGTGCTTACCCCCGCAGCCCTGGGGATGCGCGGCGCCATCGAGAAGGCCCGGGAGATCGTTGACGAGAACAGGAATTCCTTCATGCCCATGCAGTTCGCCAACCCGGCGAATCCGCTGGTCCACGAACGTACCACCGCCGAGGAGATCTGGAGGGACACGGACGGCCAGGTTGACGTCTTCGTCGCCGGGGTGGGGACGGGCGGGACCATCACGGGCGTGAGCGCGGTGATCAAACAGCGCAGGCCGTCGGTGAAGGTGGTGGCCGTGGAGCCGGCGGACTCGCCGGTGCTCTCGGGAGGCAAACCGGGGTCCCACAAGATCCAGGGCATCGGGGCCGGGTTCGTACCCGAGGTGTTCCGGCGCGACCTCGTGGACGAGGTCTTCCCGGTCACCAACGACCAGGCCGTCACCATGGCGGGCAGGCTCATCCGCAAGGAAGGGATCCTGTGCGGCATCTCTTCGGGGGCCATCGCCCACGCCGCCGTGGAGGTGGCGAAGAGGCCCGAGAACACCGGGAAGCTCGTGGTTTTCATCGTGTGCGACACGGGTGAGCGCTACCTGAGCACGGAGCTCTTCCCTGAGCAGGTCTGATGCGGGATGTGAGTGATGAGCAGGCCGGAATCATCCCCTATCGTAAAGGGCAGTCATCATTGAGTAACCGAAAAGAGAGGCGTCTCCATGGAACAGCAGGCACAGGTCGAGGTACCCGAGGAAAAGATCATACAGGCCGTGGTGGAGGAGCTCTGCAGGCCTGATTCGTACGAGGTGGTGTACCACCGCCCCACCCTGGAGGGGGTCATGCCCTCGCTGGAGGTGCTCACCGAGATCGTGGAGCGCCTGCGCATGGTGCTTTTCCCGGCCTACTTCAGCGACTCCGAGATGGCGCCCGCCACCATGCCCTACATCGTGGGGA
Source organism: Thermodesulfobacteriota bacterium (assembly GCA_036834365.1). Lineage (GTDB taxonomy): Bacteria > Desulfobacterota > Desulfomonilia > UBA1062 > UBA1062 > MWEI01. The sequence continues at coordinate 38,972 of DAITOA010000013.1, read as the reverse complement.
GCCACCTGGAGCGGGTGGAGCGCCTCCTGGCCGAGCAGATCAAGCGGGGTTTCGGCTTCTCGTGCGAGAAGACCGACCGGGCCTCCTGCATCGAGTGCGAGGACAGGTCAAAGCTCCTGTCCCGTAAGTTCATCGCCACCGTCCCGAAGATCAGGAGGCTGCTCGCCACCGACGTCATGGCGGCCTTCGAGGGCGACCCGGCGGCCAAGAGCACCAGCGAGACCATCTTCTGCTACCCCAGCATCAAGACCATGACCAACTTCCGTATCGCCCACGAGCTTTACCTGCTCGGCGTCGAGATCATCCCCAGGATCATCACCGAGATGGCCCACTCGGCCACGGGCATCGACATCCATCCCGGGGCCGCCATCGGCGAACGCTTCTTCATCGACCACGGCACCGGGACGGTCATTGGAGAGACCTGCGAGATCGGCCGCAACGTGAGGCTCTACCAGGGCGTGACGCTCGGCGCCAAGAGCTTCCCCAAGGACGATGCCGGCAGGCTGGTCAAGGGCATCCCCCGCCACCCCATCGTGGAAGATGACGTGATCATTTATTCCGGGACTACGATCCTCGGCCGGGTCCGCATCGGCAGGGGGTCCGTCATCGGAGGCAACGTCTGGCTCGACCACGATGTGGAGCCCGGGACGACCGTGCTCCAGTCCGAGAGCGCCGGCAACATCGTCATGTGCCCCAACGGGAAGGACTGACGGACGCGATCCCCCACTCATCGGAGGTGGACACCATGACCTTTTTCCGCCATGCGGCGATACCGGCCATGGCCGTGATTGTCGTCCTTCTGGCCGTGCCCGGTGACGTCCTCCCCGCACAGACCGGGGGCGCGCGAGAGCACCCCGTGTTCATGTGGTCCGTCCAGGGGCCCGCGTCCCGGGCCTACATCCTGGGCTCCCTGCACGCGTTGAAAAGAGTCGCCTACCCGCTGGACGCCAGGATCGAGAAGGCATACCGGTCCTGCCCGCAGGTGCTCCTCGAAGCGGACCCCTCAGTGGTCGACCAGGACGAGCTCCGGGAGACCATGCTCAGGCTGGGCACGTATCCAGACGACATGACCCTGAAAAAGGCGGTCTCCCCGGCCACGTATGCGCGGCTCAGGAAGAGGGTCGAGGCCGGCAAAATCGACATGGACCGCTTCGAACGATTCAGACCCTGGCTCGCGGCATTCTCCATAGCCACCCTCGAGCTCAAGAGGCTCGGCTTCTCCGCTCAGGACGGCGTCGACACCCATTTCTACCGGAAGGCCCTCTCGGACGGGAAGCGGATGATCTATCTCGAGACCGCGGTCCGCCAGATGGAGATGCTCTCCGAGGCCTCTTCAGGCAGGGATGAGGATATCCTCAGACAGGCCCTCGATGAACTGGACATGGTGGAGAAGTACTCCGACGACATGGTGCGGGCCTGGGAGCTGGGTGACGCTCGGCGCATGGAGACCCTGCTCAAGAAGAGCCTGGAGGGTTTCCCCAGCATCGAGAAGAAGCTCTTTGCCGAGCGGAACAAGGCCTGGGCCGAACGGATCGGCACCCTCCTCACCCAGGAGGGGGACGTGTTCGTCGTGGTGGGGGCAGGACATCTGGTGGGCGGGGATGGCCTGCTGGAAGAGCTCAGGGCGAGGAAGTTCACCGTGGTGCAGCAGTGAGAGGTGCGGAGCCAGAACCGAGTCTCCTCATCATTATCCAGTGCCCGGATAGATATGAACCTCCCCATTGTGTGCATCCCGTGTTTTTCACCCGGGATGCACACAATGGGGAGGCCAGCGCCGCAGGCGCTGCAGAAACCTTATCCTCAACTCTTCCCAGGATGATGTCTCACTACCAACCAGGACATAAGCGTGAAAATTGACAACTTCACTTCACCGACCATGTCCTGATGATGAACCCCACGAGCCAGGCGAGGGGGATGAGGCCCACGGCCAGGATAACCGCCCGCAGGTCCACTCCGATGCCCAGCCGTGCGAAGTACCTGACAAGGCCGTGCCCCGCCCCGCTCGCCTCCAATGCCGAGAGGACGAGATACCCTGTGGACACGAGCACGGCCAGGACAAGGACTGCCATGAGGATCTTCATTCCGGTATGCATACCCGGAGACCTTTGTACATCCTTTCGGTCGGCGAGGAAATAAGGAACCTGACCGGTCCGGAGGAGGCGCTTGCATGGACATGCCTCCATCGCGTATGGATGTCTTCGGGGAGGAGAGACGGATCATGAACGGGATTCCTGAGTACTACCTGCTGTTTCTCTTCGTCATCCTCTGGTTCGCGGTCATGTATGCCATCTCGCGTATCGGGGGGTGGTCCGCACTGGCGGCCCATTACCGCGAGTCAACACCCTATCAGGGCCGCACATTCCGGTTCCAGAGCGCCTCACTGAGGTGGATGATGGGCTACAACAACTGCCTTGCCTTCGGACCGGGACAGGGAGGTCTCCATATCTCGGTGGCCTTCCCCTTAAGGATTGCACACCCGCCTCTCTTGATCCCCTGGTCGGAGATACGTGCCGAGCGGTTTCATGGAAGGATCATGAAAGGTTACCGGCTCCGGTTCACGAGGTGTCCGGACATCCCCTTCATCATTACCGAAAGACTTATGAACAGATTCACCGAGGCCATGGGAGGTATCAATCCGATCCATGAAAACGTCTGAACATGAGCGGATCAGGGTGTTCTCCCGGGGGTCGCCGGTGATGCACAAAACCAAGTAGAAGCCATTAATATCATGCCTGCTTTCGGTTCCTGTCCGGGATTAATGTTTTCCGGAAAACTGACGTAGAGATAGAAGGTCAACCCACATTCCATCGTGACGGTAAGAGGTCGTACGTATGGTAGACATGCAACACATGAACATCCTCATCGTGGACGACATGGAGAACATGTGCAAGTCCATCAGGAGCATGTTCAAGGTTCTCAACATCGGCGACCAGTTCTTCTATGCCCATGACGGGCAGGAGGCGTGGAAGATACTCGAGGGAAAGGATCGCATCGATATGGCCATCGTGGACTGGAATATGCCGGTCATGACCGGGGTCGAGCTCCTGGGCCGTATCAGGGACGACCGGAAGCTTCGTGACCTTCCGGTGGTGATGGTGACGGCAGAGGCGAACCGGGAGATCGTGGCCGAGGCCGCCGAATCGGATATCGATGCCTACATCCTGAAACCCATTACCGTGAAGGCCCTGGAAGAGAGGGTGCTCATGGTCATCAACCGGGCGAACAATCCTCCGCCCATGCAGTATCACCTGAAGCGTGCGCGTGATCTCGAGGAGAACGGAGATTTCGACAAGGCCATACAGGAGGCCATCCTGGCCATGGATGCCAGCCCGTCCTCGTCGAGACCCGTGCGGGAACTCGGGTACCTCCACTTCAAGAAGGGCGATATGGATCAGGCGGAGAAGTGGTTTCTCAAGGCCGCCGGCATGAACGATATGGATGTGTTCGCCTTCCATTACCTGGGGGATCTCTACCTCGGGAAAGGGGACATGGACAATGCGTCGAAGTGTTATGAGCGGGCCATGCAGATCAGTCCCCGCCACCTGGAAAGGGGAATGAACTTCGGCAAGATCCTCCTGGAAAAAGGTATGGCGAACAAGGCGGTAAAGGTGTTCAACAAGATCATCGACCTGGCCGACGATCCACTGTCCCTGCGGGAAGACATTGCATCCATCTGTATGGCCAAGGGTGAATACGGCTTTGCCGTACAGCTCTACTCCGTCATCCTCCAGCAGATACCCAACCGGTTCGATATCATGTCCAACCTCGTAGATGCCTATGTGCGTTCAGGCGAATCGAAGAAGGCCATGCCTTACCTGATGGAGATCGAACGGAAGGAGTCGGGGAATGTTCAGCTGCTCCTGAAGGTGGCCAAGGTCTACATATCCCTCAACCAGACCGCGCGAGCCGACCTTGTGCTCCAGAAGGTGGAGAAGATCGAGCCGGGGAACAGGGAAGCCCGGGAGCTCATCAAGCAGTGTCTCTAACGGAGGGCGACATGGCACCGCAGACTCCTCATACCATCCTGAAGATCATGGAGATATCGCACCGGAGATCCCTTACCTTCGAGGGCAAACTAAAGCGTATTCTCGGTGAGGTCCTTGCCTGCATGAATACCGAGTGCGGCTCCATCATGCTGCTGCGCGGGAGGAGGACCCTGGAGGTCGTCGTGTCGACGAACCCATCGCTGGTGGGTGTCCGACAGTCCATCGAAGAGGACACCCCCTCGGCATGGGTGGTCAGGAACAGGAGGATACTCTACGTGGGGCCGGGTTCGGAAGACACCGGGTTCCGTCGGAGATACGACCACTACAAGAAGAACGCCTTCCTCCTGGCCCCCATCATCAGCCGCAGCAGGGTCATCGGCGTACTGAGCGTCACCGACCGGAAGGATGACGACTCGTTCAATGCCCAGGAACAGGAGTTCCTCCTGACCCTTGCCGGCCAGGTCATCAGCGCCGTGGAGAACCAGCAGATGGAGGAGCGCCTGCGTCGCAGCAGGGCCGACATCAAAAGGAAGAACGTGGAGCTCAGGAACCTGGAAAGGATCCGCAACGAACTCTTCAACATGATCATCCACGACCTGAAGGGGCCTCTCTCGGAAATCGTGGCGAACCTCGACATCCTCTCATACACGAACACGGGCGACAACCTCGAGTTCGTCCAGACGGCCCAGTCCGGCTGCGACACGCTGTTCCGCATGATATCCGACCTGCTCGACATCACCAGGCTCGAGGAAGGCTGCCTCAGCCTCGTTTACGAGAAGGTCGACCCCGCAGCGCTCATCCACGAGTCGGTCGTCCGCCTGCACGGCATGGCCGGAGCCAGGGGAGTCGAGCTCACCGAGTGCATCCCTGAAAGCGGTGGCGAGCCTTTCACCGGGGACCGCGGCATCCTGCTGCGCATCCTGCAGAACCTGCTGGTCAATGCAGTTCAGCATTCACCCCACGGGGGCCGGGTGGAGGTCGGTTTTGAGCGCTCAGGCGGCGGGGTGGAGTTTCATGTGCAGGACCAGGGTCCCGGCATTTCCCCGGAATTCCACAAGGCCGTTTTCGACAAATTCTTCCAGATCACCAGGAAGAGGGACGGGAGGAGATACTCGACGGGCCTCGGCCTGACGTTCTGCAGGATGGCGGTAGAAGCTCACCGGGGCACCATCCGCGTGGAGAGCGACGGGAAGAGGGGGAGCCGCTTCGTCTTCTCGATCCCCGGCTTGCGGTAGAGCCTCGATTTTCTCCCCCGGACAGGGTATGGTTGTATAGCCTGCCGGTTCTGTCACGTTCACTTGGTGCTTTCCTCTTATCTCAGGTGAACGTGACAGAATCGGCAGGTCAGGAAAAAGACGTTCCCCTTGTTGCCCTCAGGATCGTCTCTCATCCCGGTCTTCCGGCTGCATGTCCGGGAGGAGGTCTGAGAAATTTTCCGCATAGATGTCCCACACGGTGGTGAACAGGGCCGCCACGATGGGTCCTATGATGAATCCCACAAGGCCGAAGAGGCTCAGCCCTCCCAGGGTGCCGAAAAAGATCATGAGCTCGTGCAGCTGAGTGCCCCTGCCCACGAGCCACGGCCGCACGAGGTTGTCCACGCTCCCCACCAGCAGGCTGCAGAATGCGAACAGGCCGACGGCCTTGAGGTAGCTCCCGGTGAAGGCCAGGATGACCGCCGCCGGGAACCAGATAATGGCGGATCCCACTGCGGGGATGATGGACAGGACCGTCATGACGGTCCCCCAGAAGGCCGCCCCCTCGATGCCTACAACCCAGAATGCGGCTCCGGCAAGGCTGCCCTGGATGATACCGATGACCAGGGTCCCCTTGATGGCCGCCTTGGCGACCGAGATGAACCTCTCCAGGATGCGCTGTTCCACATTCCGGGGCAGCGGGATGTAGTAGAGGAATCTGTCCAGGATCGCCCGGCCTTCCTTGAGAAAGAAGAACATGGTGTAAAGGAATACGAAGAACAGGAACACGGTGTTGATGGTGGAAACGGTGATGGACGACGCGCTGTTGAAGAGAAAGGTGCTTACCCTGGAGACCATCTCGCCCGTTTTCTGCAGGAAGAGACCCTGATACGCGGTAAGGTTCCCGTAGAACGGCAGCGACTGAAGACGATCGCTGAAGGCCGAGGGCGTGTTCATCCACTGGTCGATGAAGGGCCTCACGGACTGGCTGATCTTGATGGCCTGGCCTGCAACGATCCCCAGGATCCCGACCAGGGGAACAAGGAAGATGAGGAATATGAAGACGATGGTGGCCAGCGACGCCAGGTTCGAACGGCCCCCGAGCCACTGTTCTATGCGCCTGTACACGGGCTGGGCCATGGCCGAGAAGATGCCCGCCAGCACGATGGCCATGACGAACTGGCGGATCATGGCAAAGAACACGGCAGTGATCAGGACGACGATCAGCACGATGATGATTCGGTTGAGGTTGGTTCTGTCCATATCTTCCGGTAGATAAAACATAGCATGGTATGCATGAGATATCCAGTGTCGTTGAATCCCCGGGATGAAGGGTATCCAAGGGGGTGGGGTGCATCACCTCCGGTCGAGAACGCTGCGGACGGCTTCCGCCAGGCTGTCCCTCGTCAGCGGCTTGAGGATGAACTTTCTGATGCCGATCGATTTCGCCCGCTCTTCCGTGATACGCTCGCTGTACCCCGTACACAGGATGATCGGGATGTCGCGCCTGATCTCCAGGAGCCTCTGGGCCAGACGGTCACCCGTCAGGCCCGGCATCGTCATGTCCGAGATCACCAGGTCGAAGCGATCCGGATCTTTCCGGAAAAGCTCCAGTGCCTCCTCACTGCTGGTCCTCGACGTGACCGAATAACCCAGTCCGCCGAGCATCTTCTCCACCAGATCTGCCAGGGTTGGTTCATCATCCACCATGAGGATGCGTTCCGTTCCTGTCTGCAGGGATCTTCCATCCGGGACTTTTTCCTCGTTTCTACCGGGTTCGATCTCCGGAAGATATAGGTGGAAGGTGGTTCCGTACCCGGGTACGCTGGAACAGGTGATGGCCCCCCCATGACTTTTCACGATCCCATGGACCACCGCCAGGCCCAGGCCTGTGCCTTGGCCGGTAGCCTTGGTGGTGAAGTACGGATCGAAGATCCGCTCCATGACCTCGGGAGTCATGCCGTGACCCGTATCCTGCACCGTGATCCTCAGGTAGGAACCAGGGTGCAGGCCCAGACCGCCCGAGGCCTCCTCCTCGAGGGACTCCCGCTTCAGCTCGACCATCAGCACCCCCCCTGTTTCATCCATGGCATGGACGGCATTGGTGCAGAGGTTTATCATCACCTGGTGGATCTGGGTAGGATCCGCCATGACCAATCCTGAATCGATGAGATTCTGGCGGATCTCGATGGTGGTGGGCATGACCGAGCGCAGCATCCTGAGCGATTCCTTGATGACGGTGCGAAGCACCAGCGGTGAGTAGTCGGCATCGGTCTTTCTGCTGAAGGTAAGGATCTGCTTCACCAGGCCCCTGGCCCGTTCCCCCGCCTTGAGCACCTCCTTGAGCCCGCGCTGAACCTTGACCGGATCGGAGGAATCATCCAGGGCAAGCTCTGTATAACCGATGATGGCCGAGAGGATGTTGTTGAAGTCATGGGCGATACCTCCGGCAAGGGTGCCGATGGATTCCATCTTCTGGGCCTGCGAGAGCTGCGACTCGAGCCTCTTCCTCTCCAGGTCGGCCTGCTTCCGTTCGGTGATGTCGCGGGATACGCCGTGTATCCCGATGATGGTGCCCCCATCGTCGCGGATGGCACTGATGACGTTTTCCATCCACACGGTGGAGCCGCTCTTGTGGTAGTACTCGATGTCCAGCTTGACCGTTCTCTCGGGGTCCGCCGTCGGGTCCTGCTCCCTCTCGATCTCTGCTGTGAGGAGTTGCAGCGCCCGGGCGTACGACTCGGGGGTCATGGTCTCGGCGACCTGTTGGTTCAGCCGTTCTTCGGGGGTGAAGCCGAGGGCCTTCTCGATGGAGGGGCTGACATAGGTTACGCGGAAATCCATGTCAGCGGTCCAGATGACGTCATTCATCTTTTCCGTCAGGAAACGGAACTTAGCCTCGCTCTGCCGGAGTGCCTCCTCGGCCTGCTTCCTCTCGGCCAGCTCCTCTGATAATTGATCCGTCCGCCGGCGTACCTGTGAGCGTAGCGACCAGGACCACAGGACAACAGCCACAAGGAGGAGAATCAGCGGACCTACGACAAATGCGACCCACCGGAAAGCCTCGTCGGCGGATATGCCCCCGGTCTGCAGGGTACCCATCCATTTGTCATGGATCTCGTTGTACCGGCCCGTTGCCTTGATGATGCCGATGCCCTGGTTCAGTTGGGCCAGGAGCCGATCGTTTCCCTTCTTCACGGCGAAACAGTATTCGTCAGGGGCGAAAGGCGGTCCGGTGGTCGTGATATTCGAAAGCCGGTATTTATGTGCCAGGAAGAGGCCCTGCGACTCCAGCAGAAGGGCGCAGTCATGTCTGCCCGAGGAGAGTATCCTCAGTGCCTCTACCGGGCTCTCCACCAGCACGACTCGCGTGGAAAGGCCTTTTGCAAGGACATAGTCGTGCATGATATCGCCTTTCTGGACGATGATCTCCTTGCCCTTCAGGTCTTCCAGCGCCTCAATCCGGATGCCCTCTTTGCGGATGAACACGGCATGGTGGATGATCGTATGGGGTACCGAAAAGTCCACATAGTTCATTCGTTCCGGCGATGAGAACATCCCTTCAATCATGTCGATCTTTCCGGTCTCCAGGGCATTCCGGACCTGCGCCCAGGGGCCGAGCCTGATCTCTATGTTCATACCCATGACCTGGGCCACTGCACGGATGAGATCGACGTTGTACCCTGACGGTCTCCCTCTCTCGTCGAGATATTCATATGGGGGATAATCGCGGTCTCCACCCACGACGAGGGGTTTGTTCCTTTGTCCACGGGCAATACCGGGATCTGTCGATGCCGACAGGTGTCCCGGGAAGACAAGGGTGACAAGGATAACGCCGAGACACATACTCCTGATGATCGTATCGTGTCGGACCATGGATTCCTTCTTTTTCGGGGTACCCGTAATCGGAAAGTCAAAAGGGGGGCTTTCCCCCATCCTTTCAAACAAGAGGGTCACTCCATTCCTTGGGTATACTGATAATATAATTCTGGGATCCCACCGGGCAACTCATGGCGGTTCATGCTTATATCCGACGGGGAGATCCATGGACAGAAAACTGTCGGAAGAATGAGTCGGCTCGATGCCGAAAACACCCGGGTGTCTCTCGGGTGCACTCCGTGGTATAAGATACACCGAGTCTTCCATGAACAATGAACCTGCCGAGGAGGTGACCATGGACCGGAGGAGATTCCTGAAGATGGCGGCAGCTGCCGCTGCTCTATCAGCGTTCCCATTGAACAGCGAGGCCGGGGCGTCCCAGCCCCCGGTCGAAGGCAGGAAGCTCTCCCCGGGGCCCGGAGTCAAGGTTATGCTTGCCGGTGAGGGCAGGGGGGCCTCCGGGCAGGAGATCGGGCAGGCGGTCAGGGAAGCGGTCGAGGCTGCGACGGACTTCTCCTGGCTTGCAAGGGGTGATGCCGTATTCATCAAGCCGGTGGTCAACTCGGGCAATCCCTACCCGGCGACCACCAGCCCCGCCGCTGTTGCCGCCATGATCGGGCTCTTGAAGGAGAAGGGTGCCGGAAGGGTGATCGTGGGGGACATGTCCGGGGTTATGCATGTGCGGTTCTCTCGGGATTCGCTCTCCGGAAGCACCCGTAAGCTGATGGAGGCTTCGGGCCTCGCGGATGCCGTCCGGGCGGCGGGCGCCGAGATCCACCCGTTCGAGGAGGCGGGATGGGAAGCTTTCTATGAAGACATGCCGACGGCCGGGGCACACTGGAAGCGGGGCATCATGATGCCGAACATCCTCAGGGACGTGCAGCACATCGTCCTCATACCCCGGTGCGGACGCCATTTCCTCGCCGGCAGCACGCTCGGTCTGAAGGCCGCAGTCGGGTACTGGCGCCACGATACGCGACTGGAATATCACCGGGATGCCGCCACCCTCCAGGAAAAGACCGCAGAGGGTAACACCGTGGGAACCCTGAGGGACAAGCAGCGTATCGTCCTGTCTGCGGCGGACAAAGTGCTCACCACCTTCGGACCCGACGAGGGGTATGTCTACGAACCGGAGACCGGCTTGGTCATCGCATCGGAGTCGGTGGTGGCCCATGACATGGTCTCGCTGGCCTGGCTCCTGGAGAGCAGACGCTCCATCCCTGAGTCCCGGAGGAATACCTACCTGGACACCTCCAGGGTGGTGCCCAGATTGGCCAACCACCTGGTAACCAACTGGCTCGGCGGCCTGGGATCTGCGTTCGCCTCGGAGACGCTCGTCAAGGACGACCTGAACACCATCTGGGACGACCGGATCATCCTCCGCGCCTGCGAGGTCTTCGGCGGTGTGCCCGAAATTACCCTGGAGGCGGCCAACGATGCCGTTCCCGAGGCCCTCATGGTACGGCTGGGTGGATTGCTGCCCCTGTGGGCCGGCCACGGATGATTTTTTTCGTTCCGATGGAGGGAGGGTCTTGTTTCCCGGCACTTTGAGGAGTATAAGAGTACAAGGATGTCTTCGAAGGAAGCCTCACAATTTTCCGACCACAGGAACGCCCTGTAGACTCCCGGCGAAGCTCACTACGCTTTACACACTATTTTGGAGGTAGCACATGAATATCTTTGTAGGAAATCTGTCACGCGATGTTACCAACGAGGATCTGCAGCAGGCGTTCCAGGCATTCGGAGAAGTGACATCGGCAAATGTGATCCGCGATAAATTCACTGGGGATTCCCGCGGATTCGGCTTTGTTGAGATGCCGTCCAAAGAGGCCGGTCAGGCCGCCATTTCCGGTCTGAACGGCAAGGATCTGAAGGGCAGGGCCATCAATGTCAATGAAGCCCGTCCCCGTGAGGATAACCGCGGCGGAGGCGGCAGGAGGTTCGGCGGCGGTGGCGGCGGAGACCGGAGGCCCGGTGGTGGCGGCGGTGGACGGCGTCCCGGCGGTGGTGGCGGAGGCGGACGGCGCTACTAGTCCCGGCCCTGAGAAGACGAGTTCACCGAAGGGACACCTGAACGCAGGTGTCCCTTCGCATATCTTGGTGTCTGACCGCATGGGCAGGCGTCACAGGCGTTCATTGCCCGAAGAATCTGCCTTCCTCCCAGGCGACCTTGTGCTCCATGATGACCTGGAACTGGTGTCCCATGTCCAGGAGTTCCTTCTGCCAGAAGGTATCGCCGCCCCAGTCGGGGTGGTTGGTCCTGAAGTCGTAGTCCTCTGCCTGCCGGGCGCACCAGGCGAGGTAATACACGATGCGCATGAACCTCAGGCATTCGATGAGCCGCAGCGAGGTGTAGTCGAATTCCCGGAACTGCTCGTACCCGGACAGGATGAGGTCGATCTCGCGGCGCGATCTGCCTGCATGGTCCGGCAGGAGCAGCCACAGGTCGTGGACCGGCGGGCCCTCCATCATGTCGTCGAAGTCAATGACCATGAGACCCTCGCCCGGACGGTCGAGGAGGTTGCCCCGGTGGAAGTCTCCGTGGACGCGGATGAACTCCGTTCCCTCGAAAAGCCCGGATATCCTCTCCACGATCTTCGACGAGAGGTCTTCGAAGGCGGATCGGTGTTCGGGGGTGACGAAGCCGCCCCTGATGATGAAATCGAGATCCGCCCGGGTGGAGCGCTGTGGGTGGAGGGTGATCCTGTCCCGACTCCTGCGGTGTGATCCCGCGAGGTGGATGCGGCCGAGGAGGCTGCCCATGCGGGTCCAGTCTTCATCGCTGTTCAGCTCGAACACGCGGCCGGAGCGTTTGGGGAAAAGCGCGAAGAAGGTGCCGTCGGCATTGCCCAGGGTCTCTCCGTCCGGCAGCCTCAGGGGGGAGACGACCGGGATCTCCGCCTCGGCGCAGTCGGCGAGGAAGCGGTGTTCGTCCTCGATGGCCTCCTTCGACCAGCGGCCCGGCCGGTAGAACTTGGCGATGACGCGTTCGCCCGCACGGGTCTGCAGCTCGTAGACCCGGTTGATATAGCTCGGCAGAGGGATGGTCAGCCCGGTCATCCGGACACCCAGGGCCTCCTCCACCACATCGAGGAGCACCTCGGGGGTGAGGTGCTCGAAGTCCGCACGTTTCTTCATCCTGATCCTCCGTGATCAGGAAGATATAGTGCATGTGCCGCCTTTGTACAACCTTTCATGTAAAGACGGACGGCATGCCATATCCCGGACCGGCGGGGAAGGCCGGGCAGACCTTCCCTGCCTTCCGATTTGCCGTCAGAATATCATGTCCAGGATAGAGGCGGTCGGCTTCCCGTTCATCCGCGCTATGTCTCCGATGCTCTGTTCTTGTCCGTCTATCTTCACGCCCTGCTCCCGTAGCATGGCCACCATTTCATCAGGTTCGTGACCGGCGACCTGCGCCATGGAGGACAGAGACGTACGGCCCATGAGATCCGATATCCTTGCGGATGGAGGGCCGCCCTGCTTGTCGCTGTGCGGGATGAAGGAGGCACAGAGAACCAGGAGAAACACCCCTATGATACCCTTCCCGAGGGGGCTCGAGATGCACTGGATAAGGAACTTCCAGTTGGCCGCGAGGTGAAAGATTGTCCCGATCACCAGCAGCCAGCTCAGCCATTCGTGCACTGGTTTGATCATACCGACGTTCACTTTGAAAAAGAGCATGATGCCGGTAACGGCAGACAGGGCGAAAGCTCCGACTATGAACGGTGTGGCCCATTTCCTCATGGTGCTCGCGTTTTTCATCGAGAATACTCCTTTACGCTTGATCTGGGATGATCATTACCTGAGGAATGTGGTGACAGTGTGGTGAAAATGTGGATTTTTAAGGTAACGTAACCGTGGGGAGAAGTTCGTTTGAAAACCGTGCGTTGCGTATGAAGACTGTTTACCTTCGGATCAGTCTGACGGCTCGTCCGGAGAGGATTCTGCATGGCCGGATGGTACGGGGCCATGCAGAATGTCTACGATACCTCGCCCGGCATGCTCCCGGATCGCCTCTAAGCCGCCAGGCGCTGCGACCTCCTCCAGATGCCCATGCGCTCCGCCTCTTCGACGAGCTCGTCCCTGAACGCAGGGTGGGAGATGCCGATGAGGGCCTCGGCCCTTTCCCAGGTGCTCTTGCCCTTGAGCATGGCCTTGCCGTACTCGGTAACCACGTAGTGCACGATGGTCCTGGGCACGGTCACGATGGAGCCGGGATCGAGCATGGGCCGGATGCGAGACCTCACCGTACCGTTCCGGTCGGTCTTGGTGGAGGACAGGCAGATGAAGGACTTGCCGCCCCTGGAATGGAAGGCGCCGAAGATGTAGTCGAACTGACCCCCCGTTCCGGAGATCTGGCGGGTACCCGACGACTCGGAGGAGACCTGTCCGTACAGGTCCACCTCCACGGCGTTGTTGATGGCGATCATGTTGTCGTTGGTCCTGATGTGCTCGGGGTTGTTCGTGTAGTCCACCGAGTAGGAGGCGCAGCGTGCGTTGTGGTCGATGAAGTCGTAGAGTCTCTGGGTGCCGAGTGCGAAGGTGTACACCATCCTGCCCCGGTCCCGCTGCTTGCGCATGTTTGTGATCCTGCCCGCCTCGTACATGTTCACGTACGAGTCCACGAGCATCTCGGTGTGCACGCCCAGGTCCTTCAGGTCGCTTTCCGCGATGAGCTTGCCCACCGCGTTGGGCATGGCCCCGATGCCCAGCTGAAGGCATGCTCCATCCGGGATCTCCTGCACGATGAGGCGCGCGATATCCCTGTCCACGTCGCTGACCAGGGGTTCCTTGGTCTGCACCAGGGGCTTGTTGTCCGACTCCACGATGTAGTCAACCTCCGAGATGTGGACGGCCTCGTTGAGTCCGCCGTAGCAGTAGGGGACGTTGGCGTTCACCTCCACGATGACGGTCTTCGCACGGTCCGCGATGTGCTTGGAGATGGAGTTGGAGGGTCCGAAGTTGAAGTAACCGCCCCCGTCCATGGGGGCTGTCTTCACCATGAACACGTCGGAGTCGATGAGGCCGTAGAGCGTCGGTCCCTCATGGTAGAGCAGGGGAATGTAGCTGCACAGACCCTTGTCGTGGAGCATGCGGTCGCCGCCCCCGAAGTGCCAGTTGTTGTAGACGAAGTGTTCCTGGAGGGGGTCGGCCGTGGCCACGGCTGCCATGCCCGGGAAGGTCAGAGCCCGGATTTTCACGTCATGGAGTTCGTGGACCCTTTGTGCCAGCGCCGCATCCAGGAAAGTGGGCGCGCAGGCGAAGTGACCGTAGTCCACCCAGTCGCCGGACTTCACCACCGCAGCAGCGGTCTCGGCGGAGACCAGTTTCCTCTGATACTCCTCTCTGTACTTCATGAGCCACCTCCGTATAGGATCTCTTGATTATCCTCTACGGCAGGCCGGGTTTTTCGAAAATCGGCATGAGGACGGAAGTGGGGAGGGTGATATGCCCGAAGGAGGATAGGTAAAACGCCTAGGGGGAGGAGGGTTGAACGGACTGAGGATCGGCAGTCTCCTCAACCTCACGGGATTAAATTCAGGGTTTTTTCATTGGCCCCACCGAACTTCACTTCTCGAGCAGGTTAGGTTTTATATGCCGTACATCAATGCTCGGCAGGATCTTACCCCTCCTGCGACCTGACCCACTCCACGGCGCGCCTGGCCAGCTCGGGCGAGGTCCTGATGCGGAGCTTCTCCTTGATCTTCTCCCGGTAGGTGCCGATGGTCTTGATGCTCACGTTGAGCATGCCGGCCATTTCCGCCCTTCCCAGGCCCTTCCCGATGAGGGTGAAGACCTCCAGCTCCCGGTCGGAGAGCAGGGACACCGGGTCCGGGGGGCCGGCCTCGCCGTCCCGCGACATCCTGCCGAGGAAGCCTTCCACGATGTCCTCGCTGAAGAACATCCTGCCCTTGAGGACCTGACGGATGGCCGTGGTCACCTTGGCGGTCATCTCCTGCTTCATGATGTAACCCCTGGCCCCCGCCTTCAGGACCCGCTCGGCGTACACGGTTTCGTCGTACATGGACAGCACCAGCACCGGGCAGGACGGCGAGAGGTCGTGGATGTACCGGATGAGCTCCAGACCGCTCGCCCCCTTCAGGCCGAGGTCGATCACCGCCATGTCGGGCCGGAGCTGGGAAAAGAGCCTCTTGGCGCCCGGCACGTCTTCAGCCTCGCCGCACACCTCCATGTCCGGTTCCTCGCCGATGAGCTGGGCGAGCCCCTTGCGGAAGATTGGATGATCGTCGACGATCATGATCCTTGATCGAGCTGACATATGACCGAGGTGCCTCCCTTCTGGTTTTTCCGTATATCGATCCGTGCGCCGATCATCTTGGCGCGGTGGCGCATGATGCTCAGACCCATGCCCGTGCCCTTCCTGACGTCGTCCGGAATCCCCGAGCCGTTGTCGGTGATGGTCAGAGCGAGCCTGCACCGTTTCGTCTTGAGGGAGATGGTGATGCGCCCGGCCCTGCCGTGGCGGACGGCGTTGTTCACCGCCTCCTGGATGATGCGGTAGATGTGGACGGCCGTGGCGTTGTCCTTCACATGGACATCCCTGCCCACATCGAGCCGGAAGGAGACGCCGAAAATAGCTTCGACCTGGCCTGCCAGGTCGCGTATGGCGGTGATAAGGGCCTCTTCGTCGATGTACAGGGGGCTCAGGCCTCTGGCTATGGCCCTGGTCTTGGCGATGGCCTCGCGGATGAGGCCCGTGATGTCGTGTGCCTGGGCCGCCTCATCCCGTGACCCGGCGGCGAGGCGGTTCTCCAGGGAAAGGGCCAGGGCCTCGGTGCCGATGAGGTGCTGCTGGAGGTCGTCGTGCAGGTCCTGGCCGATCTTCTGCCGCTCGCGCTCGCCGATCTCCAGGATCTCGCGTTCCAGGTGCCGCTGCTCGGTGACGTCGGCGAAGACCGAGATGAGGCAGGGCCGGCCCTGTAGCTCGATGGGCTCCGCGGCATACACGATCCTGCGCAGGTCGCCCGATTTGGTGCGGAAGTCAACCTCCAGGTCCTTGATGGAGCCCTTCCCGGCGAGCTGCGCCATGACCTCCCGGCGGAATTCCGGCGAAGGCCAGATGCCGAGCTCGATGGAGGTGTGGCCGATGGCCTCGTCCCTGGTGTATCCGGTGATCCTCAGGAAGCTGTCGTTCACGTCGAGGAAGAGGCCGTTCTCGAGGATGGTGATGGTGATGGCGTCCGGGCTCGACCGGAAGGCCCTGGCGAACATCTCCTCGGAGCGCTTCAATGCCTCCTCTGCCTTCTTCCTGCTCGTGATGTCGGTGAACACGGCAAAGCTTCCGACGAAGCGGCCCTGGGCGTTGCGAACGGCCCTGGGCGATACCAGGGTGTGGATGATCTCGCCCCTGCGGTTGTGCCATGCCACCTCGTAGGGCTCGGTGCGGTGGGACTTCCTCCTGACCATCTCGTCGATCCAGACGCCTCTGGACGCCTCGGCGAGCAGGTCGAATGCGGGCCTGCCGATGAGCTCGTCGCGGCCATAGCCCAGCATCTCGCAGATCCGCTCGTTCACGTAGGTGATGATGCCGTGTTCGTCCTGGACCCCCAACCCGTCGCTCATGGTCTCCACGAGCTGGCGGTACCGCTCTTCACTGGCCTTAAGGGCTTCCCTTGTCTCCATCATGTCGGTCAAGTCCATGAACGAGGCCACGCTCTGCGGGGTTCCGGGAAGCACGGCCACAGTAAGGTAGCACACCAGGGTCCTGCCGTACCGGTTGATGAAGCGGCACTCATAGTTCCGCGGGGCGGCCTTTGCGTCGAGGCGGCGCCGGTAGTGGTAGTCCACCATGCGGGAGCGGTCATCCTCATGGATGAACTCGACCCAGCTCATCTTTCCTTCCAGTGCCCTGCGGGAATAACCCGTGAGCTTGGCGAATTCAGTATTGGCCATGGCGATGGTGGTGTTCTCATCGATGAGGATGGTGGCTGTGCCCGTGTTCTCGAAGATGGTGCGGTACTTCTTCTCGGATTCCTGCAGGCGCTCCTCCGCCTTCCGGGGGGCTCCCGGATCCCCGATCTTCCGTCTCCGTTTTTTGAGATCCCGTTCGACCCGTTCAAGATCATCCCGGTTCTTCATGGATCATGGCCTCCATCTTCCTTAATGAATAATCACCTGAGGTTATCAATGCAATGAGGACATGCACCGGTGATTTACACTTTGACATGCAGGATCGTTATCTCCTATGCTGCCCGGGATACTGGAATGCTGTCACGACGGAGGGACCATGCAATGAAGGACGGGTACTGGCTGGTTGGGTTTCAGTACGAGTTCACCGGAAATGTCTACAGCCTGGGGCGCATCCCGAGGTGCAAGACCGCCATGCTCAAGCACCTCAAACCAGGAGACCGGGTGCTCATTGCCGGCGTCGGCCACGGGACCGAGGCCGTCGAGGCGAGCGGGCGCGGTGTGGAGGTGACGGCCGTGGACCTGTCGGAGACCATGCTGAAGCATTTCCGCAGACGCATAGAACGGGAAAATCCTCCTGTGGAAATCCGGGTTGTCCACGACGATATCTTCAATGTCCGCGAGGCGGGTCAATTCGACATGGTCATCGCCAATTTCTTCCTCAACGTCTTTTCCGAGACCCGGGTCAGGGAGGTGGCGAACCATCTCGGCACCCTGGTGAAGCCTGGCGGCCATTTTGTGGTGGGTGAATTCGTGCTGCCCGGTCAGGGGTGGCGTGGGATCGTGCAGAAGCTGAACTGGTATTTTGCCATAACATTCTACAGCACCACTACCGAGGCGGTGTTCCACCCGGTGTGGGACTACCCGGGCCTGGTGAAGGGTGCGGGGTGCGAGATCGAGGACATCGAGTACTTCACCATCGGCGGTGTCAATCTGTACTGGTCCATCTTGGGGAAGAAACCAGGCTAACTATTCTTCACCCGCAGCTTGGCATCGATGAGCTGGCCGTGGGACAGGCGCAGCAGGTCCGCGAGCCGGTGCACAAGGTGGTCTTCGTGCCCGTCGAGCCTGCCGTCCGCATAGATGACCTTCCAGACGGTCTCGATCACACGGATCTTCTCTTCCTCGGAGTATTCACTGTTGATGATCCTGGCAAAGCTCCACAGGTCGATGCTGCCCTTGAGCTCTTCTCGGGCCGATTCCATGATGGACTGCGCATCTTCGCCGTTCATGCCGTAGGTGGACGTCAGTGCGGCGAGGATGACATCCTGCTCTTCGCTGCTGAACTCGCCGTCGATGGCCGCCATCTCCAGGAGCAGGGCGCAGGTGGCCACCATGATGCGGTTCCGGCCGGCATATGCCTTTGGGGACTGAGCACTGTTCCCGTTCTTGAGTAATTTCTTGAAAACGTCAAGCATGCTTGCTTCCTCCGACAGGTCAGATCTGGTGCATAATCCACGCGCTCGCCATGCCCAGGAGCTCGTGCAGGACCAGTTCGGCCTTCTCCAGGTGCCTGGCGTTGGGGAAGAACGAGTCTGTCCGCCATCGTTCGTGCCGGTGTGTGAGGTGCCCCACGGGAGCGGGCAGGGGGTGGATGCCCTGCCCGGCAAAGAGCGCCATGGACCGCGGCATGTGATACGCCGAGGTGACCAGGATGCAGGGCGCCGATCCGATCATCCCCTTGATGATGCGCGCCTCGTCCTTGGTGTCCCGGGACCTATCCTCCAGTACTATGTGATTTGGATCCACACCGAGCCCCTGCGCCATCCGTGACATGAGTTCGGCGTTGGAAACGGGTTCGCCGAGCTTTCCCCCGGAGAACAGCAGCCGCGAGCCGGGGAGGTTCCGGTGGATGCGGATGCCCTCGACGAGCCTCATCTGTGCCTCCCATGACAGCTGGCTGCCCACGGGGAGCCGGCTGTCGGAGATATGACCGCCTCCCAGCACGATCACCCACTGCACGCTGTCGGTGCGTGCCTGTTTCAGGTCGAGCACAGGATAGGCATACTCGAGCTTCTCCAGGATCGTCCCTGTCCCGGCGCCATAGCCGAGCAGGATGAGGATGACGGAGGTTATGGTGATGATGATCCTGCCCGTGCGGGCACGGTGCCTGCTCCAGGCCATGAGGGAGCCTGCCAGCAGGAGGAAAAAGGTGATCGTCACGGGCATGAGCATGGCGCTGACAAGTTTCTTCAGGAAGAACACTGCTCATTCCTCCTCGTGATCGCAAATAAACCTCATCACTGCCTCAGCCTCGGGTCGATGGCGTCGCGGATCCCCTCCCCCAGGAGGTTGTACCCCAGCACGGTGACGAGGATGGCCATGCCCGGGAAGAAGGAGAGCCACCAGGCGATGCCCAGCACGCTCTGGCCCTGGGTGAGCATGTTGCCCCAGCTCGGCGTGGGCGGCTGTACCCCGATGCCCAGGAAGGACAGGGCGCTCTCGGTGAGCACTGCCGCCGCAATGCCCAGCGTGGCCGCCACCAGCACCGGGGCCATGGCATTCGGCAGGATGTGTCCGAAGATGATGCGCGGGGCGCTCGCGCCCATGGCCTTGACCGCCAGGACGAAGTCCCGCTCCTTGAGGCTCAGGAACTCCGCCCGCACGAGGCGCGTGATGCCCATCCACGAGGTGAAGCCGATGACGGCCATGATGTTGAAGATGGACGGCTCCATGAAGGCGATGACGGCCAGGATGAGGAAGAAGGACGGGAAGCATAGCATGATGTCCACGAAGCGCATGATCACGACGTCCGCGAGCCCGCCGTAGTAGCCCGAGACCGCTCCCAGCAGCGTGCCGATGATCACGGCGATGCCCACGGCCACGAAGCCGACTTTCAGCGAGATCCCTGCGCCGTAGAGCATGCGGGTGAACACGTCCCTGCCCAGGTCGTCGGTGCCGAAGAGGTGCTTCGGGGACGGGGGGGCCAGGATGTTGTCCACGTCGATGGCGGCCGGGTCGTACGGGGCGATCACGGGGGTCAGG
Organism: Thermodesulfobacteriota bacterium; assembly: GCA_036834365.1. GTDB lineage: Bacteria > Desulfobacterota > Desulfomonilia > UBA1062 > UBA1062 > MWEI01. The sequence goes on along the minus strand of DAITOA010000013.1, from coordinate 18,994 downwards.
ACGGAAAGCGCGAAGAACCCCAGCACGATGGCGAGCCCGGCCACGGCCAGCCTGTCACGGAAGAGCCGGGAGAAGAACCCCATGTCACGATACCCGTATGCGCGGGTCTGCGATGCTGTAGCAGATGTCCGCGATGAGGTTGCCCGCCAGCGTGAGCACCGCGCCGATGGTGAGGCTGCCCATGATCATGTTGTAGTCGCGCATCATGATGGCCTCGTAGAAGAGTTTGCCCAGGCCGGGAATGGCGAAGATGCTCTCGAAGATAACGCTGCCCCCGATGAGCCCGGGGATGGACAGGCCCAGGATGGTGATGACCGGCAGCAGGGCGTTGCGCATGGCGTGCTTGTAGATCACGGTGCGCTCTGACAGGCCCTTGGCCCGGGCCGTGAGGATGTAGTCCTGCCGGATGATCTCCAGCATGCTGGAGCGCATGTACCGGCTCATGCCCGCCAGCGACCCGAAGGCCGAGATGAACACCGGCAGGAACAGGTGGCGTGTTGTGTCCGCGACCTTGCCCCACAGGGTCAGGCTCGCATACTCGGCCGAGTGGATGCCCGAGATGGGCAGCCAGCCGAGCCTCACCCCGAAAAGGTCCATGCAGATGAGAGCCAGCCAGAACCCGGGGATGGAAAAACCGATGAACACGAAGACCGTGATGGACCGGTCCGTCACGCTGCCCCGTCTCAGCGCCGAGGCGACTCCCAAGGGGATAGCGGTCAGGAAGATGATGGCCATGGAGGAGATGTTGATGTAGATGGTGATGGGCAGCCGTTCCTTGATCTTGTCCCACACGGGTCGTGCGTCCGAGCTGATGGACGTACCGAAGTCGAGCACGGCGAGGTTCTTCATCCAGAGGAGGTACTGGGTCGTCAGGGGCTTGTCCAGGCCGTAGTGGGCGTTGAGCTGCTCGATGGCCTGGGGCGTGATGTCCGGGTTCATCTGGGTCTGCAGGTCCGTGGGGGATCCCGGGGCCAGGTGGATGACCGCGAAGCACACGAGCGTGATGCCGATGAAGGTGGGGATAAGGATGGCCAGGCGCCTGATCAGGTAGCGCAGCACAGGTCTCTCCCCCTACTGCAGGGCCGTATACTTCTGCATGGCTTTGGGCACGAACCACTTCTCCAGGTTGTAGGTGATGCCTGCCGGCGCCGGGACGATGCCTTTGATGCGCGAGCTCACGGCGGGCAGGCTGTAGGGCACGTAGAGGAACACGTAGGGCTGCTGCTCGGCCAGGATCTCCTGGATGCGGTCGTAGCACTGCTTGCGCCGCGCATTGTCGTAGGTCTCTCTGCCGTCCACGAGGAGCCGGTCCACCTCCTCGTCCTTGTAGCCCACGAAATTAAGTCCGCCCGAGACGGCCTGGCTCGAGTGCCAGACATTGAACAGGTCCGGGTCCTGGAGGATGTTCCAGCCCAGGATCACGGCATCGAAGTTGCCCTTGTCCACGTACTGCTTCAGGAACACGGTCCACTCGATGATGCGGATCTTCACGTCTATGCCCACCGCCTTGAGGCGCTGCTGGATGATCTGGGCGGTCTTCTCTCGGAGCGGGTTGCCCTGGTTGGTGATGATGTTCAGGACGAGCGGGCTGCCGTCCTTCTCCACTATGCCGTCGCCGTTGCGGTCCAGGTATCCGGCTTCCATGAGGAGCTGCCTCGCCTTGTCGGGGTCGTGGGGATACCGGGTCACGCCGGTGTTGTACCATGAGGTGCCCGGCTTGTACGGGCCGGTGGCCACCTCGCCCAGGCCCTGGAGCACGCCCTTGATGATCTCCTCCTTGTCCACGGCGTACGCGACGGCCCGACGGACCAGGGCGTCGTCGAAGGGCTTCCTCTTCAGGTTGAACCCCAGGTAGGTGTAGCCGTCGGAGAGGTACTTGTACTTGGCGTACATCTTTTTGAACTCGGGCGTGTCCGTCTGGCGGAGGTACTGCAGCGGGGTGAGGTCCATCATGTCGATGCTGCCCGCCTTGAGCTCCAGGAACTCGGTGTTCTGGTCCGGGATGATGCGGTAGTTGATGCCGGTGAGGAAGGGCATGCCGTCAAAGTAGGTCTCGTTGGCCTTCAGCGTGATCTTCTGGCCTGTCTGCCAGCTCACGAACCGGAAGGGTCCGGTGCCCACCGGGTTCCGGGCGAAGGGTGTCTTGGCGATGTCCTGGCCTTTGAGCAGGTGCTCCGGGAGCATCTGCAGGGCCCCCCAGCTGATGAGCGCCGGAGCCAGGGGCTTCTCGTACTCGACCTCGAAGGTGTACTCGTCCATGACGCGGGCATTCTTCACGAGCTTGTACTTCTCGGCATAGGCGGTGGGCGTCTTCGGGTCGATGATGAGTTTGTAGGTGAACATGACGTCGCCGGCCGTGAACTTCTCCCCGTCGTGCCAGAGCACGTCGTTGCGCAGGTGGAAGCGCAGAAGCCTGCCGCCGTTCTCGATGTCCCACGACCGGGCGAGGTCGCCCACGATCTTATAGTCCTTATCGTACTTCACCAGCCCGTTGAAGATGAAGCCCGCCACTGCATGGGAGGATGCGTCGCTGGCGAGCATGGGGATGAGGTTGCTGGCGTCGCCGATGGAGGAGAGCACGAGCACGTCGCCGAAGGCCGGTTCCTCGACGGCCGGGGTTGTCGGACCCTGGGCGGCCGGGACAAGCTCCTTGTGATTCTCCTGCTGGCATGCTACTATCCACGCACAGACCAAAAGCAATGCAATATACTTTAGATACGAGCTCATATACCCGCCTTCATAGCAGAACGGATCACCCACGGCAAGACGACACATTGCTCGATGGCGAGAATCTTACAAAGGATGCACCATGAAATTCTACTGTGACCTGCACGTACACTCCCGCCACTCCCGTGCCACGAGCTCCGGCCTCACCATTCGGGCGCTTGCGGCGGGTGCCGTCCGCAAGGGCATCAGCGTGCTGGGCACCGGGGACCTCACCCATCCCGCCTGGATGAAGGAGATCGAGGAGGAGCTCGTCGAGTCCGAACCCGGCCTGTACCGGCTCAGGGAAAGCGACTGCCCGACCCGGTTCATCCTCACGGGCGAGATCAGCACCATCTACAAGCAGGGGGACAAGGTGCGCAAGGTGCACCACGTGATCGGGGCGCCGGACATCGCCTCGGCCAAGAGAATCTCCGCCTCGCTCGCCGCCATCGGCAACATTCTCTCCGACGGCAGGCCCATCCTGGGCATCACCTCGCGCAACCTCCTGGAAGTCGTGCTGGAGGCGGGCGAGGGAACCTTCCTGATCCCGGCCCACATCTGGACCCCGTGGTTCTCTGCCCTGGGATCCAAGAGCGGCTTCGACTCGATCGCCGAGTGTTATCAGGACCTGGAGCCCTACATCTTCGCCGTGGAGACGGGGCTCTCCTCGGACCCGCCCATGAACTGGATGGTGAAGAGCCTGGACCGCTACCGCCTCGTCTCCTGCTCGGACGCCCATTCCGCGGACAAGCTGGGACGGGAGGCGACGGTCTTCGACACCCCGCTGGACTACCACGCGATCCGCAGGGCCATGGCCACGGGCGACGGCCTGGTGGGGACCGTGGAATTCTTCCCCGAGGAGGGCAAGTACCACCTGGACGGGCACCGGGACTGCGGGGTTGTCCTGGAGCCCCACCGGACCAGGGAGGTCAAGGGCAGGTGCCCGGTGTGCGGACGAGCGCTCACCGTGGGCGTGCTGCACCGGGTGGAGGAGCTCGCGGAGCGTTCCGAGGGGGAGAAGCCTTCAAGCGCGAAACCGTTCTTCCCGCTCATCCCCTTGGCCGAGATCATGGCCGAGATCATGCAGGTCGCATCCCCCACGAAGAGGGTGATGGAGGTCCATGAGAAGATCACCGGTCGTCTCGGCGGAGAGCTGCCCCTGCTCCTCGATGCCGGCCTCGACGAGATTGCCTCGGTGGCAGGGGAGACCCTGGCCCTGGCCGTGAGGCGCATGCGTGCGGGCGAGGTGCACAAGGAAGCCGGGTACGACGGCACATTCGGCAGGGTGCGGGTCTTTGCGGACAACGAGCAGGACATGCTCTTCACCAAAGGCATCGAGGGGGTGCCTGCGCGGAAGCGCTCAGGCAGGAGAAAGAAGGTGGAAGAACCGCCTGCGGCGACCGGCAAGAAGACGGTATTGAACCCGGAGCAGCAGCAGGCGGCTGCCTGGCGGGAAGGCCCGCTGGCGGTCGTCGCGGGGCCCGGCACAGGCAAGACCCGCGTGCTGGTCGAGCGCATCAGGATGCTCCTCGACAGAGGAGAAAAGGATATCCTGGCCGTCACCTTTACCACCCGCGCGGCGCGGGAGATTACGGAGAGGCTCGGGGACGCGTCCGTCGAGGTCTGTACCTTCCATGCCCTGGCGGCGCGGATCATGCGGGACGCGGGCATCGCCTTCGAGGTGGCCGACGAGGAGACGCTGGAGAAAGTTGCATCCCCGGCCGTCGACAAGGATGTGAAGGCATGGGTGACGGATCTCATGTTCCGGCAGAGCACGGCCGCTCCGCTCGACCGGGAGCAGGAGGGGCTCCTTGCCGTCCTGAAGGCGAAGGGGTACTATACCTACGAGGGGCTCATCGGTGAGGCCATGCGGCTCGTCGATGCCGGCGCATGGAAGGGGAGGTGGGACCATGTCATGGTGGACGAGTTCCAGGACATCAACCCGGTCCAGTACGCCTTCCTCGCCAAGCTCAGCCGGGGCTCTTCCAGCGTCATGGTCATCGGCGACCCGCACCAGGCGATATACGGCTTCCGGGGAAGCAGCCCGGCCTCCTTCGACGACTTCCTGCGGGATCATCCCGCCTGCGCCGGGATGCGCCTGGCGACTTCATACCGCTTCGGCAAAGGGATCGCACGGGCGGCCAACGCCTTCATCGGGCATGAAGCGGTCACGGCCGACTCCGGCGGAGGGACTGTCCGGATCGTGCGCACGGGCAGGCCGTACGATTTCATCGCCCGTGAGGTCGAGGCCCTTGCCGGGGGGCTCTCCCACCTGTCCGTGGATGCAGCGAAAGGCGACATGGGCCTGAGCGACATGGCCGTCATCGTACGTACCCGGAGCCAGGCAATCCAGGTACTGGAGGCCCTCGAACGGGCGGGCATCCCCTGTGACACCGCATATGCCCGGCCCCTGGCCGAGGTGAAGGGCATCCGCGAACGTATCTCGCTCCTGACCGGCGAGGGCTGGGAGACGCTCGTCAAGGGTGTGGAAGGGCAGGCCCGGGAGCTGCTCGACGACCGTACGGGTCCGCTGACGGACAGGATAGCCAGGATCGATGCCTCGGGGATGTTCCGGCTTCCCGGCCTCGACGCCGGCCATCCCTTCTACTCGTACGCCCGTCTCTTCGGGGACGACACGGGCGCCTTCGTCGAATTCCTCCGGCTGAGCAACGACCAGGGCGCCCTGGGAACCGAGAGGGTCCACGTCCTGACCGCACATGCCGCCAAGGGACTGGAGTTCGGCTGCGTGTTCGTCACGGGACTCGCCAGGGGGATCTTCCCGCTGGCGGGTGCGGACATAACGGAGGAGCAAAACCTCTTCTATGTAGCCATGACCAGGACGAAAGACGCGCTCTATCTCGTGTGTCCGGCGGGCGAGGTATCTGAATTCGTGCAACGCATCCCTGCGGGGTATGCCAGCGAGACCACGGAGCGCGACCGTGCGGCCCGGCCCGGCCAGATGGTCCTGTTCGAATGAATCCTCTCAAGGGTAGGACAATGATATGATCACCGGCGCAGACGAGATCATCTACACCGCAGTGCTCGTCATTCTCATCATGATATCCGCCTTCTTCTCAAGCAGCGAGACCGCATACATGAGGGCCAACCGGTTCCGCCTGCGTACCCTGGCGGAGAAGGGGAACGCCCGGGCGAAACTCGTGGAGGATATTCTGAAGGAGCCCGAGCGGCTCATCAGCGCCATCCTCCTGGGCAACAACTTCGTCAACGTGCTCGCCTCGGCCATTGCCACGGTGCTGTTCATCTCCTTTTTCGGAGAGCGCGGCATCCTGTATGCCACCATTGCCATGACCGTGCTGCTGCTCATCTTCGGGGAGATCACGCCCAAGACCATTGCGGCCTACCGGCCGGACATGGTCACCCTGCTCTTCTCCCAGCCGCTGAGGATTATCATCCTGGTGCTGAACCCGTTCGTCAGGGTCTTCACCCTCATGGCCAAGGGGATGCTCAGGCTCTTCGGCCTGAAGCCCGGGAAGCACCCCGAGTTCTCCGAGGAGGACGTGGGTTCGGTCATCGCCATGGGGCACAAGGAGGGCTTTCTCCCCGAGTCCAAGGCCAAGATGATGGCCGCCATCATGGACCTCGACGAGGTGCCCGTTCGCAAGGTCATGCTCCCCCTGGGAGACATGGTCCTCCTCTCCATGGACAGCACCTTCGACGAGATCGTCCAGGTGATCACCACCAAGAGCTACAGCAGATATCCCGTCTTCAAGGACGACCGGGACAACATCGTGGGGTACCTGCATATCCGGGACGTGTGGGCCCACCTCGACAGGAGGGATGCCTTCCACGTGAAGGACTGCCTGCGCGAGGCGCACTTCGTGCCCGAGACCAAGTCCATCTTCACCCAGCTGGTGGACTTCCAGAACATGCGCCTCCACATGGCCTTCGTGGTGGACGAGTACGGCACGGTGAAGGGCGGCATCACGCTGGAGGACATCATCGAAGAGATCACGGGCGACATCGCCGACGAGCACGACATCGTGCGACCCCCCATCGTGCCGGTGAGCGGCACGAGCTTCGTGGTCACGGGCAGCTTGAGCATGCTGGACCTGGAGCGCTACATCGACCACGAGTTCCCCGACGACTACGACTCGCTCTCCGGCCTCCTCTACGACCGGCTCGACCGCATACCCGAGGAGGGCGACACCGTGACCTTCGACGGCATGCAGTTCCGCATCGAGCGCATGCGCGGCAACCGCATCGTGAGGGTACGGGTGACCATGAAGGAGTGAGGGGGCTCGCCGGGTGCAGGACACCCTGACGCGAGCTTGAGATGAGGAACATTGAACCTGCCAGTTCCGTGCATCCCGCATATGCGGAGTTCTTAAAGAAGCATGCGGGATGCACGGAACTGGCAGGCCGATCTTTCGCCCGATACGAGAGTTCTTGAGGGGGGACACATGATGATACTGTCCCTGATCACAGAGGAGGCTGTCCCATGAAAAGGCATTCCCTGACCGTCCTGATCCTTTCCCTTGCACTGAGTATCGGCTGTTCACCCGGGGCCCGGCAGATCAGGGACGCCCTGCCAGGTCCTGACCTCCTCAGGAGGCAGTGCGAACTCATCGGAGAGCCACGCATCGAGCGGATCTCCGAGCACGTGTGGGCCGCCGTCGGGTATGACCTGGCCAACGAGATCCTCATCCATACCCCCGAGGGCTCCGTCATCGTGGACCCCCTCATGAGCCCGAAGAGGGGAGAGGCGGCTAAGCGGGACCTCCTCGCGAACGTCCCGGCAGGACCGGTCAAAGCCGTCATCTACACCCACAGTCACATAGACCACATCGGGGGTGCGTCCCTCTGGATGGAGGACAGGCCGCAGATCTGGGCCACGGACACCTTTACGGACCATTTCTACAAGCAGTACCAGCTCTTCCTGCCCATCGAGACCATCCGCGGCAGGCGTCAGTTCGGGGATCACGTCTCCCTGGATGACCTGCCCTGTAACGGCATCGGCAGGCGCACCGACATCAGGGCCGCCCAGGAGGGCGCGGGCATCCGCCTGCCCACAAATACCTTCTCCGGGACAAAGACCCTGGTCTTCGGCGGGCTGGAGATCCGGCTCATCGAGGCGCCCGGTGAGACCCACGACCAGCTCGTCATCTGGGTACCGCAGGACCGGACCGTGATCGCTGCCGACAATTTCTACTGGACCTTCCCGAACCTCTACACCATCCGCGGCGCCAGCCCGAGGCCCATCGACGGATGGATCAAAAGCCTGGACGAGATGCGTGCCCTGAACCCCGAGCACCTGGTACCCTGCCATACCGTGCCTGTCCACGGTGCGCAGAATATTGCAGAGGTCCTGACCAACTACCGGGACGCCATCCAGTGGGTCAGGGACGAGACCGTCAGGCTGGCGAACATGGGGTATGACATGGACGCCATAGCGGAGACCGTCACGCTGCCGCCGCACCTCGCCGGGCTCCCCTACACCACCGAGTTCTACGGCCAGGTGGACTGGTCCGCACGGGCCGTGTACACCAACAACCTGGGCTGGTTCGATGGGAGGCCGGAGAAGCTCTACCCCATGAAGGTCAGTGATGCGGCGGGCAGGGAGGTCAGGCTCATGGGCGGGGCCGACCAGGTCATGAAGCTCTCCGATGCAGCACTGACGACCGGCGATTTCCGCTGGGCCATCCACCTGCTCACCAAGCTCAGGGACAGCGGACTGGCCACCGGGAGCCTCAAGGGGAAACTGGACGAAAAGCTCGCCGGGGGCTACGAGGGGCTGGCATCCACCCTGTACAACCTCAACGGCCGGGGCTATCTCCTGGAATCTGCCTACGAGATCCGGCACGGCATCGAGAAGCCCGCCCAGGCAAGGCTGGACGAGAACGTCGTGGCCAATATCCCGCTGGATGCCATCTTCACCATCATGGCTGCGAGGCTCGTGCCGGAAAGGGCCATGGACGTGCACGAGACGGTGTATTACGTGTTCCCGGACGAGCAGAGACGCTTCATCGTGACAGTGCGCAACGGTATCGCCGAGGTGGTTCAGGGGGACCCGCTGCCCGGGACGCCCGAGCCCGTAGCCACGCTCGTCGTGGACGCCCTGACCTACCGGAAGATGGCGGCCAAGGTGACGACCCCGCTGGCGGCCCTGGCCTCGGGCAAGCTCAAGGTTCAGGGGAGCTGGCTGAGGTTCCTGGCATTCAACCATCGGTTCGATCTGGACTGAGGGCTGGGTACGTGTCGGGTTTATAAGGAAGAAGTGGCAGGGTCTCAGACCCGGCCACTTCTCTGTCGAAGCCTTGAAGATGAAGATATGGGTGCGTGTATCTGAAATACCGACTTACTTCTTCATCGATTTCTGGAAAAGGGCTTCAGCCTGCTGCTGCTTCTCCTCCGCAGCCCGCTCCCTCTCCTCTGCCTTCCTCACGGCTTCTTCGGCACGGGCGGTGGCGGCATCTGCCTTCGCCTGGGCCTCTTGAGCCGCCGCCTTGGCAGCCTGAGCATCCAGAATGGCCTGATCGGCTTTCGCATCGATCGCCTTTTCCTGCGCCTGGACCCTCTCGATATCGCTGGTCGTCGCGCAGCCCCACATGCCGAGAGCGAGTACCATCACCATGGAAATCCCCAATAGAATCTTTTTCATCCTTACCTCCGTTCTATTCAGCTTGGATTGTTTGATAACGAACTGAGCCTGTCTACCCCCCGGGTCATTGATTGTTTCGGGGGTAATGGTTTCATTATCATGGCTTCTCATATAATAATTGCATGATATTCTTACAGCAATATGCAGGCCAACACGTATGACGCGTACATATTACACGATTGGACGTTAATTTCCATTCATGACCTTTGAGAGATGTACAAGTTCGTACACAGCGGCACCTTTTTTGTAACCTGATCAGGGGTGCTTCGCGGCGGGTTCGATCACGATACCGTCTATCTCCAGATCGATCTTCAGTCGTTTGACCGTATCTTTGGCCTCGCTTATATCGTTGTAGGGGCCGGCGATGACACGGTAGCCATTGCTCCTTGATATCACACGTGCCGGTATTGGCGGGCCCTGATGGCTAATGATGGCGGCAATCCGCAAGGCTTCGGTCCTATCGTTCAGGTCGGCAGCCCAGACATACCATGCCTCCGCGTTCAATTCCGGAATTTCCGGTCTCCCGTATAATGTGCCCGGGTGCATCACTTCGATGGTCGGCTCAAACCATCTCCCCTGTTCCATCTCCAGGATGGGCACAGGAATCCCCCGGGCTTCCGACAGTGTCCTCTCGATATTCTTCCAGTCGAGCGTACGCCCGGAGACCTTCTCAATGGTTCTCAACTTGTTGTACATCTTTTCCAGCTCATCGGCCCCTGAGCCTTCCGGGGACGCATGGACCTCCATGTAAACGATCCCGTTCCGCTGGCCTATGAGGTATGGCTGGTTGACGATGCATACGGGTGTGTGAACCGGCGTATTCTCGTAGAGCCTTTTCACGTCTTCCGGGTAGAGTCTCAGGCAGCCGTTGGTTGCATTCAGGCCGATGCTGGCCGGCTTATTGGTGCCATGGATCAGATAACTCGCCTTGCTCAGATAGAGCGCGTATTCTCCCAGGGGATTCTGGGGTCCCGGCAGAACTGCAGCGGGAAGCGGATCTCCCTTTTTTCGATGATCCTCGGCAATGGAGGCGGGCACATACCAGGTCGGCCGGGTCACCTTGCGCACCACCTGCATCTGGCCTGTGGGGGTGGGTCGCTCCGTGGTGCCGACGCCGACCGGGTACGTGGTCACAACGAGTGCGTCGTTGTCTCCTTTATAGTGAAAGAGCCTCATGGCAGCCAGGTTGATCACGATACCCTTTCTGGGTGCATCCGGCAGAATGAACCGCAGCGGCAGCACGATACGCCCTCCTGCATCAGGTACCCACACATCCACCCCTGGATTGGCCGCATTGACCGCATTGATTCCCAGGCTGAAGTGCCGGGCGATGTCCGGAAGGGTATCGCCCTCTTCAAGCCTGATGATCGCCATCCGGCCGATGACGTCACTTCCTTTCACAACCGAAAACGTGTTCCGTTCCAGCTGGTTTTCCGGATAGACGGGGAAAGGTGATGATATCTTCTGAATACTGTTCATTACGGCACATCCCTGGAGATATGAGACGAGTATGCACAAGACGATGAGATGAAACCTTCCGGATGGGATCGGGCGTTCAACCGTTCTGCACATGGCTCCGCGTATGGGGTCCTCTATGGCCTTATCTCGACAATCGTACCGTTCGGGGCCAGCATTTCAATCTCTTCTATCTCTTCGTCCGTGACGGCAATGCACCCTTTCGTCCAGTCAGACCCGGCATGCAGTCCGCCGACCATGGAAAATCCGTTCTTGATGCCGTGAATCATGATGTCTCCGCCCGGCAGGACGCCCAGTTTTTTCGCCCGTTGTTTGTCTCTCTCGTTGGGATATGAAATGTGAAGAGAGATGTGGTAGCGGCTGTCCATATTCCTTGAGTCGATGATGTAGGTCCCTTCCGGGGTTTTGTTGTCTCCCTGCCTTACCTTCGGACCATTCGGGTTTCCCCCCAAGGCTATCTTGTAGGTCCTGAAGACACTGCCCTTTGCCATCAGTGACAATCTCCGTTCTTTCTTCTCTATGAGGATCTTGTCTGCCGGCCCCGGCTCCAGTGAAGAGACCTTCCGGTGGAGCTCTTCAATTTCTTCCCGCAGTGCAGCAATCTCATTCCCTTTGCTTTCAAGCTCCTGTTGGAGAGTCTCCATCAGTGTCTGCTGCTCGGCTATCCGCTGATCCTTCAGGACGACATTCTGTATATGAAAGATCATCCTCTCACTGTCATATCTGTAACTGCTCTCGGGATAATTCTTTATGAGTTCCTGAAAACACTCCAAAGATTTCCGGTAGTCTTTCTGCTCGTTCCTGGGATACGAGTAAATGATCCCCATCTCGAAAAGAACCCGGTCTCCCGCCGAGGGATGCCTTTCAATGATTCCTTCATATGTTTTCAGAGATGCCTCGTAGTCTCCCTGGCCGAAAAGTTCATTCGCTTCCTTGAAGGTTGACCCGGTCTGAAATCGACTGCACCCGCATACCAGAACCGGCGCCATCACGACACAGGCGATATAGAAGATATAAGCCCTGCCTGTCTTCTTTGGTTTGGTGCCCATAGTCTCCTTCGTATCCTCGCGTACTATTCCTGACTATTGGAGAGCCGGTCCGTCTCCTCTTGGCGATATTGAGCAAAACATGTACCACATTCCCGGATAGGATGATGCAATGATTGATGTTTGCCCAAAATAATTCCAATGACGCCCCTGAGGTGACCGCCGGGATCTCCGGAGGGGTCCCGCCCTCCTACAGGCAGCCGGTGATCCTCTCCATGAGTTTCCCGGCGTCGAAGGGTTTCTGCATGAAGTGGGTCACCCCGGCCTTGCGGGCCAGATCTTCCTGGGAACGCTCGGACTCGGTGGTTATCATGATGATCGGGATCTCAGAAAGGGCCGGGTCCCTCCTGACATGACCGGTGAACTCGACCCCGTCCATGACCGGCATGTTCATGTCGGTGATGATCAGGTCGAACCGTTCCTCCAGTGCAATGACATCGAGGGCCTCCTTTCCGTTCATGGCCGTACTGATGCCCATGCCCAGGGAAGCGGCCACACCCTTGTAGAAGTTGAGCATGGCCTTCGAGTCGTCCACGGCCAGGATACGCCTTTCACCTTCTCTCGCGGGCAGTCCATCGATAATCCGCAGGTCGTTCCTTGCGCGATCGGAGTCCATCCCCTCCAGGATCGTCCGGTACCCTGCGATGTGCTCGCCGATGCCCGAATTCCTGATCTCTTCCAGCAGCATGGACGCTATGGCCTCATCGCCACGGTGGAGTCCCTCGAAGATATGCATGGCACCGGATGCCACGATCGCCTGCACGAGCTTCCTGCCGTGCCCGGTTTCCTTCCTGATCGTCTCGGAGATCCGGTCGAGGATCGACTGGTTCATCCGCATGTCCAGGGCCGTCACCACGGCCAGCAGGACCATACCGTCCGTCTCATCGAGCCCGTCGGCCAGGCAGACCAGGCCCGCCATGCCGGAGGTGCAACCGAGGGCCTCATAGATGGCATACCGGATGTTGGGATGGGCGTTGCGGTTCGTATCCAGCGCCTGGACGAGGACGTCCGCCGCCTCCTTCGACCCGATGAGACCGAGGATGTTTGCCGCGAATATCTTGGCGTCGGAACTGTCTCCCCGGAAGACTTCCCTGAGCGCGTCCACGGCCTCCATGCCCTTGCGGGAGAGCTCCTCGTGGATCACCCTGCGCACCCCCGGGTTCCTGTGGTGGAGCATGGTGATGAAGAAGGCAACGGCGTCCCTGCCCTGGAATGTGCCCAGGGTCCTGATGGCGCTGGCTGTCGGCAGGTCGCACAGGCCGCCTTGGGAGTCATCCTCCGCTTCCATGATGATGCCGTGCATGCGCTCGAACGACCGGGCGTCGTTCAGTGCGCCGAGGGTCTCGATGCACAGAGATGCAATGAGGGAATCTTCGTGATCCACGTGCTTTCTGAACAGATCGATGGATTCCTCCGGTCGGATCTGGGCCAGCGTCTTCATCACCTCGAAGACGATGCGGTAGTGCTTCTTTTCTGATGCCTGCCGTTCGATGGCTTCCAGGGCCGCTGCTGCGGAAGCGAATCTTTCCCGGCCGGCCACCTCGATGCAGATTTTCTGGATCTCCCGGTCACCGGCGGCGAGGTACCGCACCGTCGAGGCTTCGCTGCCCGAAAACAGCTTCTTCAGGGTGTCCTTCATCACCAGCATGATGGCCTCGTGCTCCGGTATCCTGCCCAGGAGCGCCACGATATCGGGAATGGAATCTTGATCCCGTGCAGGATCGAGAGACCCGAGGATGGAGACCTGTTCTATAAAATCCTTGGAGGTGAATGCATCGAATCTGCCCATAGTGCTCCCCATGGTATCGGGAGGGACCCGTTTTCTTGTACTTATCGGAAGGCTTGAGGCCAAATAAAATGATATCAGAATGTTGGGTTGGTCAAGGTGAGAACTCCGGGCCGGATTCCCCCGCCGGAACCTGATCCTACGCATTCCCCCTGCCGGATCTCTCCAGCAGCAGAGCCGCATCCGACTCCCGGACATAGACGGGGAGCACATCCGCGGGTTCGTCCCCGGGCGCCATATCAAGAGCGATGCCGGCCAGCACCGAAGCCCTCGGTGCCCACAGGTATGGGGCGGCCTCGTGGTAGCGGGTCCCCAGCCCCCCGATGAACGCATCCCGGTAGAGCTCGCACCCGTTGCCCACGAACATGGTCTCTTCCCTGACCAGGGCCACCAACGCCTCGGGCCGCAGGTTCATGGGGGCGATGAGGCGTGAGCCGTGCCGGTCGTAAGAGGCGCAGAAGACCTCGCCCTTCTTGGCATCGAGGACGGGCATGACGGGCATGGGGGACGGGAGAACGGCCCGGGCCATGGTATCGAGGGTGGAGACGCCGACGAACCGGCAGCCGAGAGAGACGGCCAGCCCTTTGGCCGTGGCGATGCCGATCCTGAGCCCCGTGAAGGAGCCGGGGCCCGTTCCCACGGCGATGAGGTCGATGGCGTCGCGGGAGGTTCCCGCCTTCCGAAGCACCTCGTCGATGACCGGCAGGATGATGCCGGCATGGCCGGCCTTGACCTTCAGGACGATCTCGCAGGCCGTTTGTCTGTCCCTGACCAGGGCCACGGACAGGGAGTCGGTGGAGGTATCCAGTGCCAGGACCTGCACGGCGCTCATCCCTTGAAGATACGCACGATGTCGTTGTAGAAGGCGAAGAGCATGAGCATGATGAGGATGAAGAGCCCGATCTGCTGGGCGATCTCGCGTGGCTTGCCCTCCACCGGCTTGCCGGTGACGCCCTCGATGAGGAAGAGCAGGATGTGTCCGCCGTCCAGGACGGGGATGGGCAGCAGGTTGATGATGGCCAGGTTGATGCTGATGAAGGCGATCAGGGAGACGAAGGGCAGCAGTCCCGCCTTGAAGGTCTGCCCCGAGACCTGGGCGATGAGGATGGGGCCGCCCAGGCTCTCCTTGACGCTGATGGAGCCTTTGATCATCTTGGCGAAGGCGACACCCGTGAGCTCCACGATGTGGTAGCACTGGGAGAACCCGTATCCGATGCCGCTGATGGGGCCGTAGCGCTTGACCGCCGTGACGTCTCCCACCGCGATCCCGATCATGGGGCGGCTGATCTCCTCGCCGAAGAGGTTCTTCGCCTTGTTCATGGTCGGTGTCACATGGAGGACGAAGACCTTGCCTTCGCGCAGGACCTCGATCTCGACCCCCTTGGCCGCCCCTGTTTCCTGGAGCACCGCCGCCACATCGTCCCAGCCCTGAACCGGTTTCTTTCCGATGGTCCGGATCATGTCACCGGCGAGCATCCCCGCCTTGTCGGCCGGGGAGGCCTTCTGAACCTCGCCGACCACGGGCAGGAGGTAGGGAACACCCACCCATGCGATGACGGTATAGACGACCACCGCCAGTATGAAGTTGAAGAAGGGGCCGGCAAAGACGATCGCCGCCTTGATGGGAAGCGGCTTGTGCGAAAAGGACCGCTTGGGGTCGATATGGGTGAGCTGGTCCTTGTCGTCAGGGTCCTCGCCCAGCATCTTCACGTAGCCGCCCAGCGGGAATGCCGCCACCTGGTACTGGGTTTCGCCGATCCTCTTCCTCAGCAGGGCGGGGCCGAAGCCCAGGGAGAACTTCAGGACTCCCACGCCGCTCGCCTTGGCCACGATGAAGTGGCCAAGCTCGTGGAAGAAGATCAGCACGCCGAGTACGATGATGAAAGCCAGAATCGTTATCATGAGAGCAATGCCCCTGCGGTCTTTCTTGCGTTCTTGTCGAGTTCGATGAGCTCTTCGGGAGTTTCTACCCTGAATGTTGCCAGCATGTCCATGGTCTTTTTCACCACCTCCACGATCTCATCGAATCTGATCCTGCCGGCCAGGAAGGCTCCGACGGCCACTTCGTCTGCGGCATTCATGACGCAGGGCAGCGTCTCCGGCCTGTCCATGGCGTCGCGCGCCACGGACAGGGCCTGGAATTTGTCTTCGTCCGGCGGCAGGAACTCCAGCCTCAGCACGGAGTCCACAGGCAGCGGCGCCAGGGGGATCTCCATGCGTTCCGGCCAGGACAATGCATATCCGATGGCCATGCGCATGTCGGGCAGGCTGAGCTGAGCCTTGATGCTCCTGTCCATAAACTCCACCATGGAGTGCACGATGCTCTGGGGGTGGATGGTCACGGTGATCGCGTCCATGCCCACACCGAAGAGCCAGCATGCCTCGATCATCTCGAGCCCCTTGTTCATGAGGGTCGCCGAATCCACGGTGATCCGCCTGCCCATGGACCAGGTCGGGTGATTCAGGGCCTGGGCGGGGGTGATGGAGGGGAAGGTTTCCTTCGGGCGGTCCCTGAAGGGGCCGCCGGATGCGGTGAGGATGATGCGGCGGATGTTCGCCGGTCTTTCCCCGGCAAGGCACTGGAACACGGCTGAGTGCTCCGAGTCCACGGGGAGGATGGGGACCCCTTTCCTGGCGGCTTCTTCCGTGAGGAAACGGCCGCCGATCACCAGGGATTCCTTGTTGGCCAGCGCCAGGGCGGCCCCCTGTCTGACGGCCTCCAGGGAGGGCAGGAACCCGGCGGCGCCGGATATGCCGTTCACCACGATGTCCGGTTCTGACCTGCGGATGACCTCGACGGCGGCCTGCTCGCCGGAGATGCATATCCCGCCGGGGTGTGCGGTGGAGTCGGGCGAGGCGATGCCTATGAACTCGACCCCGAATTCTTCCGCCTGCTCCCTCAGTCGATGGGTGTTGCTCCCGGTGGCCAGCCCGGCGAGCAGGTAGTCATCGGGCCGCATGCGGATGACGTCGAGGGTCGACTCCCCGATGGAGCCCGTTGATCCGAGAAGGGTCACCCGCTTCATTCAGGCGGCGACCTTGAGGATGCAGTAGAGGAGGCATCCCACCGGGATGATGCCGTCGAGGCGGTCCAGCATGCCTCCGTGGCCGGGGATGAGGTGGCCCATGTCCTTGATCTGGAAGTCCCGTTTGAACAGCGAGGCCGTGAGGTCGCCGGCCAGGTCAAGCACCGCGATGCAGGCTGACAGGACTGCCAGCAGCCAGGCAGGGTAGGTGCCTGTCAGCGGATCGATCTGGTAATGGGCCGTGACCGCATTATAGATAAGGTATGTCGCGTATCCGAGGACGACGGCCAGGCAGATCCCGCCGATGAAGCCTTCCACGGTCTTCTTGGGGCTGAGCCGGGGGGCGAGCCTGTGCCTGCCCAGGTTCTTGCCCACATAGTAGGCCCCCACGTCCGAGGCGAAGACGCTCACGAGGCCGAAGATCATCCAGAACCTGCCGTCGGCGCCCACCCTCAGGAGAACCCAGAAGCCGATGAGCGCCATGGGATAGAAGAGACCGGCCATGGCATAGACCAGGTCCTTTGCCCCGCCCCTGTTCATCTCGTAGAGGAAGAGGGAGGCGATCATGAGGACGACGCTGGTCACCCCCAGGGTGAGGAGGCATCCGGCCATGTCCGATCGGTAGGCGAGGAGAAGGTACGGCAGCGACGAGACCATCGATATCCAGCCCAGGATGCGGGCATTGCCGCTCAAGACGACCCGGAACAGCTCGAACATGCACACCGGGATCACCAGTATGGCGAGGAGCGCCAGGACCCATGCAGGGCCTAAAACGGCCGGGACGGCGAAAATAACGATGAGGATGAGCGCACCGAAGATCCGGGTCATTGAGTACCCCCTTCGACCTGTTCGCCGGTCATGCCGAAGCGCCTCTGGCGGCCCCCGTACCAGTCTACGGCCTTATCGAGCTCCTTCTCGTCGAAATCGGGCCAGAGGGTGTCCGTGAAGTAGATCTCGGTGTAGGCGAGCTGCCA
This sequence comes from Thermodesulfobacteriota bacterium, assembly GCA_036834365.1. GTDB lineage: Bacteria > Desulfobacterota > Desulfomonilia > UBA1062 > UBA1062 > MWEI01. Next base: position 1,361 of record DAITOA010000013.1, on the reverse strand, counting down.
CAGGAGGAAGTTGCTTATCCGCCATTCGCCTCCGGTGCGGACCAGGAGGTCCGGATCGGGCATGAACGACGTGTCGAGAAGGCTCGAAAAGGTCTCTTCCGTGACCTCCTCCGGATGGACGCCGTCAGTAAGGAGCTTCCGGGTGGAACGGACGATCTCGTCACGGCCCCCGTAGTTGAGCGCGATGGCCAGGTGCAGTTCCCGGTTGTCCTTCGTCTCATCCAGGGTGCGGCGGATGGTGTCCTGCAGGTGGGTCGAGAAGCGCGACAGGTCGCCGATGACGTGGATGCAGATGCCGCTGGACTTGAGGCGATCGACCTCCTCGGCGATGAAACGCTCCATCAGCCGGAACAGGCCCTCGACCTCTTCCTTGGGCCGGTTCCAGTTTTCGGATGAGAAGGCATACAGGGTGAGGTATCGTATGGAACGCGCCTTGGCCAGTTCTACGACGCGCTTGGCTGCCCGGGCACCCATCTCGTGGCCCCTGAGTCGTGAGAGACCCTGTCTCTGCGCCCACCTGCCGTTGCCGTCCATGATGATGGCAAGGTGGTTGATCCGGTTCTGCATGGGACATTGTGTTAACACAGGGGGTCTAGGGGGTCAACGGGGAAGGGGGTAGCCGGAGAAGGAACACAGGGTTTGTGACATGACCCTGCCCGTTCCCGGGGGTCGGCCGACGACATCGTCCGACCTGCCGGAACGGGCGGACTGCGGGCCGAATGGTCGCCGGGGAAAAGACTCCCTGTCGTGGTCTGTTCGACCAGTGGATTCTCCCGGTGAGAACCCGAAGACACCCCCCGGATCGACCGGGGTTGACCCTATCAGAAAACGAGTCTATTATTTGAATGTAAAGGACATTTTATCCCATGCAAAAATCTTTCCCGGGACCCTATTTGCCCCTTGACTTTTCCATTGTCCTTGGGATACAGACACCTGGTGCGCAAGCTATGGGTGCGCCTGGAGCGCTGGAGTAGCTCAATCGGTAGAGCAGCTGATTTGTAATCAGCAGGTTGCGGGTTCGAGTCCCATCTCCAGCTCCATGAGAGATATTTCGGGAGGGGTTCCCGAGCGGCCAAAGGGAGCAGACTGTAAATCTGCCGGCGAAGCCTACGGAGGTTCGAATCCTCCCCCCTCCACCATGAGCAACGAGGGATTGCAGGAGACGTGAGTCGCTTTTGACTGCACAATCCTCAATGAGACGATGCGGGAGTAGCTCAGTTGGCTAGAGCATCAGCCTTCCAAGCTGAGGGTCGCGGGTTCGAATCCCGTTTCCCGCTCCATAATCCCTTCAAATATAGTGGAGTCATGCCCACGTAGCTCAGTAGGTAGAGCACTTCCTTGGTAAGGAAGAGGTTTCCCCG
>DAITOA010000012.1:0-76482 GCA_036834365.1 Thermodesulfobacteriota bacterium | reverse complement strand
TATCCATTACCAATGGTCGGGTTTGACTTATGCCAACCATCAATTCTAACTCATATACCTCACTTCACCTAAACCGATGATACCTTCGATAACTCCTCAGGTCTGAAGATATCCGAGAACCGATGATCTACAGATACTATCCACACCCTTACCCCCTTCCGATGCCCCAGGAAGATACCCTATATGGATATCAGTCCATAATCTCTCCGATCACGCTCACCCGCAGCTCGGGCATCTCCTCCCTGTCTGTCCGGAGGAACAGGACGTCGCTGTAGACGCCCTTTCCCTTCCTCGTGTTCCTCACCGTGATGACATAGGCTCGCCTTCCGTCCCGGACGGTCTCCTCCATGGCGTATGCGATGTCCTTGCCCCGACGGGCCCTGATCCCTGTTATCCTGAACGGATACGCCTCCTCGGGAACCACGAGAAGCTCCGCCCTGATCTCCTTCCCTGCCTGACCGGCGAGCCGTACCTGCCTCGGCTCCACCCGGGCGAACCGGATGACGTCTCCACGGACCCGCAGGATGATGCTGGGGTGCTCCTTATTGTTCGTGAACAGGACGACCGCCTCGTCGAAGCCGGTCCCCTCCACGAGGCCGGTACGTATCCTGACCGTGACAGCCCCTGCCTTGTGCGGGGCGATCTCCCTCGAACGGTCCTCGACGACCATGGCGCACCCGCTCCCGGAGCAGGCCTTGACCCTGTCGATCCTGAGCACCCGGCCAGAGTCGTTGTGCACGACGAAGGTGTGCCTGATGATGGTGCCCTGGAGGACGGGCCTGACGGTGTACACGGCCCCCGGCGAGGTGACGTCGGACCTTGAATACAGTACCTTTTCCTGCAGGCCTTCGTAGAGGCCGGTGGATCTCTCCGGTTCCTGACCGGCGATAAGGGTGCCCGACCAGCACACCAGAAGGATCGCGCACAGGAGTCCTGCTTTCATCGATACGGCTCCTCAGTCCCCCCACCCCACATCAGGAGCGGAGATCGGCCCAGAGGGTCGAGTCGTCGACATTCTCCAGGGCGCTTACCACCATGCGGGAGAACCCCTTCAGATCGTGCTGCTCCTCGATGCGGGCAATGGTCATGCGCATGACCTCCCTCGCCCCCTTGTCCGCATAGGGGCACTCATAGCGGAGCACGGGCAGTCTGAAATGGTTGTGCAACCTCCTGACGAGGGGACCGTCGAGGTAGATCAGGGGCCGGACGATGACGAGCCCCCCCTCGGGCACCTCCACCCGGGGGGTGAAGCTGCCGAGCTTCCGGTTGTGCACGATGTTCATGAGCAGGGTCTCGGCCGCGTCGTCGGCGTGATGGCCGAAGGCGACCCTGGTGATACCGGTCCCGTTCAGGGCCTCCGCCATGGCGCCCCGCTTGAAGGCCGCGCAGAGTGAGCACCGTGATCTGGGGTAGCTGCGGAGATCCACGTTCAGCCTGGCCTCCAGATACTCGACCTCCAGGTCCTCGCAGAGCCTTTTCAGAACCGCGGTATCATAGTCGTCGGTCTTCACGTGCAGGGCTCGCAGGCCGAAGGCGAGGTGCGAGTAGTGCTGCAGGTACCACAGGATGTACAGGAGCGTCACGCTGTCCCTGCCCCCGGAGAGCGCCACGCAGATCCCCTCGCCGTTCTTGATGAGGGAGTAGTTTTCGATGGCGCGGATCACGTCCGTGAGAAACCACTTGCCGTATGACGAGACCTGCTCTTTCCGTATGTCCATACGCTCACTCCCCTGTCCACATTCACTCAATCACGACCTGGTAAAGACCATGGATGCAAACGTCACGGCGCTGCCGGTGGCGGGCTCGTCATAGGTTCCGTGGTGCAGGAGCTCGGCCCTGCACGGACCCATGAGGGAGGAAAAGAGCATCATGGATGCGATACCGCATACGTTGTACCGGTCCCTTGTGTCCCGGGTGTTGAGGTAGATGTCCCGGGCCCGGGCATGCAGGAGGTGGTCGATGAGCTCCCGGTCGTTGGCCCGGGCGCTGTCAATGAGGGCCTCTGCGGAAACGCGGTGCCCGAACTTGTGCCCCACGTGGGAGAAGTCCACCCCCGAGACGAGCAGGATTTTGCGTCTGCCTTCCTCAACAACCCCGAGGATATTCTCCCTGAAGGTGCGGAACCTCTCATCCTCGAAGGGGTCGGAACCCTTGGCGAGAAACTCGTGAATGCCGCCGCAGAGGATGGGCACGATCTTCACTCCGGTCCCCAGGTAGTGGGCCAGGAACACGGTCTGGAACTCGATGGAGTGCTCCGTCATGTGGTCGAAGTCATGCACGGCGAGCGTGCCGTCGGGCAGACCCTCCCGGAGGCGGGCCACGACCTCGCGGTCCGTCTCCAGCACGCCCAGCGGCGTGGCGTAGTCTTTTTCAGTGACGCTGTAAAGCCCCTGACCGCCCTGGTGGTTGATGCCCAGGATGATCACCAGGTCATAGACCCGTCCCCTGATCCTCCTGTAGGCATCCACATAGGCGTCCCGGGCCGCCGCGATATCGATGTGCGGTGCGAGGATGCCCGAAATCCCGTCTGGATCCGGACCATCGAGGGGTGGAAGCCCTTCCTCCACCGATGCAATGAAGGCCTTGAGACCGGCAGGGTCGGCATCGTAGGACCTGCCGGCCAGCATGGGTTCCCTCCGGGGCCTGCCGGCGAAGTCATCCATGACGGCTTTCTTCCTGGCAGTGAATGCCTCGCTTTCCAGGAGAAAAGCCCTGTCGAGCTGGGCGATAAGCGCCTGTACCTCGGAGATGGGCACAATGGTGCCGCCGGTTATCTTCATCAGCGCCGTCTGGATGTCGCGGAGGTCGTTCCGGCCGTCCAGGAGGGAAAGCAGCGGCAACGCCCTCCGATCCAGGGCGAATCCCGTCCCCGAGATGTTGAGAGGATCGACGAAGGTGATCAGCTGCCGTCCCTCGATGGTTATGGGGACGGCCTGGATGTCATGCCGCAACCGGGGATGGGTCGTCTCTTCCATGGGTCCGTTCCTCCGGGAAATCCCTCTCGCCGGGCAGGGAGGCCGTGCCATAAGTCCGGGAATCAGACCCGCACCTTCACGACCATGAGGCCATGGCTGAGACCTGCACGCCCCTTTTCAACGGGGTTATCTCGATGCCTTCTTCGCAGGTCTGGCAGCGGCATTCTTCGCTGCAGCCGTCTTCTTCGCCTTTCTGGGCCTCCTCTTGCCGTAGGTCCCTATCCAGGTCTTGCCACGCTTGCTCCGCTGGTCTCCCTTGCCCATCGTGCAATCCTCCCTGTCCTATTGCATGTCTTCACGAATGCACTGCCGGTGTCTGCCCATGAATCCGCCGGTACCCGCAAATCATACACCTGATAACTATCCGATTTTGTTCGCAGGACCGCACCTTTGTCAAGGGCTTTGCAGGAGGCGCGTCCCGGGTATGCCGGCACGAGGTCAATCCCGCCTCAAGAAAGAGCCTCGATCAGGGCACTTCAGTGCATCTCGTGGATCAGCCTCTCGAGGTGATCCTTCCTGAAGACGTAGTTCCGGTTGCAGAAGTGGCATGTGATGTCGAAGATCTCCTGCTCCCTGATGATGTCCTCCACCTGCGCCTTGCCGAGGGTGATGAGGGCCTGCTCGATCCGGGGCACCGAGCATGAGCACCGGAAGGAGAGCCGCCTCGTCTCGATGGTCCGGCAGGGGATCCCGTCGAACACCGTGGCCAGGATATCCTCCGGGGTCATGCCGTCCCTCAGCTGCCGGGTGACCGGGGGCATTGCCTGCAGACGGTCCGCGAGGCGGTCGATGAGCGCCTCGTCGGCGGGAGGAAGCGACTGGACGAGGAAACCGCCCGATGCGCCCACGGTGCCGTCTTTCTCCACATATACGCCCAGCCCCACCGCGGAGGGAATCTGCTCGGACTCGGTGAGGTAGTAGGCGATGTCGGAGGCGATCTCGCCGGTGTAGAGCTTCACGATGCCGCTGTAGGGGTCCTTGAGCCTGAGATCCTTGGTCACGGTGAGGAACCCCTCCCTCCCAAGGGCTCCCCCCACGTCGAGCTTTCCGTTCCTTGGCGGGAGATCCACCTCGGGCACCTCCACATAACCCCGCACCGTGCCGTCACCCTCGGCCTCGACGATGATCTTCCTGAGCGGTCCGTTTCCGGTGAACTTCAGCGCCACCCGCTGTCCCGGGTCAAGGAGGGCTCCCATGAGCTCGCCGCCGGTGAGCGCCCTGCCCAGGGCCGCCGTGGCCGTGGGATACGTCCCGTGCCGTTGCCTGGCGTCGTCCACGAGGTTCGTGGTGATGCAGGCCAGGCCCAGTATATTTTTTTCTTCCGTGATCACACGGACCAGGTAGTCGTCCATCGCTATCTCTTTCCCTTCTCTCATGGTTGCCGAGGAACCCGCACCTCCCCTTTCCTAGGACACATGACACCGGGTATCAAGGGGAAACGACAGCGGGGAACCCGTATCGACCCTGTCAGGGTACGTCGTGAACTACATGATGAGGGTTCAGCCTTTCCCCTCCTTTTTCCCCCTCAGGTCTTCCATGAGCTTCCGTGCCCGCGCCTTCTGATCGGCAGTCATCCTTTCCGCCACGAAATCGCGGTTTTTCACTGCTTCGGCGTGTCCCTGCTCCGCTGCCAGAGACAGCCATGCATATGCCAGAACGATATCCCTGGGAACCCACTGACCCTCATAGGAGAGCAGCCCGAGGTTGTATTGTGCCGGCGCGTATCCGCCCCGGGCCGCCCTGTCGTACCATATGGACGCCTGGGCCTTGTCCTGCGGGGTGCCCAGGCCGTCGGCATGCATGACGCCGAGATTGTACTGGGCCTCCACAAGCCCCTGCCGGGCTGCCCTGCCGAACCATTGCAGGGCTTCCCTGTAATCCCGTTCCACCCCCTCGCCCTGGTAGTACATGATCCCAAGGTTGTACTGAGCCCGGGCGAATCCCTTCTCCGAGGCCTGCCTGAACCATTTCAGGGCCTCATGGATATCCTTCTCCACGCCGGAACCGCTGTAATACGCAGCCCCAAGCTTGTTCTGGGCTGCAGGGTCCCCGTGCAGAGCACTATTCCTCAGCTCATCGATGCTGACCGGTTTGCCCGCGCCGCCAAGACGACCCGTCAGGAGCATCCCGGCAACGGCGGCTCCGATGAGAAGGATGACCACAAGAAGTACGGTGTGCTTTCTCTTCACGGCAGCCAACCCCCTTCATCCATCGTTCATACACGACCATAAAGGCGTGCATGCAGGGGAAAGTCAAGGGCAACGATGGGATCAACCGTCAATAGCCGAGCAGGAGCTTGACGCCCAGGACCGTGCCAAGGACGAGGTAGGCCTTCTTGACGAAGGCCGAGCCCCGGGTGCTGCCGACCCTGGAGCCCAGGTACCCTCCCGCAACGGCCCCGGACGATGCGCTCAGGAAGAGCGGGATGTCGTAGAACCCTCCCGTGACGAGCACCGCAAGCGCACAGAGGCTCCACACGAAGGCCATCAGGTAGTAGTTGCCCAGGGAGGTGGTCAGGGAAAACCCCTTGATCCGCGCGAATGCGTAGGAGGTGAAAATCCCGTTGCCCGCGCCGAAGAATCCCTCGTAGTACCCGAACGGAAACGCCAGGAGGCGCATGATGCCATCACCGGACGACCTGGGTGATTCCTCGATGCCGAGACCCCGGTTCAACCCCGAGGCGAGAAGCGCCAGGAGGATCACCGCGCCGATGACAGGCCTCATGACCGCCTCGTCCACCCGGACGACGAAAAAGGCGGCGGTCATGGATCCCAGGATACCGATGCCGGTCATGGGGAGGAGGGTCTTCCATCTCACCGAAGAGGCTGCCAGGTAGTTCTTCGCCGCCACCGGCGTCCAGAGGCACGAGCTGACCTTGTCGCCGGCCAGGGCCACGGGAAGCGGGTATCCGAGCATGAGCCAGGCGGGCAGCGTGATGAACCCGGAGCCGCATCCGCTCAGGGAGCTGAAGAAGACTGCGGCAAAGGAGATTGACCCGATAAGGATGCATTTCATGACGATATCCCTCCGCCCCGGACGGCTGACCGTGGGTTCTTCGCACTCTGTAATGCACTTCCGCCCGGTATGGCAATGGATATATTCGGTTGGGCGGTGAGGATACCGTTATGGGGGTGAAACGATGCCGCCGGAGGGATCTCGGAAGGGAGGGGGAGATATTCCCGCCGAAGATCCCCCCGGCAGAGTCGGGGATGATTCTCTCGATCAGGCCAGGAGCACGGGGCACCTGGTGTTACCGATGACCCTCCGGGCAGTCCAGCCCGCGAAGAGCCTTTCCATCATGGATTTCTTGTCCGTGGCAATGATGATCTCGTCGACCTTGTGTTTGCCAGCAAAGGCGATGATATCGTCCCCCACATTGTGACCCGTGATGAAGAGATGAGTCTCACAGGATACCTGCTGCTTCTCGAAGACGCCTTGTATGTATGCGAGATCCTCGTTCATCTTCTCGATATCTTCCAGGTCCGCTTCTTCCCCCCTGGGCAGGGAAGCGACGACATGGACCTCGGCATTGAACGCCTTGGCGCGCATCATTACGACCGGCAGGGCCTCCTTGGTGTGATCCGTTCCATCGTAGTACATCATGATCTTCATGTCCGACTCCTTTTCGGGTGCCCGGCACCCGTCCTTTTTCTTTTCGTGAGCATTTCCATCTCACCTGCCTGATGAGAGAGCATCATCCGTGCCAGGCTGCCTCTGTTTCAATAACCACATGAAATTACAAGAGCCATTGTCCCGCCCCTCCCCCTTCGCACGTCCCGGTCCCCAGGGCCTTTCTCATTTTTTAGAATCCGCCTTCGAAGATTTTCGAGTCAAGGCAGCACCCCTTCGCCGGGGCAAGTCCCTCTGCTCTCCGGCGCCTGTTCGGGATAGCTTCACGGCAGGGGTCGTATTATAATGGTGTCGGACACACCCTACTCAGGCGGCGGGGGAGACCGTTTTCATGGCGGGAAAACCTTCATACGAAGATCTGACGAGGCGGATACGGGAGCTGGAAAGCCGCAACAAGGCCCTGGAGGATACCGTCCGCTCTCTGTGCGAGAACGAGGAGCGCTTCAGGACCCTCTACGAGAACGCCCCGGCCATGATCGCCTCCTTCGGTAAGAAAGGCAGCAAAACGCTCTGGAACAAGGAGTGCGCGACCAGGCTCGGCTGGACCGAGGAAGAGATCGCCTCCTCCTCCGACCCGCTCTCCATGGTATACCCGGACAGGGGACTGCGAGAGTGCGTGGTGAAGGACATCCGCCGCTCCGACGGCGTCTTCCGTGAATATGCGGTCAGAGCGAAGGACGGCACCCGGCGTATCCAGATGTGGGCCCACTTCAGGGTGCCCACGGGCACCATCATCTCCCTGGGGTATGACATCACGGACATGACCTCGGCCCAGGAGGCCCTGAAGAAGAGCGAGCAGCACTTCCGAGACCTCATCGAGAACACCCCCATCGGCATCGCCATCGTGCTGGACGAACGGGTCGTGTACCGGAACCCGGAGCAGCAGAGGATCTTCGGCCAGCTCCCCGAGAAGGAGTTCCCGTCGCTCTATGACGCTACGACGCATCCGGACGACGTGGAAAGCCTCAGACAGTACTATGAGGCCGCCATCTCCGGCAGGCTGCAGCACACCGGAACGGAGTTCAGATACCTCCCCACGGGAGACGTGAACGACACCCAGGACATGAAGTGGATCCACTTCCGGGCCACGCCCGTCGAGTACCAGGGCAGGAAGGCGGTGCTGTTCACCATGATGGACGTCACCAAGACCCGCGAGATGGAGCGCCTCCTCCATGTGCAGGACAGGATGGCGTCCCTGGGCCGCGTGGCCGCGGGTATCGCCCATGAGATACGCAACCCGCTCTCCGGCATCAATATCTACCTGAACGCCCTGGACAAGCTCTACAGGCGGGGCGACCTCGAAAGGATGGAGGAGGTCCTCGTGAAGATCCAGGCTGCCTCCGCCAAGATCGAGTCCGTGATCAAGCGGGTCATGGACTTCTCCCGGCCCTCCGAGCCCAGGCTCGTACGGACCGATATCAACGGACCCGTTGAAGAGGCCCTGGGGCTCAGCGCGGTCATGCTCAGGAAATCCGGCATCGAGGTCCGGACAAAGCTCTCCCCCGGGCTTCCCCTGTGCCTGGCGGACCCGCAGCTCATCGAGCAGGTCATCCTGAACCTCATCAACAACGCCGCCGAGGCCATGAAGGACCTTCACCGCGAGAAGATCATCGAGATCGGCACCGCATGTACCCCCGGCAGCATCCTGGTGACGGTCTCCGATTCCGGTCCCGGTATCCCCGAGGCCCTCCGCCAGAGGGTGTTCGACCCTTTCTACACCACAAAGAACGGCTCCACGGGGATCGGCCTGAGCCTGTCCCACCGGATCGTCCAGGACCACGGCGGAACCCTGAGCGTTTCGGCAAGCAGATGGGCGGGGGCGGAGTTCACCCTGCGGCTCCCTGTCCGTGAAAGGTGCGCCAAGACCCCATGAGGTTTTCACTCGTTCTCATCGACGACGAAGAGTCCATCCGGGAAGGCATCCGCCTCGCCCTGGATGCGGAGTACGACATCCGGGCCTTCGCCGCGGCCGAGGATGCCCTGGAGGCCGTCAGGACCGACCCGCCGGACCTGATTCTACTCGACATAGGCCTGCCCGGCATGAACGGCATAGAGGCGCTGCGCAGGATCAGGCAGACTCACCCCGAGCAGCTGGTCATCATGATCACCGCCTACGAGGACGTGAACACCGTCATCGCCGCCATGAAGCTCGGCGCCCACGACTACGTCGTGAAGCCCATCCTCATGGACGGCCTCGAGATAACGATACAAAACGCCCTGGAATCAGTCCGCCTCCGCAAGGAGGTCCGGCTCCTCCAGGAGAGATACCTCCGGGAGAACCTCCCCTGCTTCGTCGCGGAGAGCGACCGCATCCAGGGCGTCATGGAGTTCATCTCCCGGGTGGCCATGAGCCCGGACACCCCCATCCTCATCCTCGGCGAGACCGGCACGGGCAAGGAGCTCATTGCCGGGGCCATCCACTACCGCAGCCCCAACTTCAAGGGCCCCTTCGTAACGGTCAACTGCGCGGCCATACCCAAGGACCTCATCGAGAGCGAGCTCTTCGGGTACGAGAAGGGGGCCTTCAGCGGCGCAGGCCCCACCGGCAAGCGGGGTCTCATCGAGGAGGCCGACCATGGCACCCTGTTCCTCGACGAGGTGGGGGACCTCTCGGCCCAGGCGCAGGCCAAGCTCCTGCGCTTCCTCGAGAGCGGGGAGTTCTACCGGGTGGGATCCACGGCCAGACGCACCATCCGCACCCGCATCGTCTCCGCCACGAACAGGAACCTGTCGAGGATGATGGAGGAAGGCACCTTCCGGAGGGACCTCTTCTTCCGGCTGGGCGTCATCACCGTGGACGTCCCGTCCCTGAGCGAGCGCAAGGAGGACATCATCCCCCTGGCGAATACCTTCCTGGTCATGTTCGGCAGAAAGTTCGGCAAGACCTTCACCGCCATCTCCCCGGAGGCCGGTGAGGCCCTGAAGGCCCATGCATTCACCGGCAACGTCCGCGAACTGAGGAACCTCATCGAGCGCGGGGTGCTCATCGGCAGCGGCCCCGAGCTTACCGTGGAGGACCTCGGGATCGGGAAGGACTCCCCCCGCAACGAGGAGGCACATGCCGCAGCCCCGGACCGTCCGGTCATCCCGCCGGAAGGGGTGGATTTCGACGAGCTGGAAAAGGATTTCGAGAGGCGCTACATCGAGGAGGCACTGAGGATGGCCGGCGGCAACGAGAGTGGGGCGGCCCGTCTGCTCCGCATGAACCACCACACGTTCCGGTATCGTAAGAAGAAGGTGGAAGGATGACCCTGCATGCACAAGGGTCCGTACCTGTCACCTCATGTCAGGTATGCCCCGTACCGGCATGGACTGAACTGGAGACCGGTTCCGGCCGCACCGCGACTCCGGCCTCATGAAACGATGAGGGCATCCCGCTCGGCCAGGAGCTCCCGGAGCACTGAACGGTGGCAACGTCCCTCATCCGCACAGTAGCACCCCACCGATAAGTCCGTGTGGTGCGACAATGCCGCAAGAAGATCGATGATCCTGCTGTTCTCCGGGCGCTTCATCTCCGCACGGTACTTCCTGGCAAAGGACCTCCAGTCCGCATCGCTCTTCGATGAGCGTGCTTCCTTGACGAGCTCTTCACTGGGCGCCAGGTTGGGCAGCCATACATCGTAGAAATCACGTGAAGCAAACTCACCTTTGGGCACCCCCCTCGGCGGTCGCCTCACCGTGCCGATACGCAACCCCTCGCCACGGGCGCGGGGGCTCCCGAGCTGAACGATCCGAATGGCCATAGCTCCGCCTCCTGCAGTTTCGTTACACCCATAGAGCCCGAACTACAACGGAGGGATTCCAGAATGGGGAAAAATCAATGGCTGGTTCCCTCTATTGACACCTTATTATGTTTATTATAGATATCAGTATAATGTATTCATGCAAGCTCTGAAGATTATGCTTTTATATTGAATTCAAGGAGGCAGGCGCAACGGATTCTTCTTCATGTCAGGCAAGGTAACTTTCCGGGTTTGTTTTTAAAAATTTCATGACTGCAAAGGGGAGGGAAACAGATGAAGAACGTGAAGTCAGGGATGTTCGTTCGTGGTAGCGCCATTTTCGTATTATTCGTCGTGGTGACCGGGTGCAGTCTTCTCAGTGTTCCGATCATTACCGATGCCACCCGCAACGATGTCGTGAACCTGGGTGATTCCATCTACGCCCTGTCGGGCAAGATCCAGGACAACCTCCACAGCTGGGCCGGAGAAACATTCCGCCGCTATGCCCTGTCGGGCTCCATGGTCAGCCACATCGCCGACCAGTACGATGACGCCAAGGCCGATGACCCGAACATCAGTACCATCTTCATGGACGCCGCAGGCAACGACATCCTCATCCCAGCCACCCTCTTCGATCCGTACAACTGCAAGGTCGACTGGTGGGAATCCGGGCTCTCGTCGACCTGCAAGGCCCTCATCGACGACTGCTACGTGGACGTGGTGAATCTCCTGAACCAGATGGGCAGGGACGGCGTGGACAACATCATCTTCCTGGGCTACTACCACCTCAAGACCGGCCTCATCGGAAGCACATCACTGAACAAGGCCGTGGACTATGGGGACACGAAACTCGCCCTGGCTGTCCAGAACGCCACTGCCGCATCCAACTACCGGGTGTTCATCGATCCGAGGTCCACCATCAGCAACTCTGACATCACCTACGACGGCGTCCATCCCAATGATTCGGGTTCATATAAGCTGGCGACCCTGATCTGGGCCAAGCTCCAGCCTCTTCTCTAGCGTACAGGAGCCCGTGGAGGATCCCGGGATCCTCCACGGGCCCGCATTTTCCCCTGTGCTCCATGAGTCTGCACAACGACAGCATGCCTGGCCAGCTCTACGGATTGCGATGTCATCGACCTTCCGCCGTAATGAACCGTCTGGTTTTTCCATAACGATCTGCCGGAGATGAATCGATCATGAACAGGAAACTGAAAGTAACAGCAACCACAATCATCATCGCCGCTGTGGTCTCTGCGGCCGTTGTGCTGATCACCCATGATACCAACACCGTTCCCGCCCGGCACGGGATCGCACAGGAGATTACCAGGACCCCCCTGGCGGGAGGAGATCCATTCAGCGACCAGTACGTCAGGGAGCTCAGGAAGTTCTACGGTAAGACCATCTCGGAGAAAAGCACCCAGGCGGCTCTCATCGGGCTGAGGGACTTCTTCATGGCCACCCAGCCGGAGAAAGGGAGAACTCTGTTTTATGCCCTCCTCAAGCGGGCGTTTCCGGATCAGGCCGATGACATCCTGAAGACGCTGGACAAGCTGGATCTCTATGAACGCTGGCTCGAGGACAACAGGGAGATCCTCGCCCGGATGAGTGCGGAAGAGAGAAAGGCCGCCCTCTGGAAGAAAAGGATGGAACTCTTCGGAGACGATGCCGAAAAGATCTGGTCCGGCGAGATGCTGGCAACCGAGTCGAGAAAGGCGAAGATCCAGGATACCCTGGCCGTCCTGAACGAATTGAACGACACGTCCCTGGATCAGAAGCTCCAGGTGTACCAGGGGGTACTGCGCGAGGCATATGAAGGCACCCCGGAGAACTATATCCTGGACCAGAAAGGTCTCCTCTCAAAGGTGTTCTTCAGCATCGACTCCGTTCAGGATGAGCTGAAGAAAATGAGCCCCCGGGAGCGCCAGGAGGAGATAAACAGGATCCGCAGGGAAATGGGGCTCACAGAGCAGCAGATCGAATCCATGGCGCGTCGCGATGCGGACAACGAGCTGCGCTGGGAAACCGGCCTGCAGTACATGAAGGATCGTGAGGCCGCCGAACAGCAGCTCGAGGGGCCGGAACTGGAGGCAAGGCTGAAGGAGCTCAGGGAGCAGTACTTCGACGACGAGGCCAACACCATCGAGCTCGAGGAGAAGGACGGCTTCTTCCGGTTCAGGAGGCCCCATATATTCGGGAGAAACTGACTTTTGCCCTGGTGATAAGGGGCTTCCTCCCGGGACCTGCCCTCTCACCCCCGGTCGGCAGAACCGGCCTCTTCCCGGGCAACGGCATCCAACGCCCTGAGCGCCACCCGGACTGCATCGGTCTCGGCCTTTTCCTTGATGGCCAGATCGATCTCCTCACCGGTGGTCCGGTCGTCGATGACCGCGCACACACAACCGGCGGCGAAACCGTATACCCCAGCCATCTTGAACAGGGTGCCGCACTCCATCTCATAGTTGAGGACGTTCAGGTTCCGATACTCCTCGGTTATGCCCTGAAGCCTCCTCAGCAGGTGTTTGTTGGATGAGGTGAGGGTACGCTCCTGGCCTTCGAAGAAGGTGTCCACCGATGCGGTGATGCCCAGGTGCCAGACCACGTCGAGCTCCCTGGCAGCATTCACGAGGGCCACGGTGAGGAAAGGGTCTGCAGCGGCGGGGTATTCGGCCGGTGCGATGTCCCGGGCCGCCCCCTGACGGCAGAGTGCTGCCCTGGATATGACAACACTGCCCGCCCTGATGTGATCCTGAATGGAACCCGTCGTGCCGACCCGGATGATGGTCCGGATGCCCAGGTCGAAGAGCTCGTTGATCACGATGCTGGCCGAGGGAGCACCCATGCCCGAGGTGGCGCACACCAGGGGCATGCCGGTATTGGTGGAACAGAGGCAACTGACGAGCCCGCGTCTCTCGGAGAGGATACGGGCCTTTCTGATGCCGGGGAATCCTGAAGCAATCCGCCGGGTACGGTCCGGATCTCCGCAGAGCAGCGCCGCCACGGGCTGCTCGGGACCGAGGTCTTCACTTGAAAAGCCGATGTGGTACTTTCTCTCGACCATGGGCTCATCCTTTTCCGGGAAAGATCCGTTCGACGGCGTCTGCTAGCATACCCAGAACAGTGCTGGCCTTCTCGCGTATGAGCAGATGGGCACGACCGTCCAGGGGGGTCTCCGAAAGGTTGACAATGGCCAGGTAGGCCCCCGCATCCAGGGCATACAGCGGGATACCGGCGGCAGGGTGCACCAGCAGGGTGGATCCCACCACGATGAAGCAGTCGCAGGTCATGGCCAGATCCATGGCGGTCATGACCGCGTACTCAGGCATGGCCTGGCCGAAGGAGACGGTGTCGGGCTTGAGGTATCCGCCGCACGTACACTCAGGGGCCGGGTCGCCTGCTCCTACACGGTCCAGGGCGTCCTGAAGCGGCGAGATCCTGCCGCATGACATGCAGCGCACACGCAGGCCGTTCCCGTGCAGTTCGATGACCATGTCCCCGGGCATGCCCGCGGCCTGGTGCAGGCCATCCACGTTCTGGGTGATGACCGCCTCCACGAGTCCCTTTTCATAGAGCCTAGTGATGGCAGTATGGCCGGGGTTGGGCCTGACGTCCCTCATGAGATCGGAGAAGGCCACCTGGCGCCTCCAGTACTCCGTGCGAGCCTCGCGCGACCTCATGAAATCATCGAACAGTACCGGTTTGTGGGTGGTCCAGATCCCCCCCGGGCTCCTGAAGTCCGGTATGCCGCTCTCCGTGGAAACGCCCGCCCCGGTGAAGAAGACGGTCCTGCCGCCGATCATCTTCCGAGCAAGGATCTCAACCCTTTCATCGAGGTCGTTCACAGCCTCACCCCGGGGCGGACCTTCACGTCACGAGCCCGCCCCTTCACTCATAAGTCCGAAAAACATTCGACATCACCGGTATAGACATGGATCCGGATGAAGCAGCCGTAGCTGTCCGGATACTCCGGGTACTGCCAGTAATCATGAACCCGGACGAGATCCCCCCTGCATGCACAGGAGCACTGGTTCATGATGTAGTAGGCGTCATCCTCGTCCAGGGGGAGGCTCACGGGCCTTCCCAGGCTGATCACCGCGGTGAGACCGTCATCGTCGAAGCGAACCACGATGGAGGTGCACAGACCGTCGGTGCCGGAGATCACGCATGAACCGAGGAAGAACGGTGCCGCAACGGCCGCGATCACGAGCAATGCCGGAAAACTCGATCGCTGCCTGTTGAGGAAGGGGCGCTCACCCTCCGAATCCGATCTCATCCGCATAGGAGAACTGCCTCTTCCAGGGCAGGTTCGCATGCGCCCCGTCAATGACGCCGGCACCCACCCGCGACACCGAGTCGGCATCGAGGGCAACGGGGTGTGTCCCGCTCAGAAAACCGATGTCGCCGGCTATGATGTCGGCCTTTCCGGGCAGACAGTCGCATTCGGCGCTTATCCTGATCAGTGCGTTGATGAGTACGGTCTTCGGCCCGATGATCCTCCATACTGCACCGGCGGTCTCGATCAGTTTCTCCTGGAAGGCCTTATTGTCGCTGCCCCACAGGATTCGCAGGGCCATCTCCGGACACTGTGCGATGCACTGGGCACACCCGATGCACACCTCAAGGTCATAGGTGGGGAACTCTCCCTCCACGATCCTGGCCGCCCCCGTGGGGCAGACCTCGACGCACATCCCGCACCGGGTGCACTTCTTCTGGCTGAGGATCGGCTTCACATCGGAGTGCATGCGCTGCTTCTGCGCCCTGGAGGCGAATCCCATGGAGATGTTCTTGATGGCGCCGCCGAAGCCCGCTGCGAGGTGTCCCTTGAAGTGGGAGAAGATGACGAACCCGTCGGTCTTTTCGATCAGGGAGGCCACCTGCACGGTCTTGAAGTGCCCGTACCCGGCGGGTATGTCGATGATATCGCGGCCGCTCATACCGTCGGCTATCACCACGGGGCATCCGAGAAAATCCTCGGTGAAGCCGTGGGATACGGCCGTTTCCAGGGAGTCCTTCCCGCTTCTCCGTCCGCCCGAATAGAGCACCGAGGTGTCGAAGACGAACGGCCGCGCCCCCTGTGCGGAGATCCACCGCGCGATCTCGCGGGCATAGGCGGGTTCGAGAAAGCTGTGGTTCCCCTTTTCCCCCCAGTGGAGCTTGATGCCCACCGTGGAGCCCTTTCCGAAGGGTGGTTCGAGCCTGGTCAGTAACCCCCGCAGTGAAGCGATGGAGCCTTGATGCGTACCGTCAGTCGGGCTGAAGAGCATGTCCATGGTTTCCTCTCC
The DNA here is from genome assembly GCA_036834365.1 of Thermodesulfobacteriota bacterium. Lineage (GTDB taxonomy): Bacteria > Desulfobacterota > Desulfomonilia > UBA1062 > UBA1062 > MWEI01. The sequence goes on along the minus strand of DAITOA010000012.1, from coordinate 60,873 downwards.
CGGTCCATAGGATTTATCCCGTCCACTGTGCCATATCCACGACTGTTGTCAACCTCGTCTTTCCGAATCGAGACTCTGAAAGGATCTTCGCGGACATATCCCCTGGTCACAGCGACTCCAGGGCATGCCTTGCCAGCATGCGTTTCTTCACGTGGGGCAGGTAGAGCCTGGTAACGTCGCCTGTCTTGAGATCGAAAACGTTCACATAGCTCCTTCCCGTTAGGTTCTCGCCGTAGACCCCCACCTGTATGATGGCCGGATCGTCGGCATTGCCCGTCCTGTGGATGCCTTCGTTCAGGGGGAACACCGAGTAGGTCTGCCCGACGGGGACGAACTGCCGCGACGTCTCTTCGAGCATTGCACGGCTCTCGTCGGATCCGTTATCCAGACGCCTGTAGTTGATGGTGTCCAGGGTTCCCAGGGCCGTACCGATGACGCCCCATGAATTGTGGTCGTGCACGGGATCGTATTCACCCGGGCCCCACAGATAGACTCGGACGGAAAAGGCGCGGCCCGGATCCCGGTACAGGACGACCTCGCTGTCGAACATGGTGGCGTACTTCACGTCCGGATAAAGCCCGCCCGCCGCTATGGATTCCAGCACGGGCACGAACAGCGACCGTTCCTTCAGGAAGCCGGGAAGCTCGCGCTGAAAATACTCCTTCCGGGCCCCCCCGTCGCGGCACGCCTTCATGTCTTCCGACCACCGGTTGAAGCGGTCAACGATGGCGATCTCTGTCTTCACGGCCCGAATCACCCTCCCGCTCAGTCGTTTTCAAGACGGGCGTACTGGTCGTAGTAGGCGGTGCCGGTCCCCATGTCAGTGATGTGCGGTTCGATGAGCCCGTTCACCCCCCCGCCGAGCTTCATCCAGTCACCCCTGCGGTATACGACAACCTCCGGGTGGAGTCCATCCATGGTCATGAGGTTCACCCGGAGACGGCCGAGCGGCGTTACAAGGGATATCGGCTTGTCCCGGTCCAGGGAGGCCAGCACCGCGCTCTCCGGGGACACCCACACCTTCGGGGGCATCTCCTGGTCTTCGGGAAGAATCTGCGAGTGTATGGCTTCCCTCCTCACGAGGCTCAGGAGCCTCAAGGGGTATCCACCCGGCGGATCGGGCTCGCCGTGGAGTGTCGCGGGGAAACGATACAAGCCGTCGGCATGGTCAAAGACGAGCCCGGCGTAGGCCACCTCTGGCCTGCCGGCCCGTGCGAAGCCCTTCCGCCTGAGCTCATCCAGAGAGATGTCGAGGTACGGCGACCTCAGTGACTCATGCAGGCACGCCTCCGCCGCGGGCAATACAATAGGCGGATCCAGACGTTTCCCCAGCTCCGTGAGGATCTCGAAGTCGCTCCTGGCTTCACCCGGAGGATCCAGGGCCTTCCCGGCATACTGCACGTAGTCGTGCATGTAGGAGGCGACGACATCCTCCTGTTCCAGCATGAGGGTGCAGGGAAGCACGAGGTCCGCCCGTGCCGCGGTATCCGTCATGAAGGCGTCCACCACCACCGAGAACTCCACCTGCTCGAAGACGGAGGCAGTCCGGAGGGCTCCCGGGGCCTGGTTCACCAGGTTCGATCCATCCGCCCACACCATGCGGATGGACGGGTCATGCGCCTCGGCGATATCCGCCCCGATGACGGGCATGCGGAGAAAACGGTAGTCCTTCCTCTCCCCCACCCTGGTCCAGGAAAGGTTCAGGTTCCTGAGCGAATTCAGGTGAAAATGACTGCCGCCTCCCCTGATGCCGATATTTCCGGAGAGCAGGGCGAGCGCATTGATGAACCTGACGTTCTCCCCCCCAAAGCTGTACCGCTGAACTCCCGCACCGATGATGGAGGCAGCCGGCCGGAGCTCGGTATAGCACCCATACACACGCTCCGCATCGTCCCTGGTGCATCCGCAGGCGGCGAGGAGCTCGTCCATGCTCCTGCCGAGGATGATCCGCCGGAACTCGTCCCCGTTGGCCGTGCGGGGCAGGACCCATTCGGGGACTGCCCCGCGGTCCAGGAGAAGACGGATCACCGCTGCGGCAAGGAAACGGTCGGTCCCGGGCCTGATGCGCACGACAAGGTCGGTCAGGCCATCGGCCGTATCACCGCCCGGGGATATGGTGAGCACCCTGACGCCGTTCTTCCGTGCACTCTGAACCAGCGCTGCCATGTGAACGGAGCTCCTGGGGATGTCCTTTCCCCAGTTCACGATGGCCCTTGCGTCCTTGAGTGTTTCCACATCGCTCGTCTCCCGCGATCCGAAGTCCTTCACGCATGCGCTGAACCCTGCGGAGTCGCAGAAGGAACCACTGACCCTGCTCGCGCCGAGCAGGGAAAAGAACAGGTGGCCCGCCTGCTTGAGCACCCCCTTGGCACCCTCGCCATGGAAGTAGAGGATCGATGAGGGTTCCGAGCGCAGGGACCGGATCCTGTCCGCGCACACGCCCAGGGCCTCATCCCAGCTGATGAGCTCCCAGGCGGCGCCGGATCTCATCAGGGGGTACAGGATACGCTCGGGGCTGTTGACCCGCTTCAGGTGGCTTCTGACCTTGGCGCAGGTAAATCCCCTGGTGACGGGGTGCCCGGGGTTTCCTCCCAGGGTGATCAAACCTTCATGCTCTCGAGAAATGACCAGAGAACATGCATCCGGACAGTCCTTCGTGCAGGCGGAGATGATCGGCTCGTCCCCCATACACCCATGGATAGAGTGCAGGGACCTGTGAATCAAGGGGGAGCCGCAGGGCACCCATGGTCATGATGACCGGGTGAAGAGGCGCCTACTGCCTCATGCCCCGCGGTGAACAGAGTATGTATGACTGGAGGGGGACCCGGTACAGCTGGACCGTGATCCCTTGGATGGGATTGACCTCCATTGCAACATAGCGCCGTGCGAGTTCCTTCTTGAGCAGCGTGATGCGTTCATGGAGGTGCCAGGCCCGGTCGTCCTTTGCAAGACCAAGGAGGCTCCTGGCTTCGGAAGGAGGGAGGATGAATCCCTGGCACTGATACTTGAGGATCTCCATGATGGATGCGGCCGCCTTTCTGCACCTTCCTGCCGACTCGTTCACTCCAGCATCATTCAGCATGGCACCACCCCTTCAGGGAATTTGCTGCAATATGAATTATACTTCACCTTGAAGAGCAATGAGTGTGCCAGTAATTATAACTATTGATTTCAGTTAGTTATAGAGATCATAGGGGTAACCCACTGATCATGCTGGGAAATTATTTTCTTCGCGTGAAGATATTTTTTCCTCTGACCTTTTCAGGCGTTACAAGATCGTGGCTCGAGGGCTGCCATCCGGTTTCACGGCGGCCCCGGCGCCTCACACCCGCAGGTCTCAGGTGGAAACCCTGTTCCTTCCCTGTTTCTTGGCCCGGTACAGGGCCTTGTCTGCTGCCTTGAGCACATCGTCCGGGGATCCGGTGCGCCCGCCGGGCCACGCTGCCCCGATGCTGATGGTGACCGAGACCTTTCTGGGCGCCGCCTTCCTCCTTCGGGGGTTCTTGGGCCTGCGCCTCGGCCTCATGGGAGATCGGATGACGAACTGCGAGAGGGCCACCTCCCTGCGCAGCACCTCGAGGTGCTCCAGGGCATCCTCGGCATGCCTGCCCGGAAAGACCACCGTGAACTCCTCCCCGCCGTAACGGAAGGCCTTTCCCCCTCCCGTGACCCCTGCCAGCCGGGCGGCCACCATACGGAGGACCTGATCGCCCACATCATGGCCGTGCCTGTCGTTGAACTTCTTGAAGTGGTCGATGTCGAGCATGGCGAGGCAGTAGTCGGACCCCAGCTTGAGGAGGTCCTCCCTCAAGGCCCTGCGTGCGGGGAGGCCGGTGAGTTCGTCCCTGAAGGCCATGGCATGGGACACCTCGATGATGGATGCCAGCAGGATGAAGGAGGCGGTTGCGAAGTGGAAAGACGCCTCGCTCCGTCCCGTAATGGCTGCAAGGGCGGCGAACACCGCGCATATGGCCCAGAAGAACCCGCTCTCCTTGGCCCCCCTGTTCCTGAGGTAAAGGACCGCCACTGCCAGAAGGCAGAGGAGGCCTGCAGCGGCAGGCACCTGGGGCATGGGCAGGACCTGCAGGAATGGGAACTGAAGGAGGTCAGTCTCGAGCAGGTCGATGTACCGCTGCGGGTCCCGGCCGGCGATGATCCCTGCCAAGACCGGCTGGGAAAGGATGACGACCAGCCTGGCCAGACCCCTCGCCGTGAAGATGCCGCGTTCCTTGAACAGAGACAGAGCCAGGAGGTTCAGCGGGAGGAGCAGGGCAGCCGAGAGATAGGCTACACGCCAGTACAGATCCTGGCTTCCCTGTACCTGAGCAAAGTGAACGAGGCACCAGTGGGCAAGGGCGATGCTCACCGTTGCGAACACCAGTGCCGACCGGTTGAACCGCAACCCGAACACCACGGAGAAGAGGTATGCCGCATAGGGGTATACGCCTGCGATATCGCCGAGGCTGTCCCGCACGTGGGGTGCATGTACGAGGAGCAGTGCCGCGAAAAAGATCATGCCCCCGGGCAGAAAAAATGACAGAACGGCCTTCATGCGTCAACGCCTCTTGGGGCAGCATCGTCATCGTACCAAAGAGCCGCCCCCCGAGGTATGTTACGGCGTTTGAGCGCCGCAACTTGAGCGGATCATGCTGTATGCCCGCAGCATTGTCATACCGGACGAAATCCTCTAGACTGCCTTCATGGACGTATTCTTCTATGAGGCCTTTGACAAAGAGACCGACGCTCTCCGCAGGCATCTTCCCCATGGCATCGTCGCCGACTTCACACCGGATACTATCCAGGAATCCCGCCACAGGACTCCTCCGGCAGGAATCATCAGCATCCGGACGCAATCCTACATTCCCCCACAGTGGGCGGGGGACGTTAAGGCCATCCTCAGCAGGAGCACCGGGTACGATCATGTGCTCTCATACCGCACGGCCACGGGAATGGACACACCCGCCGGTTATCTGCCCCTGTACTGCAACCGGGCCGTAGCCGAGCAGGCGCTGCTGCTCTGGCTCGGGCTCCTGAGGAGGTTGCCGGCCCAGACGGCACACTTGTGCCGCTTCGACCGCGACGGTCTCACGGGTTCTGAGTGCATGGGAAAGACCATCCTCGTGGTCGGTGTCGGCAACATCGGCAGCGAGGTGTGCCGCATCGGCAGCGCCCTGGGCATGGAGGTCTTCGGCGCGGATATCGTCCGGAGACACCCCTCCATCAGATATTCCACCATTGAAACGATTCTGCCTTGCGCGGATGTCATCGTGTGCGCCATGAACCTGACCGCCCGGAACCGCGGGTACTTCTCCTACGACCTCCTGAGGAAGGCAAAGCCCGGCGCCGTCTTCGTGAACATCGCCCGGGGAGAGCTTGCGGACACAGCCGGACTCCTTCGGCTGCTGAACGAGGGTCACCTGGGCGGCGTGGGCCTGGACGTGTACGAAAACGAAGGCATGCTTGGAGCTGCCCTGCGGTCAGGGACAGGCCCGCTTGATCCTTCCATGCAGGCCGTGCTCGAGCTCACCCGCCACGATCGCGCCATCCTCACCCCGCACAATGCGTTCAATACCGCAGAATCCGTGGAGCGCAAGGCGCTCCAGAGCGTACAGCAGCTCGAAAACTTCGTCAGAAGCGGGGAGTTCATCTGGAGGGTTCCGCAGGAGTAAGCCCCCGATCCTCAGGCCATATACCCTTGAGCGATATGGTAGTTCACCTTGTCATAGAGGAAGATGATGCGATTGTTCAGCTCCAGGGTGCTGTAGATCTCCAGGGGTGAGGACAGGATCTTCTTCCCGATCACGTGCACCCAGATGCTTTTTCTGCTCAGGGCCAGGGCATTGAGAATATCGGGCAGGGGCAGATCGAGTCCTCTGAGGTGCCGGCCGGCGCGGACGAACCGTTGCCTGTCAAAGGGTCTTTTCTTTCCCTCGAGCCCTTCCCGTATACCCTGGAGCACCATCCGGTTGATGTCCAGGAGGACATCCATGCAGGCCGCCAGCGAGGGTATGCCGCCCTGCACTTCTCCGGCCCAGTTCCGGGTTATCTCCTCCCTGTCCCGTTCGATCACCTTGATGAGGATGTTCGACAGGAGATGCCCCTGGGAAGTGGTCTCCGGAGACACGGCATGGGGGGGGCCGAGATCGGGGAAGAGCTGCCGGAAGGAATCTATCATGGCCCATGTGTCCCGGTACAAGTCGAGATAGATCCTCACCGCCTTCTCGTTGGAGGACCAGGCCAGGGGCGGCAGTCCGGACAGGGGGAAATACCGGGCATCGACCGCATCGTCACCGGGGCGGAGCCAGCCTTCGGCGGCCCTGACCTCATAGGTCACGATGGCGAGGCTGCCATAGAAGTCATTGTCAACAGTGTCCACATCGATGAGGCGGACGATCTTCCCCTTCACGCCCGACTCCTCCTCCAGCTCACGCAGTGCCGCATCCCTGACCGCCTCCCCGGCCTCGGCAAAACCGATGGGCAGGCACCACATACCCTTGTAGGGGTCTTTCTTCCGCTGCACGAGCAGGACCTCCCGCTGTTCGTTCACCACGACGGCGCTTGCCACGGGCAGGGGGTTTTCATAGAAGACCGCCCCGCACTTCGCGCAGAGGTCCCGTTCTTTCCCCTCCACCTGCCGCCTCACCACAGGTTCCGCGCAATAGGCGCAGTAGACCCTCTTTTTCCTCATGCGATCCTCCCACCATGTACGGGAAGCCTGCATCGGAAGATGCCGTCGTCCTTGGTGATGAGCACCTTGCCGTGGGCACTGGCATGATCGAACAGGGCCTTGACCAGGAGGGCGTACACCGTATCGAACCTGGCCGGGTGCGTATCGGTGACCTCCTTGAGGATGAGGTGCTTCTTGGTATCGAGGTAGTCGATGCAGGCCTCGAAACGGTCCAGGGGAAAGACGAGCGAGTTCTCATAGACCACCCGCTCGACATCGTCGAAGTAGGACTCGAGTTGTGACCTTCCGTCCTCCATCGAAAAGGCCCTGAACAACCTGTTGATCCTGAGCTCTCCCGGCTGACCAAGCCCGGCGGTCCTCATGGAAAAGGGGACGAAGGAGGTGAGCTCCCGGAGGGAATATTTACTGTGGGTTACGGCGATGAAGAGCCCGCCCCTGCGGAGCACCCGTGCGATATCCGGGATGAGGTGGGGAAAGAAATACAGCGAGTAACTGGCGATGACGAGATCGAAGCCGGCATGGGCCATGTCTCTGATGATGTCCGCGCTTCCATGGATGAACGAGGCCCTGTACCCCATGAGGGTTACGGTATCAAGAAAGGATTCCCGGTTGCTGTGATCCACCACGTCGATGCCCATGACCTTCGCCCCTGGCCTCAGCCTCCCAGCAAGACTCTCGGTGAAGAAACCGTACCCGCATCCGAGATCGAGCACGTCCGACGAAGCCCTCAGGTCCACTCCCTCAAGGGCGACCTCCCTGATGTCCCTCATGTTCAGGGCATACTCCTGGATGATGTCCTTGCTTCTGCGGTGCCAGGAGAGCTCTTCGTAGGTCTTCCTGATGTCTTCCCGGGAAAAGAGAACCTCCACGCCCATCAGTCCCCCACCATACCCTGATCCATATGAACGTCATATCATAATACGATCTTGCATAGAGTTCAGAGCCAAGGGTACAATGTATTCATATAAGGGAGGGACCATGGAACAGCAAGATGTTTACCGGGAATTGTCCAAGAAGCTCATGCTGGAGCACTCGAGGGTAATCCCGCTGATCTGGAGGATCATATGCACCGATGAGGAGGCACGCATCGTGAACCGCATGCCCGCTACCGTTGACGAGCTTGCCCGGGACTTTGCAAAGTCCACCGAAGAGATGCAGGGTATCGTCGACCGACTCTTCCACCGTGGTGCTGCCTTCGATTTCGTCAAGGACAAGACCACGTTCTACCGTGGACCGAGACACATCATACAGTTTCACGACGCCACCATCCTGTGGCCTGAGGCCCCTGAGGAGATGTTCAGGCTCTGGGAGGAATTCGAGGAGACCGACTACCCCCAACTGCTGGAACTGGTGACGAGTATAAACCTGCCGTCCTTCATGAGGGTGATCCCCATCGGCGAGACCATCGAGGTCAGAAACCAGGTTCTCTCCTATGAGGACGCCAGGTCCATGCTGGAGTCGGCGAGCATGGTTGCCGTGACCACCTGCGTATGCCGTAAGCTCATGAAGCGCTGCAACAGACCCCTGGAGGTGTGCCTTCAGCTCAACCGCGGTGCCGAATACACCATCAAGCGCGGCACGGGGCGGCAGGTGAACGTCCAGGAGGCGCTGGAGATCCTGAAGAAGGCCAGGGACGCCGGTCTCGTCCACATGACCGAGAACACCTCCGGTAGATCCAATGTGCTGTGCAACTGCTGCAACTGCTGCTGCGAGATGCTCCGGTTCGCCACCGACGTGAAGACCAAGGGTGTGCTTGCCCCGAGCCGCTTCCGGGCCCGGGTCGATGAAGCAGCCTGCACCGCCTGCGGTCTGTGCGAGGAGATATGTCCGGTGGAGGCCATCGCCGTGGAGCAGGGTGATGCGGCGGTGGTGAAGGCCGATGCGTGCATCGGCTGCGGCCTGTGTGCATCGGTATGCCCGGTGGAGGCCATTGCCCTGACGGAGGCGAGACCCAAGGAGTTCATCCCCGGGAAGTAGGCTTCAGACCAGATGTCTCTGCACGGCGGCATCCAGGGCCGCCAGGGCATCTTCCATGGTGCCGGAATTGAGGATGTATTCATCGGCAAGTGCAATGGGCACGGCAGTGCCGTAGGAGATCTCCCGCTGATCCCGCCCGTCAAAGGCATCGGGGGCGTCGTCCGCTCTTCCCCGGGACAGGATGCGCTGCTTTCTCGTCGCCCTGGGAGCCAGGAACGCCACCACCCGGCACTCGGCCTGCCCCGCGATGAGGCCGATCTCGGGCCAGGAACGCATGCCCTCGAGAAAAACGAGGGGTGATTCTTCGGCAAGGGCTGTTTTCAAGGCCAGGCGGGTCACCCCCATGCCGTCGTACCCCCGCAGCTCGTCCGATACCCTGGCCGTGCTCTGTGGATCAGCCGGAAGACCCCGTCTTCTCACCTCGGCCCGCACGATGTCGCCGGTAGCAAAATACGGGTATCCTTTCAGGTGCGCATAGTCCCTGGCAATGTTCTTCCCCGAAGCTGGCATCCCCACGATGACGAAAACCTTCATGCCCACGTTCCTCCCTCGAAAAGACGATCAACAATGGAAGTGCATTCTGTATCCGGGCTCGATGAAATGGCAAGGGAAAATCTCACCCTGCAGGAACGGCTCTCTTTTATCAAGGACTGCGAATTACGGCATGGGGTCCCGGCAGGGATCAGTGTGTGGTTTCCCGGCCGGGGCCGAGCATCCTGATGAAGGTGGTGAGGAGGTTGTGGTCGAACTCGGTGAAGGCCTCCTTCTTGATGGTCTCAAGGGCGTCGAAGGGTCTCATGGGAGGCTTGTAGGGCCGTGCCGAGGTAAGTGCGTCAAAGATGTCGGCCATGGTGCAGATCCGGGCGCAGGGGTGGATGTCCTTCATGCCGAGGGGGTATCCCGTACCGTCGGGCCGCTCGTGGTGCTGCATGGAGATATAGGCGGCCTCGTCCGTGAGATTTCCCGTATCCATGAGAATCGCGTAGCCCCACTCGGGGTGCTTCTTCATGATGACCCACTCCTCCTCGCTCAAGGATCCCCTCTTCCTGAGGACGTTCAGGGGCACCCTGGACTTGCCGATGTCGTGGAGAAAGTACCCGTAGCTCAACCGTTCCAGCTCCGCTGTCCCCACGGAACTGTCCCCTTTGTAGAATTGTATGGCCAGCGACGTGGCATAGATGCCCACGTTGACACTGTGGGTATACGTTTCGAAGTCGTGCTCGGTTATGGAGAACAGGTCGCTCAGGAGGATCTCGTTCTTCATGATGCTCTTCAGCATGGGCTTGAGAGACTGCTTGATCTCGGCCATCCGCTCCCAGTCGGGGTTGTCGAAGGCCTTCCTGAGAGCATTGATGGATGATACGTAGAAGGTTGCCGCCTTGACCCTGGAGGGGACGGTGGGGTCGGTGATGATACTTCCGGAATGGCTGCTGATATAATCCTCGAAGGCAAGGGACTCTGATCCGCGGATAAAGAGCTTGCTCAATCCGTGGCGGTTGAGCTCCATCAGGTGGTCTCTGGTGAACACGCCGCCCTTGCCGAGAAAGGGAACGAGCCTGTCTTCGTGATTGATATAGAGGTCCACCACCGACTGCTCGTCGATGAGGATCACATCAATGGGTATGGGCCGGAAGACGTCCATGCCCCTTGTATCGGCACCATAAAATATAAATATAAACAGGTTAATGGGTTCTGTGATCCCTCACGGGGCGCCCAGCCACTCGTTGATGTACCCGAGCCGTTCCGGCCACGTGCCGCTGACGCGCTCGGTCATGAAGGCCGAAAAGAGGCTGTCGAAGAGCTGCAGCCCGGTCTCCATAAGGCTCATGCGCTCGTAGAACACGGCGATGCGCTCCTGGAAGGGGTCAGTGATCTCGTCCCGCTCGATCTGGATCACCGGGCAGGAAAAGGACCCGAAGGCGAAGATATCTGCCTTCAGGGAGATCTTCCAGGACCTCGGCTCCTTCTCAAGGTAAATAAGGGCCTCCACGATGTTCTTCCCGTCCCGGAGGGCCTCCCGCGCCTCAGCGAACTCACGCTGGGCGCCGGTGATGGCGCTCCTGCGCTTTCCCTGCTCATGCTCGGCCACGAGCACGAACTTGTCGTGCACGTATGCCATGAAGGCTTCACCCTTGAGGAGGGGGCCTTCCTGGTTGACCTCATATACCGAGGACCCCTTGCCGGTGCGGTACATGAGCCACAGCAGGAAGTCCCATCCAACCCAGCGGTTTCGCTTGATCTGCAGGAGTACGTCCTTGGACGGCGCCTGGTCTGCCTTCTCGAGCAGGCGGCGCTGGTCCTTGTCCAGAATACCGGATGCCCGGGCCATGGGGTGGATGGGTTCGAGGATCAGGCCGTCGAAGGTGCTGGCAAAGTGGTCCTCCACCATGTCAAGGACCTTCTCGGTGATGCCGGCCACCGTGACGATCCCTGTCTCGGCGTTCCAGACCACGTCGTATGTGGCAGGGACCGGAAGGGTTCTTCCCAGGAGAGACGCGTGGAGGTTCTCCCGGATCTCAGCCTTGCGCCTGTAGGGCATACGGGATATGGCGGGCCGCTCGGCAAGCCACCTGGAGCATTCCCTGTCCACCAGGCCCTTGAGCACCGCTGCAGGAACCTTGCGCTGATCCCGGCGCAGGGTGAAGGCATAGTAGGGATCCCGCCGGAACACATTCTCGTTGTCGAAGTCAGACATCCCGTGGTCATCGAGGGTGACCCATCCCGCCGACTCCTCGTCGGATGTCGTATCGATGGGGACAAAGCGGCTCTTGTTCAGACATTCCTGAACCCACGAAGCATTTCCAGGCTTTCCGTCGACCCTGTACTGATAAACGCTCACCGTATTCGACATGATCCCCATGGCGCACTCCTTTCATCCGGAGGCATTCCCATATATGAAAGCGCCGCTGTAGGGCAAGCCTGGAAAATTTCCGGCGAGGTACCTCCTCGCATCGCTTCCTCACGATTGCTTGCTCCCGCTGCGTGCCTTTCATGAATCCTCCCCAAGGTGCGGTCCGGTTCGCCGGCATACCGCCTCCTGTTTTGACAGCCGTCGGGGTGCGTGCTACCATGGTTCCGCCAGTCCTGCATTCAGGTGTCGGCGGGGAGGTACCATGATCATAGACAGACCGGGAAGGGTGAGCGACAGGATCACGCTGCTGGGGAGGAGAGAGTCGTGCGTCTACCTGCTGGACGGCGGCTGCGAATCGGCCCTCATCGGCGGGGGCATGTCATACATCGTCCCGGATATCCTTTCCCAGATAAGGGAATTCGGCCTTGAGGAGCGCACGATCAGGCGCATCATCATCGGCCACACACACTTCGATCATGTCGGCATAGTGCCCTTTCTCAAGGCGAGGCTCCCTCACGCCGCCGTATGTGCTTCGGACCGGGGCAAGGTCATGCTCGCCAGGCCGGATGTGATCGACAGCATCCTGAAGCTCAACACCTTCCTCCTGGATAAGGAAAGGCCAGGTTCGCGACATGAGGATTTCGGGCTCCCCTTCCAGGGCATAGAGGTCGAGCAGGTGCTCGGCGACCGTCAACGCATCGACGTCGGCGATGTCACGCTGGAGGTGCTCGAGGTGCCCGGGCATTCTTCCTGCTCCATTGCCATGTACTGTCCCGAGGAAAAGGCCCTGTTCGCCTCCGACTCCGCGGGCATTCCCTTCGACGGTAAGGTCTTCTGTTCGGCGAACTCGAACTTCGACCAGTACCAGGCCAGTCTGGAGAGGATGTCTCTCTGCGAGGTGGACTTCTTCTGCGCCGAGCACTACGGCGTATGCACCGGAAGCGATGCGCATACCTTCATGGACAGGTCCAGGGAATCGGCCCGCATGACACGTTCGGTCATCGAAGAATCCTTGCTGAAAACCGGGAATGTGACACTGGCCGTCCAGGAGGTTACGGACCTCTTCGTTCAGGAGAGTTCCAGCTACTTTCTACCCCGGGAGGTCATCGAGATGGTGGTGGGCCAGATGACCCGCTACCTGGCAAAGTCGCTGAACGTCTGACAGGAGGTGATCCATGAGCCTTTACCTGGTACAGCATGGCCTCAGTCTCCCCAGGGAGGTCGACCCCGACCGGGGGCTCTCGGAGAAAGGCCTGGCAGAGGTGGAACGGATGGCGGTCAAGGCCCGCGAGATCAGGATCAAGGTCTCGCGGATCATCCACAGCGGCAAGGCGAGGGCGGCACAGACCGCCGATGCCTTCGCCGCTCTCCTCACGCCGGGCAGGCATCCCGAGGGCGTATCCGGCCTGGATCCCATGGATGATGCCGCAGCCTTTGCCCGGGGCATCACCGGCATGGACGACCTCATGATCGTCGGGCACCTGCCGTTTTTGGCGCGGCTCGCGGCCCATCTCGTCACCGGATCCACGAAGCCGCCCGTGATCCGCTTCGCCAACGGCGGGATCGTGTGCCTGGAACACGATAAAGACCTCCAAACCTGGGTCATCGGGTGGGCTCTGATCCCGGAGATTATCTGAGGGAGAACCGGGAGGCATGCATGCCGCAGGTCATGATCGGTACCTCGGGGTGGAACTACGACCACTGGAGGGGCCCCTTTTATCCGGAAGACCTCGCCAGGGCGAAATGGCTCGGACACTATGCCGGGATCTTCTCCTCCGTCGAGGTGAACGCCACCTTTTACCGGTCCATGCGGGCATCCACCTTTGAGAAATGGCGTTCCTCCACCCCGGACGGCTTCATTTGGGCCGTGAAGGCCAGTCGCTTCATCACCCACATCAGGCGGCTCCGTGACACTGAAGACTCCCTCGCTCGATTTCTGGAGTCGCTTGCACCCCTGGGGGAGAAGCTCGGCCCCATCCTCTTTCAGCTCCCACCATCCCTGGCCTTCGATGACGGTTCGGTCCGCTCCTTCTGCCGGCTTCTCCCGCCTGGAGGGCGCTACACCATAGAAGCGCGGCACGGGAGCTGGTCCTGTGAGCAGGCCCTGTCCTGTCTGAAGGACATGAACGTCGCATGGTGCATCTCGGACACTGCCGGACGGTACCCGTACCGCGAGGCTCTCACCGCTGAATTCACCTATATACGCCTGCACGGTTCCCGAAGGCTCTATGCCTCCTCCTACGCCGAAGACGAGCTCCGGGCGTGGGCGACGAGGATCAGGTCCTGGGGTCTGGACACCTACCTCTACTTCGACAACGACGCCCTGGGGTATGCCCCTGCAAACGCGCAGAGGATCATGGAAATGCTCTGAATACGGTTGGCAAGTTCCATGTACTCCATTATTATGCAAGGGACAAGAAGTCCTTAAAGGGGCATTGTCGTGAAAAGACAAACCATGGGTTTTGCCTGCGCCGTTCTCCTCTGCCTGTTCCCGTCCCCGGGCACGGCCGACACCTGGGAGAGGCCGGAGCTGGAGCTCCACAGCCCGTCCTTCAGGCCGTACGGCATGATACCCGCAAAGTATACCTGCGACGGCGAAGACATTTCCCCGGTTCTGTGGTGGACGGGAGTGCCCCTGGACACCCGGAGCTTCGTGCTCATCTTCGAGGACATCGACGATCCTGGAGGCCACCGGGCACACTGGCTCTGGTATGACCTTCCCGCAGCCCTGCGGCACATCCCCGAGCGCATCGCCAGCGTGCCCAGGCCAGCCCTGGGAGGGGTCCATGGGAAGAACGGCTTCGGGGAGATCGGATACCGCGGTCCATGCCACCCGGCAGGGAACCACCGCTGCTGCTTCCGGCTCTATGCCCTGGATGCCCTCATCGGCCTGGAGCCGGGGGCCTCCCGAAAGGATGTCGAAAGGGCCATGGAGGGGCACGTCCTGGACGAGGCCTCACTCATGGGCATGTACGGAAGAATACAATGAGGAGGTGTTCTCCATGAGATTCCTGCTCTCTGCAGTTCTCTTTGCGTTCATCGGGATATGCTGCCTGGCCGGGACCGGCCTGGCGGCCTTCGAGCTGAAGAGCACGGCCTTCAGTGCGGGCGGTGCGATACCGGCGGACTATACCTGCCAGGGCAAGGACATCTCTCCGCCATTGACCTGGACCGGGGCACCGGCAAACACCAGGAGCCTGGTCCTGATCTGCGACGACCCGGACGCACCGATGGGGACCTGGGTCCACTGGGTCTACTACGACATCCCCCCCCAGGTCTCGTCGTTGCCGCCGGGGATGCCCCGGGTGGAAAAACCGGAACAGGGAGGAACCCACGGCAAAAGCAGCTTCAAGGACTTCGGCTACGGCGGGCCGTGCCCTCCCTCAGGGACGCACCGGTACTTCTTCAGGCTCTACGCCCTGGATACCATGTTGAAACTCGAGTCCGGGGCGGTGAAGAAGGACGTCCTCAAGGCCATGGAGGGTCATGTCCTGGGCACGGCCGAGCTCATGGGCACCTACAAAAAGAAATAACCGCAGCTGCCTGCCGGGGGGATCCATGTCCAGGGCATCATATCGGGCGCTCCATGAGAAGGGTCTCCTTGCGGAACGTGCCGCCGGGGCCCTCAGGCTCCTGGAAAGCTGCCGGTTCTGCCCCAGGGCCTGCGGCGTGAACCGTCTCGAAGGGGAAATGGGGTTCTGCAGAACCGGGCGTTATGCAATGGTCGCGAGCTACGGCCCGCACTTCGGTGAGGAGGCCCCGCTGGTGGGCGTCCACGGCTCCGGCACCATCTTCTTCAGCTCCTGCAACCTGCTCTGCTCCTTCTGCCAGAACTACGACATCAGCCACCTCCAAGACGGTACGGCGGCGGATGCTCGTCAAATCGCCGGCATGATGCTCGACCTGGCCGAGAAGGGCTGTCACAACATCAACTTCGTGACCCCGTCCCATGTGGTGCCCCAGATCATGGAGGCCCTCGTCCTGGCCGCAGACGACGGGCTTGACCTGCCCCTGGTCTACAATTCCGGCGGTTATGATTCCGTAGATACAATACGCCTGCTGGACGGGGTCTTCGACATCTACATGCCCGACTTCAAGTTCTGGGAGGAAGAGCCGGCCAGGACATTCTGCGCTGCCCCGGATTACCGGGATGTCGCCTGCGCGGCCATACGGGTGATGCACAGCCAGGTGGATGACCTGGCGATGGACGAACAGGGCATAGCCCGGCGGGGCCTCCTCGTGCGGCACCTGGTCATGCCCGGAGGGCTGGCCGGGACCCCGGAGGTCATGCACTTCCTCGCCCGTGAGATCTCGCGGGACACCTATGTGAACGTCATGGACCAGTATCACCCGTGTTACCGGGCCAAGAACGACCCCCGGATCGACCGGCGGATCACCACCGCCGAGTATGCACAGGCCCTGGAGGCAGCCCGCCGGGCAGGGATACACCGGATCGACGCCAGGGTGAGGTTTTTCCTTTAGCCATGCCCGATGCCCGGCACCCTTGATCGCTCCGGGGAACACCCCTAATGAAGGGAAACCGGGAGGAACGTGCCATGCGCAAACGACTCGCTTCGGAGGTCAGTCCATACCTCCGCCAGCACGCCGACAACCCCGTGGACTGGTATCCGTGGGGAGATGAGGCCTTTGATAAGGCAAAGGAGCAGGACAAACCCGTCCTCCTCTCCATCGGCTACTCTTCCTGCCACTGGTGTCACGTCATGGCCCGCGAGTCTTTCGAGGACGAAGAGGTCGCCTCCCTCATGAACGCCGCGCTCATCAATGTCAAGGTGGACCGGGAGGAGATGCCCCACATCGATCATATCTACATGCAGGCCTGCCAGGTCCTGACCGGCAGCGGAGGCTGGCCGCTGACCGTCATCCTGACGCCGGACAGGCAGCCCTTCTTCGCCGCCACGTACCTTCCCAAGCATTCACGGCAGGGCCTCATCGGCATGATGGAGCTGATCCCGGTAATCGGGAAACTCTGGCAGGAGAAGAGGGACCGGGTGATCGGCGAGGCAGCAGAGATCGCCCGTACCATACGGCGTGCGATCGCCGTTCGCCCGGGGACCATCCTGAATCCCGGCCTTCTGCTCCAGGCATATGAGGAGCTGAAGGCACGGTATGACGGGGACCGGGGCGGGTTCGGGACGGCTCCGAAGTTCCCTACGCCCCAGACCATCATGTTCCTGTTGAGGTACTTCAGGCGATCCGGCGACCCCCAGGCCCTGGTGATGGCCGAGAAAACCCTGGAGGCCATGGCCAGAGGCGGCATCTACGATCATGTGGGGTACGGCTTCCATCGCTACTCCACAGATGGGCAGTGGCTTGTGCCTCACTTCGAGAAGATGCTCTACGACCAGGCCATGCTGGCCATTGCCTATGCGGAGGCCTACCAGGTGACTCTCCGACGTGATTTCAGGAAGACCGCCGAAGACACCCTCACCTATGTCCTTCAAGACCTGCGAACCCATGAGGGCCTGTTCGCCGGTTCCGAGGATGCGGACAGCGAGGGGGAGGAAGGGAGGTTCTACCTCTGGACGGCTGCCGGGATCGCGTCCGTCCTCGATGAGGCGGATTTTTCCCTTGCCCGTGAGGCCTTCGGCCTGAGCGACGACGGCAACGCACCCGGCATGAATCAGGGGCTCAACATCATCCACCTCGAGCATGACCCGGCAGACCTCGCGGCGAAACATTCCCTGGGCACCGAGACGATCTCCTCCAGGCTGGAGAACATCCTGGGCAGGCTCAGGCAGGCGCGTTCGGACAGGATGCGCCCCGTGAAGGACACCAAGGCCCTGACCGACTGGAACGGACTCGCGATCGCCGCGCTGGCCCGGTGCAGCACCATCCTGTCCAGGCCGGACCTTGCCATAGCAGCAAAGAAGGCCGCCGACTTCATCCTGGATACCATGGATGGAACGGGCGGCCTCGGGCATGTGTTCATGGCGGGACAGGTCCGGGGGGATGCCGGTCTCGATGATTATGCCTTCCTTACCTGGGGACTCATGGAGCTGTATGAGGCCACCTTCGACCCGCGCTACCTGGACCGGGCCATTCATCTCACCTCCGTAATCGAGAAACGCTTTCGGGATACCGTTGATGGAGGGTTCTTCTCCACGTCGGACGTCATTGAGGTCCCCATCGCCCGGACCAAGTCAGCCTATGACAATGCCCTGCCCTCGGGCAATTCCGTGACCATGCTCAACCTCCTGAGGCTGGGGGAGCTTACGGGAGACGCCTCCCTGCGGGTCATGGCTGAAGAGATCGGAAAGGCCTTTTCTTCCCAGGCCGGGCGCATCCCGTCGGCCTTTCTCTTCATGATGTGCGCGCTGGACTTCCTCACCGGTCCTGCCGCCAGGGTGGTCATTGCAGGTGACCCGGGCAGGAGCGATACCCGGGCCATGATCGAAGCGGTACGGAGCCGATTCCTGCCCCATGCGATGGTCATCATGAACCCGGGAGGACCCATGGCCGGAACAAATCATGATACGGAATACAGTACTGATGAGGATGGATCGCCCACCGCTTATGTGTGCACCGGTTCGACCTGTCACCGGCCGACCATGGAAGTGGAAGAACTGCTCGATCTCCTGTCATGAATGGATGGAGACTTTTCTCAAGGTCTCTGACGATGGTAGGGCCTTCCCTTGACAATTGGATCTTCGCGGTTATTATTCCGGTTACGAATGCGCGAAGATCGTCCTGCGGTCGGGTGCGTTAAGGCTGGGCAAAGCAGGCCGTGGCATGGCAGGCACGGCAAGGCAAGGCGTGGTGGGGTCTCCAGGGCTGATTACAATGACCCTGTTGGACTGAATGACCTTCACAACCCAGCCCCCTGATCAAGACTTTGCGCATTCACCAGGGGCGGGCTATCATGGCCCGCCCTTTTCTCTTGGCACGAACTTCGAAGGCCTCTCAAGGAGTGAAAAAGAAAGAACCTGCCCAATGATCCCTTGAATACCAGCCCGGGCTTCTGGTACTATCGCCTCATATATGATTGCAAGCGTGCACTCGGTTACCCTGTGGGGTACTGATGCGCTTGGTGTAATGGTCGAGGCCGACATCCAGGGAGGTCTGCCGAGTATCACCATCGTGGGTCTGCCCGATTCCGCCGTGAAGGAGAGCAGGGAACGGGTAAGATCGGCCATCGTCAACTCCGGTCTCGACTTCCCACCCCGGCGCATCACGGTGAACCTCGCTCCTGCCGATGTCCGGAAGGAGGGAGGCACCTTCGACCTTCCCGTGGCCGTGGCCATCATGACGGCCCTGGGCATGATACCGAAGGAGGCCGTGCTCGATTACCTCATCGTCGGCGAACTCGGGCTCGACGGGGGTGTGCGGCCTGTACGCGGCGTGATCTCGGCTGCCTTCTTCGCTGGAAACCACGGCTTTAAGGGCATCGTGTGCCCTGCCCAGAATGCATATGAAGCAGGGCTGGCAGAGGTTGACGTCTTCCCGGTTTCCAGCCTCAAGGACGCTTTTGCCTTGCTCAGAGGGGAAAAGTCCATAGTCTGGGAAGGGTCTGCGAGGGATCATACGTCAAATGAAGCCGTTCACCCGGACCTGTCTGAAGTGAGCGGCCAGGCCATGGGCAAACGGGGTCTCGAGATCGCGGCGGCCGGATCACACAACCTCCTCTTCATAGGTCCTCCCGGCGCCGGGAAATCCATGCTGGCAAAGAGGCTGCCCTCCATACTGCCCCCTGTCACCCATGGGGAGATCCTCGAATGTACCTCCATCTATTCCGCAGCGGGGAGGTTGAACAAGGACGACATTATCGCCACGCGACCCTTCAGGGCTCCCCACCACACCATATCGGATGCAGGTCTCATCGGCGGCGGAACCATACCCACCCCCGGAGAGGTGAGCCTCGCGCATAACGGGGTCCTGTTCCTCGACGAAATGCCAGAATTCAGGCGCAGCGCCCTGGAGGCCCTGCGTCAACCGCTGGAAGACGGATCCGTGACCGTTTCCCGGTCGCATTCCGCATTCACCTTCCCTGCCGGGTTCCAGCTCGTTGCGGCACTGAATCCGTGCCCGTGCGGATATCTCGGGCATCCTTCCAGGGAATGCAGTTGCACACCGGCGCAGATTGCCAAATATCGGTCCAGGATCTCCGGACCCCTCCTTGACCGTATCGATATCCACATCTGGATAGACCCGGTGGAGGCGGACCATGTACTGGGACCGAGAAGCGGTCCCGCTTCTGACGCCGTCCGGCAAAGGGTCGCAGCGGCGCGAACGGTTCAGTTGGGCCGGGGTTTCGTCAATGCCAGGATACCGGACAAGGCACTCGATGATGCCTGCAGGCTGAGCTCATCCGTACGGATGATGCTCGTCACCGCCGTGAAGCGGTATTCACTGAGCATGCGTGCATTGACCAGGGTGATCAGGGTCTCCCGGACCATTGCCGACCTCGAGCAGAGTATGGAGATCAGGGAGACTCACGTGGCGGAAGCTCTCCAGTACAGGCCGGAAATGGCCACTCCCTAGAGAAACAGCTCGCTCACAGACGATCCCGTGTAGATGCGCTTGATGGCCTCTGCCAGCAGGGGGGCGACGGTCAGCACCCTGACCTTGCCGCAGGACTTTGCATCCTCGCTCAGGGGGATGGTATCGGTGATGATGAGTTCCTCGATGCCGGAGGTGGTGATACGCCCGATGGCCGGGCCGGAAAGAACCCCGTGGGTACAGCATGAGGCCACCTTCTTCGCACCGTTGTCGAGCAATGCCGTGGCCCCGTTGGTCAGCGTTCCGGCGGTGTCCACAATGTCATCCACGATGAGGCATATCTTGCCTCTCACATCGCCGATGATGTGCATGACATTGGACTCGTTGGCACGTTCGCGTCTCTTGTCGATAATGGCCAGGTCTGCCTTGAAGGGCTTGGCATAGGCACGGGCCCTCTCCACACCACCTGCATCGGGAGCCACGATACACAGGTCCTCGGGAAACCTGTCCCGGATGTACTGGAGCATGACGGGCTTTGCATAGAGATTGTCCACCGGTATATCGAAGAATCCCTGTATCTGGCCGGCATGGAGGTCCATGGTGAGCACCCGGTCGGCACCCGCTACGGTGAGCAGGTTGGCGATGAGCTTTGCCGTGATGGGAGCCCTGGGAGAGGCCTTCCGGTCCTGCCGCGCATAACCGAAATAGGGTATGACCGCGGTGACGCGCTTTGCAGATGCGCGCTTGGTCGCATCGAGCATGACCAGAAGCTCCATGAGATGCTCGTTGGTGGGTGAACAGGTGGATTGGACGATGAAGATGTCCTTTCCCCGGATACTCTCATGAATGTCCACCGAGGTTTCGCCGTCGGAAAAGTGCTTCACATCACCGCTGCCCAGTTGGCACCCGAGAATCGTGCAGATACTTTCGGTGAGCGGCCTGTTGGAGTTTCCTGCAAGGATACAGATGCTCGAGTTCATAGACCCTTCCCTCTGAGTGTGATCGGTTACCGGGAGTCAGAGCGAATTCCTTCGCGCAGGTAGTCTCACATTGCTGAATGTGGCTGGGACGGGAGGATTCGAACCTCCATAACGAGATCCAAAATCTCGTGTCCTGCCATTAGACGACATCCCAGTACCCCGTGGAAGCCATCCGGTTACCGGGAGCGCACTATAGTAGAATTAGACTTCGTTGGCAATCTTAAGTTTATAGCTCTCGAGAATGGATTTCTCGATCTTGTCCCTCGTTTCCATGTTCAGGGGATGGGCAGTGTCCCGGAAAGAACCATCCTTCCTCTTCCGTGAAGGCATGGCCACAAACAAGCCTGTTGTTCCGCTGATGACTCTCAGATCACGGATAACAAAGCAGTCGTCGAAGACGATGGAAGCATATGCCTTGAGCTTGTCGTTATCCTTGACCGGAAACACCTTGACCTCAGTAATCTCCATATATATCCCCCGTCAATCTTGTTGTGGGTATATAGCTATACCCTTCATGCCGTGTGAGGCGGCCCATTGCAGTCAACAGGTGAGCTTGCGATGCATAGATCCCGAAGAAAGCCGAACCGCTACCCGACATTCCGGCTTTCAGCGCCCCCGAACTGAGAAGCTCCCCCTTTATTCCAGTTAGCTCGGGATAAAGAGTACATGCCACAAACTCCAGGTCATTGGAGACCCAGTGCTCCGGCTCAATGCAAGTGTCGCTAATTTTTTCTATTTTAATTCTATCCCCTTCGCGGGTCAAAGGCAAGCGCAATTTTGAAAAGATGAGGGTTGTAGAAAGATTCAGCGGGGGAATGACGATGAGGTATGCCCTCTCCTGAAGGTTCACATCCATTAGGGGGACATCTCCGCGGGAGCCCAGGAGCATGGGCCTGCGGTAGACGAAGAAGGGGCAGTCTGCTCCCAGCTCTCCGGCCATGGCGGCGAGCTCTTCTTCGGTCAGGCCGGCTTGGAACATCTCATTCAGGCCCAACAGAACGCTCGCAGCATTGCTGCTCCCCCCGCCCAGGCCTGCCCCGACGGGTATCCTCTTGGCAATCCTTATGGCAAGCCCGCCCTTGTCGCCCACACGGCTGAAAAAGAGCCTGGCTGCACGGTATGCAAGGTTCTTATCGTCCGTACATCCGCAGCCTCGGGCCTCGAGGGAAATGCCTGAGGAAGCATGATCGAGGTCGATCTCGTCCCCGAAGGACAGTGGGACCATGATGGTGCGCAGCTCATGGTAGCCGTCCGGCTTCCTGCCGACCACCTCGAGGTAGATGTTGATCTTGGACGGAGAAAAGATCTTCACTCTACATCAACGGCCACATACAGGGGTCTTGACCCCCTCACCACCAGGAGCAGTACGGCCTGGCCTTTTTTCTTCACGGACAGGGCGGACAGATATTCCTCGACGGAATTCACCGCCTTCCTGTCCACCTCGCGGATGATGTCCATCTTCTGGATCTGGCTCCTGGCACCGCTCCCCTTGGGATCGATAGCCGTCACCAGTACACCTGCCGGTTCGGATATATTGAACTCCCGCTGGGCCTGGGGTGTTATGGCTGATACCGTGAGGCCAAGGGAGTCCTTAACCCCCTCCTCCCGCTGCGGGGCTTTGCCGAACTTCGCCACGTGCTCGTCAACCCTCTTCTGCAGCACCGTGGTGAACTCAAGGGAACGGCCGTCACGAAATACCGTGATGGTCACCTTGGATTCGGGTTTGAGGCTCCCGATCATCTTTGTCAGTGACCGCGAATCGGCGACTTCATCCTCATTGATCCTGAGAATCACATCGCCCGGCTTGACTCCTGCCTTGTCTGCAGGATCTCCCGCATATACACTCGTGACCATGGCGCCCTTGGCTTCTTTCAGCCCCACGGCACGCGCGATCTCGGGTGTGACCTCCTGAATCGACACACCAAGCCAGCCCCGGGCCACCGCCCCCGTGTCCCTGAGCTCCCGGAGGATCTCCTTGGCCATGTTGATGGGAGTGGCAAAACCGATGCCCTGACCCGACGCTACAATGGCGGTGTTGATACCCACGACCTGACCCTGCATGTTGATGAGCGGTCCGCCGGAATTTCCGGGATTTATGGCCGCATCGGTCTGGATGAAGTTGTCATAGGGGCCCGCACCGATGACCCGGGACTTGGCGGAAACGATCCCCTGGGTCAGCGTGTGGCCGAATCCGAAGGGGTTGCCGAGCGCTATGACCCACTCACCGATCTCCAGTGCGTCCGAATCTCCCAGCACCGCCGTGGGAAAGTCATTCTTGTCGGATTCGATCTTGATGAGCGCAATGTCGGTCTTGTCGTCGTTCCCCACCAGCTTGGCCTTGAACTCCTCCTTGTCCGCCAGGGACACGTAGATCTCGTCCGCGCCTGCTATGACATGATTGTTGGTCAACACATACCCATCGTCCGAGATGATGAATCCCGACCCCAGACTGCGCTGCTGGAGATCCTGTTCGGGCATGTTGTTGAAGTATTTCTTGAAGAAGTCATCGAACCATTCGTCATACCCCGGGGGCGGCTCGAAACGGCGGTAGATGTCCTTGCCGGCCATGTTCCTGGTGGTCCGGATGTTCACGACCGTCGGCGTGACCTCCCTGGCCAGGGAAGAGAAGCCAGGCAGCGGGACCTTCATTGCGGCAGGCGCCGCTCCCTCCTGCCAGAAGGGTTTGGCCTCGCTGGCCGATCCCAGTTCCAGCGATGATGCCACGAACATGCCGACCAGCGCTGAACACACCGCCACCATGAGCAGGATGCCATAGAAACCGTGCTGTTTCCTGAATGTCATCTCGTTTCCTTCGTCGCCTCGACAAAGGCTATCCTGAGTTCATAGAGGATCTGGTCCATGAGGCTCTCCTCCTCAGCAGTAAGATTCCCCCTGGTCTTCTCGTGAAGGAGGGTGATGATGTCTATATTCTGCTGGGCGACGGGCAGGCTCCGCTGGACCATCCCCGTGGCAGGGTCCGCCACCCTCCCCATGCTGATCATGGCTGCGCTGGCGAAGCTCATGATGAGCGTGGTGAAATCGATGGACAATGAAGCCCCCCCCGGGCTCTGCGGTCCCGAAGGATACGGGTCGGTTTTGGGCTGGGGTTCGGGCCTCCGCCGGGGTTCGGGACTTCTCATGTCCTTCGGGACCTCGGACTCATCATGGTCTATCCCCCGCTTGTCCAGAAAGGTATAGCTCTTCTTTTCCTCTTTCTTCTCATCTGCCATGGCTTCACCTCTCCATGATCACGGGCTGAAACATCCTTACCGACATCCTCCACTGCCCGGCATCAGGTGCCTATGCCGAGGAGTGGAAATACATTCGACTTGATATAGGCTATCTTATTGTCCACATAGATGTCCACAGACTTTCTCAGTGCATCCGATACCCGGTGAGGCTGGTCGTAGAGGTCCTCGATGCCTTTTCCATGGCCGTAGACACCGCTGCCCACGCTCCCGAGGAAATGGTCCACCGGCTTGATCCCGTTCAGGATCGCCCATGCCAGCGTCCACCCACGGACCACATCCGGCACGCTGTATCCGCCCCCGCCCAGCGCAAGGATCTGCGGAGAGAGTCTGCGGATCTCCTCCATGACCGCGCAGTAGCCGTTGTTGGTAAGCCTGAGGTTCGTCAGCGGGTCCTTCTTGAGGGTGTCGAGCCCTATCTGAGCCACCACACATTCGGGCCGGTATGCATCTACGAGGGGGGGGAAGACCTCTTTGAATGCCCGCACATACACCTCGTCATCGGTGTACTCTGGCAGGGGCAGGTTCACGGTGTAGCCCTTCCCCTTCCCTTCACCGATCTCGTTTTCGAACCCCGTACCGGGATAAATGGTCTCGCCGTTCTGGTGCAGCGACAGGAAGAGGACCTGGTCGGTATCGTAAAAGGCATCCTGCACACCGTTGCCGTGGTGGGCGTCGATGTCGACGTAAAGGATCCTCTTGTAGCCGTTCCCCAGAAGTCGCTTGATGGCGATCACAATATCGTTCACATAACAGAATCCCTCTGCATGCCCATATCCCCCATGGTGGAGCCCCCCCACCGGGCTGAAGACCGTGTCCGCCTCGCCCGAGGAGATGAGCTGTGCCCCCTCAATGGTGGCCCCCAGGACGAGGAGGGAGAAGTCGTACACCCCCTTGAAGATCGGGTTGTCACTGGTTCCCAGGCCGAAATGGATCATGGTGAAGTCGAAGGTACCGCCGTTGCATGACTTGAGCGCGTCGATATATTCCCTGGAATGGTACTCCGCCATGACCTCTTCAGCTGACGGCTGCGGTTCATGCACCTTGATCCAGGGATGGTCGAAGAGACCGTAGCGATAGCAGAGCTCATAGACCATGCTGGCCTTGTACGGTTTGAAGGGGTGATCGGTCCCGAGACTGTAGGTGTCAAACGCCGATGTGTATATGAATGCGGATTTCATTACAGCTGCTCCTTTATTGACTCCCGGCCTCTGCACACGTTGTTCCGATTTAAGTTTAGCAGAAGATGGAGAGGGGAGAAAGCCTTAATGAGATAGAGCCCCTCCGGCGTTCCTGCACACAGGTGGGGATCCTCTCAAGACAACTGGAAACCTGGACAGACCATGCATCCTACATTTTCCGCATGATCCATCAACGTCCGTGATGTACGGTTTGACCGGGCCGGGGGTTCTCCCTCACCTGAAAATGCCGTTCAGGCAGGGGCCTGGGCCTCAGATCCCCCAGGCGGCCCGGGCCCCCTCCTCGGTGGCCTCGATGATCCTCCTGGGCGATACGGCATCGCCCGCCAAGACATGGGGTATGCCGAGCCTTTCGCAGACGTCCTTGAGCTCCCGCCTCGGGGAGAGACCCACCGCGACGACGACCTGGTCCACCGGCGAGAACCTGCGCTCCTCATCCTTGACGAGAAGACACACGGAATCCTTCTCGATCCTGGTGACCGCCCCGCCGAACACGAGGGTGCACCCGGCGTCTTTCAAGCGGCGGTGGAGCATGTACCCGTGCGAGGAGAGCTTGGAAACCGGCGAGCGCTTCAATGCCTCCACCAGGGTGAGCGTCTTCACCCTCGAGGAGAGGTAGTCCGCCGTCTCCATGCCGATGAGGCCGCCCCCGATGACGAGCACATCACTGCCGGGCGCGGTTTCTCCGGAGAGGATCTCCCAGGCGTCATGTACGTGGGGAAGGTCGATGCCCGCTATATCGGGTATGATCTTCTCCCCCCCCGTGGCGATGATGACGACATCGGGCCTGCCCTTTTCCAGGGCATCGGCATCCATGGTCACACCGGTGCGGATCTCGACGCCGGAGTTCCGGACTCTGCTCTCGAGCCATCGGATCCAGGCTCCGTAGACCTTCTTGAACGGCGGTATGGTGGCATACAGGAGCTGACCGCCGGCATGCGGTTCCTTCTCGAAGACGGTGACCCCGTGCCCGAGCCGGGAGGCTTCATAGGCGGCCATGAGGCCGGCAGGTCCTGCCCCGACAATCCATACCCTGCGGGACGGTCCCGGGCGTTCCTTTGGATAGACCGTCTCCTGCCCGGTCTCCGGGTTGATGGCGCACCGCACCGCCTTTCCTTCCAGGATCAGCCGCTCTATGCATCCCTGATTGCAGGCGATGCAGGTGCGAATATCCTCATACCTCCCTGATCGGGCCTTGGGAAGGAAATCGGGATCGGCCAGAAACTGCCTGCCGAAGGAGACGAGGTCGGCATCACCCCGGCGGATGGCGTCGTCGGCTATGGTCGGGTCGGTGAACCGTCCCACGGCGATGACCGGAACATCCACCACATCCTTCACCTTCCTCGCCCTGAATGCATTGAACCCGGGGTCGTACTCCACGGGGGCGCTCGTGACGCCTGCCGGGCTTCCGTAGGTGCCTAGAGAAGCATGGATGACATCAGCCCCCGCCTTGACGAAGTCCGGGACAACGGTCAGCATGTCTTCATCGCTGTATCCTCCCCGGATGCTCTCGTCCACTGAAAGACGTAGAGAAATGGGGAAGTCCCTCCCCACGCACCGGCGGACCTCCTCGATCACCTCGAGGACGAAGCGGGCCCTGTTTCTCATGGTGGAGCCGTACTCATCCGTGCGCCTGTTGGCTATGGGCGAGAGGAACTGACAGAGGAGGTACCCGTGGGCGGCATGAATCTCCACCATGTCGAATCCCGCCTGCCGGGCGCGGACCGCCGCTGAGCCGAAGGCCTCACGGATCAGCCGCATATCATCCAGGGTCATCTCCTTCGGGGGCACCCCATAGATCAGGGACGCTTCAGCGGAAGGCCCCAGGGCCCTGCCCTCATTCAGGAGGAAGAAGCACTCGCGCCCCCCATGGTGGAGCTGGACGGCGGCCCTTGCACCTCCAGCGTGGATCGTGTCCGAAAGTTTCCTCAGTCCGGGTATGAACCGGTCGTCATAGATCCCGAGCTCGGTGTCGATGAGCGCCCCGGATTCATGGACAGCGGCTATCTCGGTGATGATGAGGCCGGGGCGGGCATCCGCCCTGCGCTTGATGTATGCAAGCACGGCGTCGCTGACCGTGGCATCCTTGTTCCCCAGGTTGGTCCCCATGGGCGGCATTACCACCCGGTTCTCCAGGGTGATCCCCCTGACGGTGATGGGTGACAGCAGGTGGGACAGTCTCTCCATGATCATCTCCTTGACCGGAATTCTTCCCGCTACCATAATCAATGACGAGGAGAAAGGCAATTCAATAAACGAGCGCTCGTTCTATTTTATCGAAAGGGAGGATGATATGTCCAGACCACCGAGGAGAGCCATCCATTCGGATGATGCCCCCAAGGCCATCGGCCCCTATTCCCAGGCCGTTTCCGCCGGGGGCTTCGTGTTCGTTTCGGGACAGATCGGCATGGACCCGACATCCGGGAACATCGTGGAAGGAGGCATCAGGGAACAGTCCGCCCGGGTCCTCAGGAATATCAGCGCCATTGTGGGAGCGGCGGGACTGTCCATGAAAGACATTGTGAAGACGGAAGTCTTCCTGAAGGACATGAATGACTTTACCGCCATGAACGAGGTGTATGCAACGTTCTTTCCCGGGGATGCCAAGCCGGCCCGGGCGGCGGTACAGGTGGCACGGCTTCCTCGGGATGTCCTGATCGAGATATCGTGCATTGCGTATCGGGGGGAATGAAGGGGCTGGACTACTGATAAAGCCGCCGACCTGAAGATTTCCGGTACGGGCGAAAGATCGGCCTGCTCAATCAGCGCATCTCGCGTATCATAGAAAATATATGGTTAGCGTGGGATGCGTTGATTGAGCAGGTTCAATTTCTTTCTCCCATGGCCATGGGAGAATATTCCTCACCCGAGGAA
Source organism: Thermodesulfobacteriota bacterium (assembly GCA_036834365.1). GTDB lineage: Bacteria > Desulfobacterota > Desulfomonilia > UBA1062 > UBA1062 > MWEI01. The sequence goes on along the minus strand of DAITOA010000012.1, from coordinate 32,599 downwards.
TCCGAAGTACCAGTCAATGATGTACTGACCCCAGAGCACATAGATAAACGCGCCCAGCGCCAGGAACGGACCGAAGGGGATGGCGGCCTTCAGGGTGCCTTCCGATCCCTTTTTCACGTATGCCCAGGGGATACCCACCATTGTACCGATGAGCGACGAGGCGAACACCGTGAAGAGGACCCCCTGCCAGCCCGTGAAGACGCCGATCATGGCGAGCAGTTTCACGTCGCCGCCCCCCATGCCCTCCTTCCTGGTGAGAAAGTAGTAACCGTAGATGATGGCCAAAAGCAGCCCGCCGCCCAGGACGAGGCCGATGATGGCGTCCTTGTAGGTCACGGGCAGGAAGTATACGAGCGGCAGCCCGACGACGATTCCCCCGATGGAGAACCTGTCCGGGATGATCTGATAGTCGAGGTCGATGAAGGTGATGATGAGCAGGACACAGGCCCAGGCGTAGTAGATCACGAAGGCCGGCGTCGGACCGAAGCGGTACAGAAGGCTCACGGCGAGCAGGGCGCTGAGGAGCTCGACCACTGGATATCTCACCGCTATGGGATCACCGCAGGACCGACATTTTCCCTTCAGGATGAGATAGCTGATGACCGGTATGTTATCCAGGGGCCTGACCGGGTTGCCGCACTTCGTGCAGTGCGAGCCCGGCCAGACGATGGACTCCCCACGGGGAATCCGGTAGATGCAGACATTGAGAAAGCTTCCGATAAAGAGGCCGAGGACCGCTGCGAAGAATACCATATCAACCGATCAGATCGCCCCTCCTGAACTTGAGGACCTCGACGTCGAGGGCTGCAGAAACATCGTTCATGATGCCCTTGAGCGGGTCGTCATCGGATATGAACGACGCCGCGCCGTCCACTCTCGCCTTCATGGCCTCCATTTCGTCCACCATGGGCGCAAGTTCCTTGAGACTCACCTGCGGATCGCCCACGGCCTGTGAATAGCTCTCCAGGAGTTCCAGGGCATCCTCGCTGGCGCCGACGGCCTGGAGCTTCTGCGGGCTGATGGAGAGCTGGGTGAACGAGGCCTGCACGCTGCCGGCCTTGGCCGCGGTCTCTGTCTCCAGCCCCTTGAGGACATCCTCGAAAGCACCCCTGGCGCCGGCGGACGGCTTGACCGTTTCAGACACCATGGTCCCGATGATCTTGTTCGGATCGATCTTCATACATGCCTCCTGGCCCTGTGCAAGCAAGGATGGTGCCATACCCCTTCCGACAAGGAGGAGCCACAAGCATGGATCCTGAGCAGGAACAATGTTCCCATCCACGGGAAAAAATGATCCATGTCGTCAGCCGGAGGGGACGAGGCGCTGGATGAATGCCGCTCTCGCCTTCAGGACCTCTTCGACGGGGATCTTCACCAGTTCGTTCACGTACTGACGAACAGCCCTGCCGACATCCTCGATGACCTGGTCCGGGGCATTGTGCGCCCCGCCGACGGGTTCCCTGACGAGATAGTCCACGATGCCCGCCGCATAGAGGTCCCTGCCGCTTCCCCTGAGGGTTTCGGCCGCCTTTTCCTTCTTGGTCGGGTCCTTGAAGATGATGGAGGAGAATCCCTCCGGGCTTATGGCGCTGTAGAACGAGTTCTCGAGCATGATGATGCGGTCTCCGAAGCCGAATGCCAGGGCACCTCCCGACCCGGCCTCACCGATGATGCAGGCCACCACCGGGGTCCGTACGCCGGCGATGGTCTGGATGCACCTGGCGATGGAAAAGGCCTGCCCCCGATCCTCCGCCTCGGGCACGGGATACGCCCCCGGGGTGTCCACGAAGGTGATGATGGGTCTGGCGAATTTTTCGGCCAGCCGGTACAGCCTGATGGCCTTGTAATGCCCCGACGGGCTCGCCATGCCGTAATGGAAGCGTATGTAGTCCTTCTTCCCCCCGGACCGTTTCCTGTGCCCGACCACCATCACCGGCACATCATCCAGGAACGCCGGGCCGCCGATGACTGCCGGGTCGTCCTCATACACCCGATCACCCCTGAGCTCGGTGAACTCGGTGAAGATGCTCCCGATGTATTCATCGATCCCGGGCCGTTCGGCATGGCGGGACAGTTCGACACTGCCCCACCGGGAGATGCCTTCGTAGAGTTCCCTCCGAAACACCTCGACCTTGCGGCCGATCTCTGCGGTATCGATGTCATTAAGCCTGGAGATAGTCTCCTGAAGCTCCTTTAGGGCATTATCGATGTCCGTGAACTTGTCCCTGGACTTCACTGGATTTCCACCCCCTTCGGCCCTACGATCTCGGTGAGCCGCAGCAGGAACTCCCTCTCCGGGGCGACCATGAAATCCCTGCCGGCATCGATATTGACCACGGCATCCTCGGTCTCCACCTCGAAGCTGAGGGAGCAGGACCCCCTGCAGCCCATGACCGTCTCCTTGATATACTTCAGCTTGTCCGGTCTGAGGCCGCCCGGCACCCTGACGACGACCCGCTTCGCCAGCACGAGATCGGCCCCGTCCAGCGGAAGGACCTCCTCGGCGATGAGATCCGGTGTCACCGTCTCTGCCTCGGCGCCGCCGTTTTCTTCGTCGCCCTTGATCCGCGCCTTGATGATCACCGGCTCGTCCGAGGCGATGAGCGCCTGGTACTTGCCGTACGACTGGGGAAAGAACAGGACCTGCACCGATCCGTCGAGGTCTTCCAGGACACCCCGGGCCATGGCCTCCCCCCTCTTGGTCCGGGACACGCTGACGCCCGTCAGGACGCCGGCCAGGACCACGGGCGACGGGGCGTCCTTCAGGGTCAGGGTGGTGGCCGTGGCATACTTGTCCACGAGGTCGGCATACTTGTTCAGCGGATGCCCGGAGATGTAGAAGCCCATGCCCTCCTTTTCCATCTTGAGCCGCTCGGCCTCCGGCCAGTCCGGTATCTCGGGGAGCACGAAGGGCTTCCTGATGTCCTCCGAGGCGAATTCCTCCAGGCTGAACAGCGTGCCCTGGGCATCGTTCCGGCTGCGTGCCGCGCGCTGTGCCTGGTCGAGGACCGAGTCCAGCACCTCGAACATGGCCCTGCGATTGGGGTGCAGCCGGTCAAAGGCGCCTGCCTTGATGAGCGATTCCACCACGCGCCGGTTCACCCCGGCCAGTGCGATCCTGTCAAGGAACGAGGCCAGGTCCGTGAAGGTCCCTCCCCTGCGCCTCTCTTCAAGCATGGACTCCACCGCATTCTTCCCCACGTTCTTGATGGCCCCCAGGCCGAAACGGATGCCCTCGTCCGTTACCACGAACTCGAAGCTGCTCTCGTTGATGTCGGGGCTGAGGACGGCCACGCCCTTTTTCCTGCACTCGGCGATGTGCTGGGAGACCTTGTCCGTGTTGTTCAGGTCCAGCGTCAGGTTCGCGGCCATGAACTCCCTGAAGTGGTGGGCCTTCAGGTATGCTGTCTGGTAGGCCACCAGGGCGTATGCCGCGGCATGGGACTTATTGAAGCCGTAGTCGGCGAACTTCTCCATGAGGTCGAAGATCTCGCCTGCCTTGTCCCTGTCCACTCCCCGCTCCACGGCACCCGTCATGAAGATCTCCCGCTGGGTGGACATCTCCTCGCGGATCTTCTTGCCCATGGCGCGCCTGAGGAGGTCCGCCTTGCCCAGCGAGTAGCCCGCCATCTCCTGGGCGATCTGCATGACCTGCTCCTGGTAGACGATGATGCCGTAGGTCTCCTTCAGGATCTTCTCCAGGAGCGGATGGGGGTAATCGATGTCCTGCCTGCCGTGCCTGCGGTCCACATAGGAGGGGATGAGATCCATGGGCCCCGGACGGTACAGCGCCACAGCGGCGATGATATCCTCGAACTTCTCCGGTCTGAGCTGCCTGAGCATGCCCTTCATGCCGGAGCTTTCAAGCTGGAACACGCTCGATGTATCGCCATCGCCTATAAGCTGGTAGGTGATCCGGTCGTCCAAGGGGATCGCCGAGATGTCCAGACCCTTGCCCTGAGACCTCAGGATCTCCACGGCCTTGGCGATGACGGTGAGCGTCTTGAGCCCGAGCATATCGAACTTGATGAGGCCCACGCGCTCGATGCGCTTCATGTCGTACTGGCTGATGAGCATGCCCTTCTTGTCGACGTACACCGGGACATGGGCGGTCAGGGGCTGCTCGTCCGATATGATCACCCCCCCTGCATGGACCGAGGCGTGCCTGCTCAGCCCCTCCAGTGCCCGGGCGATCTCCATGAGCCTGCCCACGGTTGGATCGCTCTCCATGAACTCCTTCAGCCTTGGCTCGGCCTTGACCGCCTGCTCCAGCGTCATGTTGAGATCGTTCGGGATGAGCTTGGCGATCCGGTCCACATCGCCGTAGCTCATGCCGAGCACCCTGCCCACGTCCCTGATGACCGCCTTGGCCTTCATGTTGCCGAAGGTGGTGATCTGGCTTACGTACTCGGGGCCGTAGTGGTTCTTCACGTACTCGATGACCTCGTCCCGGCGGTTCTGGCAGAAGTCCACGTCGATATCGGGCATGCTCCTGCGCTCGGGATTGAGGAACCGCTCGAACAGGAGATTCCACCGGATGGGATCGATGTCGGTGATCCTCAGGCCGTAGGCGGCGAGTGAACCTGCCGCGCTGCCCCTGCCCGGGCCCACCGGGATGCCGTGGTCCTTGGCATACTGGATGTAGTCGGCAACGATGAGGAAGTAACCGGAAAAACCCATGGACTTGATGATCTCGAGCTCTTCGACAAGCCTTTTGGCGTAGTCCTCAGGGACCGTACCCCCCATCCTCGCCTTGAGCCCTTCCCAAGCCTTCTCTTCGATGACCTCTTCCAGGCTCTTCTCTTTCCCGATGGGGTAGACGGGAAAGCAGTACCTGTCCTTGGGGATCTCTACATTGCATATGGCAGCGATCTCGCCGGAGATGTCCAGGGCCTCGGGGATCCAGTGAAAATCCCGGGCCATTTCATCCGGCCCCTTGAGGTAGAGCTGGTCGCTCTCGAAGGTCATGCGCCCCTTGTCATGGATGGTGTTCTGGGTCTGGATGCACAGGAGCACCTCATGCGCCTTTGCATCCTCGGGCTTCAGGTAGTGGCAGTCGTTGGTGGCGACCACCGGGGTCCCGCTCCTCTTCGCCAGGTCCACGATGAGCGGGTTGACCATGTCCTGGTCGGGCAGGCCGTTGTGCTGGATCTCCAGGTAGAACGCATTGCCGAAGGTTTTCCTATAGAAATCCAGGGCCTCGGCCGCCTTTGCCTCGTCTCCCCGCAGCAGCCAGTAGGGGATCTCCCCCTGAAGGCATGCGGACAGGCCGATGAGTCCCCTGCCGTACTCGGCCAGAACGCGTCTGTCAACCCTGGGCTTGTAGTAGAAGCCTTTGATGTGGGCGAGCGAGGTGAGCTTCATGAGGTTGGCATACCCCTCGTTGTCCCTGGCCAGCAGAATGAGGTGGTAGTGCCTGGGCATACCGGGGATGTTTTCCCTGCTTTCCATATCGGTGGGAGCGACGTAGACCTCGCACCCGATGACGGGTTTGATGCCCGCCTTGAAGGCCTTGTCATAGAATTCCACGGCGCCGTACATGACTCCGTGGTCCGTCATGGCCACCGCATCCTGTCCGAATTCCCGGGTGGTCCTGACGAGGTCGTCGACACGGATGGCCCCATCGAGGAGGCTGTACTGGGTATGGCAGTGGAGATGGACGAATCCCATCTGGGTCCTAGTACTCCAATTTGTAGTTCGGCGCCTCTTTTACGATGATCACGTCATGGACATGGGACTCCTTCAGGCCGGCCGAGGTGATCTTGATCATCCTGGCCTTGGTCTGGAGCTCCTCGATGCTGTGGCATCCGGTATAACCCATGCCGGCCCTGAGGCCGCCCAGGAGCTGGTACACGTTCTCAGAGATCGGCCCGCGGTAAGGCACGCGCCCGACGATGCCTTCGGGGACGAGCTTCTCGGAATCCGTGACCTCTCCCTGGAAATACCTGTCCTTGGAGCCCGACCTCATGGCCTCGACGGAGCCCATGCCGCGGTAGGCCTTGTAGGTACGGCCCTGATAGATGATCCGTTCCCCCGGGGCCTCCTCGGTGCCTGCAAAGAGGGAGCCTACCATGATGCTCGATGCCCCTGCGGCTATGCCCTTGGTGATGTCTCCGGAAAATTTCACCCCGCCGTCGGCGATGATGGGGACCCCGCTCTTCCTGGCCTCCTGGGCGCAGTTCATGATGGCCGTGACCTGCGGCACCCCGACACCGGCCACCACCCGGGTGGTGCAGATGGAACCGGGCCCGATCCCCACCTTGATGCCGTCGGCCCCGGCCTTGATGAGGTCGGCGACGGCATCCTTCGTCGCCACGTTGCCCGCGATCACCTGAGCGTCCGGGTACAGGGCCTTGATGGCCTTCACCGTGTCGATCACCCCGGTATTGTGTCCATGGGCGGTATCGACGACAAGCACGTCCACGCCGGCCTTCATGAGGGTATGCACCCGGTGCTCCTCCTTGGGCATGACCCCCACGGCGGCGCCCACCAGGAGCCTCCCCCGGGAGTCCTTGGCGGAATGAGGATACTTCTGGGCCTTTTCGATGTCCTTGATGGTGATGAGTCCCTTCAGGTTGTAGTTCTTGTCCACCACGGGCAACTTCTCGATCTTGTACTGGTGGAGCAGCTTCTTGGCGTCTTCCAGGCTGATGCCCCCCTCGACGGTGACCAGATTGTCCCTGGTCATGGCATCTTCGATGGGCTTGCTCATGTCGGTCTCGAACCGCAGGTCACGGTTGGTGAGGATGCCGATGAGCCTGCCATCCACCGTGATGGGGACTCCGGAGATCCGGTAGTGCATCATGAGCTTCAGTGCCTCGCCGATGGTCTGGTCCGGCCGCATGGTGATGGGATCCACGATCATACCACTTTCCGACTTCTTGACCTTATCCACCTCCACGGCCTGGGCCTCGGGCGACATGTTCTTGTGGATGATGCCGATGCCCCCTTCACGTGCCATGGCAATGGCGGTCGACGCCTCGGTGACCGTGTCCATGGCCGCGCTCAACAATGGTATGTTCAGCTTGATTCCCCGGGTGAGCCAGGTGCTCAGGTCCGCCATGGCGGGCAGGATGTCCGATTTGGCCGGAAGCAGGAGGACATCGTCGAATGTCAGGGCCTCCGCAAGTACCTTTTCCATATCTTCATGATCTCCTTAGTGAATGCTGTAGTCGAGACGGACCTGCCGCCCTGCGCCCAGGCCCTCGAAAGGATCCCCCCCGAAGGGAAACGGGCTCGTATTCCACGGGATGAACCTCTTGATGGAATCCCAGATGCCCAGAGTCTCTTCAGACCGCACGATGCGGGGCCTTCCTTCGATATGCGCCCTTTTTCCAGCCTCTTCAACGGCGTCATCCAGGCCGCCGATCCGGTCGACGAGTCCGGCCGCCTTTGCCTGCCTTCCGGTGAAAACCCTGCCGTCGGCCAGCTGCCGGACGGTATCGATCTTCAACCGTCTCCCGGAGGATACGGCCTCGATGAACTGGCTGTGAACGTCGTCCACCAGGTCCTTGAAGTAAAGCTTTTCCTGCTCCGACATGGGCTTGAAGGGGGAGCCCGCATCCTTCAGGGTCCCTGCGGTAACGCTGTTCGGGGTCACTCCCAACTTCTTCAGACCCTCGCTGGCATCGAAGAACTCCATGATCACCCCGATGCTGCCCGTCATGGTGCCCGGCAGGGCGTAGATGGTGTCGGCGGCACAGGCTATGTAATAAGCCCCCGAAGCGCCGAGGGAACCGAAGGAGGCAAGCAGGGGCTTTTTCCTCTTCAGCTTCAGCAGGGCTCCGTAGATCTCCTGGGAAGGGCCGACCTTGCCCCCCGGGCTGTCGAGCCGGACGATGACGGCCTTGATCTTCTCATCCTCTTCGAACTGCCTGATCGTTTCCAGGTATGGCAGTGATTCAGATATGGTGCCGTTTATCTCGATGATCCCGACGGCGGGCTTCAGCGATGTCCTGGCCGCATCAATACCCCACCAGACAACCACCAGTGCGATAAGGAAAAAGAGTATCCACTTGGTCCTTCGTTTCATGACACGTATTGGCTTTGATCTCCGGGACTGCGGTATCCGGGGCGGCAACGCCCCCCCTGCAACCGAGTATATAGAAGAACGGATGGATTGTCCATATACTCGGGCCTTCATGGACAAAAGGGGGATACCCCACTTCCTGAGGTATCCCCCTTTTCATTACTTCATGATAACCCCTAACTCTTCTTGCCTTCTCTGAGACCCTTGAGAAGGTCTCCGAGATTGGTGCCCACCTTGTCGGACTGTTTCTCCTGAACCGGGGCCGCCTTCCGGTGGTGCGCCTCTTCGATGGCCTTTATGGAAAGCCCTATCTTCTTGTTCTCGGGGCTGATCCGCAGAACCACGGCATCCACCTCCTGGCCGACCTCGAGCACGTCGGAGAGCGAATCGATCTTGTCGCTGCTCACCTCGGAGATATGGATCATGCCCTCGATGCCCGGCTTGATTTCAACAAAGGCTCCGAAATCGGTCAGGGAGGTGACCTTCCCCTTGATGATGCTTCCCACCGGGTGTTCGATGGCTATCTGATGCCATGGGTCAGGCTGGAGCTGCTTAACGCCCAGCGAAAACTTCTCATTCTCGGGGTCGATGGCCAGAACCTTGGCCTTGATCACATCACCCTTCTTGAAGAGCTCCCTCGGGTTCTTCACCTTGGGGTCCCAGGTGAGGTCCGAAACATGGATGAGGCCGTCGACGTCGATGGTGTCGTCCACACTGACGAACAGCCCGAAGTCGGTGACGTTCTTGACCGTGGCATCCACGACGACACCCTCGGGATAGTAGTCCTGGATCTGTCTCCAGGGGTTCGGCATGGTCTGCTTGAGGCCGAGGGATATACGGCGGTTCGGCTGGTCGACGCCCAGGACCACCACGTCCACGTTCTGACCCTCATCGAGCACCGAGGAGGGGTGCCTCATCCTCTTGGTCCAGAACATTTCGGAGATATGCACCAGTCCCTCGACGCCCTCCTCGATCTCCACGAAAGCGCCGTAGTTGGTCACCGAAGTGACCTTGCCTGAGATCCTCTTGCCGATGGGATACCTGTATTCAAGGCCCTCCCACGGATCGGTAGTGAGCTGCTTGAGACCCAGCGAGATCTTTTCGGTGACGGGATCGAACTCCAGCACCTTGACCCTGATCTCCTGGCCGGAAGATACCTTATCCTTGGGGTCCTTGAGCTTTCCCCACGACATGTCGGTGATATGCAGCAGGCCGTCGATGCCGCCTATATCGACAAAGGCTCCGTAGCTCATGATGTTCTTGACCCTGCCGGTGACCACGTCACCCTTGGCGAGCGTTGTGAGCAGGTGCTTCTTGCTCTCCTCGCGCAGCTTCTCCAGAACCTCCCGGTGGCTCACTACCACGTTGTTTTTCTTCCGGTTGAATTTGATGACGGCCACGTCGATTACCTGGCCGATCATGTTCTCCAGGTCAGCCTCGCTCACGGGGTTGACCGTGGCCTGGGAACTCGGAAGGAATGCCGGCAGGCCGATGTCTACGATGAGGCCGCCCTTGATCCGCTCCGTCACCTTGCCCTTGAGATAGGTGTTGTCCTGGGATGCCTTGACGATATCGTCCCATATCTTGAGTCTCTTGGCCTTTTCCTTGCTCAGCCTGATGATACCCCTTGAGGTATTCATGCTCTCGACAAGGACTTCAACTTCCTGTCCCACGGCACAGGTTATGGCCCCGTCATCACCGATAAACTCGCTGATGGGAGCCTGTCCGTCTATCTTTCTCCCGATATCGATCATGATGTAGTCGGTGCTGATCTGAACAACCGTACCTGACACCACCGAACCGGATGTAATGCGCTTGTCGAAGGTACCCTCATAGAGGGCCTCAAAACTGGTGCTTTCAGCTTCAAGATTCTCAGGTTTTGTTTCCTCGAGATTCTCCTTCCCTTCCGCGATGTCCTCGTGCTCATTTTTGGTTTCGTCTACGTTATACATGGTTTCCTTCCCCCCATCCGTCGTTCCTTATTCCTTCATAAGTTGCGTTCCTATACAATAGTGACCCATAAAACACAAGACCATAATGGCCGGATGAAAGCGCTGGGGAAAATGTGGTACCGACTCATTCAACACATTGATTTCATGAAGATATAACGGCTGCTCGAGGATAATGGACGCATCCGGTGCATGATACGGGCACACCCCTACCCCTGCAGGAGACCACCGGCCTGTATGAAAAAAGAAAAACCGACCCCTAATCCAGCGGATTCTTCTTCTTCATCAGAGAGGGGTCCTTGAGCGCCTTCTCCAACTCGGTGAATACGCTGCTCTTGTCACCCTTGCGCGCCAGGGATACCTCGATATCCTTGAGTCGAGATTCCTGCCTGGTCTTGAACTGGGATATCTCCTCCTCCATCCTGGGCGCCTCGACGGACTTGGGAAACTCCTCGATCCTTCCATGATCCCGCACCGTGAACCGCGCATCACCGCCACTCAGTATGACACCGATGATCCCCTGCTCTTCGAGCTTCCTGGATATCCTCGAAAGCTCCTCCTCGGATACACGGAGAAGATCCGAGAGTCCCTTGAGGGAAGGAGGCTGCCGATGCAGATGATCGAACACCCGGATGGCGGCAATAAAGAGGTGCGCCTGGGAATACAAATCGCCCGGTAACATAATAGTTACTCTAGTCCAAAGTCCGGGGCAGCGCAACTAAGATTCAAGAATATCCTTGACTTCTCCGATATAACGAAACAATGATAAGCTGTCTGACTGAAGAATCGAAGGAGGACCCGCCTTGAAAAAGCCGACCGTTTTCTTCATTGGCCTTTTCTTACTTTTTGCCTTTGCCATTTCCTCCCGAGCCGAGGAGATTACACACACCGTCGTAAAGGGAGACACCCTGTGGGACATTTCCATCAAATATCTGAACACACCGTGGAAGTGGCCGCTGGTCTGGGCCAATAACCAGGACATAACCAATCCTCACCTGATTTATCCCGGGGATCTCGTAGTGATAACCAAGGATGGGGAAAAGACCATCATCAAGATCATACCCTCGCCTGATCGCGGCGGCACGGAAAGCGAGATGGCCATCTACACACCGGAAGAGACGGCTGCGGTCAAGGAGAAGTCCATCATGGTGGCACCGCAGTACTCCACCTATATGTACAGCCCGAACATCCTGGCAGGATCCGGGAGAGTATTCAAGAAGAACGAGGGCGGCGAACTCATCTCACAGAACGACCGCATCGTCATAAAGACCACCTCTGAACTGAAACAGGGCCAGACGATCACCCTCGTGTCCAAGATTCAGGACGTCATGAACGGAAAGAAAACGGCCGGATACCTCTACCGCATAACCGGTATCGCAAAGGTGGAAGAGGTGCAGAACGATATCGCCAAGGCCCTTGTAACCTATTCACTCCAGGAAGCCAGGGTCGGCAGCGTGATCTTCGACGACATAGCCCCCATCAAGCCCATGATGTTGACCCTCTCAGAGCCGGGAGAAGTATCGTCTTCGATCATCGACTTCCATGGAGGTATTCAGGGCAGCAGCACCAACGACCTGGTCTTCCTCAGCGGGGGTAAGACCCAGGGTATCGACAAGGGGTCCATCCTGAACGTGGCGGTGAAGACAGACCTCGATGATGCCGGGAGCAAAGGCGCATCGGTGGTGTTTCACGAATATATCGGCATCGTGGTCGTACTGCAGGCCCTCGACAATACATCCATGGCCCTTGTCGTGGAGTCCAAGACCCTCATCGAAAAGGGTTCCGTCCTGATGGGGAAGAAGTAAGGGTACATTCTCTGTGGGGGAGGCTGATCCCCCCGGGGATCAGAAGGGTGCTCCTCGATAGGAGAGCAGGTTTCCCAGGCCCTTTTCATCGGTCTGGGTGAATGCCACCCCCATCCCGGTATGGGTCTTCCATATGATCTGTCCCTGTACACGGATGACCTTGCCGAACTCCTCGGCATCGAGGCTCGCGATCAGGAATCCGTCACAATCCGGGGTGTTGCCCGTGTTGACGTACATGCCACCCCTGCTGAGGTCACAGACCTTGCCCATCTTATACACATGATCATTGTCGCGGTACGCGACTTTCATGTTCACCCTGACCCTCTTATGTGCCCTCTGTTCTGCCATGGACTGATCCCCCATTGAGGATTGCATTGTCATCGCATGTCGGAAAAATGCTCGACCATCAAGATTGCTGTCTTCCTAAATCACTCCACTTTTAATTATATCCAGAAAGAATGAAGAAGTCCATATGCATTTCGGCAATGGTCGTCCGTTCCCGGGTCTAGGGGGAACCTGCCGGCAACGGCCCGGGTTCCTTTCATCATCACGATTCACAGACGGCCTGATAGGAAATCCTTGCCGGAAAAGGGAAAAGTATCACTACGTTGACACCCTGAGAGCGATACGTTATAGATCAAGCCATGAAGGTGCTCTATACCGCAGGTGAGATCGCCCGGAAGGTAAGTGCTCTGGGAGAGGAGATCACGCAGCAGTATCAGGGCCATGAGCTGTTTATCGTGGGCATACTCAAGGGGGGGTTCATGTTCATGTCCGATCTGGTCCGCAGCATCAAGCTCCCCACGAAAATCGAATTCGCAAGGCTTTCCAGTTATGGGAATGCGGACAGCCCCATGGGTGATGTCCGCATCGTCGACGACATCCACACCACCATCACCGGGAGGCATGTTCTCATCGTCGATGACATCATGGACACCGGTCACAGCCTCCTTGCCTTCAAAAAACACCTCGAAGAGAATAGGCCGGCTTCCGTAAGAATCTGCACCATGATCGACAAAACGGTACGAAGGGGAGCATCCATCTCCCCCGATTATTACGGTTTCCGGATTACCGATGGCTTTGTTGTCGGCTACGGCCTGGATTTTGCTGAAGACTACCGCACCCTGCCGGAGCTGTATGTTCTCGAACCCGACGAGACAGGAGGAACGCCGAAGTGATCATCGTTCATTGCCCCAATTGCCATTCAAAATTCAGATTCTCCCACGATGGTCTTGGCAGAAACACCCTGAAGATGCGTTGCAGCGTCTGCAAGCATGTCTTCGAATACACCATCGAGCCCGAGGTCTCCCTGGATCAGGAGTTCGACATGCTCCTGAGTTCAAAGACCATGCCCGAGCAGACACCCGAACCGGAAGCTCCCGGAGGAGGGTTTGACCAGGAGATCGAGGAAACGACGGAGGAAACGACCCCTCCCGAGGAGACACAGCCGGGCGAGCCGGCAGCCACCGAATCGGTCATACGGGAGATCGATTCTCTCCTCGGCTCTGCTACTGAAGTGGAGCGGGAACTGGAAGAACCCTACCCGGAAGAAGCGGAAGAGAAAAAGAGCCATCTGAAGGTCGCTGCCCTCATAGTATGCCTGCTCATCATTGCCATGGCCTCCCTCTGGCTCTTCAAGGACAAAATCCTCTTCTTCGAGGAGAGCCGTCACGAAGCCACCCAGGCGGCCATTGAAAAGGGTCCCTTTTTCAATATCGACGAAAACCTGCTGACCTACGAGGTCCTCAACCACGAACAGGAGGGCAGCGTGCTGGTGATCAAGGGCAGCCTCAGAAAAATCACCCCCAAGCCTGTGGAGTCGGTCATGGTGGAGGCTCGGGTATACGGCAAGGACGGCGGCCTCATCGAGTCCCGCCTCGCCTATGCGGGAATCGTGCCTGATTTAAGTGAATTCACCAAGCAACCCCAGAGAGACATCGACGCTCTTCTCACCTCGGACCCTGCATCACCGGGCTCTACGCTCCCCTCGGGGGAGATCCCCTTCGCCGTGGCCTTTTTCGGGAAACCAGCCCAGGAAGGGGCTTCGTTCAAGGTTGAAGTAAAGGAACTCCGTTGGAAGTAAGGGCGTTCGAACCGGCAAGAAAACTGAAATACGGGGCGCTCCTGCTCATTGCCGTTTTTCTCTCCGGCTCCGTTGGATTCCACCTCATCGAGGGATGGAGCATCCTCGATGCCATGTTCATGACCATCATCACCATCACCACTATCGGGTACGGCGAGGTCCATCCGCTCAGCACGGCAGGCAAGGTCTTCGACCTCATAATCATACTGATGGGCGTCGGATCGGCGGCATACGTGTTTGCATCCTTTACCAGGTTCATAGTAGAGGGTGAGATGCAACGTTATTTCGGGAGGCGGAGATTGGACAAGACCATCATGCGCATGAGCGGCCATTACATCATTTGCGGTCATGGCAGGATCGGGGCTCTCATAACCCAGGAACTTCTCCATTCGAACAAGCAGTTCCTCGTTATCGATACGGACCCCAAGGTCATTCAGGGTCTCGAGAGGTCCGGCATCCCCCATATCTCGGGCAACGCCTCGGACGAAGACCTCCTCATCAAGGCCGGGATCAAACGGGCCAAGGGGCTGATCGCCACCGCCTCATCGGACATGACCAACGTGTACATCATCCTTGTGGCCAAGGAGCTCAATCCCGACATCTTCGTGCTGGCGAGGGCCGAGACCGAGGATTCCATCAAGAACATCAAGCGAGCCGGTGCGGACAAGGTGGTATCGCCCTATCTCATCGGAGGACGCCATATGGCCAACATCCTGCTGAAACCCACGGTAGTGGACTTCATCGAACTCGCCACCGGCGAAAAGATAGAAGACTTCCATATCCAGATGGAGGGGTTCAAGATCCGCGAGGGGTCGCAGCTGGTGGGGAAGACGTTGAAAGACGCCCCCATCAGGAAGGATATCGGGCTCATCGTCGTGTCCGTCAAGGATCACACCGGCAGGATGATCTTCAATCCCGGCGCGAATCTGGCCATATCCGTGGACGACGTACTGGTCTGTATCGGCGATGCCGAGGCGCTCAAATCCATGAAGGTCCTTGCAAAAACCTAGAGTATATGAGCATCTTAGGCGTAGATTACGGCAACAAGAGGATCGGTATCGCCGTAAGCGACCCAGGCCTCACCATGGCTCACCCCCTCCGGACCATTCTGGTGAAACCGGACGGTTCCCACATGGATGAAATCAGGGAAGCCGCACGTGCCTACGACGCGGACAGGATCGTGGTGGGTCTCCCGTACAACATGGACGGCAGTCTGGGTTTCAAGGGGCAGGAGGTGATGCTCTGGGGAGGGAAACTCGAAGAAATGACAGGCCTTCCCGTGATCTACTGGGATGAACGTCTTTCCACCTCGGAGGCCCATGGCATACTCTTGGGATTCAATGTCAAGGGGAAGAAACGCAGGGCGGTGGTCGACAAGATAGCGGCGAGCATCATCCTGCAGGGATATCTGGACTCGGAGCATTCATGAGCCGTCGGATGCGATGGATTCTCTTCATCTTTTCTACCTGTGCGATCCTCCTCTTCATCCATACCTGGTCCTTTCTGAAAACCCCCGTCATGCCATCCAAGGCGATACTGATGGACATCGTGCCCGGCCAGAGCGCCTGGGAGATATCAAAGAACCTCAAGGACAGCGGCGTGATCTCCCATGCCCTGACCTTCATGGCGGTTGCCACCCTTACGGGCAAGGCAAAAAGGCTCCAGGCAGGATCCTATGTCTTTGAGGGGAACCACTTCCCTCTGGATGTCATGAATATCCTCTTCAGAGGCAGAACCCTGCGCTACAGGATCACCATCCCCGAGGGGTATACCGTCTATCAGATCGGTGCTGTTGTCGCGAAGACCGGCCTCCTTCCCAGGGAGTCCTTTGTCAAGAGCGCTCGAGACCCGGCCAGCTCCGTGTTCTTCAATCTCAGGGCGCCGTCGCTGGAAGGCTTTCTCTACCCCGATACCTATTTCCTTGTCCCTCACATAACCCCTCTGGAGATCATGGCAAAGATGGTGGATCGCTTCAACAAGCTCTATACCCCCGAGATGGACCGTCGGGCAGCCGCACTCGGCATGTCAACGCTCGAGGTGATCACCCTCGCATCCATCATCGAGAAGGAGGCGGTCGTGGCGGAGGAAAAACCGGTCATCTCATCGGTGTTTCACAACAGGCTGAAGAAAAGGATGCGCCTGCAGTCCGACCCCACGGTGGTCTACGGGATAGACGACTTTTCCGGCAGGATCGGTCCGGATGACCTGCTCAGGGAATCTCCCTATAACACCTACCGCCGCAGGGGGCTCCCCCCGGGGCCGATCTGCAATCCCGGCCTGGATTCCATCAAGGCGGCCCTGTGGCCCGCCAGGACCGACTATCTGTACTTTGTGGCCCGGGGGAACGGGACCCACGTGTTTTCAAGTTCCCTTCAGGCTCATAACCGAGCAATTTCAGGACATATTAAATAGCCAAGTCCCTGCTGAATTCCTTAAAGTTATAGCACTACACTTTCGATAAGGAGATGCATGGCGAAAGTCAGTGCGGCCATTGTGGACGACGAAGACGAAGTACTCGATCTCATCGAACAGATCCTCAAGGAGGAGGGGCTCAGAACAAGGAGGTTCCATCAGGCCGAAGAAGTCCTCGATGTCATAGATGCTGAATCGTTCGATATCATCATCTCCGACCTCATGCTTCCCGGTCTCACAGGCCTCGAGTTGCTGGATGCCCTCCACAAGAAGGGGATCGGGATCCCGTTCGTCCTGATCACGGGATATGCATCCCTGGACACTGCCATCGAGGCGGTGAACCGGGGTGCCTTCTCGTTCATCAAGAAACCGTTCAATATCGAAGAAATAAGGATCGTCGTGCAGCGTCTCCGACAGAGGCAGGACCTCCTCGAGGAGATCAGCCGGCTGAAGAAACAGGTGGAACTGCTCCAGTCAAGACTGGCGAAGGAAGTCGGCGGAGACGTGACGGGTACGGCGCTCCCCCCGGTGATGCAGCCGCTCCATGGGGCATCGGACATGAGCAAGGCGTTTGCCGCCATCGAGTATCTCGGCAGGCTCAAGGCCGATGGGCTCATTACGGAAAAAGAATTCGGTGACTACAAGGGCAGCATACTGAAGAGGATCGTCTGATGGACAACCGCGTGCTCATCGTCGACGATGATCCCGGGATTCGGGAGACCATATCGCAGCTCATCGAGGAGCTCGGTTACGGCTGCGACACCGCCCCCGACGGTCCCGAGGCCCTGGTCATGCTGGATTCGATGCCCTATCTGTGCGTGTTTACGGATATCATGATGCCCAAGATGACAGGGCTCGAGCTCATCAAAAAGATCAAGGCCCGGGATGTTTCCCTGCCCATCATCGTGATCACGGGCTACGCATCGCTGGAGATCGCCATCGACGCCATGAAATGCGGCGCCTCGGACTTCCTGCCGAAACCCTTCAAAGTGAGCCAGGTCCGACTCCTGCTCAGCAAGATGAAGCGGGAAAAACTCCTGCTGGAGGAAAACAGGAAATTCTCCGACACTCTGCAGCTCCACCGCCTCATCGATGACCTCAAGGGACAGCTGGAGGACAAGAACAAAGAGATCAGCTCGCTGCAAGCCATCTCCGAGAAGATCATCAGCCTGAAGGGTATCAGGGACCTGGTGAGCGCCATCGTGGACGTCTCCAAGCAGCTCCTCGGCAATGCGGATGTGCAGTTCTATCCCCTGGACCGCAGAACCCAGACGCTCATCGACACGAACGGTGGACAGGACAGGATCGTTCACAGCGACCTCATAGAGGGCAGGATCGTCAGGTATGACAACTCCCCCCACGATGAGGATCGGAAGTTCCAGACCATCTTCCCCCTCATGATCGAGGGCCAGGTATTCGGCACCCTGGATATCCACTCGAATAAGGTCCTCGGTGAAGAAAGGGAGGGCAAGATTCTCTACCTGCTCCATCGTTCCGCCGAGCGTATGGAAAACGTGGCGCTGTATGAAGGTCTCTACGAGAACATGCTCTCGACCCTGAAGAGCATGGCCAAGATACTGGATGCACGCGACCCGCACACCTCCCAGCACTCCACCAGGGTCACGAACTTTTCCATGGCCATTGCCAATATCCTCGGGCTTACCGAGGATGAGAAGGATGTGCTCTACATCGCCGCATCGCTCCATGACATAGGCAAGGTCGGCATACCGGACAGTATCCTCCTGAAGCCGGACACGCTGACCGACGAAGAATTCACGGTCATCAAGAAACACCCCGATATCGGCGCCGATATCCTGAAACAGCTGCCGCCCATGGCCAGGGAGACGGAGATCATACGGTACCACCATGAACGCTTCGACGGGAAGGGCTACCCTGCGGGGATCGCAGGCAGTGAGATCCCTCAGCTCTCACGCATCATCACCCTGGCCGACTCGTACGACGCCATGACCTCGGACAGGCCCTACCGCAAGGGCCTGGCCATCGACAAGGCTATCCAGGAGATCATGCGGTGTTCGGGAAGCCAGTTCGATCCCGAACTGGCCGGGATATTCATCCACAAGGTGATCGGTGCCTGAACCCGTTCAGTAGCCTGACGTCCCGGGATTCTGCTGGGCCCCGGAGGAGGCAGGCGGTCTCGACGCATTCATCTCCTCCACGAGGGTCTGCACCTTCTGGCGCAGCTGGAGATTCTCCTGGACAAGCCCCTCCTTGTCGCTCACTGACGCCTTCAGGTCGGCGTTCTCCTTCTCGAGGACCGCAAGCTTCTCGCTGAGATTCGCCACCTGTGTCTCCGCCGGCGCGCTCTGCTGCTTTTTGAGGGAATCGACCTCGTTCTCCAGGCTGCCCACCTTGGCGGTGAGTTCCTGGTTCTTCTCTTCCAGGGTCGAGATATAGCTGATGGTCTGCCTGAGCATTTCCTTATAGTCCTGGTGCCGTTGTCCGCGATAACCCCAGAAGTAATAACCCGCGAACAGGCCGCCCAGGAATATCACCACGAGGATCACCGCAATCGCACGAACGTGGGTCTTTTCCCTCTGTTCCTCCTCCATCAAGGCACCTCCTCGTGGTTCTCTGCAGAACATGTATGCGAGTTGACCTCTTCCGTCAAGATCTACGTACCCCTCCATCAAGACGGGTCTCTCCACGGATGAGGTCTCCCAGTTCCGGGATATCCGAGCAGAGGGCAAGGATGCTGTCCAGGGCCTTTGCACCTCTCCCATGGACTCTTATCAGGGGCCTTCTGAATACCGCCCGGCCGGCGAACACGAGGGTGGTGCCTGAAACCAGTATCCCCTCAGGGTTCACTTCACCCGGGGTGATCCCCACAGCCTGCATGCGGGCAAGTGCACCCGCCAGATCACGGGCACAGCTCTCCTTTTCCTTACGGGTGGTGTGCGGGGAGAGAAAGAATTCCCTGAGCCCCCTGCCCTCCACAGGCCTGAAGAGGACCGAGCACCTCCAGAGGAGAGCCGCCCTTCTGCGCAGCACCAGGGCCACGGGCTGTGGGGTATGGAGACCGATCCTGTTCAACGCCAGCGCCTGCTTCCATGCCCGGACCGCCCCGAACCACGGTTTGAAGAACAGCGCCCCGAGGCCGTGGGTCGATAGTATCCAAAACTTGTGATCTCCGACTGACAGCTCGTCGTATCCTGCTGAGGGGTCAACATGTCCCGGAAAATTTCTCCAGGCGGCTTCCCGGATCTCCGGAAGGGTTATGCCCGTGTTCCGTTTGTCCAAGACCGCGAACAAGCCCGGTTCAGATTCCACGACAAAGGGATCCCTCGAGCTCAGGGCCTTGGCCAGGTACCCGGAAAGGTCCTTCCTCCTTTTCCGGCCGACCATGGCTCTCACCTCGGTCCGTTCTGAGTCGGATATGCCCCAGTGCCGCGCATGCACATAGGAATGGATGCATGCATCAAGATCTGCATCCCGCCACACCGGGAGATTGGCGAGCAGGAGGACGAGGTTCTCCAGGGACCGCCTCCTGCCCGGAGGTCTCCTGCAGCATGCCACCCGGTCCCCATCCAGGGAATAGATGGTGTCGTCCCTGAGCATGAAATTGCCCAGATGAAGGTCCTCCTGGAGGAGGCCCGACGCGTGGTGCAGGGCCAGTTCAGCCGTGAGACGATCCATCAGTGCCCGCTGTTCACGCTCATCGGCTGCAGCGGACAGGGCGCGGTCGATCCTGACGCCGCCTTCGAGGAACTCGAGGATCATGGCGTAGATGCCGTATTCAGGGAGGTGTCCGGAGAAGAGGATCTCAGGGGCGGGGATGCCTCGGTCCAGGAAGGCTCTGCACCCCCTGTCGCTGCGCCTCCAGTGGCGGCGAGCCCTGCGGTTCGCGAAATAGAGCTTTACGACAACCTTCGCGACCCCGATGCTGCCGAGGCAAACGAGGCGTTTCCCCCGGATGGCCCTGAACACCTCGGTACAGACGACCTCTCCCCTGCCCGGTATGGAAAGGTGTATACCCAGAGGTTTTCCTGTCCGGACGTGGTCCTGGGTGACCTCTCTGAGCGAAGAGAGCAGCGAGGCCCGACCGGTATCAGCCATGGATCGTGACCTCCCGGTAGATCCGCTCGTATGCCCGTGCCATGCCGTCGATGGAGTACCCTTCCACAACGAGGTCCCGGGCACTCCCGGTACACCGCCGCCTGAGCCCGTCATCCCCGAGCATCTTCATGATGGCCCCGGCCACCTGCGTCGCGCTGCCGACATCGACCAGCAGCCCCGTCTGGCCGTCCCTGACGATCTCGGGAATCCCGCCCGCAGCCGTTGCCACCACGGGGACGTTGTGTGCAAAGGCGTCGAGGATGGCACTCCCCAGGCCTTCCTGTTTCGAGGTCATCACGAAGAGGTCGAAGAGGCCATAGTATGGGTAGGGGTCTTCCCTATACCCTTCGAAAACGATATTCGTAAGCCCGAGGCGCTTCGCCTCCTCCTCGAGCTCGCGCCTCATCGCCCCGTCGCCCACCAGGACGAAAACCACGTCCGGCATCTGTCTCCGGATAACGGATGCGGCCAGAAGCAGGGTCTGATGGTCCTTGCGCTTCTCCAGCGATGCCACGCAGCCCACCACCTTTTTGCCCCCGAACCGCTCCCTCAGCATGGATACCGTCTCCACGCGAGGCTCCCTATCGGTCTCCACCGCACTGGGGATCATCCTGATACGCGCGGGATCGAAGCCCCATGCGGTCATGACCTTGCCGATGGCGCCGGAGATGGCCGCCATGCGGTCGATCTTCCCATAGATGAAGCGTGTCAGGGGATTGCGCGTGGGGGGATTGTCCACCCTGCGGGTGAAAACCAGAGGCAGCCCGTTGAAGCCTTTCCACGCCGCCGCCATCTGGAGACCCCGGGTCTCGTGGGCATGGACGACATCAAACCGCGAGAGCAGGGATCCATGGAGAAGGTACGGCTTGGAAACGATGTGGACCGGAATGCCCCGGGCAGCGACACGCGAGACGAAGCCCTCGTTCCTGCGTGCGACCAGGCGGCACTCGTGGCCGAGGCGTCCCAGGCCTTCCATGAGGTACAGCACCTGCCTCTCTCCGCCGCGCCATGAGCGCTCGAGGTTGATGTGGACGATCCTCATGGGCCCTGCCGGGATGAACCCTCTTTCTCGAAGCGGAGCTGGACCACCTTGGCAGCCATGACGAACTCGGCAAAAGCGCTCAGGCCCGCAATGAGGAACCCCCTCCACCCGTCCAGGATCCCGAGCCGCAGCACGAAGTCCTTGAAGAAACGCGCCGGCGGACGGACAAAGAGGTGGAGCACCGGAACGGCCATACCCCCCTCATGCTTGTCCCGCGCCTTCCATGATGAGTACCGGTTGATCTTGCCGACCCAGTCGGTGATGGAAGAGACGCTGTGGTGTTCGAAAGAGCTGATCAGGGTCCCGGCGGGATCGATGGCGACCTCGGCATGGACCCTCTTGTCGCGGTATCGGCCCCTGTCTTTCCGGAAGAGTCTCAGGACGCTATCGGTTCCCCAGCCCGAGTGCCTGACCTCCCTGCCGAAGAGAAAGTTCTTTCTCCTGATCCAGTAGCCGTCCATGGAAGGGGCACTGCCGAGAAGGTTCATGATCTCGTCTCTGAGTCCGGGGGTGACCCTCTCGTCCGCGTCCACGATCAGCACCCAGTCATGGCCGGCCTGGGGGATGGCCCAGTTTTTCTGGGCCGCCGAGTAGAGATACTCGTGCTGCAGGATGCGGTCGGTGTACCTCCTGGCGATATCCAGTGTTGCATCAGTGCTGAAGGAGTCCACCACGAGGATCTCGTCGGCCCATATGACGCTCTTAAGGCATGCCTCGATGTTCTTCTCCTCGTTGAAGCAGGGGATGATCACGGTGAGTTTCTGTCTGGCATCTTCTACCATGGAGCCCATATCCGTTTCGGCATCACGTGAGGACCGGGAGCGAAAAGCCAAGAGGTATTCCGGCCCCGACCCCCGAAATCCCGGAGCTGACACCAATGATTATAAGGAGTTCTCGCATACTGGGTAAAACCTGTCAACCTGGAGAGGGCGAGACCCTCGTCCCCCCCTCATGAACGGCAGAGCCGAAGGACCCTGTCCACGAAATGGTGAAAGGTATGGTGCTCGTGTACGTAGCGGTACCCGGCGTCGGCGATCATTCCACGCTCCTGGGGCTTGTCGAGGTATTCCCGCACCAGGGAGAGGCATTCCTCCTCGTCCCGGTACCACACGAGGTGCTTCCTGTTTTCGAACAATTTCTCCATGCCCGGCACATAATTCGTGAGCAGAAAACCTCCGCAGCCGAGCACAAGCCACAGGCGGTTGGACCAGTGCCCTTCTATGGCGCTCGTGGCATCCGCCCCGAGGACGATCTTCGCCCCCGAGCAGATCAACCCGAAGCCGCGCGGGCCGACCTCCTTCAGGGTCGGCTTCAGGCCGACCCGATGCCATTCCTTGCCGTAGATCTTCAATGAGCACGTCTGACCGATTCTCTCGACGAGAGCTACCCTGGGTTCATCTTTGCGTGCGGCCCCTACGAAAGCCACGTCGGACTTCCATATCGGCAGGAGCGCATGCCTCTTCTTGTGGTCGTAACGGTCGCATGCATCCGTGAAGAATATCGGATTCCGGATACCTGCAGCACGGTACCGATCATGGAGTCCGCTCGCCGTCACGAGGAAAAAGTCGGCCAGAGCACCCCATCTCGCCACCCTGTCCATATCCTCAAGCCTCCATGAATCCACATAGAACTGGACCGTTTTGATTCCCGTCCCGGCAACCTGGGTCAGAACCGGCAAGGGTATGTCCATGGAGAGGAAGAAGATGATCTCGGGCTTGAACCTGCGTATCTTCCACAGGATGTAGGCGTCGGTTCCCTGGCCGAGGAACCGCTTAATCCTTGCCGGGTTCAGCCATAACGTCTCGTTCCCGAGATCCCGAAAGGCACGGACGATGTGAGCCACCTTCCGCGTCCGGCGCTTTGATTTTCCAAACACGATGATTCGAGGCATGGGCTTTCCTCTCACCGCTCAGGAAGGGTCCTGTGAACCTGGGGTGCGAGCCGCTTCGGCACGCCCAGTATGTCACAGTGGTTCGGCAGATCACCGGTCAGGGGGAAGATGATATCGTTCTTGATGAAGTAGGTCCGGTATTCGAGCTGTGCGAGAAAAGCCAGGGCCTGCCGGGCCTCACTGCCATGATTCTCCCAGTTCTGACTGTCATACTCAAGCACGACGTGAGGCCGGTGGGCCTCCACTATGCCCGAGAGTTCCCTGAGCACGATGAAGTCATGCCCTTCCACATCTATCTTGATGAAGGTGCACCGCCCAGGGCCCACCTCCCGGGCCAGGTCCTCACCCCGGACCGTTTCGACGACGATCTCCCGCAGCAGTCCCGCCACTGGCTTGAGACTGGATTTGCCCTGATGGAAGGCATCTTCAGGGGCGACGTGAAGGGTCGCCGTGCCCCTCGTGTCGGAGACGGCCGCCTGGATGACGGTGCAGTTGTTGAGCCGGTTGAGGTCAATGTTGGCCTTCAACCTCTCCGCTATATGAGGATTCGGCTCCACCGCGACGACCCTTCCGGTGCCCCCGGCGGCGAAAGCCATGGTCAGGGTGAGGCTCCCCACATTGGCACCGATGTCGAAGCATACATCACCTTCACGGACGACGCGTCTGATCAGGTCGGTGATGGCCGGCTCGTACTCGTGGTGAAACAGGATCTCGTATTCGTGGAGCCTGCCGGTGTCTATATGGATGTATCCCCGGTCATAAGGTGCTACGGTACGGAGGGGATCATGGTCATCCTTGGGTAGAACGAGCTTGAGGAGCGTGCGCGAGAGGCGGTACGCGAAGGGGTTCCGGTACTTGCCGAACCTCCTCGTGAAGAGAGCCAGCTTCATGATATCCTGCGGTCTCATGGTCTATTCCCTTCCCGGAAACAGATCCGGTGCATACATGCTCATTTCCTTCCCGCCAGGATCACGCTGCGGGAACTGTACACCTTCATACTGTTTATCGCCTTGAGGAGCCCGGTATTGTCTCCATGGACCGCCGGCTTCTTCCTCCTGATCCGGGCGGCATAGAGGTGGGAGGAGAGCCTGAGCGCCGGCAGCAGGAGGAGGGAGAGGAACAGGGCGGATCTCTTGAGCCGGTCCACGTGGATCTCTGTCGAGGTGAAACCCGATGTCCTCATGGCATGGGCCAGGTAGTAGACGGACAGCGGCATGATATGGCCCCACTGCCTCCGGGCGTCCCGGGGGTCCAGGGACAGCGGCCCGAACATCTCGAAGAAACCGGTGAGGAGATAACTCACCCGTGACGAAAGATTGAGGATGTTGGGGGTGGTGACGATGGCCGTGCCTCCAGGCCTGGTCACCCTGTACATCTCGCTGATGAAGTCATAGGGATTCTTCAGGTGCTCGATGACCTCAACGGCATACACCATGTCGAACGACTCTCCGGCAAAGGGAAGCTTCTGGACGAACTCCATGCTTTCGCACGGGATTTCGTCATAGAGAAAGTATTCCGGGAAAAGATCGCATGCGCACAGGATTTCCGAGGGCACCCCGCCCAGGGACCTGACATGGTTGCCCAGGAGCTGGACCAAGTGACCCCTGCCGGCCCCGATGTCCAGGATACGCTTTCCCAGGACGCCCTGGGCCGTTATGAGATCGAAGACCTTGGCATTGGTGGACCTGTGTGAAGAAGAGCGTATCTCAGCCATACCCCATTCCATTCGTAGCGTTTCACCCCGAAGAGGCGTGCTTGGCATACCATTAAGCCCCGGACGAATCAAGCATATCGCAGCACCGGAGCCTTCCGAGGGCTTTGTCTTCCCCTGCCAACAATGGTATATGGGGTGCACATGGACATCCTCTTCATAAAACTGGGAGCCATGGGTGACGTGATCAATACGCTCCCCCTGGCGATCACGTTGAAGGAACAGCTTCAGGCCCGTATCCACTGGCTCGTGGAGCCCCTGAGCCTGCCCATTGTATCCGGACATCCGGCCGTCGAAGAAACGATCCTCTTCGACAGGAAGCGCTGGGCTTCGGCCCTGCCCGATGTCGTCAAGGAGCTCAGGTCACAACGTTTTTCCCTGGCTCTCGACCTGCAGCGCATCATCAAGTCGGGTCTCTTCTGCATGGCCTCCTCCAGCGGGCGGAGGGTCGGGTTCGACCGCGCACGGTGCAAGGAACTCACCTGGGTCCTGCCCTTCGAGCGCATCCCCGCAGGAGATCCGCGGCAGCACATGGCACATCAATACCTGGAATTCGCCCGATACCTGGGGGCCGTTCCCGGTGAGATCCGGTGGGACATCCCGGTCACCGGTGCGGTGCCGACGGGCCTTCCCGGTAGTTACGCGGTTCTCAACATCGGCGCCACCAAGTCGGCCAACCGATGGACCGTGGAGGGGTTCGCAGCCCTCGCCGCAGCCATGGAAAAACGTTTTTCCATCACTGCAGTTCTCACCGGAGGTCCCGAAGACACGGAGATGGGGGAATGGATCGCCGGGCTCGGCCCCGGCTCCCTGATCAACCTGGTGGGCAAGACGTCGATCCCGGAACTCAGGGAGGTGATCGCCGGCGCGCGGGCCGTGGTGAGCTGTGACACCGGCCCCATGCATCTGGCCGTGGCCCTGGGCAGGGTGGTCATCGCGCTCATGGGACCTTCGGCCCCGGAAAGGACCGGTCCCCTGATGGGAAGGGTGGTCAGGCTCAACCTCGACTGCATGCCGTGCAACCGGAGACGCTGCGACGACCCGAGGTGCATGAGGGGGATCACCGTGGAGATGGTGATGAACGAACTGGAGACAATCCTCTAGGATCCAAGCACCTTCCTGCATGCCTCAAGCACGGCGTCCACCTCGAGTTCCTCCAGGCATCTCCTGTGCTCACAGGGTTCCCGGAGGTAACACGGCGAACAGTCGAGCTCTTTTCTCACCACCATGCTCCTTGCATTCTGGGGGGCCACATAGAAGGGGTCGGTCGGGCCGAAGATGCCCACCGTAGGGATGTCCAGGGAAGACGCCATGTGCATGACCCCTGAGTCTATCCCCACGAAGAGCTTCGCCTTCTTCAGGACTGCCGTCAGCTCCCGGAGGCTGATCTTCCCGGCCAGGTCCCTGACCTGCAGGACCCCTCCTCTGAGGAACTTCTCAACATAGGCGCTGATGGTGCCGGTGCACTCGGCCGTGTCGTTCCCGCCCACGAGCACACAGCTCAGGCCGAACTCCATGGAGAGCCGGGCAATCACTCGGGCGAACTTCTCCTCGTCCCATGCCTTGGCAAGCCTCCGCCGGGACGCGCCGGGCGAAACGACCGCATACCGCCAGGGCAGTCCCTCTACGGCAGGGAGACCGTCCACCCTCAGGAGCCCCACATAGTTGTCCTGAGTGACCGGGACACCCAGACGGTCGAGGAGCCTGGCATTATTGAACCACGAGTTATGGCCCTGGACGACCTCCTTCACATCGAGGCCCAGGTCCCACGGCCAGTGGGCGAATCCGGCCTTCACCCGGGCCCCGCTCAGTCCTGCGAGGAGAAGGGCCTCCTCGGATCGCGGCAGGGTTATGACCAGGTCGTAACTCCCCCGCCGCAGCGAAAGGAGAAGGCCGGCCCTTAAGCGCAGGGTATCGCCGCGCGGGATGATCCTGTCCACAAAAGGGCTGTCCTTGAGCAAACCGTGGAGGAAAGGCCTTGCCACGGAATGGATCCCAGCGGCGGGGTAGTGGTCCTTCAGCGCCTTCAACAGCGGAAGGGAAAAGACGAGGTCGCCGATCTGGTTTAGATGGATGACGCAGATGGTACGACAGCTCATGCCCTGGGATATCACAGGAAGAAGTTGTTGTCCGATACCATCGGGATGTCCTGAACATCCTTGCCCGATTGGATATAGTTCTCTATCCACCAGTTCACATGGTGGTAGAAACACACGACCATGCTGCACTCCAGGCGGGCGTTGAACGACCGGATGGAGTGCTCCAGGCGGGCCTGGGTGAAATCGAGGTTTGCCTTGCCCTTGTATCCGGCCGCATCCCCGATCTTGGCATGCTCCACCCCGCGCAGGGCCGGGCAGTGGAAGATCCCTGTGGGCGCCAGCACGGTCCGGAAAAACTGGCTGTGGCAGACCTCGGGCTGTACCTTCAGCTCGTGCACCTTCTGATCCAGCATGGCCTCCAGGTTCACGCTCCTCAGGATCTTCACCTCGCCTGCAGCGTCCGTTTCCGCCCGGGAGAGGTTGTTCCTGATCTCGTCGACGATCCGTTCCTCCCGATCAGGGTCCGGCGTATCGAAGAGGGATTCCTTCTGGGACCCTTCAAGTCTCAGCAGACAGGGTTTGAATGAGACATAATCAAAGGCGTACTCCCGTGCGTTCTTCACCGCCTGATCCATCTCATCGATGTTGGGGGCGAGCTCATAACCGTTGACCAGGATGCCGCCCCACACAATAACATAGGAGTAACCGGCCTGGATCTTCGGATTGATCTTCTTGATGTCGCGCACTCCGCCCAGGATGCTTTCCAGGCTCAGCCTGCCCCGGGGTCGGTGGGATTTGAAGAAGGTGCTCTCCCTGCCTGAATCCAGCGAGATCCTCAGCCAGTCGCCTTCGGTAAGGCTCTCGGCCACGGCGGCCACCTTGTCGAGGCGGGAGCCGTTGGTGGCGATGCCGAGCTGGAGGCCGCGGTCCTTGGAGAATCTCACGATCTCCTCAAAGTTTTTATGGATGGTGGGTTCACCGCCCCCGATGAGGATGACGGAGCGCAGCCCGTTCCGCTGCAGGGTGTCGATGCTCTTTTTGATGGTTTCCATGTCGAGATAATCCCCGGTATTGAGCAACCGGGAATCGACGCAGTGGGGACAGGAGAAGTTGCACGCAGTGGTGAGGTCGAGGTTCACCGAGATGGGCCCGTATTTGGGAAACAGGGGTGTTTCCGATGATCTCCTCAGTTCCCTCTGCCAGGTGATGTACTCCCTCAGGCTGCCGATCACCGAAGCCTGTCTCAGCTTTGCGCTGAAGTCGTGTTCCTTCCGTTCCAGCCGTTCCATGTCATCCCCTTACGATGGTGCATATTCCGTAAAGATCTGCTGCAGCAGGCGGGATGTTTCGAGGATATGTCCGCTGCCGATCAACGGTTCCCCGCCGGAGCCCGCCGCGACGAGAAAATTCCGCACGGAAAGCTCCAGGGGATCAGCTATCTTTAGGATTTTGTCCCTGCAAGTCAAGTATATTGTGTATGTATCGAGATCAATGGCCCTGGTCGCCATACAACCGTTGAAACCGAATGCCAGAGTTCTCGGCTGGGTGCTTTCCCTTACGAGATCGATGTGTACCCGGCAGGTCGTCCGTTCTCCCCGATAGGTGAACGAGATGCCCAGGGAGTCATCTCCTCCATGGTAGGCAAGGCCCCCGATGCACCCGGCCCCCACGGCACAGTAGAGAAGGCTCAGTGCATGAGGGACCGAGTCCGGGATCATATCGCGTCCTCGGGCCAGGGGCGAAAGCCTTATGGTGAAGCTCTCGACGGCTGACGGATCCAGCTCACCGCAGAGCTGTTCATAGGCACTCAAACAGAAGGGCCACTGGGAATTCATGCAGATCACGATCCCCCTGTCTCCTGCACGGGTGGCCATATTCTCCACGATGGAGGGGGCATCCGGGATATCCGGGGACAGGAACGGTTTTTCGCAGAAGATATGAAGCCCTTCCCCCAGGCAACGCTCGATGTACCTCTCGTGGGTCGCACTGGGGGATGCGATCGCCACGGCGTCGGGGCGGCATACCCTGATCATTTCGGAGAAATCAGTGAAAGCCCCTGCCCTGATGCCGTACCTGTCGAGTCGGGTTACGGCTTCACCGGCGCTCCGGACACTCGTCCCGAGAACGCCTGACACCTCGGCCCCGCCCAGGGAAAAGTACTTCGCGATATACTCGCCGATGCCGTTGTGCCTTCGGCCTGCACCGACAATGACCACCTTCATGGGTGCATCCATAGCACAACACCGCTTCAGCGGCAATCGGAGCGGCCGGCCTCCCGAAACAGTGATCAGATCCTTTCATCATCTAACTCCATCATGTCCCACACACATTTCTTGACAACATCGCGTACGGCCACTATTTTTACAGGGATACAGCAGAGCGTTCTGAGGGTATCGACTGCGGCACCAGGAGAGCATGATGAAAAAGACCTCGAGGATTCCGGTTCCCAGGCAATCGCAGCATGGAAGCCCTGCCGTGTCCTCCATCCCGGGTCTCGGCATGGACAGCCTGCTCGAGAACATCCTGAACTCCGCGAACTTCGGGCTCATTGCCGCAGACAGGGAGGGCAGGGTCACCTTCGTCAACCTGCTCGCCAGGATAGTGCTGGGATTCGAACAGGACACAGACCAGCACCCGGTCCATATCTTCGACGTAGACCCCGAGCTCTGGAATGAATACCTGAAGATACTCTCCTCGGGCGAAGCGCAGCTCAACGTCCCTGCCCGCTACAATAACAATCTCCTGGTGAGCCACCGGCTGCCCATCGTGGAGGATGGAGACATCGTCGGGGTAATGAGCATCTTCAAGCACCTGGAGGCCTACGAGGAGCTCGCCAACGATATCTTCAAGCTCAAGGAATATACGCACGAGATCGAGGCCATCATTGAATCATCCTATGACGGCATCTATGTGACCGACGGCGAGGCGAACACCATCCGGGTGAACTCCGCCTACGAGAAGATCACCGGCATGAAGGCGTCCGAGCTCGTCGGAAGGAATATGGAAGACCTCGTCATGGAGGGGTATTTCGATGAAAGCGTAAGCCTGAAGGTCAGGGAGCAGAGGAAGCCCGTGACTATCCGCCAGACCCTGAAATCGGGCAAAAGCATCCTGGTCACCGGTAATCCCATCTTCGACGAGAACGGCGGGATCAAGATGATCGTCACCAATGTCCGCGACATGACCGACCTCGTGGAGCTCCAGCAGCAGCTCGAGTACTCCAAAGGCATGACGAGCGCGTATCGGGACATCCTCAAGTCCATCCAGCAGGCCTCTGTCCGAGACAACGCCATCATCATGGTATCCGAGCCCATGCTCCATATCCAGGAACTGCTCGAACGGGTGCGCAAGACGAACGCCACGGTCCTGATCTACGGGGAGACCGGAGTCGGGAAAGACCGGATCGCCGAAGAGATCCACGAAAAATCGGAGCGATCCGATAGCGGCATATTCGTGAAGATCAACTGCGGTGCGATACCCGAAACCCTCCTGGAGAGCGAGCTCTTCGGATACGAGCGGGGTGCGTTCACCGGGGCACGCAAGGAAGGGAAGTCGGGACTGTTCGAAGTCGCCCACAAGGGGACTCTCTTCCTCGACGAGGTGGAGTCCATGCCCATGGTGCTCCAGTCCAAGCTGCTGCGTGTCCTGCAGAACTTCGAGATAACCCGCGTGGGCGGTACCAAGCCCGTGAAGGTCGATGTGAGGCTCATCTGCGCCTCGAACCAGGACCTCAAGGACCTCATAGCGAAGAAGCTGTTCAGGGCCGATCTCTACTACCGCCTGAATGTCATACCCATCTACATCCCCCCGCTGCGGGAGCGACGGGATGACATCCCCTACCTCGTGCACTTCTTCCTTAACCGATACAACAAGAGACACGGCACCAGGAAGGCAATCTCGCGGGAGGCGATGGACCACCTGCTCACCTACTCCTGGCCGGGCAATGTCCGGGAGGTGGCCAATGTCATCGAACGCCTCGTGGTCATCACCCAGGGCGATTACATCGTGCCGGGCAATCTGCCCAGGGAGATCTTCGAAAAGAGCACGAAGGACTTTCTGGACAACGGCCTGACCCTGAAGGAGCAGATGGAGAAGATCGAAACCTCCATTATCCGTAAGGCCATCGAGAAATACGGCAGCGCACGCAAGGCAGCCCCTCACCTGGGGATGGACTCCACCTCGCTCACGAGGAAGCTCAAGAGGTACTCCTGAAGCGACCCGACTACTCGTGAAGCCATGAGGTGATTACCCAGATGGTGACGCAGGGGCGTACGGTCATCCGACCAGGCTGACCTGCCCTGAGAGGATCCTCCGATCACGACCATCCCTGTCACGAACGAGCAGGGCTCCGATCTCGTCGATGCCCGACACCGTCCCTTCGATGACGGCACCGGCGCTTTCCACTGTTACGGTCTTGCCCACCATGCCGGAAAGGCTTTTCCACCTCTCGGCAAAGCTGTCGGATCCTTTTTCGAGAAACTCCCGATACGCCCTCTCGAACCGCCCGAGGAAAGAACCGACAATGGATTCCCGGTCCGGCAACGTGCCGGTCTCCATCATGATGGAGGTCGACCGGGACCGTATCTCCTCGGGAAAGTCATCCTCGCCGTGCGACAGGTTGATACCCACACCCACGATGACATAGTCAAGGATGTCCCCGGTCAAGGCCATCTCGGTGAGGATACCCGAGAGCTTCCTTCCTCGGACGAGGAGATCGTTCGGCCATTTGATGCTGGCAATGACACCGCACGCATCCGTGAATGCCTCAGCAAGGCACACGGCGGTCATGAGGGTAATGCCGGGCATCCGTGCAGGGTTCGTATCGGGTCGCAGGATGAGGGAGAGATAAATGCCCTTCCCCTGCGGTGAGTGCCATGACCGTCCAAGCTGTCCACGCCCCATGGTCTGGCTGTCTGCGAGCACCACTGTGCCCTCGGGGTACCCCTTCCGGGCAAGTTCATGGGCCCTGTTGCTCGTTGAGTCGGTCTCCCTGAAATGGAACAGGTGTCGCCCGCCTCTGCAGGATTTGATCGGAGAGGTGTCCATCTCTTCCAAGTTCTGCTCATCTGAAGCGCAGAGCATACAGGTGCCATCCACTCCTTCATTGTAATCCCGTGTAAGGGCACCTTCACTGCCTGCAGGTATCTGCTGCGTGGAGGTCATATCGGTGAATATCATCTGAAAAACAGGCAAGCAAGAACAATACCCACTGTCCCCACCGGTGCGTTCGGACCGGGCGGGACCCGGTGCTTTCAAGGCTCCTACACACTGTACCCATGTGATTATCCATTGGGATCAAAAGGCTTCCCAGGCCTTGACAGGAAGGTCTTCACCTTCATCCCCCCATTTCGTCCCCTTACCCCACCCATGCATTCCGAGCACTAAGAATTGAATCATAGCAATGTATTATCTTAATTACTTGAAATGCCTTGAGATATTGAAACGGCGTGCGGTGCATTTATGCATGTATGTGCATCATTGCATCGACCATAAATCTCTTCAATTTCATATGTGATATTTTGAATCATCCAAGACCATGATGCATATATGCATCCATACCTGTC
>DAITOA010000011.1:0-78225 GCA_036834365.1 Thermodesulfobacteriota bacterium | reverse complement strand
GTGGGTTCGACTCCCACTCCCTCCGCCAAAACAAACCCTGCTCAAGCACGGGAGAGCGGGATCACTCCTCCGCCCCGGCAGGCTCGAATTCCATGACCCCCCTGTCCGACTGGAAATAGATGGAGAGGCGGTCATCCCTGAGCGTGCACGACGATGCATCGTGGAGGGCTTTTGTGTACTGGTCGAACAGCGAGTTCTCAGGGCAGATCATGCGCGTATAGACGAGGTTCCTCATGACCAGGGCATTGCCGGCCATCAGGTAGGTGCCCATGCCTCGGTTGCAGTCCGCAAGCACCGTCACCGTACCGTCAGCAGAGAGGACCAGCGCATACCGCGAAGGATCCTCGGGCTCGATGGCGGTGTTGTCGGAATATCTGATCTGCAGGAGCCTCCACACGGGTCGTGAGACGGAAGGATTGCGCACGAGACGCAAGCCCCCTTCACCCCATACATCGGGATCGAACGTAACTGCAGTGAGCCCTTCGGCATCCACGGCAAAGGTTATGACCACGGGCTCCTCATAGACCTTATCCTTCTGGCCGGTAAGGGTCACCCTCACCTTTTTCCCGAAGCGGTAATCCCAGGTGCCCACTTCCACGACAGGGAGCATGTCGTTCAGAAAGTCCGTGAGCAGTTCTGCCCTCTTGTCCCGGCCAAGCTTAAGTCGTACCAGGCGTCCGGGTGAGTCGGCTGCGGGAAGTCTCGAGCCGTAATACCCATAGATTCCCTCAGGAATGACCAGGCTCACCATGTCTTCCTCGCCCCCCTTGAACCAGGAAGCGCATCCGGCACTTATCAGGGAGAATGCCGCCGCCACAATGACTGCCAAGGCCATCTTTCCCGTCATCCTGTCACCCAGGGACATGCCTGATACCTCCACGATCATTCCTCCATTCTCTCTACCGATGGATAGAGGATGCCACCGTTCTGGTCCGGTTCACCGATCCCGTACGTTCGCATCATCACGGTAAACTCCCTTTCAGGCACCTGCAGCCAGTTCGATTCCCTGTCGGGCCCCGGCGAATTCTTTTGGATGAGGATTTCGACAGAACCGTCAGATCCTGTCTGAAGTCCATCCAGACCGCCGAGGGCAGTGCGCTGTATTCGCCTGGGCAGGGGGCAGAGATCGGCATCAAGCACGGCCAGGGACCATTGGTCCCGGCTCAGTTCCAAGTGGTCCTCGTCGAGGTGCAGTACATATCTACCGGCTCCATTCAGCCTGTTTCCAGCCTCATCGATCCTGCGGACGACCACGGTCGCCCCCCCTGCCAGCGGCTCTCCCAATCCTGCATATGCCGCTACCGACCGTCCGAGGTAGTCCGTGCCGTTCGGATGGGATGCTATGACCATCCATCCGTCTCTCTTCGGGGTACCCTCCCAGACATGTTTTCTGATCTTGTCCATGCCTTCCTTCATTCCCTGTTCAATCGCCTTCCGAGCCGCAGGACTGAATCCTGTGGTATCGAAGAAACCATTCCGGGCGTCGATGCCGATCCTTGCCATACGGCCGACAATTTCAGTATCCGAAGCAGGGGGTGGTGTGCGCTTCATGAACAGTGCAAGCCTTCCGAAAAACGCCTGCATGTCCATGAGGAGGACCTGCCTCACCGGAGACGTGGGCAGCAGCCCTTCCCCGGTTGCGGACGGTGTTGTCCGTGAGCCCCTGGTGAACCGGGACAGGGGGGTCAGAGAACACCTGCCCATGAAGGTCTCGTGGGTCTCTTTGTCCTGGGGTCCTTCCATCAGCGTACGGCCGAAAATCCATGCCCCATTGGTGGGTGATCTCACCTCAGCCATCCCGGTGGGAAGTCTCCCCTCCCATCCGGGACCGGTAACGGCCCAACACCCCGAGCCCCGTGGAGGAGGTAAACCCTGGACCCGGATGACATCGGCATACGCACCCATGACCTCGAGCATCACCTTTTGTTCCGACACATCCGGCAGACAGAGCACCACGGGTTCCTTTGACAGATCCAGATATCCTGCGAAATATCCCATGGTCCGGTGAGTATCCGGTGAAGCCGCATACACCATGTGGTTCGGAGCACCCAGTACCTGCATGCGGGCCTGCCTGTATGATTCGAGAAGGATCGGTCCGAATCCGTAGACAAAGGCCTCCGCCGCGGTGATCCTGGCCTCGTCTGCAGTGAGGGTGGATGCCGCGTGAAGTGGTTGTATGAATATCAGGGTGAGGGCGATCAGAGGACATACTTCCGTGATAACCCGTTTCAATCTTACTCTTCCTCCTCTATCTCCTGCACGACGATATTGCCTATGCATATTAGTGCGACCATTCCCAGGAGGAGTCAAGCCCGGGTTGTCCACTCAGAAAAAACCATATGAGGACTTGACTCACACCCGCCAAGTGTTGTTAAGATGTGGCGTTCACGGGGCATCGGGTCCTTGCATATACATAGATGCACCATCAGCGGTGGAGAGATGGCCGAGTGGACGAAGGCGTTCGCCTGCTAAGCGAATGTAGGGTCAAAAGCTCTACCGAGGGTTCGAATCCCTCTCTCTCCGCCACCCATCTTAATCTATTAACAGTCATCTGCTCCGGAAAAATATCCTATTCTTTATCTAATGCCGCCCATCTTTGATTTTAGTGTGGGGTCAAGGGTATGTAGATTGCTCACGAGACCCTGATAAGCTGGAGGTTGTATTTGCTTTCCTGCTACTGCTTATCTGTCTTTCACCCTGCACACCTGATCCGGGGTAAGATGAGAGATTGGATCACAGGATTTTCAAGAATCGACAGGAAAGGGGGACAGGGAAGTCCCTGCCCCCTTGAGGTGTTTAGGATTTGCTGACGTTGGATGCCTGAGGCCCCTTCGGCCCTGCAACAATGTCAAAGGTTACACGCTGACCCTCTTCAAGGGATTTAAACCCTTCGCCATTGATAGATGTGTGGTGCACGAAGACATCCTGCCCACCATCTGCTGTAATAAAACCAAAGCCTTTTGAATCGTTAAACCACTTTACCGTTCCTTGTGACATTGAATACCTCATTTTTCCAGATCCCTTCTCCATACCTTGAAGGGCTCTGTTTTGAATTTCTGAAAAAAGAATGTATCATCAGTGAAAGTCTGACGTTCCTAGATGAATTTACAGGCATGTTTGTTCAGGCAAGATTCATTCCGATATATTCATTTTCCAGTTGTGCAGGCACACTAGACAGGTAACGATCAAAGGTCAAGCACTAAATGACTTACTGCAAAATTATCTCGATCCTGATATACCCGAAGGGAAAACTGAGAAGAGTCGGGTTTCGCCCCCCGACCAGTGCATTGCCTGTGGCGGATACTACACCATGCCCTTCTGGAAGCCGTCACGGTATCCTTGTCCCCGGGCATGCCGTTTCGTGTCGGTATCAAAAATAAGGCTCATCCATAGGTTGTGGTCTTTATCAACCCCGAAGCTCCCTCCCTTGTATGCTTTCCGGAGGCCCCGCATGTACCCTGCATAGTAATCCACTTTCTCTGGGTCCGCCTGCTGAATGGACCTTGCTTCTTGCATCTCCTGATCAAACTGTTTCCTCTTCATTGTTCCCCCTCCGGCCCGTCACCACAGCATAGGTGAACATTGTATGCACCTGAAGGAGGATTCCCTCCCCTCTCTCCGCCACCCGTTTTCCCTCCATTTTTCCCTCCAGCGTATGCCTGTACCCGCCGATAAGAAATAGTATCATCAGGGAAGATGAAGAAGGGAGCTCAGGGATGACGAAGAAAGAGATCGTTCGCAGCCTCATCTTGAGTCCGTGTTACCTCAGAATCAAGCTCAAGGACAGAGCCGAACTGGTGCGCAAGCTTTCCCAACGGAAATCGTAAGCACCTTCGGGCTCACATCATCGAGCACGGGTCCACATCGATCCTGAGGTCGGTACCGCCCTCTATCTCCACTTGTTCCAAGGCATCGAGGGCACGGTGAAGACGTCCACGATCCCGCGACCGCAAGACCAGATGCCACCGATAGCGGTTTCTCAGCAGGGAGATCGGCGCTGGGGCGGGGCCTATGACCTCCACCTGCGGTACCTTCACCGATTTTGCCAGTTTCTGAGACACCGTCCTGGCGGTCTTCTCCGTCTCCGAGCTCACCACGCATCGTGCCAGATGCACATATGGAGGAAACCCGGTGGCCCTCCTAACGGCCTGCTCCTGCTCCGCCATGGCCGCGAAATCGTTCCGGGCTATGGCTCCCATGAGGGGATGTTCCGGTATGAGCGTCTGGATGATCACCCGGGTGTCCGCCTTGCGCCTTCCGGCCCGCCCGGCCACCTGGACGATCTGCTGGAAGGTCCTCTCCCCGCTTCTGAAGTCAGGCATGTAGAGCAACTGTTCCGCATGCACCACCCCCACGAGGGTGAGATTAGGGAAATCGTGACCCTTGGCGATCATCTGGGTGCCCACGATGATATCGACCTCCCCTTTGCGTATGGCATCGAGGGATGCGGACAGCTTCCGGGCCGATGTCATCTCGTCCGAGTCCATGCGCAGCAGGCGAACGTCCGGGAATGCCTCCTGCACCGCAGAAAGAACCTTTTCAGTGCCGAGACCGACGGGTCTCA
This sequence comes from Thermodesulfobacteriota bacterium, assembly GCA_036834365.1. Lineage (GTDB taxonomy): Bacteria > Desulfobacterota > Desulfomonilia > UBA1062 > UBA1062 > MWEI01. The sequence continues at coordinate 73,661 of DAITOA010000011.1, read as the reverse complement.
TGTCGAGACACCCGCAGAACGGACATATCTCCGGGAGCCTCATGGTGAAACCGCACCAGTGACAGAGCGCCGCTCCCCGGGACCTGTGGTACGTCAGGCTCCTATCACACCTGGTGCAGCGCAGCACCTTGCCGCATCCGGGACACACAAGGGCTGCGGAGAATCCCCTGCGGTTGATGAAGAGCAGCACCTGCTCGCCCCTGGAGAGGGTTCTCCCCATCTCTGCAACAAGGGGCTCCGAAAGGGGTCCGGGGACGTTCCGCATATCCACGACCTCTACCTCGGGCAATGCTGCAGGACCTATCCGCGACGTCATGGTGATGAGCGAAGAACGGCCCATTCTCGCACGCTCGTAGGTCTCCATGCTCGGGGTCGCAGATCCAAGAATCACGCATGCATTGTTGTTGGCTGCCCTGACCATGCACAGGTCGCGGGCATTGTACGGAACCCCGTCATCCTGTTTGTAACTGTGATCGTGCTCCTCGTCCGCCACGATGAGGCCGATGTCTCTCAGAGGCGAGAACACCGCACTCCGCGTACCCAGCACAAACCTCGCCCCGCCATGGACGACCTTCATGAATTCCCGCGCTCGATCCTTCTCTGAAAGCCCGGAATGGAACACCGCCACCTCCATGGGGACACGGCTCTTCACCATTGCTATGGTCTGTGAGGTCAGGGCGATCTCCGGGACCAGGTAGAGGACAGACTTACTACGCCGGATCGCTTCCATGGCAGCGGCGAGGTACACCTCGGTCTTTCCCGAACCCGTGATACCATGGAGCACAAAGCTGTGGAACCTGCCTTCCTCCAGGGCCCGGTTGATCTCTCTGAGGGCTGATAGCTGGTCGGCGGAGTAGTCCACCGGCGCCTGAAGGGCCGGGGGTTGGCCGGGTTCCGAGTCCACGATGCCGATGTGACCCCGTGCCATGAGGTTTTTAATCCGCGAAGAGCTGCCGGGGAACATGCTCCTCAGGACACTCATGGGGATACCCTTTCCGGGAATACTCTCAAGGAGCGCCTGCTGCTGGGGGCTGAGCCTGCCGGGTTCTTTCTCTGTCCTTACCAGAAAAGGGTCTTCAACTGAGACCAGTATCCGCCCTTTCCTGAGATAGGGGGGAAAGGCGAGGGCCATGCAGGGGCCGAAACCGGCATGATAATACCGGGATGTCCAACGGATCAGCTCGATGAGCTCGGCCGGGAGAAAGGCATCCTCATCGAGAACGGACTGGATGTCCTTGAGGACAATACCTTGATCATGTCCTTCTCCGATGGCCACGACCACCCCGATACGCATGGACTTCCTGACCGGTGCCTTGACCCTGGAGCCGACGGAAACGCACAACCCCGTCGGCACCGTATAGGAGAGCACCTTGGGTATATTCGAGAACATGACGACATCGGCGACCACCACAGCCATGAGGGGTACGCTAGCACGGAGGGATAAAGGCATGAAACCATTTTCTTTGACATGCTTGACTCATCAAGCTCTTCCCATTTATATTCACACATACAGGAGAGGGGGGCCTCTTATTGAAGGGTGTCGGTTTGAATCAGATGCTGCGGGACCTGCACGATGCAGACCCTGAAATCAAGAAGATGGCCGCCAAGGCGATCCTCAAAGAAACCCCCGACCCGGCCGAGGTCTTTTCCACGGTGCTTAAGGATGCCGACAGGCCGACCTCGAATGCCGTGTACGACATCCTGTTCGATGCAGAGGCCGATTTCACCGTTCTCTTCAGGAGTGCAACAGAGCATGATGATCCGGGCATACGGGCCAGGGCCATCCGGTATCTGTTCCGCAGAGGGTCCTTCCATCCGCATGACGGAGTAAGGTGGCTCGCAGACGGCGACCCCTATGTACGGAGGAGGGTCATCAGCTACCTCTTCTGGATGAACGATGGTGATTCCCTTCAAGAGGTGGCCCGCCTGTGCACCGAAGACCCGGACGAATCGGTCAGGAAGGACTGTTTGAGACTTATATCGATCTGGGGCTCCGAGGGCGATGTGGGGAAGGTGATCAAGGTCCTGGAAGACACGTCACCCGAGGTGAGGCTGCAGGCGGTGCAGACCTTGAAGAAGCTCACGGGTGAGGATTTCGGGGATCCCCTGAATGCCTCCCCTGAAGAATTCGAGTGGATCGTGGCCAGATGGCAGGGATGGTGGGAGATCATGAGGGAGCGCTCATAGATGGAACAACCGGTATACACAGCCAAGGATTATGCGACGCTGCTGGGCATAACCAAGCCCATGCTGCTCAAGATGGAAACCGAAGGGAAGCTCCCACAGCCCCAGATCAATGACGGAGCCCGTACCTACTACCCCCACGATATCCCCCGGTATCTCAAGGAACTCGGCAAGCCGCCCCTGATATCGACCAGGAGAAGACAGATATTCCTCAACTTCAAGGGAGGAACAGGGAAAACAAGCATCTCCGCCTTTTACGCCTTCCGTCTGGCATACCTCGGGATGAACGTGCTCCTCATCGACCTCGATCCCCAGGGTCACCTTACCCAGTGCCTCGGCATCGACCATGATTCCTTCGATGCCACCCTGTACAGCGCGCTCATCGAGAGGGTGGATATCCGCGACATCATCCTGCCCACCAAGATGGCGAACCTGAAACTCATCCCGGCAAATCTCGACCTTTCTCCCGTGGAGCTTGCCCTGACATCCATGAATGCCCGGGAACAGCGACTGAGAAAGGCCATCGCCACGATCCAGGACGACTACGATGTCATCGTCATGGACGCCTCTCCCTCCATCGGCCTGCTCAACCTGAACGGCATCCTAGCCTGCAACGACCTTTTCGTCCCCGTGCTTGCAGACTTTCTCTCCTACCATGGCCTCAAGATCCTCTTCGAGACCCTGTCCACCATTGAGGAAGACTTCGATTTCATCTTCGAGAACATCTACATCTTCCTGAATAATTACAATGCGTCCCACAACATCTGCCAGAGGGCAAAAGAAGCCCTGGAGACCCACTATAACGGGTACCTCATGAAGACCCTCATCCGCCAGGACATCAAGATCGCTGAGGCTGCGAGCGTGGGCATGCCTATCCATCAGTTTGCACCGAAGAATCGCGGCTCCCTGGATCTCAATGATTTCATCAAGGAGGTTTTCCCGAATCTGCCAATTGTCTTTTGATCGGTTTTATGATTAACGTAAGGGTCAGGTTCACCACCTTGGATATCATCGGTACCATGATACCAATAGATTGATATGAGGAGTTGTTATCCATGAAAGACGGTTTTGACAGAAGCGTTGCCGAGCGCATGCCGAAGATGCAGAAGCGCAGACCGAACAGACCCTGGAATGTGGATCCGGTTCTCATACGACCCCAGGAGGACATGAAGGAGCAGTCCGCCCCTGTTGCCGAGGTTGCACCGAAACCCACCGCCTCGAATCCGGATGTATCGAAGGACACATCTCACGCTGCCATTGCCAAGGCAGTGGAGACCATCGAGGACCTGCACACGGAATTCTCCCAGATCATCTTTGAGAAGAAGGATATCCAGCGCAAGCTCATGGAACATGACCGGGTCATCGAGGAGTATGGCAGGGAGAACACAACCCTGAAGGAGAACCTGGCAGAACTTGAGAAAGCCACCCAGGAACACACACTCATCGAACGTGAGATCACCTTCCTGAACGAGCAGATCGAAGATGCGGACCATTATATCCGGCATGTCGTCGGGATGCTCGAACACAAGAACGCCGACTACGATTCCGAGGTCCTGAAGAACAGGGCCCTCGAAGATCGTCTGGAACGTTTCACCAGCGAAATCCAGGACAAAGCCAAGCTTGATGTCAAAGTATCCATCCTTGAGAAAGACCTGAACTTCTCCACATCACGTATCCATGAACTGGAGAATCAGCTCGAAGAGGAATGGAGAAAGAGGAAACCCCTGGAGGATGAGATCGCCGAACTCAAGACGGCCCTCGACAGGGTCTACTCATCCCTGTCGCATATCCGGCTCAAGGCCAAACGCGAGGTGTATGGATCCTGATACCTCCAAGAAGGTCACCGATCTGATGGGATTGATGGAAGGTATTTCTTCCGACATCGACATCAAGGCTGAGTTGGACGCTATCGTCTCACGGATCGGAACCCTTGAGGACAAGGTTGCGGAACTGACACGGCGCATCGAACGGATAGACAGACTTCAACGGGAAAAACAGGAGATCCTGAAAACGGTCCGCAAGGAACTCAAGAACCTCTTTCCTGCAGGGTCCTGATCCTTATCCCGCCTGACGGGCTCACCTACTTCAATACTGCGATATTGTGCTTCTTGATGAGATCGTGCAATGTCGGCCTGCTTATGTCGAGATCCTGCGCCGCCCTGGAGATATTACCCCCATGCCGCGCAAGGGCGTGCGTGATGGCCGATATCTCGGAGGCGTCGCGGACCGCACGCAGGGTCCGGACTGCCACCCCAACTTCACCGGTATCCTCCAGATCAAGGTCACCGGGCTGGATATGATCACTCTCCGCCATGACAACGGCTCGTTTGATCCTGTTCTGCATCTCACGGACATTGCCCTGCCAGGAGTGCTTCATCATCGCCTCCATGGCTGCGGGGCTGAAGCCCTTGAACCTCGGCCCGATCTCCCTGCTGTAGACATCAAGAAAATATCTGGCCAGCACGGGTATGTCCTCGGGTCGGCCCTTGAGCGGAGGCATGAACAGAGGTACGACATTCAGACGATAGTAGAGGTCCTCCCGGAACCGTTTCTCATCGACGGCCTTTTTCAGGTCCACATTGGTAACGGCGATCACCCTGGCATCTATAGGCAGGGTATCCTTGCCCCCGATGCGTTCGATGGTACCTTCCTGGATAAACCTGAGCAGCTTGACCTGAAGTTGCAGGGGCAGTTCTCCAACCTCGTCCAGGACAACCGTACCCCCCTGGGCCCTCTCGATCTTGCCCACCTGGCGGGCATGGGCCCCGGTGAATGACCCCTTTTCATGCCCGAACAGCTCGCTCTCGATGAGGTTCTCAGGGATGGAACCGCAGTCGATGATCACCAGAGGCATCTCGCTCCGGTCGCTCATGGCGTGGATGGCACGGGCGAGACGCTCCTTTCCCGTCCCGCTCTCACCCTGGATCAGCACGGGATAGTCGGTACGCGCCACCTTCCTGGCCCGTTCGAAGAGGTCCATCATGGGGGCGGTGGTGGCCACCATGCCGTGGAACTGCAGCTCATCTCCCACCATGCACTGCAGCTCGCTCACCTGGCGTTCGAGGTTCGACAGATGGAAGGCCCTCTTGATGACGATCCTGAGCTCCTCAAGATCAACGGGCTTGGTATGAAAATCGTATGCCCCCAGCGAGACGGCCTTCACAGCGTTGTCCTTGTCCGTATTCCCGGTGATCACGATGACCTTGAGGTGCGATCTCGAACCGATCATCTCCTCAAGGAGCCGCAGGCCTTCTTCCGCACTGTCAGGATACGGGGGCAGCCCGAGATCCAGCAGAACCACCAGGGGATTTCGGCTTTCCATGGTATCCGTGGCCTCTGCGGCATTCCCGGCCATGAGGATGTCATACGTATCGCTCAGCCCCCATTTGAGCTGCTTTGCCATGCTCATCTCGTCTTCAACGATCAGAATCTGATCTTTCATGGTTTACAAACCCTCTTCTATCTCAATTTTGTCAGTGTTCCTTCGGTGGCCTGGTCATGCCTTCCCTTCTGCATCTCCCGGCCTTTCCGGAGGCAGCCAGACCGAGAACGTCATTCCACGGCCAGGGTTTCTGCTCACTTCGACCCGGGATCCAAGCTGGTCGGCCATGTTCTTCACCTGCCACAGCCCGAGTCCGGTACCTTTCTTCTTGGTCGTGTGGAATGGCTTGAAGAGCTTTTCCCGCATGAACTCATCTGTCATCCCTGATCCGTTGTCAGAGACGGAAAAGCACGGCGCCCCCCCTTCCATATAGGCGCTGACCGTTATCTTTCCTTGTTTTTCGACGGCCTCGGTGGCATTGACAATGATGTTCTCTAGGATCCTGTCGAGCAAGTCGGGATCGGTGTTCAGTCGTATCGCCTCATCGATGCCCAGAACGAGCTCAATCCCATCGAACCGTGGCTTCAGCCTTGTCATGATGTCATTAAGAAAGGGGCCTACAAGAAAGACCTTGGGGTGTATCTCTTCTGGTTCGGGGATCGTCTGGAGTTTTGCCATGACCTTGTCGATACGCGCCAGGGCCTGACCGATGGTGTCGATCATATCAGCCCTGAACTCCTCCTGGTCCATGTATCTCGGAGCATTCTGGAGGATCAGAGAGAGGTGTCCGGCCGCGTTCTTGAGGTCATGGAGCATAGTGGCTGACATCCTGTTGTAGGTGTCCAGTTCCTTGTTCTCAACAAGCCTTTCGGAAAACCATGCTTTGGTCAGTGCTGAACTCGCCTGGGAAGCGATGGCGGTAAGAAGATCGATGTCATCCTGGCCATAGGGAGTGCCAGGATTCTCTTTGCCCACTGCAATGAAACCCACCAGTTCATTCCCTGCCATCATGCCCACGGCAAATTCAATCTTGTTTTCGTCCAGAAAAGAGGATTGCTGCCGAACCAACTCATCCCACTCCGTGTCTTCCGCCTTCGCAGGGGTTCTTCTCATGAAAAAGTGGTTCCCCCGCAGATAAGCAATGAGTGGATTGGTCTCAAGGAAGGCCCCGCCTCCTACCTGATGAGGGAAGGAAAGGACATTCTTGTAGACATTCCCCCTTCTCAGCCACATGGAGAGCTCCTGTATATACATGCTGTCAAGAATAACCTGGGCAGTGACATCGATGATCTGGTTCTCCTTGAAGGCTATGGACAAGTATCCGCTCAATTCACCCCATTCCTTGCGGTAGTCGTACTTGTTGGCAAAAAAGTGGGTGTTGATGAAGAATCTCACGCGGGACTTCGCCTCGGGTGACAGAAAAAAAATAAAGAGAAGAATCAGTGTAAGAAAGGACAGGAACCCTGCTATCACAAAGGAGGCCTTCATGCCGAGGTGCTGTATCCAGAGAATGACCATTCCGGTCAGGAGCAGATAGGCCCCCATGCTGATAAAGGTGATGGAGTGGTAGACAATATATCGGGATACGAAGATGTCCATATCGAAGAGCTTGAACCGGATGGAGAAGAAGATGAGGAAGGCAATGCCCGCCAGGGTGATCAGTGAACAAAGGAGAAGGATGTCCTGGTTTATGGTGTTGGTGCTGAGCCTATAGATGGCGGCAATGCACAGGGATGCGCCCACTGAGATGGATCCAAGGGCGGGATATTTGAGTATCCTCCTGCTGGGGCCCTGAGAAGACCTGAGAATGTTCTCCATGATCCATATGAATGAGATTGCCCCTGCAAGAAGCAGGAGGGATTGAACCCAGCCGAGCCAGCCGATGGCAACCATACCGGACGGATGGAAGTATGCATAATCCCACCTGTGAAACCAGAGCGCGGCCGCGTAAAGGACGCAAATCACAAAGAGTCCGCGCCGTACGGAAAGAACGAGAAGGCGCTTCCCGGACAAGCTCTTCTCCATGGATATGACCGCCACGATAAAGCAACTGATGGAAGAGAGTTCAAACAGGGATGCGACCTGGATGGCTGCGAGGGAATCGCGAAGATGGAAGAGGAGGTATCCAAGCTCGGTCCCGGCTATACAGAGCAGGCCGCAGGCAATGGCCCTGCCGTGGGAGGCCCCGCTCCGGGAGAGGATCACCAAACCTCCAAGCAGGCTCACCAAGGCAGTAAAGCTATAGATAAAGACAGTCATGGGCTGCATGTGTCATCCTCATATCTAGCAGAAATTTGGAATGTTGTCGAAATATTTTACAGGTTGGTGCAGGTCTATCGGCCAACTAGGATTCATATTGCAATCATCTTTATCATAATTATTGTGTGGTCTTACACCAAGGCTCTGTATCTCATTAACCATGTCCCATGAGGTTTAGAAGGTCTGTATTATTAACTATTAGTTGGCATTTAATAATAGATAGTTATGCACCACGCAAAATGTTACGACACAAAGGAATCTATCAAGTTTTTTTGCAACCTCAAATCAAATATTCATTATCAGCTTGAATTCTTTAATATTATTTTAACTTACAATGGATTAAACCATAATCGGTTTATCCCACCAACCTGAGTTATGAGGATATCTATACATGATAATTAAGTGGATAAAAGAACTGGTGTCGGCGAATTTTACAACCCGAACATTAAATTATGGAATGATTCAGCTTAACTTATTGTATATTCAATATAATTATCAGTTGGCGCTATTATTGCAGATTACTATCACACAAAATAGAACTTTTCGGAGGTTAGTTATGAAAAAGGCATTCGTAACCTATTCAGCAGTAGTGATCTTCATTCTGGGCATCACAGGTGCAGCTTCAGCCCTGAACCTGATTCAGAATGGTGATTTTGAATCAGGCAATCTTGCACCTTGGACTGGAACCCAAGTAAGCGTCGTGAGTGGGCAGGCCTTACTGAATGATAATAACTCGAGTGGCAACTCGAGCTTATCTCAGTCTTTTTACATTACCCCCGGGACATCTGCATTGGATATAAGCTTCCAACTGATCTTCAGTGGATATGACAATGCCTGGCTCTATAACGATGATTTTCTTGCACAGTTATCCCAACTTGTTTCGGTTGAATTTCTTTGGTGGGAATGGACAGAATGGGATGCTACTACCCTTCTCGAAGGGGAGAGCGATAATGGCTTAATGACTTACAACTTTAGCACTCATTTTGTTCTCTCTAGCGATCTTGCCGATGAAAATCCGAATGGTGTACTTGCTTTCTATTTGGATGAAAACAGTGGTTGGTTTGGTGATGGTACAAACACTCAGCTATATCTTGACAATGTCGTGGTCGATGATGGTAACAATGGCACAGCACCGGTCCCCGAGCCGGCAACCCTCCTGCTCCTTGGCAGCGGCCTCCTCGGCTTGGCTGGGTTCCGCAGGAAGTTCAAGTAATTAACTGACCTCACAATTATATATAGATTTGTCAGGTCCGACAGCTTAGGCTGTCGGACCTTTTCTGTTCCAGATACACCTATAAATCCCCAAACATAATCCATGTAAAGAAATCCAACAGAGCTCCTCTCTATCACAATATGCAGATACCTATTTTATATAAATCTTGATATATAATTGATATTATTGGATATATTAATATTTCTACTCGAATATATCACATACATGATACCATTCTAATTCAAATACACCCCCGCCACAGGAGCACCAAACATACGCTTGACGTGTCGTAATAATTTACATGACACCTCGATGCAAGCACCAATCACAACCTATCTATTTGATTTCTTGCATTATTTTATCATGGCCCCGTTATTGCTAAATTAACTTAAAATCATCCAGGAGACAACAGCATGAAAAAAAGCATGTCTTTCTTAGTTGTTATGCTCATCCTTTTCTGCATCACTGGTTCCACCTGGGCACTGCCTGCAAATCTCGGAGACATCCTGAACAATACAGCCGCTTCCCAATACACCGACACCGGCGCCGAGGCAGTCGTTCTCACCGACACCGACGGCTATAATGATGATGCTACTGTATTCCTGTTGCTGGAGCTTGCCGGGTATGCTGGGACCAACAGGGTAGGAATCTATGGTTTCACCTATGATGCTGACGGCAATGTGGTCCTGGGCAACATGCTTCAAGTATTTGCAGGGGTAGACAGCCAGTATGACAGTGTGACCCTTGCCTTTGATCTCGCTTCAGGCACAGTGACAAACAACTCTACCCACATGGTGGCCTCCATCGGCTCAACATTCGGCTTTTATCTATCAACCCAGGATGATTATACCTTCTATACTCACAGCTCGCTGAACCTTGATGATTTTGATCACACCTTGTTGTTTGATACCAGCGACAATACTGTAGGACGACTCCTGGGCTCTGATGTGGTCATAGCTTTCGAAGACCTCTTCGGAGGTGGGGATGGAGATTATAATGACATGGTCATCGGCGTGACCGACGTTGCCCCCGCCCCGGTCCCGGAACCAACAACCCTGATCCTCCTCGGATCTGGCCTCCTCGGCCTTGCGGGATTCCGCAGGAAGAAGAGCTGACCATATACATTTGACAATGATAAAGCTGGCAGCCAGTAAGACTGCCGGCTTTTTTCTGCCACAAGTACATCCCTACAGCGGCCTCCCGACCTGCAGCACCAGCAGCGGCCCTTCCTCGTCCAGATACCCCGGCTGCCTCACCGGCCAGGCTATACCCACCCTGAAGGACGAGAGGTTTCCCCAGGCAACTTCAAATGACGTCACAAGCTCAAGCCCGGCGCCCACCAGGGTATCGTCCAGGCCCATGCTGTCCGCGCACAACCCTGTATCCACGAAGGTTCCCAGCCAGAGACGATGGAGGAAGAGTGGCAGTGTCCCGTGTCCCTGCTGCATGTTCGCCAGCGGCCAGAAGACCTCAATCCCCGTTGTCATGCTCTTGTCCGCTTCCAGCAGGTTCGGCGCAAACCCCCTCACCGGAAAGAGCCGCGACGGCCGTGCAGTGAAGTAACCCTCCCCCACATCTCCGCCTACCCTGAAAGAACCATGTCCCGGGGTGTACCCACCCCAGGTCCTGCCCGCTTCACCATCAACCACGGCATAGATCTCCGAGCCAACAATCCACCGGAAGCCACCGAACAGGGACGTCCTGCCTGCTGAACATGACTCCAGGGATACCCGGAAAAAGAGGCTCTCATAGTTCTTGTCAACACCCAGGACAGCGGACACCTCCGTGTCATCCTCACCAGTGTCCTCAAGGGGTTCGTAGCCCAGGACATCCAGGGACAGGCTCAGCCAGTCAATCGCCTCGGGGGCCCAGGCGAGGCGGCATTCAGATCTTGATTCCTCGGTCCTGGTACTCAGCACAGGGTCCGAGACGAACGGGTAGCGGGTGAGCTGGACGCTCATCTCGTCGAGGCGCACCCCAGCCCTCATGGCAATATAGTCATAGGCGAAGGAGTAGCGGACCCCTGCGTTCACCCCATAATCTGCAGTGACATCATGCCCCCAGGTGGCAAGCCCCACCTGGACATCGGACAGTCCTGCATAGAGATCCGGGGCTATGAAGTTTGGGCAGATGCTGCTCCAGGGCGAATACTCCCGTGAGGGAGGCTCTATCCTCTCCTCTTCCCGACCTGGTTCACTCTGCCCCACAGGAGACGCTTGTACTTCCACCATGTACTCATCGAAGGTCCAACCTTTCTCGGTCAGGCAGAGATATTTCTTTCCCCGGGGCAGGAACGCACCCTTCCCGCACCGGGTGAGCCGGGTCATGTCCGAGGTGTAGAGCTGAAAAGTTCCATCCCTGTTGGACGAAAACACCAGGGCATCCCCCATCCACCACGGATCCGCCTCTATGGATAAACCATCGGTGATACGCAGCCAGGAGCCGTCATACACCCAGATATCCCAGTTACCTCCCGAGTTCCCGGCCACGGCCACACGGCCATGGGTATCCATGACCGGACCCGAGAGTGCAATGACCTGCCCGGGGGCAGGGATGAGCCGTCCCCCCTTCACCTGTGTTTCAAGGATTCCTGCGCCCCTTTCAAAGACTATGAGATGGGGCCTGCTGCCCATCCTCGTAACCGCCACATTCCCTGGACCGGGGTCCCAGATATGGTCCAGGTCCAAGGCCACACTGGACCCGGAACGTGAGTAGCCTATAACCCGCGCAACACCTTCCCGATCATACTCGGATATCCACAGGGTGCTGTTCTCGCCGTAGTACCCATACCTGCCCCTCATCCTCACCCGCTTGATGCCGGGATGGATGCCTGCCTCGTCCCAGGTGATGTAGGGGCTCGGGATGTAGCCGGTGATCGGCACCAGTGCATCCGAACCTTCGATGAGCCCCTTTTCCCTGATGAAGTCCTCCCAAAGTGCGGTCCACTCCTTGCCGAATACCTCTCTCGCCTTGAGCTCGATCTCGATAGGGAGGATGCTCGAACCCTGAGCGTTGAGAAAACGCAGAATAGCCTCCCAGCCATAGATATCATCCAGCCATGCCACGAACGGCTTCCCATAGATCCTGTACCCGAAGTACCCGGGCCAGGCCTCCGGATGGTTGCTCATCTTCGATATGTCGACAGGAACCGGAACCTGCAGGACAGCCTCCTCATAGGGGTCATGCATGTCCTGTTCACGATACTGACAATAGAGCAAGGCAGAAATGCCCTCGAGGAGCCACGGCGGATTGATGAGGTTGGGCGAGGAGACCTCTCCGAAAAATGCATGGAGCGATGTTGGCAGTCCTCCCCGGATAGTGTAGATCCCCTGCAGACACAAGCCCTTGAAGAGAAAGTATGTCCACGGGTCTTGCTCGAGGTATCCATCCTCGAAAACGCTTGGTGCCTTCAGGGGGATGCGTATCCTGCGGTGGGGGATCATGTTGACCCGTGCGTCCGGAAGATCGAGATCACCATCCAGGAGGACATGAACCGGTGTCCTGACGGGCAACCCCTTTTCCCTGAGAAAGGCCGTCATCGCCGGTGCCGCCTCGGCCAATCCGGAGGCGATTTCCTCCTCTCCGGCCGGGTAGCTGATCTCAAGGCCGGCACTGGATATGCTGCGGAGGGTCTGGGCAGAGGATGCCAAACCTATGAACACCATGCACATTCCAAGGAAGACACTCAGAACATACCTCATTGAACATCCATTCTATCGGAGCAAGAGGGAATTCGCAACGATGCATGGAGGCGAAGAGGAGATCCTCCTTCGGGCATCAACCTGGTGTATGCAGGAATGATTCTACCTTGATGTAGGCTGTGCCCTGGAAGAGACAGAGCACTTCTCCCGAGCCGTCCGTGATGTGAACCGTATAGGTGCCGAGTTTGCGATTTCTCGATACCTCGCGGGCCTCGGCGAAGAGCACACCGGTCCTGCCCGCCTTCATGAAGGATATGGTCGCATTGATGGCCACGGCGGATTTCCCCCTGGAGTGAACCGCCGCAGTGAATGCCATGTCCGCCAGGGTGAACAGGACACCTCCATGGACCATGCCAAGGCCGTTGAGATGCCGCTTATCCACGGCCAACCTCAGACGGGCGGAACCCGGACCTGTCTCTATGATTTCTATACCGCAGAGCTCCGCAAAGGCGTCCTTTGTAAAGTATTCCTTCAGGTGTTCGAGAGTTATATGGGCTTCGTGCATGGCCTTTCACGACCCCTCGCGGTCCATATCCTTCAGGCCCCTGATGCGCTCCGGATGTGAATACACACTGAATCGACCATCCTTCACACGGCATACCAGGGTCAGTCCGGCCTCCCGGGCGAGCTCCACCCCGTCGTCAGTGGTGGCGGCCTTGCTGATGATGATGGGTATGCCCGCATTGAGGGCCTTGGATATCATCCCTGCGGGCTGCCTTCCCGTGCACCCGAGCACGCACCGGGACATATCGATCCCCGTCAGGATGCCGCGGCCAACTACCTTGTCCACGGTGTTGTGCCTGCCCACATCGCTGCTCTTGGCAACCATGGATCCGCCGGAGAAGAGCACCGAGCAGTGGGCACCTCCAGTGCGCTCCCAGAGCTCGGATACGATACCGGCCATGACCGTGAAGATATCATCACGATCGATGGTGATATCGGATACGATCCCCCTGAGAATCCTTCCGGTGGACAGTCCCCCGCTCGAACCCGTCGCGACCTCCAACGGCCTGTCAATGACGTTGCCATAGACCATTACCCGGTCTCCATCCACCTCTACACGGTGCACCGACGAGGCCAGCCCCTCACTGATGACAAAACCCGCCCCGAGCTCCCTGAGCTGCGCAGGGCTTGCCACAAGACTCACAATAGCATCGTCATTGAGGAACAGGTGGATCACCCTTTCCCTGCAGACCTCTTCATACCTGCTTCCCCGTCCGCCACCCTGATGGATGACCCCCTCAAGGGGACACAGCATGGAATCGATATCTTCTCTTGAGGTCATGGTTTTCTTCTTCCTGCCAGCTCATAGAGCGCAATGGCGGCTGCCTGGGAGACATTGAGGGAATTGAAGGGCCCTTTCATGGGGATGCTTACCGAGAGGTCCAGTTCGGAGGTCATGACCGGCCTGATGCCGGTGTCCTCTCCTCCGAGGACAAGAGCAAGCCTGTCGAATGCCGGAACCGAACTGACGGGATCATGGGCTCCAGCTTCGAGACCCACAAGCCAGAATCCCTTCTCCTTCAGATCCCGAGCCGTTGCCCTTAGGTTGGTCACCCGGACGATCTTCGCATGTTCTGTGGCCCCTGCGGACGCCTTCACCACGGCAGGGGTCACCGGGGCGGCCCTGTGTTCTGGGATGACAACGGCCGCCCCTGCCAGGGCATATGCCGTCCGGATGATGGAGCCCAGGTTCTGGGGGTCTTCCACCGAGTCGAGGAGCACGACGACCTTGAAATCAAGAATCTCATCGAGATGTGCGTACCGGTAGGGAGAAACCCTGGCGGCCATGCCCTGGTGGTTCTCGGTGCCGGCGATTCTGTCAAGATCGTGCCTGTTCATGACCTGCAGAGGTATCGTACCAGAAAGCTCATTCATCTCGTCCTGATGCTGCGGGAGAGTGAGGACCTCATGGACCGTCCTGCTGCCGGCATTGATCGCCTCGAAGACCGCATTCCTTCCGAAAATGATTTCGACAGTCCCTGTCGCCTTCCGGGAGATATGCTTTCCCCTGTCGTGTCCTGGATGATGCCCATTCGATCTCATGGGACCCAGCTTACCACATATTCGGTCATGGGAGGCACGGGAGAGATGCCCGGATCGGTGACCTTCCATGAACCGGGCAGGCCCATTTCCCTGGCGGCCAGCTCGAAATGACACATGGCGATGCCCATGTCCACCCGCTGCAGGTCGACCTCTCCGAAAAGCAGGGAGTAACCCCTAGTCCTGGCTAGGTAAAAATGCAGAGATCCATCCTTCATCACGACACGCCAGGGCTGCCGGTTCGTCGCTGATGGGCCGAGACGGACCATTTCCAGCGGGAGGGCATATGCTCCGGCGAAGTCGCTCACTCCGGTCGCCCCGAAGTCATCGAGAAAGAAGAGTTCTGAGAAGGGCTTCCGGGATCGGGAGCCCACGCTGAAAACGAAAAGCCTGTCCACCACGGAACGCCTCTCAGCAGCAATACCCACCGGGCTGATGGCCGGGATGATCTCACCCTCCTCCAATCCAATCATGTCTGCGAAGAGGCCCCTATTGAAGGATCCCCCCAACCAGCAGGTGCCGAGCCCGAGCGATGTCATGGCAAGGACCGCGGATTCAAAGAGATAGCCGAAGTCCTCATATCCCCCCTCGGATGGCCTGAGTGCCCCGATAAGAAAGGTCGAGGCACCGGTGACGACTCCATAGGTGCCCTTCACCCTGCCCATGCCCTGTGCCAAAGCATCGGCCAGCACAAGCCTCACCGTCGAGCCGAAGGGTGGACAGTCAAGCCCGGACAGAAAGGACCGTATCCGCTCCTTGTCCTGACCGCTCACCGGATCGGGCCGGTAACTCCGCCACGAGCGCCTGATGCGGATGATGTCGGTTGCCCGTTTCTCATATGAAATCATGCAGCCTCCCTCCATACTATATGATAGCAATGATAGAGTAGGATCCTATATCAGGGTAACGATCACCTTTCTGTCATGGCGGGGACCATCGAACTCACAGAAGAAGATATTCTGCCAGGTACTCAGCAGCAGCCTGCCTTCCTCTACGGGGATAACCTCGGACGGGCCGACGATACCCGCCTTTATATGGGAGTCTCCGTTGCCGTCCTCCCGGTCATGGAGCCACGTGCCTCGAGGGACCAGGGTCCTCAGACAGTTCACCACATCGGTACGGATGTTCGGGTCCCAGTTCTCCTGGATCATGATGGCGGCAGTAGCACCCTGGGCATAGAGCGCACAGAGTTCTTTGTTCCTCCCATGCTCGGTTACGATCGACCTGACCCTATCGGTGATGTCCACGAGCTCTTCACGCTCCCGGGTGGGAAAAGAGACTACGAAGCGCATGGGTAGGCTATAACACCTTCACGCCGACACTTCAAGCCGGGCCGAAAAGGCTGGTGTTCAGATGAATCCTACGTCAACTGCCTGAACAGGTCGGATGTTCCCTATCGGGAAGGGCTCCTCCTCCCGGTCATGAGAAACACCGAAAACAGCCTCGTCCCGCCCCGGGCTGACGGTTTTACTACCTCTGCAGCAGTCCTGTCACGGATTTCACCGAAACCTGCATCCGTCAAGGCCTGCCTCATGAACTCCCTGTCAAAGCCGAAGTGAAACACACCTTCATTACTGCTATGGAACTGCCCATCATCAGGATCAAGGTCGGCAATGCAGAGAAGTCCGGCAGGGGCTGATACCTTCCTGAACTGTTCGAGGAGTGGTCCGATTTCCCTGATATGATGGAAGGTCATACTGCTCACGATCAAATCATAGCTGCCTTCCAGTATCTCGCCCTGTCCGATATCCAGATATCGCGTGCGGACATTCCTCAGGGAGTTCCTTTCGATCTTCGCCCTCAGGACATCGAGCATCCCCTGCGAGCTGTCGACGCCTATTACGGACCGTACAAAAGGCTGCAGTTTCAGCGTCAGAAGACCTGTGCCGCACCCGAAGTCCAGCACGTCCATGTTCGGGCTTAACACGACTTCTTCCGAGATCGCGCGGGCGATATCATCAGCGAGCCTGACCCGCCCTGGGTTATCATCCCAGGAGGATGACTCCCTGTCGAAATCCTTTTTTCCCTTGTTCATCTGCTTCACCACGCCTTCCCTCAGGGGTGATTTTTGTGCACGATGAGACCATCTCCCACGGTCCCCATTGAATCCACTGAACCATTCAGGGCATGTCCTTCCCTGCCTTTTCCCTGAGAGCGACAAAGGCCTTCTCCGCCTGGGTTTGGGTCTCTTCTCTCGAGAAGCTGTTGTCGATGATCATGCTCGCATGGCGTTTCTTCTCCTCGATGGAGATCTGGGCCCGGATTCTTGCCAGCGCTTCTTCGCGGTTTATGGAATCCCTCATCATGAGACGTCTGATCTGCTGGTCTTCGGGACAGTATACCACGATTACCTCGCTCAACCCCTTGTGCATCCCCGTCTCGATGAGGAGCGGCACATCGAGGATCACCACCGCATCGGGGGAGTCCGACCCGATGGTTCTGACATACTCATTCATGACCCGCACTACCTCGGGGTGAACGACCTCTTCGAGCACGGCACGCATCTTTGCATCATTGAATACAAGGTGGCCCAGCCGCTCTCTGTCGATCTCACCGGTAGGCTGGAGAATATCCCGGCCAAAGATCTCCACGATCTTCTCCCAGGCGGGCATGCCCGGCAGCACCACCTCACGGGCCGCCTGGTCCGCATCTACGATGAAGGCACCCAGGTCTCTCAGGATGACCGAGACCGTGGACTTCCCGGTGGCTATAGAGCCTGTAAGCCCGGCAACGAGCATGAGCCCCCCCCTATCACCGACAGATTCCTTCCCGTGGACTCACCGTCCCTACGAAAGGAGAAGAACGATGCACTGTTGCAGCAGGTGCAATACCGCACCTGGTGGATTTGTCCAGGAACGAGTCCCGCACCGAGGGCCTGGCTTATGGCGACGCGGTGGAGGTCCACGTAGAGTTCACCTTCGGCGCAGCGGTCCGGCTCCGTGTGGAGTGCCTGCAGGACTTCACGCCCCACGGCATAGCAGCAGGGTCCGATGGACGGCCCCATGCCGAGGTGGATCTGCCGGGCGCCGAACGACTTCATGCACCCTATAGCCCTGGGGATTATCTCGAGAGCAAGCCCCCTCCATCCGGCATGTACGGCTGCGATCACGGGCATGTCGTCCGCCCACATAAGGACCGGCACGCAGTCGGCGGTCCTCACGCACAGGACCATCGACGGATCAGACGATATCACACCATCCGCTTCGGGGAAGGTGCCGTCAGGGACATCCTCGGCACGGACGATCCGATCCGAGTGGACCTGATTCAGGCATACCACCCTGCTGCCCGGCAGCAGCTCCATGAGACGTTTCCAGGCTGTTTCCGGCCCCCTGTGGAGACCTTCGGTCACTTCCCTTGAACAGAATATCCCCGGCATGGGGAAAGGTATATCGCACACGCCTGCCGGCTGACAAGGAAAAGCCTGATTTTTCGTTATGATGGCAACTGCCCATGGACGGTTTTGCCGCTTGACAATGGACTACCCCGCATGTAAATACTTACCGCTCAAAACTACTTGAATTTGAGGTAACTCATGAAGCGCACATTTCAACCGCACAACACCAGGCGTAAACGTACGCACGGCTTTCTGGTCCGCATGCGCACCAAAGGCGGCAGGCTGGTCATCAACCGGAGGAGAGCCAAGGGACGGAAGCGCCTGTCTGTCTGATGCCGGATGAGAGATTCTCCCCAAGGGAGCGACTGCGCAAGCGGATCGATTTCAAGAGGGCTGAGAAGAACAAGATTGCTCGTCTGGTTACCAAACACCTCATCATCGTAGCCGCACCCAGCGAACACCACCACACCCGGATCGGCATTACGGCGAGCAGGAAAATCGGCGGCGCGGTCAGACGGAACAGGGTGAAAAGGATCTTGCGTGAGATCTACAGGAGAAACAAGGCATCGTTTCCGGCAGGCCACGACCTTATTTTCATTGCAAAAAACGACATGACGGACATAGCCTTCCACGACCTTGCTGAAGAGATCATGAAGGCTATCGGATCAAACACATGGGAAAAACCATCCTCATCGCATTGATACGCCTCTATCAGAAGGCCATCTCCCCGCTGCTGCCCGCTGCATGCAGGTTCTACCCCACATGCTCCGAGTATGCCATACAGGCCATCAGGGTACACGGACCCGTCCGGGGTGTGCTGAAGGCGGCATGGAGGATCATGCGCTGCAATCCCTACTCAAGGGGCGGGTTCGACCCCGTGTAGACATTCCCGGAGATACGATATCATGGATGAAAAACAGAGAACGATGCTTGCACTGGGGCTCACGGCGGTCATACTGATCGCCTGGTTCGCCCTCTTCGACAAGGTGAAGATCGGGAAAGAGACTCCGGGGCCTGCCCAGCAGAAGACAGAAGTGGCCACGAAGAGCGAAGAGGTTCAAACGGCAAAGCCCATGGATGTGTCACCAACGGCAGGAATCAGTCCAGCCAACGCGGAAGACCGCACCATCGTGGTGGACACACCGCTGTATACCGCTGCCTTCTCCACCAGGGGCGCCCGGATCACCTCCTTCAAGCTCAAGAAATATCTCACCACCATGGGGAAGGATGCGCAGCCCGTGGAGGTACTCAAGACTCCCCTGCCCACACTCATCCTGAAAGGCGGATCCAGTGACGCCGACCTCACCTATGTATCAGACAGGAAGGGTTCCATTTCCGTCGGGAACACTCTTGAGGTCGTGGAGTTCCGTACTGAGGCATCGCCCGGCATTACCCTGAGGAAGGTGTTCACCATCGACCCAGGGACCTACGAACTTGGATACCAGACCGTTATCGAGAATCATACCTCCGCACCCATGTCGGCATCCGGTGAGATCCTCTTCGACAACGTCTACCCCCTGGACGAAAAGACCAAGGGATATGCCTTCCAGGGTCCGGTCCTCCTGAACGGCAAGCACCTTGAGGAATTCAAGGTCGACAAGGTCAAGAAGGTGGGGAGCTACCGTGAGTTCACAGGGGAAGTCCAGTGGTTCGGATTCGAGGACAAGTATTTCCTCCAGACCATCATCTCCAAGACCCCGTCGAACACCACGCTGACCATCAAACGCGTCGACGACAAGGTGGTGGAACTCCATTATGCCCTCACACCGGTCACCATCAAGGCCGGGGCATCGTTCACCAGGGACAGCCTGATATTCATCGGCCCCAAGGAGCTGAAAACTCTGAAGGCTGCAGGGTACAACCTCAGCAAGGCACTGGATTTCGGCTTCTTCGACATCATCGCCAAACCTCTGCTCCTGTCCATGAATTGGATTTACCGTTATGCCGGGAGCTACGGATGGACCATCATCATCCTGACCGTCATAATCAAGATCCTGCTCTACCCGCTCACGCTCAAGAGCTTCACCTCCATGAAGGAGCTCCAGAAGATACAACCCCTGATGAAGGAAATCCAGCAGCAGTACAAGGACGACAAGCAGAAGATGAACCAGGAGCTCATGCGGCTCTACCAGGAACACAAGATCAATCCCATGGGCGGATGCCTTCCCATGGTCCTGCAGATCCCCATCCTGTTCGCGCTCTACAAGGTCTTTTATCAGGCCATCGAGCTCAGGCATACCCCGTTCCACATCGTGGGCACATGGTTGCCCGACCTCTCGGCGGCTGATCCTTACTATATCACCCCCATCCTTATGGGCCTAAGCCAGTTCGTCATGCAGAAGATGACGCCGACCACCGGCGACCCCACCCAACAGAAGGTCATGCTCTTCATGCCGGTGCTCTTCACCTTCCTCTTCCTGAAGTTCCCTTGCGGTCTGGTGATATACTGGCTGATAAGCAACCTCCTCTCGATCCTTCAGCAGGCGTACATAAACAGGAAACACGCATAGGAGAGAACCATGGAAGAGGACTACCGGGAGTTTGAAGCCAAGACCGTAGACGAGGCCATCATCCTTGCCATGAAGTCTTTTCATGCGGATTTCGAAGACCTTGAGATCAAGGTGATCTCCGAGGGATCCAAGGGCCTCTTCGGCCTGGTCGGTACAAAATCGGCCAAGGTCATGGCCCGTCGGACCCGGATGCAACCCTTAGAAACGGATGTGATCAGCGATGTGCCGACTGTCGAGCCGCCGAAACCGGAGCCTGCCGCTGAGCAGCGCAGCAGCTTACCTACCCAGGAAATCCTTGTCGAGGCAAAGGACATCGTCCAGGAAATCCTTTCGCGCATGGGAATGCCGTCCGATATCAGGATCCGTGAAGAAGGCATGCTGGAGATCGTGGGTGACGGCTCCGGACTCATTATCGGCAAACGGGGACAGACCCTGGACGCCCTGCAGTTCATCATCAACCGCATCGTGAACAAGAAGAGACAGGAACCCGTGTACATCACTTTGGACACCGAGGGGTACCGTCAGCGGCACGTGAACCATCTCAGGGCCATGGCGTTGAAGATGGGACAGAAGGCGCGGCGTACGGGCCAGTCCGTATCGCTTGAAAAGATGAACCCCTATGACCGCCGGATCATCCACCTTGCTCTGAAGAACGAGAGCGGCCTGAACACCAGGAGTATCGGCGAAGGGGTGTACAAGAAGGTGGTCATCTTACCGAGGAAGGCATCGCGATAGAAACGGATACCATCTATGCCGAATCGACCCCCCGAGGTCACGGCGGCATCAGCGTCATCCGCATCAGCGGAACGCACACCCTCAATATCATCCGTCGGATCAGCTCGCGGAATCAGTTCGTTCCCCACCGGCAAGGCCTTGCCCTGATCAGGGATCAGGAGGGAGTCATCATCGATCAGGCCATGATCGTGTTCCACCCCTGCCCCGGCTCGTACACCGGGGAGGACCTTGCGGAGATCAGCTGCCACGGGAACCCTCTGGTGGTGGACCGCATCATGGACCTCCTCGCCGCGGATGGTCTCGCACGTCTTGCCCGCAGGGGCGAATTCACAAGGCGCGCCTTCGTGAACGGGAAGATGGACCTTGTGCAGGCCGAGGCAGTGGGGGCACTCATCGAATCCATGAGTTCTACCGGCTGTGAGATGGCGCGATCACTCCTTCAGGGCGGTCTATCCACCCAGGTCCGGGCATTACGGGAGGGTATCACCGATCTCCTTGCCGACATCGAGGCCTTTTTCATCACCGAAGACGAACATATTGAGGGGGATGCCATTCTGGAGAGGATACATCCACTGAGTTCGATCATTGACGACCTGCTCAGGGACGCACAGGACTCCGCACGGCTCTATGAGGGTATCGTCACCACCATTGCAGGTCTGCCCAACGTGGGCAAGTCATCTCTCTTCAATGCCATCCTCGGATACGACAGGGCCATCGTCCACCACGAGGAAGGCACTACCAGAGACGTTCTCAGGGAGCACGTGAGGCTGGACGGGATTGATTTCATCTTCCATGACACTGCCGGTATCAGAGAGACCTCTTCCGGTCCCGAGCAGATGGGGATCGACAAGACCATGCAGACCCTGCAGTCCTCGGATCTCCTTCTCTATGTTGTGGATGCCCGGGAAGGTATCCGCCCCCATGAACGGCAGTGGCTGAACCTGGCGGTAAGGACCATCGTGGTGATGAACAAAATCGACCTCGTCACCGGCAGTATATCCGTAGACTCGGAATTCCTCACGGTCCCGATCTCTGCCAAGAACGGAGACGGTATCAGGGACCTGATGGCGGCCATGGGCAGGGCCTTTCATCGCAACCTTACCCCGGTGTTCCTTGACCGGCACCTCCACCTGCTACAGGAAACCTCCGCCAATCTGGCATCGTGCAGGACGGCAATCAGGGAAGGACTCACCCTGGATGTCGTCGCCATTGACCTGAGGCATGCGGCAGAGTATCTTTCCCGGATGATCGGAGAATCCCTCGACGAAGACATCCTCGAGAGAATCTTTTCCCGGTTCTGCATCGGCAAATGATGGACGCCCGGATCACCTCATGGATCAGGGAGCTGAAACGATTCAATCCACAGCTCCACCTCATGGGACCATCCATGCTGGAAGGAATCGAAGGGGAGGTTGAAGTCATGCTGCCTCTTCTCGAGAGCATCCATGAGATGCAGATCGCCGATCTCGGATCGGGTTCGGGATTGCCCGCCATTCCCTTCAAGATCCTCCACCCGCAGACGGAAGTCTTGTTCATCGAGCGGAGCACGAAGAAATGCACCTTCCTGACGCATGTGGTGGAAATCCTCGAACTGACCGGTGTAAAGATCCTTTCCCAGGACCCCCTGCAGGTGGATACCCTCCGATTCGATGCGGTGCTCGCCCGATCGTTCTCGCCGATATCGACGCTGGAAAAGGTATGCCGGAAGACCCTCAGGGATGGGGGAAGGCTGTACTACCTGTTCACCGGAAAACAACCACTCCTCGGGGAAGCCTTTCGCCTCGATGATATCATGTCTGAGGAATCCCGGGGACACCGGATAAACCTTGCGGTCTTTACCCGTCTTCCCTGACGATGGGGATCCTCCTGGATCCTGCCGTGGAGGACATCGGCAGGACCACCTCCAGAATCCCTGCATGGTAGTTCGCTTCAATGCGGTCGAGGTCGAGGGTGTCGGGAAGGTTGAAGGAACGCTTGAACGTGCCGTACTGGCGTTCGATGACATGAAAACTCTCCGCTGTATCCTCGTGTTCGAAAGGCTTCCTGCCGCTGATGGTGAGCACACCGTCGGTGATGTCGAGCGTTATGTCGTCACGCCTGACACCGGGCAGCTCTATCTTGATCGTCAGCGATGCATCGTTCTCATAGATGTCCACGTAGGGAATGAACTGTCCGGGATTCCGTGACAGGCCACTGTCCTTCAGGCTTTCCTCGAACACCCTGTTCATCCGGTCCCGGAGAAACATGAGGTCTCCGTGCAGTGTTCTTTTCTGTATGGTCATTGTCTTACCGGCCATCCCCTACGGCAGCATGAGTTCGACATGGCCGGCCAGGGCCTTCTTGAGCTTGACCTTCACGTTGTTCTCTATCTGACGCACCCGCTCCTTGGATATGTCATACTGCTTTCCGAGATCTTCAAGAGTAAGAGGATTCTCTGCCATGAGACGGTTCCGTGCAATATCACGCTCTCTTGGAGTGAGCTTTTCCAGGGCCGAGTCGATCTGCTTTTTCACAAAGGTCGTCCTCTGTGACTCCATGACCCTGTCCTCAGGGTTCAACCTCGTGTCCGCAAGGAAATCCAGGAAGCTGGTGTCGCTCCCGTCGGTCATGGGGCTGTCCAGCGACTGGTCTCTGTTCGTCAACCTCGATATGATCTCCTCGATCTGGTGCGGGTCGGCGTCGAGCCGTGCAGAGAGCGCTTGGGACTGCTCGGTGATATGTTCATCCATCACATCCTCTTCTGCCGACATCCTGTTGAGACCGTAGAACAGCCTCTTCTGGAGTTTGGTCGTACCCAGCTTTACCTGGGAGAAGAACCTGAGGATATGGTCATGGATCATGGCCTTTATCCACCATACCGCATAGGTCATGAGCCGGTATCCCTTATACGGATCAAACTTCTTCACCGCAATCATCAGCCCTATGGTCCCTTCCTGTATGATATCCTCCAGAGGGAGACCATACCCTGCATAGTCCATGGCGATACGGACGACATTGCGCAGATTTGCGGTGACGAGCCTGTGGGCTGCATCGACGTCACCATGTTCCCACAGTTGCACCGCCAGTTCGAACTCCTCCTCCTTGCTTAACGCCGGTACCCGGTCTAACTTTCCAACGAGCGCTGTTACCGCACTGTTATATTGGGCTGGAAGCTGCATTATTCCTCTTCTCCTTTATTGTGCCAGTAATGAAAAAGCATTTTAAATTCTATCGGTTCCAACAATCCGTAATTTTAGATGAAAAAAACGGTTGAAGGTTTCATCATATCCGGGTAAAAAACGACTCACTCGGAGAATGAATTGATCATGTCATTCAGGGCGATAATCATATCTATTCTTGCGATTGCACTGCTTGGATGCTCACATACGATCCATTATAACTACCCCCCACCACATCCGCCGAGTCAGGTCCTGGACACGGGCTCAATCCAGGAACCTGAAACACCTGCTGAGCAACCCCTCGTAACAATCCAAGAACTCCAGATCCCAGAAAAACCCCAAGAGACTTTCCAGAAAGCACAGGAAGACGAACGACCAGTCGCATGCGAGCCTGATCAGGAAACAATCGTGGAAACGGAAACACCAGGGGTGCGCAGCCCTGAAGACAACAGTGCTCACGATGCCAACCCCCAGGTACAGTACTGGATTGAGCGGCTGTCGGGCAGAGAAAGAAGGACCTTCCAGAGCCAGCTCAAAAGGCTCGATAAGATACGACCCACCATGGAGCGGATCTTCGATGAGCACGGTCTGCCCAAGGACCTTGTGTATCTCTGTCTGGTCGAGAGCGGCGCCAACGCCCATGCGGTATCCTGCTCAGGGGCCACGGGTTACTGGCAGTTCATCCCGGACACTGCAAAGAAATATGGCCTGCAGGTGAACAAGTACGTGGATGAGCGTAAAAATCTTGAGAAATCAACCCGGGCCGCCGCACAATACCTGAAGCACCTCTACGGCCTCTTCGGTGACTGGTACCTCTCGATAGCCGCATACAACGCAGGAGAAGGCGCTGTGATGAGGCTCATGAAGAATGAAGGGATAAAAACCTTCTGGGATATCGACGACTCCATGCCCATCAAGACTGAAACCATCGCATATGTGCCGAAATATATCGCCACTGTCACCATAGCCGGGGACCGCGAGACTTACGGGATGCCGACAATGGAACCGTCTTCACCGGCGATTCCGAAGGGGATGGACGTCAACGAGTACCTCTCCGTCATGGCCAGTGCGGATGGCGGCATGAAAGGGTCGCTGGCTCAAACCAGTCCGGAGATCATGAACGATGCAAATCCCGCAACCCTCGCTGAGATACGGGAGAAGATAAGAAGGGACGCCGACGGTCTATCAGGTTCCGGGGAAGAAGATCAGGCTTCACCTATACGTTACACGATTCGCAAAGGCGATACCCTCTATTCCCTTGCAAAAAAACATTCCACCACAGTGAAGGCCATCGCCAGGGCAAACCACCTCTCGGAGAAACAGAGGCTTCAGGTGGGGAAAACCATCGTGATCCCATCAGAACCCCGAGGGCAGACAGACCAGAAGACTGAGGAGATCCACAAGGTGGTCAAAGGAGAAACACTGGAGGACATCTCTCGAAAGCACGGAGTTCCCGTGAAAGAGATCATCCTCGCCAACAACATCGGGGATCCCAGGAGGATTCGGCCTGACATGCCCCTGGTAATCCCCTCCTCCCAGGTAAGGAATGCCTCGGCCGGCACCACCAAATATACCGTGAAAAAGGGCGATACCCTCTGGGGGATCTCCCGGCAGTTCGAAGTTTCATCCATGGACCTCATGAAATGGAACAAGCTCACCTCCACCGCTCAAATCAGGCCGGGAGATGAGTTGACCATCTATCGACAGTAGTCTTTCCGGAAAAACCCCAGGGACCTCCCTAGTCTTGTACTCATCCTTTCAGAGAGTCATTGAAAACTCCTGTGCTCGATTCTATTATGTGATCGAATATTCATAGGGGTGCCCTTGAATAATGCAAGAGAAAGGAGGATGCATGAAATTCGATCGTGGCTCCTTTATCATCATCATTACCTCCATGCTGATGGCCCTCGGGTCATCAGCAAAGGCTGATGAAAACTGGGAGATCGTAAGTACAGTACCGAACAACCTCTATGCCATCTGGGGGATAGCAGATGATGATATAGTGGCTGCAGGTGAGAACGGCATCATCCTTTATTATGACGGCGCATCATGGGATCAGATCTCAAGCGGAACCCCCCAGACATTGTATGCCCTCTGGGGTGACATTTCCGGGGCAGTTGTCGCTGCAGGAGCTGGAGGGACGATCGTCTCCCTTGAGAATACTGCCTTCTCGTCCATGCAGAGCCCCACTATCCTGAACATTTACGGGCTGTGGGGGGCTGGCTCCGGGATATTCGGCGTCGGCCAGAACGGGTTGACCATTTTCTTCAACGGCAGTTCATGGCAATCCCTGGACAGCCCGACCGGATTCATACTCACGGGCATCTGGGGCAGTGATTCGGACAATATCTTTGCCGTGGGGGAAGCTGGAACAATCATCCACTTCGACGGGGAAACCTGGGAAGAGGTGGCAGATGTTCCGACTAGAAAAAACCTCAACAGCGTCTGGGGTTCTTCTGCATCCGACATATTCGCTGTCGGCGACAATGGAACTATCATTCACTATGACGGAAACACATGGGAATCCATGGTGAGCCCCACGACCCTGAACCTGGAATGTCTATGGGGGAGCGCGGAGGACGACGTGTTTGCATCAGGATATGCCAGCACGGTGCTCCACTACGACGGCGAGTCCTGGGAAGAACTCAGCATGGATCCTTCTGCGGATGTCGATATCCATGCCGTCTGGGGAAGTTATTCGGGGCGGGTGTATTTCTCAGGTGATTCAGGGATCATCATGCTGTATGAGCGAGATGACGCTATCCAGCCCACGGTAATAGCAACAGATCCTGAACAGGGCGAGACCGGGGTCTCGACCAGCACTCTCGTAAGATTCCTCTTCCCCGAGGAGATGTCTTCAGAAACCCTGAACACATCCACCATGACCCTGACATCAGGATCTCTGAGCATTCCCGGGACAGTGGCCTACAATGACCGGATCGCGACGTTCACTCCTGCGGACGATCTCGAGTTTTCAACTCAATACACGGCAACAGTGAATACAGGGGCAGAAGATTTGTCAGGGAACGGGTTGAAACAGGCCTACTCCTGCACGTTCACTACCGAGACAAGCCCCGGGTCCGGGGATACCTCCGGAGGGGGGTGTTTCATCGGCATATCATGTATGTGACAGTGCCGGTATGGGAGGATCACCAGACGAACAGCGTCATCCCTGAGGCGGCAAGGTATTTCAGGATCTCCTGATCGACTTTCTTGAGGAGGATCATGGAGGTGCCTATCCTGACCCCGGGTACTTCCAACTCGGCCCTGCCGCGGGCAACGGCAATCTTCACGGGAGGTCCGTCGAAATCCTGACCGAGGATGTCCAGCACCTCTTCCAGCAGAAGTTCCCGTGTATCTACCACCTCAAAGGACTGCTTCTGGAGCATGACCAGCATCTCCCCCTCGGGCAGGATCTCGGCCAGAATGACCTTATCCACGAGTACGGGCGCCTTGTATGTGATCCTGATGGGACCGCTCTTCATGAGCTCGATCTCCTGGTTGAGCTTATAAGGGATATTGAGATTCTTCAGGAGATCCGGATACGAGTGTTTCAGGTCGACGAGGGGGGCTTCCTTGAGTGCTGCGGCATGCTCGTCCCTGCCCCCTATCTCGATGAGGTCGATGCCGAAATTCCCTGCATAGCGCCGGATAGATTGTGGGGTCTTATTCTCGTCGTCGCCCAGGAGATTGATCACGAAGACATTCCGCCGGGAAAAATCCTTATACACGATCCACTTGCCGAAAAACCTCAGCTTTTCTTCTGATCCCACCAGCAGCGGGCTCGGATTCTTGTTGATCGAAAAGTAGCCGGATACGCTCAGTACCTTGTCCATGAGTCCTTCCAGGTCGCCAGGGGAACCTGATATCACGGTAAAGGAAGGGAAGGCCTTTTCTATGAACTCCTTCATCTCTGGGGTAATCGTGCCGTTCACATCAAAGATGATCTTCCTGCCCGTATCGAGCTCCATGACAGGGATCTCGGATGTGTCGATGGACAGGCTTGTCCCTCCGGAAATCGGCATGAAATATGTACCTGAGTCCCGTTGAATTCCGCCCATGGACTTCAGCGCCGGAAGGACTGACCGCTTCACCTCCCTGACATCCCGTGCTTTTCCCGGAGCACTCGTCCCTCGATCCATCGAAGGAGTCCCCATGGTCTGCTGGGATTGCGCAGAAGGTAACCCCTCTTCTCCTTTCTTCACAGGCACCCCTGCCTTTGGGAGCGCAGCCGATACCGCTTCCTCCCTGGGCTGCTCCACGCCGGCAGATGTCGCTGCTGCCGGGGGGCTTACCGCGGTCTGTTTCTGCTTTACCGCGCTCAGCACCTGTTTTGGTCCCGGAAGCTTGAGCTTCTGGCCCGCCAGTATACGGTCCGGGTCCGTGATCTCGGGATTGAGCTGCTGGATGAGATCAATATACTGCCGGTAAAGGACATCGTCCGGTATCCCGTAAATGTCTTTCAGAATCTTTGCCAGGTGTTCACCCTGTTTGATGACATACTCGTCGGGAGTGACTTCCTTCACCTCAAGCCCTGTCGGGCTTTTCTTCTCTTCAGCCGCAGCCAGAACCGAGCCGACCATAGGGATCTTTACCTTCATCCCCGCATGTATGGTATCCAGACTCGTAATGGTTGGATTCTGAAGCCTGAATTGACGGTACAGATAGGGGAGGTCCTGTTCCTTGGCGTGATATACCTCCATGAGGATCTTGCGAAGGGTGTCGCCCTCCCTCACCACATATTCGCTGGTCTGGGGGGCCTTGACCCTCCGTGCATGCTTGATCAGGGTGATGTCCGCAGCGCTGATGCAGAAAAAACAGCTCATGAGAGCCACCAGCATCATGGATGTCCTGACATGCATCAGAAGACCTCCTTGAGCAGCTGATCATCGTTTTCGTTCTTGCCGGGAGCTGGTACGCTGCCTTCCTTGAACACCTCAAAGCGCGTCTCGGGAGAATCTTCTGCCGATGCCTGGCCGGTCTGTGCATTGATCTTGGCGAACACCACGCCTTCGGGAACCTTGAAATCACGTACCGGCCTGTCCCGTAACGCGGTCGTCATGAAATCGACAAATATGGGGCAGGCGGTCTTTCCCCCGGTTTCCCCATCACCCAGTGATGTCATGCTGTCATACCCAACCCAGACCCCGCACAAAACATCAGGGCTGTATCCGACAAACCATGTGTCCCGGTTGTCGTCACTGGTACCGGTTTTCCCCGCCACCGGTCTCATCAGGGCCTTGGCCCTCCACCCTGTTCCTTCCTGTACCACGTCCTTCAGGATGTCAGTAATGATGAATGCAGTCTGCGCGGGAATCACCCGGGAATCCTGTGCCGGAAGGAGCCCTTCGGGTATGGTCGGATCAGGGATGGGGGGTGGAGCCCGGAAGATCGTTCCTCTGCCGCTCTGAACAACGCTTTCGATCATGTGAGGTTCAAACTTCTGACCGTAGGTGGCGAAGACGGCATATCCCTTGAAAAGATTGTAAGGAGACATGTCACCCGAGCCCAGGGCAAGAGACAGGTCGCGGGGCAGGTTTGCCTGCATGCCGAACCGTCTGAGGTAGGTCAGGGTATAATCCAATCCGATCTCACTGAGGACCTTTATGGTGACTACGTTACGGGACAGCACCAGGCCCGTCCTCAGAGAGGTAGCCCCATAGAACCTGTTTTCGTAGTTCTTGGGTTGCCATGTCTCCTCGTCCGCACCGGCCTTGTAGGTTACAGGGGCATCGAAGATGATGGAAGCCGGAGTCATGCCCTTGTCAATGGCCGCCGCATAGATGAAAGGCTTGATCGCACTGCCGCTCTGCCTCTTGGCGGAAATGGCCCGGTTGAACTGGCTCTGCGAATAATCGATACCTCCTACCATAGCCAGTATCCCCCCCTTGTCCAGATCAAAGGACATGAGGACACCCTGGACGGCAGGCTGCTGGGAGATCACGAACCCCCCGGAAGTATGGCACAGCATGATGAGGTCACCCGGCTTCAGGTGGCTCGAAGGGCTCCATTTTCCCTTGGGGGAAATCCACGCATAGCTCTCAGGTCCGAGTTCAATCCTCCGGGTACCGAGTTTCACGGTCAACGGGGTAAGATTCATGACCTCGGCCCAGTAGAGCTCATAGGGCTCATAGCCCTTCCATTCCAGCTGGTTTGACTGATAGGCGAAGATGCGCTCCTTATCAGACACGCTCATAGGTAAAGCGGTCCCGTCAGGCTGGGTAGTGCCCCTGAAAGGTCCACGGTATTTGCCCTGGCGCATTTCAAGCTCAATGACGCCCTTGCGGACGGCAAGTTTGGCTGCCCGCTGCAGTTCCGGGACGATGGAGGTACGGATGGTGATCCCCTTGCTGAAGATTTCTTCCCCGAACCGCTCGGTCACCAGGGCCTTGGTGTAATCACTGATATAAGGCTGGTCTGTAAACAGGGCGGCTTCCTTTGCCACAATCCTCAACGGCTCCTTGTATGCCTCTTTGGCTTCGACCTCGGTGATGTACCCCTCATTGACCATGCGGCTCAATACATACCACTGCCTACGCTTGCAGGCGGTGAAGTCGTTCAGGGGCGAGTACCTGGCAGGTGCCGGGGCGAGGCCCGCCAGCATGGCCATCTCGGATAGCTCGAGTTCGCGGCATTCCCTGCCGAAGTAGCGGATGCTCGCCGCTTGTACCCCATAGGCACCGCTCCCCAGATAAACACGATCGAGATAGAGGTTCAGGATCTGCTCCTTTGTAAGGGCCTGCTCTATACGAAGTGCCAGTATAATCTCCCTGAGTTTCCTCGTGACGGTTTTTTCCCGGGTGAGCAGGTAGGATCTGACCACCTGCTGGGTGATGGTAGATGCCCCCTGGACATAGGAGTTGGCCTTGATATCCGCGATAAGGGCGCTCAGTATCCTGCGGGGTTCGAGACCGACATGGTCGTAGAAGGTTGAGTCCTCGGCTGAAATGATTGCCTGTTTGAGGGTCAGCGGGACGTTGTGCCCGTTCATTACGATCCGTCCCTCCGGGGGGAAATAAGCGATGGGCGTTCCATCCGCAGCGGTAACCTTACTGAGCTTGGTCGTGTCATCCCCCCTCAATTCCTGCACTGAAGGGAGCCCTTTGAACACCAGCAGATAGGTCCACACCCCCGCGAAGATGATTGCCACAAAACAGACGAGAAGCATGAACTTGAGCCATCTCATAGTGCTTCCTTACATATCAGCATGTGCATGAAATGCAAGTGCAAATACCCTGGAATCATATCTGTGGGCAGCACTGGACGAATCATGAGGGGATATGCTAAGGAGGCATCAATTATTGCGCAGGAGGCTTTTTCATGCCGGGCGACTACAACCCTCAAGCTATCGAGACCAAGTGGCAGGAGATCTGGGAAGACTCCAGGATTTTCAAGGTGGATGTTGATGCAAACAGACAGAAGTACTATCTCCTCGAGATGTTTCCCTATCCCTCAGGCCGCATCCACATGGGCCATGTACGTAACTATACGATCGGTGATGTCGTTGCACGCTACAAGAAGATGAAGGGATTCAACGTACTCCACCCCATGGGATGGGACGCCTTCGGCATGCCTGCAGAGAATGCCGCCATAGCCGGCGGAGTGCATCCGAAGAAATGGACCTATGAGAACATTGAATACATGAAGACCCAGCTCAAACGCCTCGGCTTCAGTTATGACTGGGACCGGGAGATCGCCACCTGCGACCCTGACTATTACCGGTGGGAGCAGCTCTTCTTCATCCAGATGTACGAGAAGGGTCTCGTCTATAAGGACCGCACCTTCCTGAACTGGTGTGACAGCTGTAAGACCGTGCTGGCTAACGAACAGGTGGAAGATGGCCAGTGCTGGCGCTGCGGCACCCAGGTCTTCCTCAGGGAGTACGATCAGTGGTTCTTCAGGATCACCAGATATGCCCAGGAGCTCCTGGACAACATCGAACGGCTGCGGGAAGGATGGCCGGAGCGCGTCCTCATCATGCAGCGCAACTGGATCGGCAGGAGCACGGGATCGCTCATACGATTCCAGATGGAAGGATCGAGCGAGGACATCGAGGTCTTCACCACCCGGCCCGATACCCTCTACGGAGCCACCTTCATGAGCATCGCTCCGGAGCACCCCCTTGCCAAGACCCTTCCTGTCGGAACCGGCCAGGAGGGGGCGGTCAAGGCATTCGTGGGCAAGACATTGAAGGAGGACAAGTTCACGCGGACTTCGGATTCCTACGAGAAGGAGGGTGTGTTCACCGGCAGGTACTGCATCAACCCGCTCACGGGATTCAGGATGCCCATCTATGTGGCCAACTTCGTGCTCTACGACTATGGGACCGGGGCGGTCATGGCCGTGCCTTCCCACGATCAGCGCGATTTCGATTTCGCCAAGAAGTACGGGCTCACCATCATCGTGGTGATCCAGCCGGAGGGGGAAAAACTCGACGGCGAGACCATGGAAGGGGCGTACGAGGGAGAGGGTATCCTGGTGAACTCTCAACAGTTCAACGGGATGAAAAACACGGAGGCCATGAAGGGCATCACCGAATACCTGCAGTCCATGGGCAGGGGAGATTCCACCATCAATTTCAAGCTCCGAGACTGGGGCATTTCCCGTCAGCGTTACTGGGGGGCCCCCATTCCGGTGGTGCACTGTGAGAAGTGTGGAACCGTGCCGGTGAACAAGGAAGATCTCCCCATACTCCTGCCCGACGATGTGAAGCTCACGGGTACGGGTGAATCGCCCATCGCTCAGGTGGATTCGTTCGTGAATACCACCTGCCCCAGGTGTTCCGGCAAGGCCTTGCGGGAGACGGACACCATGGATACCTTCGTGGAATCGTCCTGGTATTTCATCCGCTACTGCAGCCCCAACCATCGGGACAAGGCATTCGACCGCAAAGAGGTCGACTACTGGATGCCGGTGGATCAATACATCGGGGGCATCGAGCATGCGATCCTGCATCTCATGTATTCTCGATTCTACTCCATGGTCCTCAGGGACCTGGGGTATGTCGGATTTGACGAACCTTTTGACCGTCTCCTCACCCAGGGCATGGTCATCAAGGACGGAGCCAAGATGTCCAAGTCCAAGGGCAACGTGGTGGACCCGGAAGACATGATCAACCGTTTCGGCGCAGATGCGACAAGACTTTTCACCCTGTTCGCCGCACCGCCGGAAAAGGACATGGACTGGAGTGACCAGGGTATCGAGGGGACATACCGGTTTCTCAGCCGTCTCTGGCGCCTGGTAACGGAGATCAGGGAGATACCTGGGACATCGTCTGTGGGAGAGGTGCCTTCCTCCATGGTCCCGATCATGCGGAAGACCCACCAGACCATACGGAAGGTCACCGAGGATGTCGACAAGCGCTTCCGGTTCAATACGGCCATTGCCGCGATGATGGAACTGGTCAATGACCTCTACAAGGCAAAGGATACGGCAAAGAGTGAGGTAGAGGTCTCCGTACTCAAGCACTCGGTGGAGCATCTCCTCATAATGCTCTCACCTTTTGTCCCCCACATCGCCGACGAGCTCTGGGAGTCCATGGGGAGGACCGGTCGCCTTTTCGAACACCCATGGCCGGCGTTCGACCAGGCATGGGCGCAGAGTACGGATGTCACCATAGCGGTGCAGGTGGCCGGCAAGCTGAGGGCTACGATCGAGATGCCCAAGGATGCCGAGCAGTCCCTTGTGGAAAACAGGGCGCTTCAAGACGCGAACGTGAAGCGCTTCCTCGAGGGGGTATCCATCCGCAAGGTGATCTATGTGCCGAACAAGATCATTAATTTTATTATTGCTGCTGGTTAACCTGGCATCCTGCAGGTACGGCTTCGTGCCGGAGGGTGCCCGGGGGGTCAAGGATGTCGCCCTCGACCCGACCGTCAACAGGACTCCCCTGAGGGAGGCGGGCATGGTGCTGGATGCACATCTGGAGCAGGCCTTCTCCGATATGGGAATGATTGCATCCGGAAAGCCGTATCATCGTCTCTCATGTTCCATTGTCTCAGCATGGAGGGAAAGGACCACGTCGGGGTCTCTCGCATCTACGGACCGCTACCGGCTCTTCATCAGGGTCCTTGCGAAGCTCAGCGACGGGGCCGGCAAAGTCGTCTGGCAGGAGACCTTTTCGGATCAGGGGACATTCTCCGAGGGGGGGCAGGACGAAGACGCCCTGGAAGAGACCTGCAGGCTGGTGTCGCTCCAGATCGCCCGGGCCGTGGCCGCGTGGGAGCCATGAGCGCACACAAGACGAAGAAGCTCCTTCACAACGCTGTATTCATAGGCATCGAGAGTTTTCTCGTGGAGGAAGAGCTGGGAAGGTTGAAGGGGCGCTTCGAAGGGGATGCGACCATGAACTGGTCGGTCTTCAACGCCGAGGAGAATCCCGATGTGGGGGATATCATAGGCCTGTGCAACACCCTTCCTTTCCTCTCGGAACGACGGGTAGTCATTATTAGAAACGGACACAAGCTCTCAGCACGGCAGATGGACCAGATCTCCTCCTACCTGGAAAATCCATGCGGCTCCACCACCATCATCCTGGTCCTGGAGATGGAGAAGGCCGACAGAGACCTGGCTCGGCTCATCCGGAAGTTTGAAGGCAAGGCGGATGTCGTCAGATTCGAGCCCGTGAAAAACAGGAGCGAACGTATCCGATGGATCATGGAGAGGGCCCTTTTTCACGGGAAAACGATGGAAAAGGACGCAGCCGTACTGCTTGCTGACTTGGCGGGAAACAGCCTGTGGTACCTGGACAGTGAGCTCATGAAGCTCTGTCTCTATGCAGGTCACAGGCCAACCATCACCATCGACGACGTGCACGAAGCAGTCACGAAGACCGTCGAACCGGCGATCTTCACCTTTCTCGATGCACTCTTCGACAGGAAAAAAGATGCCTTGTCCCGTCTCTGCGACATTGAGCAGGCCGGCATCGGTGAGCTCGAGATCATCAGCAGGATCGAGAACTTCATAATCTCCCACTATGTCGTGATCTCAGGAGGGGACTGGAAGAAGATGAAGATCCACGACTATGTGGCGGAAAAAGCGGGCAGAAGAAGATCCCTGTGGAATGGCGCACAGCTCACCTCTCTCCTGAAGGAAATCAGGGGAATTGAACAGAGGTTCAAAACTGGTTCCGTGATAAACGGGTATGCATCGCTGGCCGAGGTGATCGGCGACGTTACCCTTTTCCACAGGAGCGATGCACGTTCACCTGGCAGGACGTAAGCAGGGTCGATCAGGAGATCTGCGCGTTCAGCTTCCTCGTCAGCCTGGATATCCTCCGTGAAGCCGTCCTCCGATGTAAAGCGCCCTTGTTCACGGCGCTGTCCAGGCGAGAAATGGCCTCTTTGGTGAACTCTTTCGCCTTATCGGTGTCCTTCTCGGAAAGAGAAGTGAAAATCTTCTTGATAGTGGTGTTGATGGTTGACTTGTGACCCTTGTTCCTCAAGCGCCGTTTCTCACTCTGCCGTTGCCTCTTCAGGGCCGAAGGATGATTGGCCATGGACTCGATTTCCTCCTTTTTTCGTACAGCTACGAGGTGAATCTTACTATATGGTCGCGGCGCTGCTGTCAAGCCTTTTATGGCTCTCCTGTCACTACCCCTGCTGACGGTGACACGCCACGAAATGACCTTCCTCGACCTTCTCGAGATCCGGCCTCATCTTTGAGCATTCATCCATAGCCCCGGGGCAGCATGAACGATATGCACAGCCGCTGTCCGTCTGCACGTCCGTGACAGCGGGTCCCTGCTGGAGGCGGTCGAGGCCGTACAGCTCTCCCGATACATCGGGCACCGCCTCCATAAGGCATCGGGTATAGGGATGCAGAGGACGGGCAAAGATGCTTCGGGATGGTGCAAGCTCAACGATACGCCCCCGATACATGACGGCTGTGCGGTGGGACAGGTAACCCACCACGGCGAGGTCGTGGGATATGAAGAGATAAGACAGCCTAAGCCGTTCCTGCAGGTCGGTGAGAAGATTGATGACCTGTGCCTGTATGGAGACATCAAGGGCCGAAACCGGCTCGTCGCATATGACCACCTTGGGATTGATCGCCAAGGCACGGGCAATGCAGATCCTCTGCCTCTGGCCGCCGGAGAACTCATGGGGGTACCGCTTCATCATGTCAGGGCTCAGTCCCACCATCTCCACGAGCTGTACGGCACGCTCTCTGATCTCGGAGCGGTTCCCCGTCCTGTGGACGATCATAGGTTCCTCGATGATCGTACGCACCTTTTTCCTCGGATTGAGTGAGCCGAAGGGATCCTGGAAGACTACCTGAAGCCTTCTCCTGATTTTCTTCAGTTTTTCCCCGGCTGCATGGGTAATATCCTCGCCGTCGAAGACGATCCTGCCATGATCCGGCTGTTCGAGCCGCAGGATCAGCTTCCCCAGGGTCGTCTTCCCGCAACCCGATTCTCCCACAAGCCCTAGGGTTTCATTCGGCATGAGATCGAGATCCACACCGTCCACCGCATTGATGATACCCGCAGATCCGCTAAACGCACCCGAGTGGATGGTATAGGATTTCTTGAGTCCCTGGACGGATAGTATGGGATTCATGACCGAGCATACCTCCAGCACCTGACCTTACGGCCTGAACTCGGGTGGAACACGCCGGGATACTCCATGCGACAGATATCCATGACTTCGGGGCAGCGTGGATGGAATGTGCATCCCTGAGGCATATCCCTGAACGTGGGTACGGTGCCGGGGATGGCATGGAGCCGTTCCCCCTTGAATCCGGCGCTGAGCCTCGGCACGGACCGCATCAACCCTTTGGTATAGGGGTGCAGTGGATCCGAGAAGAGTTCTCTGGCCGGGGAATATTCAACCACGTGACCCGTATACATGACGGCCACATCCTGGCATACTTGGGCAACAATGCCGAGATCATGGGTCACCAGAATCACCGAGGTTCCAATCTCAGTCTTGAGGCCGTCCATGAGTCTGAGGATCTGCGCCTGGGTGGTCACGTCAAGAGCAGTGGTCGGTTCGTCTGCTATGAGCAGGGCGGGTTTGCACGCCATGGCCATGGCGATCATGACCCTCTGACACATACCTCCGCTCAGCTGGTGGGGATAGTCGTGTATCCTCTTTTCAGGCCGGGAGATACCGACCAAACCGAGCATATCCACCACTGCTGCAAGGGCTTCTCTCCTATTGCCTGCCCGTTCACGCTGGTGGAGGAGGATCACCTCCGCGATCTGAGAGCCGATGGTAAATACCGGATTCAGCGAAGTCATGGGCTCCTGAAAGATCATGGATATCTTGTTCCCCCGGATGGAACGCATGTTTTCATCATCGAGGCCGAGCAGGTCCATGCCCTGAAAAACGATCCTGCCCCTGGTGATCCTCCCCGGGGGGTCTGGAATAAGCCGGAGAATGGACAGGGCAAGCACGGTCTTTCCACACCCAGACTCACCAACAATCCCCAGGGTGCTCCCGGTTCTGAGAGCCAGGTCAACTCCGTCCACAGCCTTTACTATCCCTTCGGGGGTAGTAAATTGTGTGTGCAGATCATGAATCTCCAGGAGGAACTGCCCCTTCCTTGGAACGGTGCGTACTTCTCCCCTCATGACGTCATGGTAGATGTTCATACATAGAGGTTTATATCAGAAGTGCCTCAATGTTGGCAGGGGCAAAAACCGGGATGGCGACCAAGTCCCCGGAACTCTAGAAAAGCACCCTCCTCTGACCATCCTCGAGCAGAAACTGCACCTGACTCACCCCTTCCCGTGATCGGAGAACCCGGGCGACATCCTCATGGAATCTCTCCGAAACGGGGTGAAGAATAGATACCGGTCTGCCTCCTGAATCACGGGTGTATCGCAGAGAGGCTATATGCCCTGCCACCACTGCATAGCCGCATCCGGAGGTACCACAGCAGGCCCTGTCTGTAACAGCACACCCCACCAGATACAGGATCCGACCCAGAGGGTGATCAAGTATCTCCTCCTTGATGAAGAGATAATGTCCGCCTATGGCCTCGACTTCCTCCCCCAGCCGTGGGTGGTGAAACTCCATGGACCCTCCCTGGATTTATCCACTCTATCCTTTGAATCTTTCAGGAGAACCTGGTTGCATTCTGATGCCTCTACACGCGTTCTCCCCTTCCTGTAAACTGCGGAGTGGCCGTCGGTTCATTCGTGTGACTTCTTCCTCAATAAATTTGTTCCTATTGTCAAGCTGTTCGTCCAATCTCACCGATCCGTCCAATCTTGTATTCTCGGGAAAATCCGGTTAAAGTTTGTATACCTGTCCACCGATGAACCATATATCATGGCCTATGACCGGTATTGTACTACCCTCAGAAAGGTTTGATAAGACATGAGCCTATTTGACAAGTTCTTCGGGCGCAATAAGGCATCCAGGGAGATTACCACCTGTGAGGGTGCCCTCGAAAAGCGACCGAATGATACCATGATCCTCAAAAAGCTGGGTGACCTCTACCTCAAGGCGGAAAATTTCAAGAACGCATCGGAGATCTATGTCCGGCTGGGAGAGATCTATAATGAGAAGGGCTTCTATCCGAAGGCTATTGCCCTGTATAAACAGGCCATCAAGATCAATCCTCTCTGGGAAGGGCCCTATGAAAAACTTGCCGAACTCTATAAGGTTCAGGGTTTTTCCCGGGAGGCCGCCACACAGTATATTAAACTCTCTGAAATGCTGGAACAGAGCGGAAACAGTGTTGAGGCCACCATATACATGCAGAAGGCTGCCGAGCTCGATCTGGCCATTACTCAGGTGAGCAAGAAGGCCCATTCCTTCAAGGTGAAGGAAAAGGGCATGAATGAACCGGTTCCCAAGACCGCACCCAAGCCGGAGGTCGAACGAACTGATTTCTACGATCTCACTAAGGAGTTGGACACCCAGCTGGACAAGGAACTGGAGGAGTTTTCCATCGATGAGTCTTGTGATGATACCGTGGACACCACCGGGGTGGAATCAGTATTCAGGGCCATTCAGGAGAATGCATCCAGGGAAGGCAAAGACGATCCCCTCTTCCAGTACAATATGGGACTTGCCTACCGGGAAACAGGCCTGCTGGATGAGGCCGTTGAAGCATTCAAGAAAGTGATCGGGACAGGAGACAAGTTGTATGACGCCTATGTCATGCTCGGGGTAACATACCGGGAGAAGGGTCTTTTCCATGAATCACTGGACTCCCTGCGTCAGGCGGTATCGCTGGAAGAAGCCTCAACAGAGATGAAGGTTGGTATCCTCTATGAGATAGCACAGACCTACAAGGCACTGGGAGACAACTCGAACGCCTTGTCAATCTTCCGGGAGATACAGAAGGACCACAGAGACTTCAAAGATGTTGAGCTTGAAATCATCCGGCTTGCCGGTGGAGGATAACATGGCTGTCATCAACTATTCCAAGAAGGAAATTTCTGCAAAAATCGTCTACTACGGCCCTTCCCTGTGCGGGAAGACCACCAATATCCAGTCCATCTATGCCAGCATAAAACCTGATCAGAAAGGCAAGCTTGTCTCCCTCGCCACTGAAGCAGACCGTACCTTGTTCTTTGACTTTCTCCCCATCGAGATCGCCAACATCAGGGGGTTCAAGACAAGGCTCCACTTCTACACGGTACCCGGTCAGGTTTATTATAACTCCACGCGGAGAGCCGTTCTCACAGGCGTTGACGGTCTCGTATTCGTAGCCGATTCACAGCGGGACAAGATGGAGGAGAATATTGAAAGCCTCAACAACCTGGAAGAGAACCTGAACTACTACGGCAAGAGCATGAAGACGATCCCCCTGGTGATCCAGTATAACAAACGCGACCTGCCGGATGTAACTCCCGTGTCGGAAATGGAGCAGATCATCAACCCTTACGGTTACCCATCATTCGAGGCTGTTGCACCTACCGGAGAGGGTGTTCTTGCAACACTTACCAAGGTTACCAAGCTGGTGCTCCAGCACATAGAGATGGGAACAAGCGGTAAACAGCAGAGGCCTGGAGCGGTACCCCAGGCCAAGCCTACTGTTTCCACGCCATTTACCCAGCAACCCGCGGCAGCCAGCAGGCCATCCAATGGAGAACCCGCCCCTGCCCGTCACCTGGAACCATCCCCAGATCTGTCTCGATATGAAGAACCATCACCTATCCAGCAACAAGGACATTCGCCCGATCTGTCAACCTATGACGAACCATCGCCCATGCGCCGGACGGAGCCCGAGCCCGACATGTCCCTGTACGATGAATCAGAACCCCGTATTGATGCAAGCACGCATACTGCAGTAGGAAGGATCCACATCGTGGGCACGGATAATGCAGAAATTATCTCTGCAAATGCCGTAAGCATACCCATACGGGTAAAGATTGAGGGCGATACAAAGGTATACAGGATGGATCTGGCCATTAAGCTTGATGGGTTCAAGCCGGAGGGATAAGGATTTGCAAGGGGCAGCGGTATTCACAGGGTTACTCCCCGTCCGAGCCATTGGAGATGTCCCTCTATCCTGGCCGGTCATCAGTACCTTCCTCGGCAACAGTTACTTTTTTGTTATTGCAACGACGCTATTGTCTCTTTTTCTGGTGGGTATTTGCCTCCTCTTCAAGTACACCCCGCTGATGCTGAACGACATCAGAAATGCAACGAATAATGACCTGCCTGAGAGCGGCATTATCGCATGGATGATATTCATCTTCTCTGTTCCTCTCTTCTTTGACGTAGGCCCCATGATCCTCCTGCTCTGGTG
Source organism: Thermodesulfobacteriota bacterium (assembly GCA_036834365.1). GTDB lineage: Bacteria > Desulfobacterota > Desulfomonilia > UBA1062 > UBA1062 > MWEI01. The sequence continues at coordinate 32,489 of DAITOA010000011.1, read as the reverse complement.
GTTGCTCCTGCTGTGGGGTTACATGATAAAGACAGAGAAGCGTATCATGTACTTCTTCCTCTTCCTTATACTTATATCCAGCTGGATTGCCCATGTTGGTGCGGGCTTCCTTACCTATACGGACACCCAGGTGAACCGCCAGATCTACACTTCGGAACGCGGACTGGCCGACGATGAAGATATCCAATCCATCGCCTCCTGGATTCGAACACACCCTGCCGATGCAGAACCCTTGAATACCATGGCCCTTCATGAGCTCGGCAGAGCTAATTATGGCGAGGCCATACGGCTTCTCAACCTCGGCATCGACCTGGAACCGAACAACGCCAGGTATTATAACCATCTCGCCATTGCGCTGCATGGAACCGGTAAAAGCAAAGAAGCGCTCAAGGCATTTCAGAACGCCATAACCCTCATGCCTGGCAATATGGTCTACCATTACAATGTGAGCAGGCTTTATCAGTCGACATATAACTTCTATGAAGGGGAAAAGGCCATTGCAGCTGCAAGCGGGATAGATGCTGAAGGAGTAAGGCACCTTCTTGATAGAGAAAATGCACTGGGCAAGACCCGCTATATCGTAGAGACAACTCCGCTGACTCGGCAGCTCTCCCGGCAGATGAGGCCTTCGGACGGTCTCAAATCTTCGGCAGATGCACTGTGGTCTTTCTCCTTTGGCCTTGTTCCCAGGAAGATGTCCCTGTATTTCGGACTTGGACTCTTTGTCGTGCTTATCCTGATGAGTTACATTCCTGAAGAAAAATTTTCCAAACAGTGCAGCCGCTGCGGCAAGCTGTACTACTCGGGATCCAGCACCAAATACGGAAACCCCATGTGCCTCCAGTGCTCATGGATCGATACACGGGTGAAAAAGCAGGGCAATACCATCCTCCACCACAAAACCGAAGAGATCAGGAAGTTCAAGACATTGAGTTATCGCAAGCTGATCCGGCTCGAGATGGCACTGCCCGGCCTTGGCTCGCTCATGAGCCACCGGACCGGAACCGCTGTCACCCGCATCACCGTCCTGAGCCTTTCACTCATTGCGATTATCACCGGCGGCGATTTCCTCGTTTCCTTCATCCCGGTTGAAACCAACCTATTCATGATCATCCGGATCCTGGGAGTCGTCTGCCTCGGCCTCCTGATACTGAGGGCCTACAAGGCGCCTCCTATAAGATACGGGGTGTAACCATGGCTCTACTCGGGACACTCAAGGGATTCGGGGTTACGGAGATATTCCAACTCATCTCTCAGCAGATGAAGACCGGCTCCCTGGTGCTGTCATCGTCAAAGGCAAACATAACCATTTCCTTCGAAAACGGCATCATCGTAGGCATCGCCTCGGACCAGTGGGAAAGGGATCCAAGAGCTGACGTGCTCCTCAAAGCGGATTGTATCCACGAGAAAGACCTCAAAGCAGCCATTGAGAACGAAAAAAAGAATTCCCAGAGCTGGCATGAAATCCTGATATCCAAGGGTCAATTGAAAAAGATATTCCTGGACAGGGCATCCAACGTCGTCATCAAGCAGACCCTGCTCGAGGTTTTCCAGTGGAGGGAAGGTGGGTATAAGTTTGAGGACTGGAATACCGAACAGCAGAGCATACTTTCATGTCATATCCCCACCGAGGGAGCCATCTTGGACACCCTGCGCATTATAGATGAGTGGCCGACGATTAAGCAGAAGATCCCACCGGTGGATTACTGTCCGGTGACCATCATCCCCATCACTGAGGAGCTTGTGCGGCATCATGATCTCTCCGAAGTGGATCTGCACATCTATGACCTCATCGACGACAAGCGCACCGTGGAAAAGATCGTACGTGAATCCCTGGAACCTCCCTTCGAGGCCCTGAGTTCCATCGTCAGACTCATGGACATAGGGCTTGTTGAAGTATTCCCCGAAGGCGCCACAGATGTACGTGATACCTCCATAGCCCGAAACCTCTTCATCTCCAGAATCAGGAAGGCGGCGTTGTACGTGGTTCTCGCTCTATGCATCCTCGGCATTTCAGTCATCGGCCAGCCGAGAGTTCTCAAGGAAATCATCCCGGGAGAGATAAAGAACCAGATCCAGCACCAAAGAGTGCTGGCTGAAAGATTCAGCGCGAAGCTGCCAGTCCCTTCAGCGACAAATACAGATAGTTATGCCCATTGAGATGCATCCTCACCGGGGTAAATGCCACGTCCAGGAAATTCCCTTTTTCGCAGTAACCGTTGACGAGCGGGCTCCGAAGCGTGTGAAAAATCCTGTTTGAATGCCTGAGGATAAGCTTGGTCTGTCCGTCGCTGAAGACCTTGTTCCCCACGATCTCCATGGACGGGATGAGGAAGACCGGCTCAGGGTTTCCCTCACCGAACGGGGCAAGGAGCTCAAGCTCCTCCAGAAGGGTCGGCGTAAGATCGTACGGAGATATCTTCAGGTCCACCTCACAGGTCTGCTGCCTCACATGCTTCAGAGAACCGATGACCTCATCCATGGTCGTTAAAAAAAGAGGTAGGTGCTCCTCAGAGATCGTCAGACCAACAGCCATCTTATGCCCGCCATAGGTATTGAGCAGGTTTGAAGCCCGAGCCAATGCGCCGTGGAGATCAATCCCTACCATGGATCGCCCTGATCCGATACCGATGCCGTCCATTAGCGAAATCACAAGGGCTGGCCGGGCAAAGAGATTCACCAGTCGTGACGCGACTATTCCCAGTACGCCGATGTGCCATTCCTTCCCCCATACGATCGTCACGTTGTCCGCAGGGGGTTGGGCCTTCAGCTGCTCAATGGCCATCCCCAGGACCCTCTGTTCCTGGACCTGCCTCTTCCTGTTCAGTGTGTCAAGCTCCTGGGCCAGCAACTGGGCATGACAGGCATCATCGGTGGTGAGAAGGTCAAAGGCCTTCCTTGCATCCGATACCCTCCCCGCAGCATTGATCCTTGGGCCAAGGATGAAGCCCAGATCTCGGGAAATCAGGTCCTTCTTGATGCCGGCAACCTTGACCAATGCCGAGATTCCCACCCTCAGCGCAGAATTCAGGACAGAGAGTCCCTCCTTCACGAGGATGCGGTTAAGACCGGAGAGCGCCACAGCATCGGCGACCGTTGCCATGGCAACGATATCAAGCTCTTCCTTGAGATTGGGTAGGTTCGCCACCCCCCGTTCCCGCAGCTGTGAGCGCAGGGCCACGATGAGGTGAAACACAACCCCCGTACCACAGAGATCCTCTCCGGAGAAGAGGCAGTCTGCCTGCTTGGGATTGATGACAGAATAGGCGTCAGGGATTGCGCTATCCACCTCATGGTGGTCGGTGACGATCACATCCATACCAAGCGACTTGGCATAACGTACCTCTTCCAGGGCTGTAATCCCGCAGTCAGCGGTCAACAGCAAGGTCACACCCTGGGCATGAAGCTCGTCGATGCCGCGCATATTCAGTCCGTACCCGTCATTCATGCGATCGGGAATGAAGATGACCGGCGCCTTGCAGCCTATGCCCACCAGGAACCGGTGGATGAGTGCGGCGGAGCACACGCCATCCACGTCATAGTCCGTGAAAACGCCGATGGCTTCCCGGGTGTCAATGGCCTCTATGATACGTCTGCAGGCATGGGCAATACCCTTCATGGATCGAGGATCCTTGAGCTGGCCGAGGTTGGGTACGAGGAAGTTCATCACTTCGCCGGGGTCCTGCATCCCCCGGCAATGCATTAGGGAACGGAATGCAGGGGTGAATTTTAGGGACGGCAGTGCCTTCTCGTCTACGTGCCCTCGGATAACCCATTCAGGAGCAATGCATACCATGTCTCTCTCCTTAACCCTGCATCTTCATCAAGTCAAGGAAAGCTGATGGCCCGAAGCGGTATGCTGCATGCCTATAGACGTACCTTCAAGGGATACTCCCGATGCATTGCCGAAGAGCCTCCATGGTACGAAGCATATCGACCGGTTTAACCTCCATGGTAATGGTCGAATCATACCCCCGGTCTACAAGCGAAGAGAGGATGGTTCCATAGTCAACCGTGCCCTCGCCCAGGGCGAGGTGGAGGTCGTCTTTGACACTCGTACCGCCACGATTGTCATGGACATGCACGTGCGCAATCTGCTCCATGCAGTGTTCGATGAACCCGTGCGAGGTGTTCTCTCGGGCCAGGAGCTGTGCATGGCCGATATCCAAGGTCATCCGCAGGTCCGGTATCATTTCAAAGGCCGTCTGGAAACTCTCGTACCGTTCACTCAGGTTTTCGATGCATATGACGGTACCCACACCTGAAGCATACGCCACGATCTCCCTGAGCAGTTCGAGCTTTTTCGGGATCAGTCCCGGCGGTGCCCATCGCTTATCAATCCAGAAGTGCATGGTGGCCTTGTGTATCCCAAGGGTGTCAGAGAAATCAATGAGGGCTTTGATCCGAGGCAGAAACCGTTCCCTGAGCACAGCCACATCGAAGGGATTGTCCTCGTTGGGATAGTGGGCCAGATACGATACCCCTCCCGTTTCCTTCATCTCCAGCAATTCTGGGAGTTGGGCAGAAACGGCCTCCGGACCGTCGAGAGATATCTCGACAAAGGGGTAACCCAACTCCATGACTTCACGGACTTCCTGCATAGTATGCGCCCTGCCGCCGATGATAACCATTATCCCTCCATACCGTCTGTATCTCCGGATGCCGCCCCTCCCTCCAGAGATTCCCCCTCGGCCAGGATCCTGCCGAGTTCCTCTACCAGCGGTCTGCCAGAACGCCATACCCGGCATGATAGATCCATGCTTTTGGCCTCCTTCAGCATGGTACTCAGGTTATCCGTGCGACAGTGGCCGGTCAAGAAAGACCTGCCTCCAGGCATCCTTTTTATTCTTCAGGCTGACTCTCTATGACACCTGCACAGAGAACGGCATCATCATTATCATAGAAGACGGCAAGCTGTCCGGGGGCATAGAGGCCACCGAAGTCGACACGCGCCCCCGACTCTCCATCGGGATGGATAACTGCAGGCTGGGCTTCCTGTCTATAGCGCACCTTTACACGGACTTCCATGGAGTCTTCCATCCGTACCAACTTCATGTAGTTCAGCCAAGGGATAGAGAAGCCCTTATGCATCCATCGTCTGTGTTCTCCCACCGTGATGGTGTTCTTTACCGCATCGACAGCGAGGACATACATTCGTCTTCCAAGACCTACTCCGAGCCCTTTGCGCTGGCCTATGGTATAATTCAAGAATCCCCGGTGAAGACCGACGGTCCTGCCCCGGACATCCAGGATAGTGCCGGGTTCCGGCGTGAATCCGGTATAGGTCTCGATGAACGAAGCATAGCCCTCCGATCCGATAAAGCACACATCCTGGGAACTCTGGTTAACGGGGATATCCAATCCGGTCGAAGCCACGATCCCCTGGGCCTCCATGCGGGTGATCCCTCCAAGGGGAAAGATGCTCCTGTCAAGGGCACGCTGGTTCAGCAGCCCAAGGAAATACTCCTGGGATTTGTTTTCCTTGGCACGGGCAACGAAGATCCTCCCTTCGCGGGAATCCTTTGTCACATAATGTCCTGTGGCTATCCGGTCCGCTTTCCATGACGCGACCCTGTCCAGCAGGAGCCCGAACTTTATATCCCGGTTACACACTGCACAGGGGTTGGGGGTTCTTCCCGCAAGATACTGCCTGCAGAAGTAATCCTTGACTGCCCTGAACTCCTCATGGACATCTATGATCCGGTGGGCTATCCCGAGATGACGGCATAGGTTCCTTGCTCGGTCTATCTGTTGTGCAGAGGGCGTACCTTTATCCATGGACAGCGTCAGACCCAGAATGGGCTCCCCCTGTTCATGGAGGAGAATGGCCGCGGCTGCGGAATCCACCCCTCCGGACAGCGCGACAGCGATCATCCGCCCTTCTCATCGCCGCCCGACATCAGCTTCACGCTGAGGTCGAGACCGGTCAGATGCGTTATTACGACCTTTTCTCCGGGTTTGAGGGATACAGGACCAGTTGCGTTCCAGTACTCACCGTGACAGAAAACCTTGCCCGTTCCGTTCTGGTTCCAGGAGTAGACCTCGGCTGTCTCCCCCATGAGCCCTTCTGCCCCCACCCTCGATGATGTCCTCTGGGCCTTGACAACAAGGTAGATGGTTACGGCAAAGAAAGCCGCAAAGAAAAGGGTGATCGGCAGAATGACGCCCAGGGACACTTGGGCATAAAGTTCAGGCGTCCTGAAAAGGAGGAGAGATCCCAGAACCATGGAAATGATGCCTCCCACTGTAAGCAGACCGTAACTCGGCACCTTGATCTCAGCTATGAACATGATCACGGCAAGCAGGATGAGACCGAACCCGGCATAATTCACCGGCAGGGTCTGGAAGGCAAAAAAAGCAAGAATCAACGAAATGCCTCCGATGACTCCCGGCAGGATTGCTCCTGGGTTCGAAAACTCAAAATAAAGACCAGCCAGGCCTATGAGCATGAGGATATAGGCGATGTTGGGATTTGACAGGGTAGCGAGGAACCGCTCCCTGAAGCCCATGGGCTTGATCACGACGTTGGCTTCCTTTGTTTTCAGGACAAAGGTCGAAAGATTTTTTTTGATCCTTCTGCCGTCGAGCTGTGTCAGAAGATCGTCCATGTCGTTGGCCACAATATCGATGACGCCCTTTTCCAGTGCTTCCTTGGCAGGCGTGGAGATGCTCTTTCGTACGATATCCTCGGCCCACCGCTCGCTCCTGCCTCGATCGCGGGCGATGCTCCGGGCATAGGCCACGGCATCGTTGGTCACCTTATCGACCATGGTCTTGTCTTTGCCTTCTGAATCTCCGGATCCGCCTATGTTCACGGGGTGAGCCGCCCCGATGTTCGTCCCGGGCGCCATGGCGGCTACGTCTGAAGCAAGCGTGATCAACGCTCCTGCCGATGCCGCCCGTGCACCTTTGGGTGAGACGTAAACGACCACAGGGATATTGGCGTTCAACTCCTTCTGGATGATGTCACGCATGGCTGTGTCCAAGCCGCCCGGCGTGTCCAGCCTGATAATGATCGCAACCTTGTTGGTATCGGCTGCATCATCAATGTTTTCAACTATGTATGCGGCTATGGGGGGTGATATGGCATCCTTCACGTCGATGACCAGGATATCGGCTGCTCGCAAAGGGAACGGAGCGACTAGGATGAGAACGCTCAGCGTCCAGAGGAACCCGATTACTGCAGCGGTATGCCGAGAACTTCCATGACCTTTTGGATATCTTCCCATACATCCCTCTTTTTAGCCGGGTTCTGTAACAGATAACTCGGATGGTAGGTGGGCATCAGCATGATCCCCTGATACTCCCGGAAGGCACCCCTGAGCCTGCTGATGGGTGTCTCTTCCCCGAGGAGAGTATGACTTGCGATCCTGCCCAGCGCAACAATGATCTTCGGCCGTATGGCATCTATCTGTTCATGCAGATAGCCGATACATGCAGCCACCTCTTCTGGGTGCGGATCTCTGTTGCCCGGCGGCCTGCACTTGACGATATTGGCGATGTATACATCCTCCCGTTTCAGGCCCATCGCCTTGATGATCCGTGTCAGGAGTTCTCCTGCAGGACCCACGAAAGGCCTTCCGGTCTCATCCTCCACCGCCCCGGGACCTTCCCCTATGAACATGAGAGCGGCATGGGGATCTCCTTCGCCAAACACGACATTCTTTCGGGTACGGCTCAGCGGGCATGCATCGCAGTCCAGAATCTCCCTACGGAGCCTGCTCAGCCCGTCTGCGTTCCTCCGGTGTGTCGGTACGGCCTGGGTCTTCACCTCGGGCATGATGAGGAAAGGCCCCGTCCAGGCGGCTTCATCCCGAAGAATCTGGATGACCTGTTCTCTCACAGTCTTTCTTTCACAAGGTCCAGGATCTTGTGGGCCAGTACGTCCTTCTCCATATGCTCGAAGTCGTAGATCACCCCCTCGGGCGAGAGGATCACCCCGCTGTTTGTTTCCGAGGCAAAACCCGTGTTCGTCTCGCCCACCCGGTTGGCCACGATCATGTCGAGCCCTTTCCTCACCATCTTGTCCTGGGCATAGCTCTTCAGATTCTCTGTCTCGGCGGCAAATCCCACAAAGGTCTTCGACTCTTTCAGGGTGCGGATGGTGGCGAGGATATCAGGAGTGGATGTAAGCTCTATATGCGCCGTCTTCTCACCCTTCTTGATCTTGCTCTTGGAATAGGTGTGCGGGGTATAGTCAGCCACTGCAGCCGCCATGATGAGCACGTCAGCGTCCGGGAGGTTCTCCTTCACGCAAGAGAGCATGTCCTGAGCGGATCGCACATCAATGACCGTGGCCCAGGGCGCATAATCTACCACCACCGGCCCGCTGACCACCTTCACCCGTGCCCCCCTGACACATGCCGCCTCCACGAGGGCCGCCCCCATCTTTCCGGTGGACCTGTTGGTTATGAAACGCACAGGATCTATGTCTTCACAGGTGGGCCCTGATGTGATGAGGATATTGATCCCCGCGAGATCGTGCTCGCTCAGGAGCATCTTCACCTCGGCTACTATCCTCTCGGGCTCGGGCAGCCTGCCGGAACCTTCCCACCCACAGGCAAGTTCTCCGGATGCCGGTTCGAGGATGTGCATCCCCCTCGCCCTGATGGTATCCAGATTCTCCTGGGTTGCCTTGTTCTGGAGCATGTTCATATTCATGGATGGGCAGACGAGCACCGGGGCCCTTGTGGCCAGAACCGTGCAGGACAGAAGGTCGTCTGCAATGCCCTGTGCCAGCTTGGCAATGAAGTTTGCCGTCGCAGGTGCGATGAGGAATAGATCTGCCCTGTCCGCCAAGGCGATGTGATCGATATCATAGGATGACTTCTGGACTTCAGGAAACATCTCCGTGTGAATCACAGAACCGGTCAACGTCTGGAGAACCATGGGCGTAACGAAGTGCTGGGCGGCTTCAGTCATCACCGCATGCACGTCAAGCCCCATCTTCTTGAGACCCCGGACTACCAACGGTGCCTTGTATGCTGCAATCCCGCCAGTGATGCCGAATACGACGGTCTTGCCCTCTAGATCTTCTCCTGCGGTACCACCCATAATTCCACCCTTGTCGAGAGAGGATCTTCAGAAATGAGGACTGATGCAAACTTATCCTGCTTCTTGAAGAAAAGCTTGATGGAACCCTGGAACTTGTACTGGTTCAGCGCCACCCAACCTTCCGAATTCAAGGAGGTGATGAAGAATTGAGCAAGTGATTCGCTTTGCACACGCCCTGACACGACGAGCCTGCCGAATCCGTTCGTGATGAAGCATTCTTTGGGGACCCGTTCAAGCTCACCAGGTATCAGGATATCTGAGAAGTCGAGATACCGGGGCGTGGGCCGTGTCTCCTCGGCTGGAGCAGTTCCCGTTCCAGCCCCTTTCAGCTGGGCGCATCCGGTTAGCAACAGCAGGACAGCAAGGCTCAACAATACGGCTCTTCTCATCATTCGCCTCCCTAAAGGAATGGATTAAACTTACGCTCGTTTCCCAGCGTCGTTGCCGGACCATGTCCGGGCAGTACCTTCACGTCGTCTCCCAGGGGGAGCAGCTTGGTTTTGATGGAGGATATGAGGGTGTGGTAGTCTCCTCCCGGCAAGTCTGTCCTGCCTATGGAACCTGCGAAAAGGGTGTCCCCGGCAAAACACAGCTTCCTGTCGGAGGTGACCAGTGCTATTCCGCCAGGAGAGTGCCCCGGGGTCTCTATCACACTAAGAGACAGACCGTTCCCGAGAAACACCTCGTCTCCTTCGGCAAGGAAACGGTCAGGGTCCGGGGGCTGTTCGACATGTATCCCGAAGAGCCTCCCCATGCGCGAGGAGGACTGTAGTAGGGGCAATTCCAGGCGGTGCATCATGATCTGTGCACCCGTAGCATCCCTGATCTCGCGGATGGCGCCGATGTGATCCACATGGGCATGGGTATTCACAATGGCGGTAATCTCCAGTCCGAGGACCTCTATTTGTCTGAGGATCTTCTCCGCCTCTCCCCCAGGATCGATGACAAAGGCTTTTTTCGTCTGCTCATCACCAAAAATGAAGCAGTTCGTCATGAATTCCGTAACCACGACCGTTTTCAACAGCATTGGGTACCCCGTTCTCACTGATGCTTATATTCCCCCAATAGTGACCTTTTCCAGATATGAACCCGCACACACCATAGTATACCGGCCCGTTCAGGTCAACTTTATCTCGATCAGGAGAAAAGGGATTCGTCCTTGAAGTTTGAGCACATGGCGAACCCTCCCGTACAATCATCTCAAGAAGCCCCGAGAAACGATGATGGGTGAATGCCCGCCCTGCCCATGTATATGTGATATGGATTTATCCTGGAATTTCAATTGACTTAATCCACCATGGGTGGACTATTGTAACCACGATTACAAAAAGTAAAGTTTTGTAACTGCAAGACCGATCAAATCAACATCTATGGCACACATTCTCATTGTAGAAGACGACATCAACCTGGGACAGGTAATCTTTCAGGAGTTGAAGCGTCATAACCACGACGTGGAACTCGTTGAGAATGCCGAGGCAGCTCTCGTACGGGTGAACAAGTACATCTACGACCTCATGCTCACCGATCTCAAGCTGCCGGGGATCGACGGAATCGAACTCCTCAAGCGGGTGAAGACCATCAACCAGACCACCCTCGTGCTTGTCATGACCGGTTATGCATCGGTGGATACCGCGGTCGTGGCCATGAAGAACGGGGCACAGGACTTCATCCAGAAGCCCTTCGGTCTGCATGAGCTGGTTCAGAAGATCGACGATGCACTTTCCATTAAGCGCATGAAGAACGAGATTGATTACCTGCGGCATACCCAGGAGGATGTCATCTACCGGACCACAGACATCGTCGGGGCGAGCCCTGCATTGAAAAAGGTACTCAAAATGGTGGAGAAGGTCGCAAAGGCAGACTCCACACTCCTCATCACCGGAGAGACAGGTGTCGGCAAGGGACTCATTGCAGGGGCCATCCACCACAACTCCAGCAGGTCCACAAACAACTTTGTCCAGGTAAACTGCGCCGCGTTGCCCCAGAACATTCTCGAGAGCGAGCTCTTCGGCCATGAAAAAGGCGCCTTCACCGGAGCGATCCGCACCAGGGTCGGCAGGGTGGAGCAGGCGAACATGGGTACCATCTTCCTCGACGAGATCGGGGATATGGACATCGGCCTACAGTCCAAAATTCTGAGGGTTCTGGAGGAGAGGGAATTCGAAAGGGTCGGCGGAGAACGTACCATCAAGGTGGATGTCCGGGTCATTGCGGCCACCAACCAGGATCTCTATACCCTGGTCGAGAGAAACAGGTTCAGGGAGGACCTCTTCTACCGCATCAATGTGGTCAACATCCATATTCCTCCCATCCGCCAGCGGAAGGAAGATATCGAACCTCTGGTGACCTATTTCATCAGGAAATACTGCCGGGAATTCAACAAGCCCCAGATGGGCATGGACCCCCAGGCACTCCAGGCCATCATCGATTATGACTGGCCCGGCAATGTCCGGGAGATCAGAAACTGCATCGAGCGGGCCGTATTGCTGGCAGAGGGTGAAGTGGTGAAACCCCAGGATATTTCAATCCTTCATCCGAAGCCGAGCCAGGAAGCACCATCAGAAGGCGGTGACAACGGCGACTACAGGAAATCCATGTCTACCCTTGCCCTTTCCGAGAAAGAAATGATCCTCGATGCATTGCGAAAGAATGATTGGATACAGAAGGAAGCAGCCTCAATGCTGGGGATCAGCAAACGTGTGATTCACTATAAGATCAGGAAATACGGAATCACGCACCCCAGGTGGATCAAGAACCGATAAGATCCACGTACAGGGATGTAATCTCCGGATCAAGATACTTCCCGGACATCGCACACAACTCTTTGAGGGCCTCTCCGTGCTTCATCTGCGGACGATAGAGCCTTGGTGTGGTAAGGGCATTGAACGTATCCACAACCCTCATGGCACGGGCTGAAAGAGGTATGTCGTCACCTTTGAGTCCTCGAGGATATCCGCTGCCGTCGAAGTTCTCATGATGGAACATCAGAAGGTCGTCATCGAGATTGAGCACTGCCACGTCCTTCAGGATACGCGAGGTAACGATAGGGTGAAAATTGAGTTTCTTCTTGTCAAAGGGGGTCAGGTCACCCTTGGTGAACAGGGTGGTGGGGATACCAAGATACCCGATGTTGGCAGCAAGGGACGAACTCGCCCACTGGTTCGCCAGGACGTCACCCATACCCATCTCTTTGGCCAGGGTGTATGTCTGATCTGATACCTTGAGGGAATATCCCATCGGATATCCTGCACGCAGATCGCTCATGATGGATGCCGTGTTCAGGATGCCCATATACCAATCATGGATGTCCGAATCAAAACCTATGGCAACCGCCCATGCCGGGGCGAGATAGGTGGAAATCCAATCAAAGATATCCTGCGGAAGCCCTTCCTGGTGGAGGTAGCCAAGCTCGTGTCCGTCCCAGCTGATCCGGGTCCCCGGTGCATCGTATCTGATGGTTACCTCGTCGGCCTGACACTGGGTCTTGATGAGATGGAGCAGCTCTGTCAGGGCCTTCAGGGACGGGCCCGACTGGAGGAGCCTCCTGACACGGAGTTCCAGTGACAGGTTGACAGCTTTCATGGCTCCTGTCTGCGAGTACATGGCGACATGGATACCCTTTTTCCGGGCATGGGAGAGCGTCTGATGTGCGACATGGATGATGCCTTTGGCATCCTGGGCATCATCGGGAAGTGTCGCCACCCCCATGGTCATTGTATCCGCGAGGTCCGCACCGAGGCTCAGCGTTGCCTTGTGCAGGGCCGTGACGGCATCCCGTGAAGAACACCCGGGCAGGATGACAAAAAAACTGAGTTCCTCATAGCGAAGGACCTTGTCATAACAACGAAGTCCTTCCTGGATCCTTTTTGCCAGGGTTTTCAGGGTCCTGACACCTTCGGGAATATGCTGATAGAGACCGAACTTGTCCCGGTCCTCGATTTCTATGATCGCAACCGAAAGGGGAAAGCACAGCCGCTTTGACAACTCCTCGTACTGATGCAGCACATCCAGGAGGATATGCCGCTGGGGAACATCGATGCGAACATCCAACGCATCGTCGAACTCTCTTTCCGGAGAAAGGACTTCCCGAAGGACCTTTTCGGAGCTCAGCAGAAGGTGCTTGATAAGGATGAGGTCATTGATACAGAATGGTTTGACGCCCTTTCTGAAGAGCTCGAGGCAACCGATGATCTTGGTATCCCTGTAGATGGGAAGCCCGATCATGGACGAACATTGAATGGGCAGTTGTTCAGGCTCTATCCCTACCTGATTCATATCCGGGACGAGGATGGGCTTGGCCATTTCCCGTATGGCATCCGTGAAGATATCTCCCTTTTCGATATCTTCCGGGATCTCTCTCTGCAAGCCCCTGCAGAACCACGTGTCCTGCGGTTCCCAGACATAGACGAAGGCGACATCATATGGAGTGATGTGACTGACAAAGTTGAGGAAAAGGTCGGAAATCTTCTCGATCCGGACCTCCATATCGGACAGGAGGGATACCTGAAAAAGCAGGGGGATAATGTCTGCGTTATTTTTTATAAATTCAGGGGAGAGTTCGAGTGTTCGGTCGACTATATATTCATTCAATCGTTCAGGCCACATAGCAGTTCCCGCTTACTCCCCTAAGAAAAATGGACATCATAACGTATGGGCAGGGTCTTTACATGCGATGGCGTTGCGAGTGCCAGTATGTCTCGAACTCTCTACAGGCCCTTTTCAAGTCTCGGAGACTCCTGATTCCAAGCCGGCCAAGCTGTTCGAGTATTTCCCTTCTCGTGAGCCACATGATGAAGACCCCTTGTATTCATCATTAACGTTGTTACAAAGTAGCAAACATGGTGCCACCGGTTATATCCAATGCAACAGTCTGATATTATAAAGGTAAGCTATAACCAGGCAAGATGAATGTTGATTCATCAATAGAACTTTTCTTACTCTTTATAAGAAATAAATTTCATACGGCATTTAGGTTGTGCTGTCATAAGAAATCAAGCGCCACGGGTAGATCTATGGACTCAATGAAAGGTTCTGTTTCCTGTAAAATTCCGGACACCCATGACCCAAAGGAGCGCGAAATATATCCCGGCGCCGAGGACTACACATAACCCCAGGATCCCGCCGGTCTCCATAGTAAGGCCGGCCCTCCACATCCCCATCCGGGCAAATGGCGCAAGGACAATACCCATTGCCAGCGAAGCCATGACCATCTTGCCGATCAGTACGCGTTGTTTCCTTGGCATGCTGATGCCTGATCCATGGACATACCTATGCTGGATCAGGAGCTGGACCAGGACAGAAAGGCTGCTGGCAAGTGCGATGCCCGCATGGTTCATGAACTGCATGAGGATGAGGCAGAGCACCACATTCACCACAAGGGAAAGCCATGAAATGTTGACCACGACCCTGGCCTTCTGCATGGCATAGAGCGCCTGGGTTTGAATCCTCGTGTATCCGACGGCCCAAAGGCTCAGGCCGTACATCTGAAGGGCGTATGCCGATGCGAGAACGTCTCCATAGGTGAATGCACCTCGCATGAAGAGAACGGAGAAGATCGGCTTTGCGAGAATGATACATCCCACCGTGGCGGGGATCGTAAAGAGAAGCACCGCAAGGATGCCTCTGCCCATGAGGGAGGAAAACCGCCTCATATCCATTCGGGCCGATGCGGAGCTCATGGAGGGCAGCATCACATTCCCTACGGCAAAGGCGAAGATACCCAGGGGAAGTTCGAGGATCCTGTTGGAGTAATACAGATAAGAGACGCTCCCCTGGGGGAGGAGTGAAGCGAGGAGGGTGCCTACGAGCACGTTGATTTGGTAGATGGAGGCCCCGATGGCTGCCACACCCACCAAGCGTACGACCTTCTTCACTTGGGGAGACCGGAAATTCCTCAAGAACCCAAGGGGCACATTCATCTTCCTCAAAGGAGGCATCTGAATGAGGATCTGGGCGATACCTCCTGCGATCACCCCCCATGCCAGGGCATCAGCAGGAGACGGTATGATGGGGAATACGACATGCATCAAGACCGGCACCCCTATCATGAATACGTTCATGATAATGGGGGCAGCGGCAGGCATGGCGAAATGGTCGAGGGAGTTCAGTATTCCCATGAGCAGGGCAGCCACCCCTATGAGCATGATATAGGGGAACATGATCCTGGTGAGGTGTACGGTGGTTTCAAAGACAGGGAGATGCAGGAATCCAGGTGCAATGACCGCAACCAGGGCGGGCGCTGCGATTTCTCCAAGGATCACCACCACGGTCAGGGCCACAAACATGAGGGTGAGTACCTCGCGGGCCATCCGGAAGGCCTGTCCGGTTCCCTCCCGTTCCTTCACCTCACTGAAGACCGGCACAAAAGCCACACTTACGGCCCCTTCGGCCATGAATCGTCTCAACAGGTTGGGCAGTCTGAAGGCAACGACAAAGGCATCCGCGAGGGGACCCGCTCCGAGCAGCCATGCCATGACCATGTCACGGACAAAGCCGAGGACGCGACTGATCGCGGTTAATCCCCCGACAGTGGCTACGTTCTTTCGGAAGCCGTCTCCCATGTCAGCAGAGAGGGTAAAGATCCTGTCCGAACAGAGTCACTCCGCTACTTACCCTCAACCGATGCCCTCACTTGGACGGTTTTCACCTTGAGCTCCTCCAGGCTGGTCTCGATCTGGAAAAGACCAAGAAACCTGTTTTCCGGGGCGGAGGGCTTGTACGTCACCATAACCGTGACCGACTTGCCCGGATCGAGCTTGACATCCCCTGCAGAAGACACACCCAGCACCGTGTCCGGGAAGGCGGTTATCTTCGTCAGGGTTACTGGCTCCTTGCTCTTATTGGTGATCATGACCTCCCGGGTGTTCACGGACCTGGGCTTCACATCCCCGAAGTTGAGCACCGGGGGGTTTATGACGAGGACATCCATCACCTTGAGCTTCATGCTGAGCCTGACGATGGGTGTATCTTTGTCGTTTGTTTCAACCTCAATGTCCTTTGTGTAGAGATCCCTCGACCTGATATACTTCGTCGGGATGTTCACCACCACCTTCTGAGTCCTGCCCGGCTCAATAACTGTCATCCCGTTCTCTATCTGCCGTCCTCCCGGGACGGTGACTGTTGCGCCTCAACAGGGCTTGGGCTTGATGGTGAGGTCCTGATTTCCGGCATTCCTGAAGATGAACTCGTGGCTCGCATCCTTCCCCTCGGAGACGGATCCGGCATCGTACATGGCCTGGTCCACCTGGACCTTGGGGGCTGCATGGCATGCGCCCACCGATATGAACATGAAGACCATGCACAGGACGATCAGGCTCGCAACACTCAAGGATTTAAGCATAAACTCACCTCCGGTTTTCCGCTAGCATAAATCGGTGCCCTTTTCCAGGGGGTACTTGGGGCACGCTCTGCGAACTGGTTGACTTTTCGGCTTCCACGGCATACATCTGAACCATGCGCGGCAAACTTGAACATCCGAGAGGACTTATCGAACTCATCTCCGTGGAAGTCGAACGGATAGACACCGAATATCGCGAGCTCTGGCTGAGCTTCGAGTATACCTGTCCGGGAGGTGAGTACAAGTCGGCCATGGTGCTCCCCATAAACAACTCGAAAGAGATGGTGAACTTCTTCTTCAAGGAGCTTATCGGGGAGGCAAAACACCTTTCCGAGATTGAGAAGAACGAGACCCTGAGCGTGGGGTTGTACGTGGCGAACAAGACCGACACCATGCTGCCCATTAAAAACCTGTGCCAGAGGGTCATCGATACGCTCAATACCGACGAGGATCTTCTCGAGAACCGTGAGTTCATCGATCTGTGCACCTCGGGTTTCCACTTCAAGGACAACTCGAAGAGTCTGAGTTCCAAAGGGTTCGAAGAACGCTTCAAGATCTTCATGGGCAGGGCGACGGAGAAGATGTCACAGGGCTACTACACGATAGCGGCCGATGATCTGGAAAAGGCCAATGTCCTGTGTGCAACCAGCCCCTTCATCTCGAAGCTCATCGGCATATGCCACAGGGAGTTGGGCCATCTCGATCTTGCCCTGGATATGTTCAACCGGGCCATAGAACTCGGCGACAAGGAGAAGGACACCTACCTCTACCTTTCCGAAATACACTTCTTCCTCAATGACATGGAGCGTGCATACGACATCCTTGAGAAGATGCTCACGGAATATCAGGATGATGTCAGGGCCCTTGTTGAGCTCGCCAACATCAAATACCAGATGGACAGGGACTATATTCCCCTCCTGGACAAGGCATACGGCATCGACGCCGAACTGACCCGGAAGACCATCCTCCAGACCTTCGTGTTCAAAAAGGTGGGAGGGGGAAAGAAGACCCGTATCTCCGTGGAGGATGCATCCAGGCTTCTGGGGATTCCCGAGCAGGAGATCAAACAGCTGGCCCAGTCCAACCGGATCCCCGTACGGGCGTTCCCGGACAATGAGGATATGATCCTTGATGAAAACGAGCTCAAGGCCTGGGCTCATGTATACAGGAGATACAAGCTGCTGCAGGATGAGATCGAGAGAGTTGACACTCAGCAGGGAGGGGATAAAAATCAGGGCATGGCTCTACTTTCCTGAGCCGTCCCCGAAGAGACTCTTACCCGCTATCATCTTCTGCCACGGTATTCCAGGATCGAAACCCGACCCCCATGATAAGGGGTATCTTCCCCTCTTCGAAGAATGTACCGGGCTTGGGTTCGCCTGCGCCACTTTCAATTTCAGGGGATGCGGCCTGTCCGAAGGGAACATCGACATGAGGGGATGGTACCATGACCTGGATGCCGTCATCGATGCAATGCAGGGTTACCCCGGCATCGACCCCTCGTCGGTTCACTGTATCGGATTCTCGGCAGGCGGCGCCGTAGCGGCCAAGACCGTCTCCTACCAGAAGGAGATTGCAAGCCTGCTCCTGATGGCCTCCCCACAGAACTTTGCCGACATCCTGCCGGCCGATCCGTCCCTCCTGAAGGCCCATTTTCAAACCATCGGGCTCATCCGTGACGAATCTTTCCCTCCTGATATCAACCGGTGGTATCACGACTTCCTGGAGGTGGACCCGGCCCATTGGCTGCCTTTCGTCCACCCCCGACCGGTGGGTGTCGTGCATGGTGACTGCGATGAGACCGTGCCTCCACATCATGCAAGAAGGCTCTTTGATGCGGCATGGGAGCCCAAGAGGCTGACCATCCTGGAGGGAGCAGGTCACCAGCTGAGGAAAGACCCCCGGATCATGCAGGTCATCCGGGACTGGTTGAAGGAGGTCTGCTGAGAACACATGGACTCCCAGGAGAACTTTTATCTGCCGATCTTCATCGACCTCAGGGGCAAACCCGTGGTGGTCGTGGGCGGCGGCATTGTCGCTGCGCGAAAAGTGGAGTCCCTGCTGAAGGCAGGGGCACAGGTGAAGGTCATTGCAACCGAGGTGATCGACGAAATCGCCGCATGCCCCGGCGTCGACATCGAACTGCGCGCTTACGAGGATGATGACCTGGAAGGAGCCTTCCTGATCATAGCAGCCACCGACGACGAGGAGATCAACCGCTCGGTGAGTGAGGAAGCTCGGCAGAGGCGCATCTTCTGCAACGTGGTGGACAGGCCGGAACACTGCTCATTCATCGTACCCTCGGTGGTGGAGCGGGGCCCCATCAAGGTGGCCATCTCCACGGGCGGCCTCTCTCCGGCCCTGTCCAGGAGGCTCCGCCTCCTCGTCGGGAAGCATATCGGTGACGAGTATGTAGCGCTGGCAAACATCCTGGGCCTGGTACGTCCGCTGGTCAAGTCACAGGGAGGCCCACCCGATGACCACCGAAGGGTCTTCGAACTGCTCATCGACTCGGAGCTGCTCGATGCCATCCGGGCAGGCAACCGACCCATGGCGGAGGATATCCTTTTCCAGGCACTGGGGCAGCGCATCGACCTCTCGGAGATCATCCCATGACCATAACCGCTGCATTCATCCTCTACACCCTGACAGGGCTGGGCTTCATCACCTACCTCTTCCTCAGGACGGACACTTTCCTGTTCGGCCTGAGGACACTCTACTGTCTGTGCATCGCCGTTCACGGTCTCTCCTTCTCCATCCTGTGGCAGGCATCCGGACAGCTCCCGGTCGCAACTCCCACAGAAGCACTCAACATGCTCATCCTCTTCTCATCCCTGGCGTTCATACCTTTCATCTTTAAGAGGAAGACGGCCATCCTTGCGGCCTTCTTCCTGCCGGCAGCATCCATCGTCCTGGCATTCATAGCCCCTTCCCTGCAGGCAGGATCCGAGGTCTTGAGCGGCCCTCACCGTACCTGGTACGTACTGCACACCCTGAGCGTGATAGCCGGGGAGGCGTTCTTCGTGGTCGCAGCCATAGCGTCCACCGTATACCTCATCCATGAGCGGATCATCCGGAAAGGCTCCATTCACCTGAAACTGTCACATCTCCCTCCCCTGACCATGCTGGACGGCATCCTGTATGGTTCTCTGGCCCTGGGCTTTTTCTCCATCACGACCGGTATGATCCTCGGCGGTCTCTGGGCGTCCGCCGAGGGGATAGCCTTTTCCAGCATCGCACCGAAGGTGCTGGCCGGAGCCCTGCTGTGGGCTGTATTCGGCCTGAGCCTGCACCAGAGGTTCGCCATAGGATGGAAAGGAAGGCGCACCGCCATCATCACCCTCATCGGATTCGTCCTCATGGTGCTGCTCTTTGTCGGGATCAACGCCGCCTTCCCGGAATCGCACGGGATCAGGCTCATCTGATGGAAAGGATCTGCTGCATCAGCATCAACCATCGGACCGCCCCCGTGGATATCCGGGAGCGGATACGGGTCGGGCACGAAGAGCTCAGGGAAATCCTCGACAAGGACTCCGAGGCCTTTGCGCTCAACACCTGCAACCGGACGGAAGTCTACTGGACCGGCCTCGATGTGGTGGAGGTATACCGCCTGATCGAAAGGCTCTCCGGGTGCGAGGAGGATATGCTACGGGGTGCTTCCGAGTTCCTCGCCGGGAAAGAATCAATCCGCCACCTCTTCATGGTGGCCTCGGGCCTGGATTCCCTTGTCCTCGGCGAGACCCAGATCCTGGGACAGATGAAGGATGCATACCGTGAAGCGCTCGCGGCGGGCACCACGGACACCATCCTGAACAAGGCCCTGCACCGTGCCTTCCGGGCGGCGAAACGCATCAGGACCGAGACCGGCATAGGTTCGTACCCGGTCTCGGTGGCATCCCAGGCCGTGGATCTGGCGGAACACATCTTCGGAGAAATCGGGGGAAACACCGTGCTGGTGGTTGGCGCAGGAGACATGGCCGGAATAGCGGCCAAGCGCCTCAGGGACAGGGGTGCGAAGCACCTGCGCATCGTGAACAGGACCCACGCCACGGCATGCATGCTGGCGGATGAACTCGGGGGAATAGCCGTCCCTTTCGAGAACCTCGCCGAAGAGCTCGTCACCGGCGACATCGTCATCACCTCCACCGGATCCGTCCGTCCCATCATCACCAGGGACATGGTGGCCGCGGCCATGAAGCTCAGGAAGAACAGGCCCATCATCATCATCGACATCGCGGTCCCCAGGGACGTGGAAGAGGCGGCAGGCAAGTGCTACAACTGCTACCTCTACGACATCGATGCGCTGAAGGCCATCGTGGACAGGCACTTCGCCCACCGCGAGTCGGAGGCGAAGAAGGCCGTCTCCATCATAGAAGAGGAGTCGGCCAAGTTCGGGGCGTGGCTGGAGTCGCTGTCCGCCCGGGTCACCATCAGGGACCTCTTCGCCCTCATGGATGCCCACATCGCCGACCAGTTGAGCGGACAGTCGTTCCCCGAAGGCGAAAAGGAGCTCCTGGAGCAGCACCTGCGGGCCTCGTACAAGAGGCTGCTCCATCGCCCCATAAGCTTCCTGAAGGGTCATCCTGGAGCCAGATACATCGAATATGTACGGAGGGTATTCCTGCTCGATGAGGACTATACGGATAGGCACAAGGGGTAGCGCACTGGCCCTGGCCCAGGCGGAGATGGTCAGGACGGCGCTTTGCACAGCAGCGCCACAGGCGGCTATCGAGATCATCACCATCAGGACCACCGGCGATATCCTGGCTGATGCTCCGCTGGACAGCATCGGAGGCAAGGGCGTGTTCGTCAAGGATATCGAGCGGCGCCTCCTGGAGGAGCGCATCGATCTGGCGGTCCATAGCCTGAAGGACATGCAGGCCCTGCTGCCTGAGGGGTTGACCATCGGCGCCTATCTGGAACGTGAAGACCCCAGGGACATGCTCTTCTCCCGCCAGGGATACAATCTTGAGAAGCTGCCGTCCGGGTGGCGCATCGGCACGTCGAGCATGCGCAGGCGATGCCAGCTCAAGGAAGCTCGGCCTGACCTCTCGGTCATCGATATAAGGGGAAATGTGACCACCCGACTGAGCAAAGTGGGCCGTTACGTGGATGCCGTGATCCTTGCTGCGGCCGGGGTCATCAGGCTCGGTCTTCCTCAGGGCATTGCCATGGATCCCCGAACAATGGTACCGTCACCCGGCCAGGGCATCATCGCGGTGGAATGCAGGGAAGCGGACAGGGAGATCATGGAGCAGGTCATGGCCCTCGACCACACACCAACCCGGGTCTGTGCCGAGGCCGAACGAGCCTTCCTCGCCACTCTGGGTCAGGACTGCAACCTCCCGGCAGGGGCGCTGGCCGAGGTTTCCGACAGTGAGGTCTCCATGCAAGGCATACTCGGCTCCACGGACGAAACGGTCTGCGTGCGGATGTCTCTGCGGGGGACATCGCCTGAGGTGGGGAGCACCCTTGCAAGGAATCTTCAGGATAAAATGATCAGAGGGTAAAAAGCATGAAGGTCTATCTCATCGGGGCTGGTCCCGGCGACCCGGAGCTCATCACCGTCAAGGCAAGGCGCATCCTCTCGGGATGCGATGCGGTGGTCTACGACGATCTCATCCCCGGAGAAATCCTGGGACTCGCTCCCCGATCAGCCCGAAAGGTCTATGTCGGCAAACGCGGCGGCAGGAATTACATGAAGCAGCCCGAGATCAACGAGCTCCTGGTGAACCTCGCCAGGGAAGGCCTCACCATAGCCCGGGTCAAGGGGGGGGACCCCTGCATCTTCGGCCGCGGCGGGGAGGAGGCCCTGTACCTGAGCGAGCATGGCATCCCCTTCGAGATCGTCCCGGGCATCACCTCGGCCGTTGCAGGCCCGGTCAGCGCCGGTATCCCGCCCACCCACCGGGGAATGGCGGCATCCGTTACCTTTGTCACGGCCCACGAGGACCCCACGAAGGAATCCGGGCACCTCGACTGGTCGCTCCTGGCAAAGGAACCCGGCACCATCGTCTTCCTCATGGGCGCAGGCCGGATATCCGCCATAGCGGAGAAGCTCTTGGCACAGGGCATGTCTCCCGACACACCATGCGCACTGGTTCAGGATGCCACCACACCGAGACAGCGCCACCTCGTCGCCACCCTGGCTTCCGTGGGAGAGGAGGCGGAGAAGAACCGCATCGGATCTCCGTGCATCGTGGTGGTGGGCAGGGTCGTGAGCCTGAGCGAGAAGCTCTTCCACGCGAGGGATCTCCCCCTGGCAGGCATGTCCGTGCTCATCACGCGTCCTGACCATCTGGCCTACGAGACCTCAGCTCTCTTCGCCGCCAGGGGTGCACGCGCCGTTGTCTACCCCCTCATCGAGATTTCTGCCCTGCCCTTTGACCCCCCTGACCTGAGCACCTATGATATGCTCATCTTCACCTCCCAGAACGCGGTGAGCCTGTTCTTCGAAAGGATTTCCACAGCGGGGAAAGATGCACGCGCACTCGCAGGGGTCGAGGTCTTCTGCATCGGCCCCAAGACGAGGGATACCCTGAAAGGCTATGGCATCATGGCCGACGGGATGGCCGCCGAGTTCCGGGCCGAGGGTCTCGTGGACCTGCTCAGTGGCAGGGACGTACAAGGCAGACGAGTATGCCTGCCCAGGGCCAGGGGGGCTCGCCCCATGCTCGTCGAGGCGCTCCGGAACCGCGGCGCCGTTGTGGATGAGATCATTGTCTACGATACCGTCATCCCGAAGAACGCTGACCCTGCCTCGTTCATCGCCGCCCTTGACGCAGTGGACACCGCCGTGTTCACCAGTCCTTCGGGTGTGCGGCATGCCATGGCCCTGCTCGGGGAGAACCCGGAGAGGCTTGCAGCCAAGAGGCTCGTGGCCATCGGGCCGGTGACGGCAAAGACCATGGAAGGGTACGGCCTGAACCCATCGCTGGTGGCAGGAGAATACACCGACGAGGGCATCATGAAGGCCCTCACAGGAGAATCGTCATGATCGGCATATCGAAGCTCTACTGCGGCACCGTCGAGGCATCGGACCCCCTGCGCTACGGGCGTTCCTCCAAGGAGCTGCCTTCCCACCTGCTCCAGTTCTCTGCAGACAAAAAGCCCGTCATCGTCTGGAACATCACGAGTGCATGCAACCTCAAATGCGTACACTGCTACGCCTCGGCCGGAAAGGCGTCGGGAGAGCTCACCACCAAGCAGGGACTCGAGTTGATAACCTCCCTTGCTGACTACGGGGCGCCAGTCGCACTCTTTTCGGGCGGAGAGCCCACCATGCGCAGAGACCTTCCGGATCTCATCGACGCCGCAGTGAAGTCGGGCATGCGGGCGGTCATATCCACCAACGGCACACTCATCACCAAGGACATGGCCATGCGATTCGCCGACCTCGGACTGTCCTATATCGGGGTAAGCCTGGACGGGTTAGAAGATGTCAATGACCGTTTCCGCTGCGTGGAAGGGGCCTTCAGGCAGGCTCTCAAAGGTATCTACAATGCCATGCATGAAGGCATCAAGGTGGGCCTGCGCTTCACCATGAACCGCCGCAATATCGAAGAGATCACAAAGATCTTCGACCTCATGGGTGCCGAAGGCATCCCCAGGATATGCTTCTACCACCTGGTTTACACGGGCAGGGCCAAGGAACTCATGGCTGAGGATCTCACCCACCTCCAGACCCGGCAGACCCTTGACCTCATCATGGACCGCACAAAGGAGATGATCGATGCGGGCCGCGATGTGGAGGTGCTCACCGTAGACAACCACGCAGACGGACCGTATGTGTACCTGCGTATGGTGCGGCAGGGCGATCCGCGCGCCCCGGAGGTGCTGGAGCTCCTGAAAATGAATGCGGGTAACTCTTCGGGATTGGGCATCGGGTGCATCAGCTGGGACGGCGACGTATACCCGGACCAGTTCTGGCGTCACCAGGTGCTGGGCAATGTACTGAAAAAACCTTTCCCCGACATCTGGGACGATCGGGAGAACGATTTCCTCATGAAACTCAAGAACAAGAAGGACCATGTGAAGGGCCGGTGCAGAACCTGCCGTTGGCTCGACGTGTGCGCTGGCAACTTCAGGGCACGGGCCGAGGCGGCTGCAGGAGATCCTTGGGCGGAAGATCCTGCGTGTTACCTGAGTGAAGAGGAAATATCATGAACCATAGTCATGCTATGAATGCCCGGCGTCCTCATTCCGATCCAGCACCTCGCGGACCTTATCGGCGAGTTCTCTGAGAGAAAACGGCTTGGGGAGAAAGTGAACGCCATGGTCCAGGATCCCGTGATGGGCGATGACATTGGCCGTATACCCCGACATGTACAGGCATTTCATCCCGGGCCTGACTGAGCAGAGCCTCCCGGCCAGATCGCGACCGTTTATGTCCGGCATAACCACATCGGTGAGCAGCAGGTCGATGCATCCCTCATGTTCCCCTGCCAGACTGATAGCCTCTTCCGGCTTTCTGGCTGCCAGGACGGTGTACCCCAGTCTTTCGAGCATGCTCCTGCTGAGACTCAGGACCGTCTCCTCGTCTTCCACGATGAGGACCGTTTCCGTACCCCGCCGGAATTTCGGCTCCTCGTGTTCTCTGCCGACATCCATGACATCCGATTCGAAGCGGGGCAGGTAGATCCTGAATGTCGTGCCCTTGCCGGGCTCGCTGTACACATTGACAAACCCGCCGTTCTGCTTGACGATGCCGTACACGGTGGCCAGGCCAAGGCCTGTGCCATGGCCTTCCTTCTTGGTGGTGAAGAACGGTTCGAAGATATTGGCTATGGTCTCCCTCTCCATACCGCACCCGTTGTCGCTCACCGCCAGCGTGACGTATTCGCCCGGTTTGCATTCGGGCTGGCCGGAGCAGTATTCATCATCACAGGTCGTATTCGACGTCTCGATAACGATCTTCCCCGTCTCTTCGATGGCGTCGCGGGCGTTCACGGCCAGGTTTGCCAGGAGCTGGTCTACCTGGGAAGGGTCGATGTAGACGTTCCAGAGACCGTGTCCCGGCATCCAGGCCAGCTCGACATCCTCGCCGATGAGCCTGCACAGCATCTTGAGCATGCCGGCAACCGTATCGTTCAGGTCCAGAACCTTGGGGCTTATGGTCTGCTTTCGGGCGAATGCCAGCAGCTGCCTTGTGAGGTCCGCCGATCGTCTTCCGGCATGGAGGATATCCTGGAGAGTCTTGTGGAGGAGGCCGGCGGGGTCGGTCCCGATCAGGGCCATCTCGGTGTTACCGATGATCACGCTGAGCATGTTGTTGAAGTCATGGGCAACCCCGCCTGCCAGTCGCCCCACTGACTCCATCTTCTGGGCCTGTATCAGCTGGGACTGCAATATCTCCCTCTCCTCATCGGATCTCTTCTGTTCGGTAATGTCATGTACCGTGGCACATACCCCCGCACTCAGATCCTCGGGATTGAAAGGACTGAGGCTGAGCATTACGTTTATCAGTTCCCCGTCCTTTCGCCTGAGCACCGCCTCCATCGTCCCCAGTCCTTCCCGTTCCATGTGCCCGTAAAGTTCCCGGCCGATGCGGAGGAACTCCTCCTCGTCCGGATAGAGGATGCGCGTCATCATCCCCATCATCTCCTCCTCGGTATACCCGGTGATCCTGCAGAGTGCATTGTTCACCTTGGAGAAAAACCTGTCCTTCAGGAGGGCCACGCCCACCGGAGTCGCAGCGAGCATGCTCCTCAGGACACCTTCGCTCTCTCGCAGCGCGTCCTCGGCCTGTTTCCGTTTGGTGATATCATTGACAATGGAGAGGATCATGGACTCACCCTTTACAGAAATCATCTTCGAAGATATGAGCACATAGGCCCATTCCTTCCTGAGCGGCGACCATATACGGGTCTCGAACTGGTCGAGGTCTCCACGCCGGCCGAACTCTCGCCGAAGCTCGTCGTGTGCTTCCCGATCGATGACACCCAGCTGCAGGTCGGTCTTTCCCAAGACCTCGGAACGGGGCAATCCAAGGCGTTCCAGGTACATCCTGTTCACATCCACATACTCCCCGTTAAGCCTGCTCAGGGCGACGATATTGGGGCTCTGGTCGAATATTATCCGGTAGGCCGCCTCGCTCTCCCGCAGCGCCTCCTCGGCTCGCCTTCGCTCGGTGATGTCTAGGAGGACGCCGTGATACAGCAGCCGCCCCTTCTCCCTCCTGGGTTTCGACATCCCGTGGAACCACAGCACCTCACCGGACGGCTTGAGGAAACGGCCCTCGAAGTCCCAGGGGCCGCCTATGGCCACTGAATCCCTGATCGAACCTAAAAACCGGGGACTGTCCTCCTCCGCCACCCTTCCAGCAAAGGCAGTGAAGAAATCTTCCAGGTCGCCGGGTATCCCGAAGATCTCAGCCACCCGCTCGCTCACAAAATTGACCCCGTATTCCCCATCGTCCTTGGCATAGAACTGGTAGATGACTCCCGGTATGTTCGCAGTGACACTGTGCAGAAGATCCTCATTCTCCTGGAGTTGCTTGAGGACCCTCAGCGATCGATGTGCATATCTGGAGATAAGCATGTAGAGGAGTGTTGCAGTAAACACGATGAAGATCGCACCCTTGGATATCGAAATGCTGGTCATGAGACCCGGATCGTGCACCAGCGCCCCGAGTACGGCATCTGAAAAATATATCCACACTCCACCGAAAAAGGCATAGATCAGAACGATCTTCAGTACTTCCAGACGGTCGTGTGATGATTGTTCCATGTGCTCCTCCTGGATGCAGTGAGATCAAGCCTTGCGCAGTCTCCTCGTACATCATCCAGCATGAGGCTGCTGGATTGACCAACAGGGATGGGGCTTATGGAACCAATAATAATCTCATAGAGAAGGGGAGACAACCCACTTGTCCGATCGTGAGGAAGCTGAGGATTGTTGCCTGCCGTGCACTGAAGGGATGGTATCCGGTCCGGAGGCCGGGGATGTTCACACCTACAGGATCTCGAGTATCCTCTCCTGAAACCCCTTGAGAACCACCTCGATACTCAGGGCTCCGGGAGGAAAGATCGTGGAGAACAGGGCCATGCCCTCCCAGAAGGCCACCATGGCGATGCTCACCTCCCGGGCGAAGACCTTGTCCTCGATGTAGTGGGAGATCATGGATCCGATCTCTTCGACCCACCGCGAGTATGCCTCCTGAAGCTTGACTCGAACCTGCCCGTTGTACAGGGAGATCTCCCAGATCTCCACAAAGATCCTTGAAAGGCTTTTATCCAGGGTGATGCGGTTGTTGATGAACCCGAAGATCTCCTCGATGAAGGCCCTCTTGGTATACCTGGTCAGGTCCAGGCCGCCGAACCATTCCCGGGCCTGGGAGCTGTAGTCATCGATCACATAGTCGATGTAGTTCAGGAGGATGTCCTCCTTGCCGGTGAAGTAGTAGTGGAGCACCCCGTGGTTGACACCCGCGACCCGGGCGATGTCCTTGATGGAGGTCTTCTCGAAGGATTTTTCCTGGAGACAGGTATCCAGCGCCTTGAGGATCTGCAGCTTCCGCTCTTCCTGTACCCTCTTACGTGCCATGTACCTCTCCCGATCTTTTGAGAAATCCTCACGTCTTATTGCATACTGTATTTGTCCTGGGCAAGGGCCGGGTTCCCCTGACTTCCCCGGCCCTTGCCGTAATGGAGAAATTGGAGGCTCAGACCGCTTCCAGGGTCCTTGTTATGGCATTGAAGATCTCAGTCGCGTCTTCATCACTGATGAGCAGGCTCGGCCTGATGAGGATGGTCGTCCTGTCCGTCTCCCCGATATTCACGAGCAGCCCCCCTGCCCGTGCTGCTGCACAGAACCTCCTGGCCAGATCCTCCGCTGCCAGCTTGATGGACAAGAGGAGGCCCTTCCCGGCGATGGAGACGATCTTTGATCCGTTCTTCTCCGCCAGGGCCGACAGCTCTCCGACCATCCTGTCCCCGATACGTGCGGCATTCTTCCAAGGCTCCAGCCGGTCGTACTCGTCCAGCGCGGTCATGGCCACCAGGCAGCCGAGGTCATGGCCGCCAAAGGTGCACAGGTGGATGAGGGGATGGATGTCGAAGAAGTGCTTGAGCTCCGGTGTGAAGACCATCGCGGTCATGGGGAACATGCCCGAGGTGATGGCCTCCCCGACGATCAGGATATCCGGCTGAACCCCTGTCTGTTCGAAAAAGAATCTGGTACCGGTCCTGCCGAAGCCGCTCTGAGTCTCATCGAAGACGAGCTTGGCCCCGGTGGATTCGCACAGGGCCTTCACCCTGGCGTAATAACCGGCATCAGCGGTGCGGCAGTGGTTCTCCGCCTGAACGGGCTCCATGACCACCGCAGCGGTCCGGTTCCCGATGGTGCTTCTCGCCGCCTCGACATCACCGAAGGGGATCACCTTCACGGCCTGAATGAGTTTGCCGAACTGCTCCTTTCCCGGCCTTTCGGTCAGGGACAGGGCGAAGCCCGATTCCCCGTAACGGCCTCCATCCACGGTGATGAGTTCGGGGCGGGCAGTGAACCCCCGGGCGAGCTTGCACGCGGCATCCATGGATTCACCACGGGTCACCCCGAACAGGACGCAATCGAGATTTCCCGGCATGAACTCGGCGATTCTCCGGGCAAGCAGGGCCTTCTCCTGGGACGGCATGACGAAATTGCCCTGATCCGTCTCATAGATGGCCCTTTTGAAACGCTCGATGATGGCGGTGTTCTTCCTGCCGAGGTTGAAGACAGCGCCCGAGGTATAGCAGTCGAGGAGGCGATTCCCCTCCGAATCGCTCACAAGGGATCCTGTATATCCCTGTTCCAGAAAGTCATGCCCTTTCGCCTGCACCATGTTCACATAGCTCGAGGAAAAGACCTTGGCGGCATCCCGGAAGGCGTCTTCTCTGCGGACAGCGTTTTTGCTTGCAGTCTTTTTCATGACCTCACCCCCTGCTTTTTCGGCAAGAACCCGAGAACGAACTCTTCAACGTCGCGAACGAGGTTGAAGGCAATGATCTGAACATGGATATTGTCGAGAATCATCCGGATGAGGGGCACCCTAGCCAGGGGCAGCAGCGGGATCAGGTACCACCTCATGGCCTTGACCGCGGCCCTGATGCGTCGCAGGAGGTCATCGACCTCGTCCAGGCTGGCGGTGATGGGGATCTGGAACCGCATGACCTGGGGTGCATTGCCCGAATAAGCCGCCCAGACGCCCTGCCTGGCGAGGCAGTCGGCCATGAGGGCGCCGAGGAATTCATACTTGTACTCGATGCCGATCATGAGACCAAGGCCCCGCACCTCCTTGACGCAATCCCGGTTGGCCTCCCAGATTTCATTCAACCCTTCCTTGAAGCGCTTGCCCACTGCAGCCGCATTCTCCCACACCCTGTTCTCTACGAGATAATCCAGCACCGCCGACGATACGATGCAGCCCAGGTCAGTCCCGCCGCTGTGGGAGGTATGGAACTGCGGGTTTGCCTCCACATAGCCCACCAGGGGCTCGACCTCCCGGTAGACCACTGCGCCGTTGGGATAGAGACCGCCGCTGATGGACTTGGCGGTGAACATGATATCCGGGATCACCCCGTAGTGTTCCATGGCCCACAGGGTGCCCGTTCTGCCGAAGCCGGTCTGGACCTCGTCGAAGATGAGCATGATGCCGTGCTCGTCGCAGATTTTCCGCAGGCCCGTGATGTATTCCTTGGTTGCAACGTGGATGCCGCCTTCACCCTGGACGGGCTCCAGCACCACGGCGGCGATGTTCGGGCCTGCCAGACGCCTCACCGCCTCCAGATCGTTGAAGTCCACCACATGGAAGCCGGGCATCAGGGGGAGGAACAATTCCTTGTAGTAGTCCTTGCCGTTGGCCGAAAGGCTGAATCCTTCATGCCCGTGGTAGGCCTTGTTCATGGTGATGACATCGTTCCTGCCTGTGGCACCCTTGGCCAGCTTGATGGCCCCTGCGCACGCATCCGCTCCGGTGGCGCAGAGCACCACCTTGTTCAGATCCCCGGGGCAGAGCGATACGAGCTTTCGCGCGAAGTTCACCTTTGCCTCGGAGAGGATCCCGTAGGATCCCATGTCATAACCGTCAAGGGCATCCCGCAGGGTGTCCATGATCACGGAGTTACCCCTGCCCACATTGAAGCATCCGGCCGAGCTGAAGCAGTCGTAGAACCGCTCCCCGCTCACGGCATCGCTGAACGTGCAGCCCTTTCTCGCGCGCTCGTACACATCCAGGTGGGCGCACCTGAGGTATCTCACCTGCCCCCACGAGACATGCTTGCCGAAGAGATGCTGGACATAGTCCCGCTCCTGTTTGTCCATGGTGACGCTTACCCTTTCTGCCATTTCCTCCCCCTTCACTGCATGAGGCGTCTCATGCAAATATTTTCGAAGAATCCTGTGCAGCCCCTTAGAAACCCATACCTGTCCTTCAATATACCCGCTTCCCGTCTATCCATGTCTGAACCACCCGGCTCGTGTCCGAGAAGGGGTCTCCGTCAAACACACAGAAGTTCGCAGAGGCGCCTTTGCTCAACCCTTCGTTCTTCAGCCCGAGGAAACTGTGCCCCCATTGTCCCCGCAGTGAGGGCCTGGACCTCGCTGATTCTTTCATGAGGATGATCTTCCTCCTTTCCTCCTCACTGTATGTCACAAATATCTCCCGGTACATGTGAAAAAGCACCCTGCCGAGGGCATCTTCCCACCAGGTCCGCGGATCTCTCTGCTTCAGATCTATCGATACACCGAGCAGTTCATCCCGAGGGCCTCGGCCACCTTCCTGTTCGTCAGGTTTCCCTTCACCACGTTCAGCCCTTTGGACAAGGGCAGGTTTTCTCTCAGGGCCACCTCCCATCCTTTGTCCGCAATCTCCAGCACAAAGGGCATGGTCGCGTTGGTCAGTGCATAGGTCGATGTCCTTGGAACGGCCCCCGGCATGTTGGCCACACAGTAGTGGACGATTCCTTCCTCCACGTAGGTGGGGTTGTCATGGGTCGTTGGCCTGCTCGTCTCTGCACAGCCTCCCTGGTCGATGGCTATGTCCACGATGACCGACCCGGGTTCCATCTTTCTCAACAGTTCTCTCGTGATGAGATGTGGTGTCTGAGCCCCTGCAATGAGCACGGAACCGATGACCAGATCGGCGTTCATAACGCTCTCCTCCACATTGCCTGCATTGGCCATGAGGGTGACCGCGCGGGAATGGAAAATATCCTCGAGGTAGTTGAGCCTCTTCTGGTTGATGTCAAGGATGGTGACCTGTGCGCCCATGCCCACTGCCAGATGGGCCGCATTCAGACCCGAGACGCCCGCACCGATGATGACGACCCTGCCCGGACGCACCCCCGGAACCCCAGAAAGAAGTATCCCCTTCCCACCGTGTATGGTCTCCAGACAGGTACAGCCGACCTGTATGGCCAGCCTGCCCGCCACAGAACTCATGGGCGCCAGGAGCGGCAGCGATCCGTCGTCAAGCTGGATGGTTTCATAGGCTATACCGATAACCCTGCGGGAAAGGAGCTCACGGGTGAGCCTCTCATTGGCTGCCAGATGCAGATAGGTGAACAGGATGAGTCCCTCCCGCATGTAACCGTACTCAGCCTCAATGGGCTCCTTAACCTTCACGACCATCTCAACGTCGGCCCAGATCCTCTCTGCCTTGTCAATCATGCAGGCACCAGCCTGGTCGAAGGCGGCATCAGGTATGCAGGATCCCAGTCCGGCACCTTTCTCCACGAACACCTCATGTCCATGGTGAACCAGGGTCCTTACCCCCACCGGGGTCATGGCGACTCGTCCCTCTCGGGTCTTGATCTCTTTCGGGATACCGATTTTCATACAGCACTCCTTTATTAGTTGGTTGACTAACATTAAAATAGAGTGGGTTGTATGTCAATAATATATTTTAGGCGATTGACTAATTTAATACAAGGCCCTTTTCCTGATCCTGCGAACACAATGAAAAAGGGTCCCGGAAGCACCGGGACCCTTGGTATTGCTCTGTCTGTAAGGATTCTTTCCTGATTATATCCTCAATCCCGGATGACCGAGGTCCTGAACTTCTGTACATCGCCTGCCAGGACGTTCGCGACGGTGCGCAGGTTCTCCAGGGTGCTGGCCAGCT
>DAITOA010000010.1:78141-79966 GCA_036834365.1 Thermodesulfobacteriota bacterium | reverse complement strand
GCCCAGCACGATCTCCTCCCCGATGGGCCACTCGGAGAGGAACCGGTGGAGGTCGTCGACGCCTGAGATGCCGTTGCCGCCCGCTGTCACGATGAAGTCCCCCATGTGGATGCCCGCCCTGGCTGCAGGACCTCCCCTGTCTACGGAAAGCACCTCGGCGGCGGAGTCGGTCTGCAGCCCATGATACCGCATGAGTCGCCGGTTGAGCGGCCTCGTGCGGGCCGCGATCCCCAAGAAGCCCCTGCGCACCCTGCCGTGGGTGAGCAGCTGGGAGACCACCCACCTGGCCGTGCCGGACGGAACGGCGAAACCGATGCCCTGGGCCATGGGGATGATGGCCGTGTTGATGCCCATGACCTTCCCGGCGGAATCCACGAGCGGTCCGCCCGAGTTCCCCGGGTTGAGCGGCGCCGTATGCTGGATGATGTTCTCGATGAGCCTGCCGTCGCTGCCCCGCAGCGCCCTCCCCAGCGCGCTCACCACGCCGGTGGAGACCGTGAACCTGAACCCGAAGGGATTGCCTATGGCTATCACGAGCTGGCCCGGTTTGAGATGCCGCGAGTCGCCCAGGCTCGAGCAGGCCAGGGACGATGCCTCGGCGCGGATGACCGCAAGGTCGGTGGCTGGATCGGTGCCGATGACACGGGCCGCCATGGAGCTCCCGTCGATGAGCGTTATCCTGATGTTTCCGGCGCCGTGCACCACATGGTCATTGGTGAGGATGTAGCCGTCCGGGGCGAAGATCACCCCGGATCCCGAGGCAGACTGGTCGGGATCGCCTCCCTGCCGTACGGCACCCGCCTGGATGCTCACCACTGCGGGGCTCACCTGCTCGGTCACGGCCACTACCGCCCGCGAATAGGCATCGAGGAGCTCCGCGTCGAGGGCGTGGATGTCATTGTCGTCCGGCCTGCCCGTCCGGTGTTCTTCCTGAGCCGGATCGGCCACGAGCTTGACGGCCTTGCGCATAGGATGCTTCATGGTTGCCCCCTGTCGGTCTCCGACTGTTTACAGGGTATATGTAGGGTCTCCTCCGTCCGGTTCAATGGTGCGCGTTCGCTTCAGGGGAAAACGTTCATTCCTTTCCTTTTCGCGCATATCATAGTACCGTGCCGTCAGGATGTGCGGTCTCCCGTCAGGGGAGAAGGCGCAGCAGGAGGCATGCATGGCAGCGGCACCGGCTGGGGCGTTTTTCGACTTCGACAGAACCCTCATCGACGTGGAGAGCCCGAGGCTCGGCATCCGCTACCTGTGGGAGCGCGGGCTCGTCACCCTCCCCTATATCCTGAAGGTCATGTCGGCCAACCTCCTCTACCAGCGTCACCTCCTCAGCGACGAGGCCATGGCCAGGATCCTCATCAGCTTCTATCGGGGCAAGGCCTTCGCCCCCTTCGAGGCCGGGGCGCAGGACTACTACCGAGATGTCCTAAAGCCCCATCTGGCCCCCAACATCGTGAACCGTGTCCGGGACCACCAGGCCAGGGGTAACATCCTGGTCCTTGTCTCCGCCGGCCTCAGGTACCTGCTGAGACCCGTGGCAATCGATCTGGGGTTCGACCACCTCATCTGCACGGATCTCGAGATCGGTCCCGACGGCATCCTCACCGGGAAGACGAGGGGGCCCGTCTGCACGGACAGCCACAAACGCCACCATGCGAAAAAGCTTTCAGACGAGCTCGGTATAGACCTGCAGGCATCATATGCCTACGGCAACCACCAGGCTGACATCCCCCTGCTGGAGCTCGTGGGTCACGCCCATGCCGTGGAGCCCACCGAGGAACTCAGGAAGGTGGCCACGGAAAGGGGCTGGCCCATCCTGAGCTTC
>DAITOA010000010.1:64614-78041 GCA_036834365.1 Thermodesulfobacteriota bacterium | reverse complement strand
TCACCGCCTCTGCAGGGAAAGCTCGAGCTTCCTCACCGCCAGCGAGCACGTGAAGGTGACCACGAAGTACATGGCCGTGACGGTGATCCATATCTCGAAGGTCCGGTAGGTGGATGACATGATCTCCATGCCCTGGAAGGTGAGCTCCTGGATGGAGATGACCGAGACGATGGCCGAGTCCTTGATGGTTGAGATGACCTGGCCGGCCAGCGGCGGCAGGATACGCACCACGGCCTGAGGGAAGATCACGTGCCGGAGCTGCTGCCACCGGGTGAACCCCATGGCGCTGGACGCCTCCCACTGGCCCCGCTCGATGGACTGGATGCCCGCACGCACGATCTCCGTGATGTACGCCCCCTCGTACAGGGCCAGCATGACCACCGCCGAGGCGAACACGGGCAGCTTGGACGCGGGGGCGCAGCAGTGGGAGAGGAATCCCTGAACACCAGGACTGAGCGAGCGGAGCAGCCCCTCGATGCCCACAGCCCTGATGATCTGGTCGCTGATGAAATAATAGACGATGAACACGAGGACCAGGGGCGGCATGTTCCGGATGAGCTCCACGTAGGTCCTGCCCACCATGCGGCGGAACAGGCTCCTGCTGTTCCTGAACAGGGCCATGACGGTGCCGATGACCGTGGCGAACAGGGTTGACCATATGCTGAGCTTTATGGTGGTCATGAACCCCAGGACCAGGAGATTGGGGACCCACCTCCCCCGGTCCTGGTCGTAGTAGAAGAGGTACTGGGGGATGACCCCCCAGTTCCAGTTATAGCTCAGGCCCGTATGCACACGGTGCGCGACCCAGACCGCGCAGCACGCGAGAATCCCCAGGATGACCAGATCAACAAACCTGAACTTCAGCCTTGTACGCACTGCAGATGCCTTTCATGGCGCCCCTCGGGAACCCGCTCCGGTGAACCCTACTCGATGAGGTCCTTCCATCCCTTGGTCTCGAACCAGTAGTGTTTGCGCTCCTTGAGCCAATCTTCCGCACTGACCACGGTGATCCAGCTGTTGAGGAAGTTCAGCGTGTCCACATCCCCCTTGACGATGGCGAACCCGATGGGCTCCCGGGTGAAGTCCTCCTTCAGGGGCAGGAAGAGCTTGTCGGGGTACTCGATGGCCTGGAACGCGGGAAGCGGCGCGGATGCCACCAGCGCGTGCACACGGCCGTTGAGCAGCTCCTGGACCGCCTGAGACTCGTCGTCGAAGAGCCTGAGCCTGGCCCTGGGCATGTGTTTCTTGGCCGCCGCTGCCGCGGTGGTGCCCGTCCTGGCGGCAATGGTCACCGAGGGCTTGTCGAAGTCTGCAAGCGTCTTGAAGCCCCTGGAGAGTTTTCTGCTCGCCACGATGGACATGCCCGTGTAGTCGTAGGGCATGGAGAAGTTCACCTTGATGTTGCGCTCCGGGGTTATGCCCATGCCTCCGATGATGATGTCGAACTTCCCGGTGAGCAGGGCGGGCAGGATGCCCGACCACTTGGTGGGCACAAACTCCACCTTCACCCCCATGTCCTGGGCGAGCCTCTTGGCCACATCGATCTCGAACCCCACGAGGTTGCCCTGCTTGTCGTTCATGGCCCAGGGCACGAAGGTGGACATCCCCACCCTGAGCACCCCCCGCTGGAGCACCTGTTCGATGGTGCTCTGGTTCGTGAGATCCTCCCTGACCCCCTTGGCCGCCATGAGAAGCCCGGCGGACACCAGGATGACGATGACCAGGAACACTTTGAAAAGCTTCTTTCCCCTCATGACACTCCTCCTTTATATCAAGGCGTATACCTCTTGAACTTCGCCTCCATCTCGTGGACCAGGGCCGACAGGCTCATGGTGATGACGAGATATACCGCGGCCACGGTGAGCCAGATCTCGAAGACCAGGAAGGTCTCGGCCACGATGGCCTGGCCCTGCATGGTGAGGTCGTAGATGGCGATGGTGCTCACCAGGGCCGAGTCCTTGATCAGTGATATGGCCTGGCCGGTCAGCGGGGGCAGGATGGCCCGCACCGCCTGGGGCAGGATGACGAAACGATAGGCCTCGAATACGCTCAGCCCCGAGCTCAGGCTCGCCTCCCACTGCCCCCTGGGGATGGATTCGATCCCCGACCGGAAGATCTCCGACAGGTAAGCACCCTCGAACAGGCTCAATGCGATGACGGCCGAGAAGAAGGCGTTGATGCCCACGATGGGCGAGATGACGAAGTAGAGGAAGAAGAGCTGTATCAGCAGGGGAGTGTTCCTGATGAGCTCCAGGTAGGCCCTGGCGACGGCCCTGGCCGAGAATGAGTCGGACAGCCTCATCAGAACGGTGACCAGGCCGACCGCAAAGGCGAGGATGAGACTGATCCCGGTGATCCGGAAGGTGACCAGGAGCCCCTGGAGCAACGGTCCGGCCGTGAGGCCTCCCTCCGTCTCCGCGAGGAGGTACCGGGGAACCCGGTACCACTGCCAGTGGTATCCCAGGGTGGAGGTTCCCTTGACGATGACGAGCACGAGGACGGTCATGAGGGCGAGGTATTTCACCACATCCCATGCCGTCCGGGCCGGTGAGCCGGTACCTGCGGCGGTCCGGGCAGCGACTGGCATCGTCCTCATCAGGGCCGCCCGTTCAGATCCCCGCCCGTTCGAAGGCCTGGGATATCAGTCCGCGCGCTCCTTCCTGGAGCTGCTTCAGATGGCCCGGTCCCCGGAAGCTTTCCGCATAGATCTTGTACACATCCTCGGTCCCCGAGGGCCGCGCAGCGAACCAGCCACTCTCAGTCACCACCTTGATCCCCCCGATGGGAGCCTGGTTGGCGGGGGCAGAGGTGAGCACAGAGACGACGGGGGCCCCGGCAAGGTCAGAGGCGCTGATGAGATCAGGCGCAAGCTTTCCCAGGGCGGATTTCTGTGCCGGGCTCGCAGGCACGTCGATGCGTTCGTAGGCATAGGCGCCGAACCGCTCCTCCAGGTCCCGGTAGAGCTCATGCGGGTCCCTGCCGCGGATCGCGGTCATCTCGGCGGCCAGCAGGGCCATTATGATGCCGTCCTTGTCCGTGGTCCACACCGTGCCGTCCATGCGCAGGAACGAGGCGCCGGCACTCTCCTCACCGCCGAACCCGATGGCACCGTCGATGAGCCCGCTCACAAACCACTTGAAACCGACCGGCACCTCCATGAGCGGCCTTCCCAGGGACTCAGCCACGCGGTCGATCATGGAGCTGCTCACCAGGGTCTTGCCTATGCCCGTGGCTGACCCCCAGCGCGTCCTGGCGGAGAAGAGGTACTCCACGGCGACGGCCAGGTAGTGGTTCGGATTCATGAGGCCGCCGGTCTTCGTGACGATGCCGTGCCGGTCAAAGTCGGGGTCGTTGCCGAAGGCGAGGTCGAACCGGTCCTTCAGGCCGATGAGGCCTGCCATGGCGTACGGGGAGGAGCAGTCCATCCTGATCTTTCCGTCGTGGTCCACGGTCATGAATCCGAAGGTCGGATCATGACTGCCGTGCATGAGTTCCAGGGAGAGCCCGTACCTCTCGGCTATGCGGGGCCAGAAGGCCGCACCAGAACCTCCCAGGGCGTCCGCGCCTAGCCTGAGCCCGGCCGAGGCCACCTTCCCCATGTCGACGATGCCGGAGAGCTCCTCCACATACGGCCCCGTATAATCGTAGGGTGTCGTGGTCGGTGCCTTGACGGCCCGCTCGAAGGGAATGCGGCGGACCCTGGATCCGTGTCCGGACAGTATCTCGTTGGCCCGGCCGGCGATCCAGGCCGTGACGCCCGTATCCGCCGGTCCCCCTTCGGGGGGGTTGTACTTGATCCCGCCGTCGGCGGGCGGGTTGTGGGACGGCGTGATGACGATGCCGTCGGCCAGGTCCGTCTTCCTGCCCCGGTTGTATTCGAGGATGGCGTGCGATATCACCGGGGTCGGGGTGAACCCATTCTCCTCGTCGATCATCACGGTCACCGCGTTGGCGGCCAGCACCTCCAGGGCCGTCCGGAAGGCCGGCTCCGAAAGGCCGTGGGTGTCCCTGCCCAGGAACAGGGGCCCGGTAATGGAGAACTCCCTCTTGTAGTCGCAGATTGCCTGGGTGATGGCCAGGATGTGGTCCTCGTTGAAGCTGCCCGCCAATGAAGACCCTCGGTGTCCCGAGGTGCCGAACGACACCCTCTGGACGGGGTCTGCTGGATCGGGACGGACCGTGTAGTACGCATCGACAAGGGCGCGCACGTCGATGAGCATGTCCTTCGGTGCGGGTTTACCGGCAAGCGGATGGATCGCCATTGGCAGCCTCCTCTCCATGCATCATGCGGGACAGAATCACCAGGTGATCGACAACACCTCATGATTGTACATGAATTCAGCCGGGGGGTAAAGGGACATACGTCGGGGCGGGCCGAAAAGGCATGAGGGGTACCAACCATGGCCGGTGCGGGGGAGACCGGTACCTATCGTACCCCTTGCATCCTGCCGAGATAAGAATATAATATGAGCTGTTGACGAACGATGCCCATGGAGGGAACCCGGCATGAAAAACCTGTACCTGCTGCTCATAATGGTCCTGATCCCGCTGTCCCTGCAGGCCATGACCCCCATCAGCGACGAGGAGCTCGCCGAGATCTCCGGCCAGACCGGGGTGAGCATCTGGGTGGACATCACCATGGACATCCACATAGACTGCATCGCCTGGGGCGACTCCGACGGCATCGGGTCAGGGGCGACCTACAGGTCCGGGGGATATACCTCTTCGGACATATATGCAAAGAGCGCGGATCTCTCCATCATCAGCAGCCCCTTAAGCCTTGAGCTCTGGGACATCCTCCAGAAATACCGTTCCTCCTCGGGGGTCTGCTTCTTCCCCGAGATGGTGAGCATGGACTTCGTCGACGGGATCCCGCAGTTCCGTTGATCCCCTGAAGGTTGCTCAAATCACGCCCCTGAGATCCCTGTTTCCCTCCCGGGTGAGCACGAGCTGGAGATCGCCCAGCACGCGCAGCCTGAACTGGGCCTCGCAGATGGACAGGTAGTAGATCCACTTCCGCTGGAAGGCTTCGTCGAACCCAAGAAGCATAAGCCTCTTCCCTGCCCTGGAGAACCTTTCACGCCAGTTTTTCAAGGTTTGCGCATAGTGGTTGCCGATGTTCTCCACCGACTCCACCAGGAGACCCGAGCGTGCGGTCATGGCAGTACACATGGCGGTCAGGGACGGGAGCATGCCGCCCGGGAAGATATGTTTCTGGATCCAGTTCGGGCGGCTCCGGTGAAGGTCATAGCGACTGTCGGGGATGGTGATGACCTGGAGCACCGCTATGCCGTCGGGCTTGAGCAGGCTATCGCAGCAGGAAAAGAACTCACCCAGGTACTCGTGCCCCACGGCCTCGAGCATCTCGATGGACACGATTCTGTCGTACGTGCCCCTGACGGTCCGATAGTCTTCCAGCAGGATCTCGATTCGGTCCTCGAGCCCTTTCCGCTTCACCCATGCCCGTGCATGGTCGTACTGCGCCCGGGATATGGTGATGCCCGTCCATGAACAGCCGAGGGTCCTGACCGCCTCGATGGCCAAGCCACCCCATCCGCAGCCGATCTCCAGGACATGGTCGTCCCTGCCGATCCGCGCCTTGCCCATCACTGCATGCATCTTGTTCCTCTGGGCCTGCTCGAGGGTGTCGGCAGGGCTGCGGAAGATACCGCAGGAGTAGGTCATGGTCTCATCCAGGAAGGTCCGGTAGAAGTCTGCGCTCAGGTCGTAATGGGCCTCGATGTTTGCCCGGCTGCCGCACAGGGTGTTGGGCCTGCTGCAGTGGAGCCTGAAATTCCGTGCCCGGGACAGGACGGACAGGGCAATGTTGCCGTCCCGGAGGGCGTGTCGATTATCGATGAGCACTTCGAGGGCCCCGGGGAGGTCTTCGCTGTCCCACAGGCCCTCAACGTAGGATTCGCCGAGGCCGATCTCCCCGTGCAGTGCGATGCGGGAAAAAAAGGCATTGTCGTTGACCCGTATGCCGGCCTCACGGCCTGGTGCCGCACCGGGTCCGAACACCCGTTTCGTTCCGTTGGGAAGGATGATTCTCAACCTCCCTCTTTCGATCCTTGAAAGAAGGGCCTCGATGGCCCTGGCGAAGAGGTACTGCAAGGGTGCAGGCGGGTCACCGGCGATATGCTCCACGAGTTCCTTGTAGAACTTCGGTCTCATGCGCTCAGCTCGATCCAGAGAAGAGGACGCGTCCCGTTTCCAGGGGACATATTTGAGAAAATAATGACCAGACCTCTTCCTGGCAACCTTTCCCGGGAGGCAGGTATGTGAAACTTCGGTGAAAGATCTTGCTAGCCTCCGC
This sequence comes from Thermodesulfobacteriota bacterium, assembly GCA_036834365.1. GTDB lineage: Bacteria > Desulfobacterota > Desulfomonilia > UBA1062 > UBA1062 > MWEI01. The sequence continues at coordinate 71,725 of DAITOA010000010.1, read as the reverse complement.
CCTGCAGAAAGGCCCGCGCCGCGTTGTAGCCGCACATCCCATGCACCCCTCCCCCTGGAGGGGTGGAGGCCGAGCACAGGTACATCCCCGGGACAATGGCATAGGGGTTGACGCTGAACACGGGCCTGCCGAAGATCTGCCGGAGAGTGTTGGCGCCCCCGGCGATGTCTCCCCCGATGCAGTTGGCGTCGAACCGCTCGATGTCCGAAGGGCCCATGACGTTCCTCCCGACGATGAGGTCTCTGAAGCCCGGCGCAAACCGCTCCACCTGGGCCTCGATGCGCCCGGTCATGTCGAAGCCGGAGCCGTTGGGAACGTGGCAGTAGGCCCATGCCGTGTGCATGCCCGAAGGCGCACGCGAGGGATCGAACAGGCTCGGCTGCACCAGGAGCACAAAGGGCTTCTCCGGGCACCTCCCCTTCCACACCTCACCCTCGGCGCGGGAGATCTCGTCCAGGGTTCCGCCGAGGTGGACCGTGGCTGCAAGGAGGCATTCGGGGGCCTTCCAGGGAACGGGGCGCTTCAGGGCCCAGTCTACCTTGAATGCGCCAGGGCCCTGGCTGAATCTCCGGAGGCCCTCACGGTATGCCGGGGGCAGTCGCTGCCCTGCGATATCCATCGCATGCCCCGGCGCCAGGTCGAGAAAGAGGGCGTCGGACGGATCGACCTCATCGAGATCCCTGATCGTTCGGGATGTCACGACCCTCCCCCCCAGGGATGCGAGATACGAGGCCAGTGCCCTTGCGAGCGCTCCTGATCCGCCCCGTGCTATGGGCCAGCCGGGCCGGTGGCAGTGGACGGCCATGATGACGGCAAACGCCGTGCTCAGGGGATGCGAAAGGGGCAGGATGGAGTGCGATGCGAGGCCGGCCATGAGCCCCCTGGCCTTCTCCGTCCTGAAGAGCATCCTGGCGAGCACGGTCACCGGCATGCCGACACGAAGGCCGAAGAGAGCCAGGGAAACCGGGTGTGCCGGCAGGTGCAGCGGGGAGAACAGCTCCTGTTCGATCTCTTCCCATCGCCTGAGCATGGGTTCCACGAGCCATCGATAGCTCGGGCCGTCGGCCCCGAGTCCCTGGATGGTCCTTGCCGGGTCCCGGTAGACGACGGCGGCGGTGCCGTCGTCAAAGGGGTGGGACATGGATGCCTCGGGAAAGATGAGATCCAGGCCGTGGTCCCTGAGCGGGATGTCCCGGAAGAAGGGTGTGTTTACCGCCATGGGAAAGACCGCGGCCCCCACGTCGTGAATGAAGCCCGGCAGGGTCAACTCCGCCGAGGCAACGGCCCCCCCGATGGTGTCCCGGGCCTCGTGGACGACGACCTTCTTTCCGGCCCGTGCCAGGGTTATCGCCGCTGCCAGGCCGTTCGGGCCGGAGCCGACCACCATTGCATCGCAGAGGTCTCCACGTCCCATACGAATCCGTTACCGCCGTTTCACGAGGAGAACGCCTTTCTCAGGGACCACAGCGTGGTCCTGATCTGGGCGTTGTACCAGACGTTGACGACCTGGTCCCACTGGAGGTCGGAACCGGCACAGGTCTTGTGCATGCGCACCCATCCGGGGACGCCGAAATGCTGCGCCAGGGACTCCAGCACATGGGTCCAGATACGCTCCTGCTCCCTGGAGCCCACGAGGCGGAAACCCAGCTCGTAGAGAGGATCGTTGGCCCTTGCGAAGCCCCTGATCTGCACCACAGTGCCTCCGTGCTCCTCATAGGCGGTGAAGCTCACCCACCCCGACTCGGGATGGCCCTGGGGCGTCATGAAGGTGAAGGCGTCCTCGTCCGCATAGAGCACCCACACACCCGTGCTGATGAGCCCGCCGGGGGTATGGGCGTTGATGATCACCATCTCTCCGGGCACGATGCCCCTGCTCGTGGGGAAGAACCGGTTCTGGGGGGGCTGGAGGCTGGGGAAATGCCCCTTGAGTGCGGCCACGGCCTCCCTCGGCGTCGCCTTCGACCCGGTGAGACGGACCCGGTAGGTCTTCTCCCAGAGCTGTCCGAAGCCCTGCACCGGTCCCACGACGGCCAGTCCTCCGACATTGAGGTTCACTGCCCCTTCAGGCACCTCGTCCTGGGTGATGCGCTCGATGGGCTTCGCCCAGGCCGCCGCCCTTTCGGCGGAATAGGCATACGGCCCGGTGCCGGGCTGCGGGGCGAAGGCCTCAAGCGTGCGGGTGGCCCGGAAGATGTCCATGAGCTCCCTACCCACGCCCGTCGCCCTGACGGTCCTGCCCTGTCCCCTGGCCCTCAGCCGGAGCTTGATGAGCTCGTTGAGGCCGAAGATGTCGATATGCTCGATGCCGGCACAGTCGAGGGTGAGCCCGGGGCCTGTTCCGGATGAGCCGTAGGCGTCTCCGAGCGCCCCGGAAGCGCTGTCCGAGATGATTCCCCCCAGGACGATGCAGCCGTCCTCGCCGTGTACCTGATACATGGATTCAGCCATGGATGTCCTCCTGCATGCGATACGTCATACGGGCTCCCCGGAGAGTACCCGATGAGACTATGATAGGGCATCACGGCGGGCCAGACAACCCTTCAGAATGAAAGTCCTTGCATCAATCATTGATCACGACGATCCCCAGGTACCCGTCTACGGTGACGACATCGCCGGTCCTTATGAGGCTCACCGCACCGGGGACGCCGGTGACGCAGGGCAGGCCGTATTCGCGGGCGATGATGGCCCCGTGAATGAGCATCCCTCCTTTGCGCTCCACGATCCCTGCGGCCAGCGGCATGATGAAGGTCATGTTGGGATCCAGCGAATCACACACGATGACTTCCCCGGCCGTGAATCCGGCCAGGGCTTCCGCTCCGTCGAGCACCCTGGCCGGCCCGGTGGCGATCCCGCTCCCGGCGGGCTGGCCGACGAGCTGGCGTGCATGCAGGGCGACCCCGGCGCTGTCCGACTCATCCAGGTCCTCCGGCTCGGGCTGCGGTACGAAGCAGGGGTCCCGCAACGCCCTGGGGACATCTTCGTCCTTGATGCGGCCCGGTCGGCCGGCGAGCCTCCTCCTTCCCTCTTCAAGGGCGGCCTCGCAGTACCCCCTGATCCTGCCCAGGTAGATATTGTCGTCATCCCTGAGACGGTAGCTCGCCCGGGCGAGATCCAGCAGATCCTGGGCAAAGGACCTGCACTCCTCGGGAAAGAAGGAGAGGTAGTATTCCTCCAGCTCACCCGTGCTCTGCGTCCGGGGCCGAGTATCGGCAGGCGGCCCGGAGGCGAGCTTGAGGACGAAGGCCCGTACGGCGGAATCGTCCTGGTCGGATCGAACGCTGCAGCAGGGAAGGTCGCCGAAGGTCCTGACAAACCCGTGCAGCTCTTCTTCGAAAGCGGGGAATGCCGAGGTGTCCCTGCCCTCCCGCAGGGCGGCGGCCAGGGTCGGAGACCGCCTCACCTTGACCGCAAGGCGCTCGAGCCGTGAATTCCTCTCGATGCTGAGCATGGAGGAGGACTTCAGGAGGTCCATGAACTCGTACGGATCGTGGGGCCGGAGAGTATCGTTGTAGACCCTGCCGAAGAGACGCATACCATGGGCGAAGGGGATGAAGTACTTCCAGTACGCCCGTTCCCAGGCCCTGCAGGAGGATAAGCGGTCCAGGATCTCGCCGGCCAGACCTTCGTTGCCGAGGCCGGCGAGGTCGACGGCCGGTAGGTCGTCCGCCTCTGCTACCAGCTCGGGGATGAGTTCGTCCTCGATACGCCTCTTGAGCTTCTTGAGATTCTCGAAGCTCCGGGTGATGCTGCGGTACCAGTACCTTTTGTCGTCCAGTTCCTTCGAGCCCCCTGCGGCGACGGGGCGCGCCTGGAGGACCTGGAGATCCGCGCCGTCATAGGTCCACTCCACATCCTGCGGCGTCCCGAACAGGCCTTCAATCTCCATGGCGATGCGGTATATCTCAAGGACCTCCCTGCCCGTCAGGGGAGGTACACCCCGGGATCCGGGATCAAGGTCATCGAGGGATACGCCGCCGGCCGAAGGCACCATGATCTTTTCCCGTACCGCCTCCCGGTGGGATATGACCGTTCCGTCGAGACGGCTGATCGTCCACCGGTCGGGCTCCACCATGCCGTCCACGAACCCCTGGTTGAGCCCGTAGATCGCCTCCACGACCGCCCGGTCCTTCTCGGTCGCGCTCCTCCCGAAGACGATGCCCGATGTCCTGCCGGCCACGAGCCCCTGGATGATGACCGCCATGGTGCTGTGATGGACGTCGAGACCCAGTTCCTTGCGGTAGAGCAGCGCGGCGTCCGACCAAAGGGACGCCCATACAAGGCGGATGTGATCGAGGATGGAGTAGATCCCGCGGACATTGAGGAAGGATTCGTGGAGCCCCGCAAAGGAGGCGGACAGGGAGTCCTCCCCGGGCGCCGACGACCTCACGGCCACGGGACCGTCGCCGAAGAGCTCCTCGATGGGATCGCGCAGCTTCTTCACGAGTGCCGGAGGCATGGCCGTATTGAGGAACATGCCCCTGATGCGCAGCGAGCTGTCCCACAGCTCCTCCCACCTCATGTCGTGGAATGCCTTCCGGCTCAGTTCCAGCGAGATGCGCTCCAGGAGGCCTGTGGTGCGGACATACGTCTCGTAGGCCTCCCCGGTAATGCACAAAGCCTGTGGCACACGGATGCCCCCGCGCACGAGACGGCCAAGGGCGTACGCCTTTCCGCCCACTTCCGGTGCACCCGCATCGGTGATATTGGTCAGTGGGATGATGATGTTCATTCCTTCATTGCCAGCACCATGACGTGCTGGAACCGGCTCACTACATAGTACCTGAGGACATCGAGACGCATGAGGGCACAGCTCGGTGACATGACGAAGTCCTCGAGATGGGGGTGCTTTGCCAGGTAAAGCTTGAGCAGGCCGTCCTTTTCGGGTCCAAGGGACTCCTCCGCACGGCCGGTGACGGTGACCGCCATGGCTTCATGGAAATCGGACACACGGTTGCTCCGGTTATCGATGAGCATGGACACTCTGGAGTCTTCGTCGATATTGGAAAATTTCCTGGTGGACCGGGTAGTTGCAAAGACCAGCTGTTTGAGATCCTCGGAGGAGGAGAAGGCGACGAGGCTGCAGTAGGGCTGGCCGTGCTCGTGCGTGGACAGGACGGCAAGCCCCTGGCTCGCGAAGAGTGCCTTGAGCTCCAGAGAGACCTGCCGTGGGTCAACCACCTTGACTTCTTTGAACTCGAAATCCATGACCACACCCTCCTGATGAACGTCGAGGTGACAGGGGCATAATAATGTATGCTTCAATGAATATAATTATAATTCTGTCGTGTACATAGTCAATGAGAACCAGTGACATACGCCCCACTCATCCATCGCCCAGGACCCTCTCAAGTTCGCTGCGCAGGACTTCCAGCCGGTAGGGTTTCTGGATGAACCCTGCCAGATCCTTTCCCATGAAGCGCTGGGTGATCTCCTGTTCATTGAAGCCGCTGGACAGGATGACCTTGACCTTGTCGTCCCTGCGTTTGAGTTCGTCGAGGGTCTCCATACCGTCCTTTTTCGGCATGGTCAGGTCGAGGATCACACAGGCGATCCGAGCTGCATGCTCACGGTAGACCACGAGGGCCTCTTCCCCGTCGGAAGCGGTGACAACCGAGTATCCGAGCCGCTCCACCATGGACCTGCAGAGATCCCTCACCATCTCCTCATCGTCAACAACCAGCACCGTGCCGCCGGAGGCGGTGACTTTCTCCGGGCCGGTTTCCCGTGATTCGGACCTTCCGGCATCCCTGTCCTTGGATACCGCTCGATCCCCTGCCGCAGGCAGCAGCACCCGTATGGAGGTGCCCCTGCCCGGCTTCGACTCGACCATGATGGCGCCTCCGTGACCGGTGATGATGCCGCTTGCGGCTGCCAGGCCGAGACCCCGCCCGGTGAACTTGGTGGTGAAGAAGGGATCGAAGAGCCTGTCCATGGTCGCCTCGTCCATGCCGCATCCCGTGTCCCTGACCTCGAGGAAGACAAACCTGCCCGGTGCCGGCTTCTCCTTGAGCCGGCTCTGCTTCAGGTCTTCCACCGTACACTCGGCGAAATCCGTGATCACCGTGACCACCCCGGGGGTATCCCCGATGGCCTCAGAGGCGTTCACGATGAGGTTCATGACGATCTGCTGGATCTGGCCCGGATCGGCTTTTATGGGGGGCAGGTCCCGGGCGGCCTGGAGGTTGAGGGTGACGGTCTTGGATATCGAGGCCCTGAGCAGATGGGACATCTCCTCCACCAGTTCGCTCAGGTCGAAGGCCTTCAGATCGAACTTGCCCTTGCCCGAGTATGCCAGCATCTGGTTCGTGAGGTCAGCCGCCCTGCGCGCCGCCACCAGGGCATGGTCGATGAAGGGACGCGACCGCGCGACCGGGGAGAGGTCCATCTGGGCCAGGTCGAGGTTGCCCAGTATGGCCATGAGCAGGTTGTTGAAGTCGTGGGCGATGCCGCCTGCCATGACACCCAGGCTTTCGAGCCGCTGGGCATGGAGCAGCCTCCGCTCCATCTCGAGCCTGAGATCCTCGGCCTTCTTGCGGTCCGTGATGTCTCGGGCGGTGATGACTACGCCGTCGATGCCGGGATAGTTCAGCAGGTTGTTCCCGATGGCCTCCAGGTGGATCCATGTCCCATCCGCCTTGCGGAGACGGAACTCGGTGGGCACCCCGTCGTTGATGTCCCGATAGACGTCTCCGAGCGCCCCTAGAACCTTCTGGACATCATCGGGATGGATGAGCTCGATGGGATTCCTGCCCAGCATGTGTCCCGGGGAGTAACCGAGGACCCGCGAAAAGGAAGGGGTTTCGTAGGATATGAGCCCGTTGCCGTCCAGGATCACGATGATGTCGGCGGAATTCTGGATCAGGGAGCGGAAGCGCTCCTCGCTTTCCTTGAGCGCATCCTCCGCCCTGCGGCGCTCGGTGATGTCATGCACGATGGAGGAGAGAAGGGTCTTGCCGGCCACCACGATGGGTCCGCTGAAGACCTCCACATCCCTGACCTCCCCGTCCGCCAGGCGGTGCTTGAAAACGAAGCTCCTCCTCTGGAGAGACCTGGCGCGTTCCATTTCTGCGTAGACCTGTTCCGAGGAGAGGGTGTTGAACTCGGTGATCCT
>DAITOA010000010.1:0-64514 GCA_036834365.1 Thermodesulfobacteriota bacterium | reverse complement strand
GCCGAGGAACACGCCGTGGTCCTCAACATTGATGAATGTGCCGTCCTTTCTGCACAGCCGGTACTCTGTCTGATAGGGGCCGCATTCATGCAGGGCGGCCTCGAGTGTCGTCATGGTGTCGCCGCGGTCTTCGGGGTGGATCATGGCGTTCCATGACCTCATGTCCACGGCCTTGAATTCTTCCGGATCGAATCCCGTGAGCTGAGAGACCGCCCCATGCCAGGTGATCCTGCCCGACTGGACATCCAGGTCGTAGACCAGCTTGCCCGTGAGCTCGGCCATGAGACGGTAGCGCTCTTCGCTTTCTGTGAGGGTCTCCTCCCATCGCTTCCTCTCGGTGATGTCCCTAAACTCGGCCACCCGAACGGTTCGACCGTGGTAGGGGATGTTCTTAGCCCGGATCTCGAGGGGATAGATGGTGCCGTCCTTACGGAGGCCCTCCGCATCATAGGGCGTCTCCTTGCCGACGAGGATATTCTGCATGACCAGATCCCGTGATGCCTCTGTAACGACATGCAGGCAGTTCATTCCAATAAGTTCTTCTCGTGGGTATCCCGAGATCTCCGAGAGTCCCTGGTTGCAGTCCAGGATCTTCCCCCTGTCATGGATCGCGATACCGCCGAAGGAGGCGTCATGCAGGGCCCGGAAGCGCTCCTCGCTCTCCTTCAGCTCCCGCTCGGCCCTCTTGCGCTCCGTTATATCGCTGACCACGCCGTCATAGGATATCATGGTCCCTGATGCGTCCCGGTGGATAACCGGCATGTTGCTGACCCACCGCACGGAACCGTCCTTGCGCCTGATGCGGTGTTCGATGGGGGTCATCTTCACCCCCGTGGTCACCTGGTTGAAATGGGCGCGGACCGCCTCGCGGTCATCCTCTTCCACCATGCTGTACCAGAGGAAGTGATCCTTCTCGAAATCCTCGGGCCTGTACCCCGTCACCGCCTCACAGGCCGGGCTGTGCACGGTGCGCACGACATTGCCTTCCTCCAGATATACGGTGTAGATATAGTCCGTGATGGCGGACGTGATGCGCCGGTAGCGCTCCTCGCTCTGCCTCAGGGCCCCTTCCATCCTCTTCCGGTCCGTGATGTCCCGTGCCAGGGTGAGGATATAGGCCTTGTCCCCGATCTCGATGGTGCCTGCCGAGAAGAGGATGTCCCGGATACGCCCGTCCCGGGTTCTGAGTCTCGTCTCGTGCATGCCCAGTTCTTTCTTTTCATCCACCTCCGCCACGAAACGATCACGGTCCTTGCTGGATACCCACAGGTTGAGGTCCATGGTGGTATGTCCCAGGAGTTCGTCGCGGCTGTACCCGGTCCTCGACTCGAAGGCACGGTTCACATCGAAGAACCTCCCGGATTCCCGTTCGGTGATGGCCATGGCGTCGGGGCTTGCATGAAAGGCCAGGGAGAATTTCTTTTCCGAGAGGAGGAGCCTCTCCTCGGCCCGCTTCTGATCGGTGACGTCATGGACGATGTTCTGAAGATGGCTCACACCTCCCACCCTGATCACGCTTGCGGATAGAACGACATCCCGGAGGGATCCATCTTTCTTCCTGAGTGTGGCCTGAAACCCATCGATCTTCCGAAGGGACCTCAGTTCCTTGATGTACCGCTCGCGATCCGCAGGGTTTGCCCACAGCCCAATGGACAGTGCGCGGTTTCCTACGAGTTCTTCGCGGCTGAAGCCCGTGAGCGCCTCGTATGCTTCGTTGACATCCACTATGGTGCCGGTTTCCGGATCTGAAATGGAAATGGCAAGGGGGCTCAAGTGAAAGGCCTCGGCATACTTCTTCTCGGAGAGCTTGAGCCTCTCCGTGCTCACCCTCAGGGCCTCCTCATCGTTCTTCCGCCCGGTTATGTCCCTGATGGTGACGAGGCTCGCCTCGGTGCCGCGGAAGGTCACCTTCTGCCCGACGGTCTCTATCCACCGGATCTTCCCGCCCGGGGTAAGGACACGGTATTGCGAGATGAAGCCCCCCCTGCCCTCCCTTACCTGCAGGAGCTCGTCGATAATGCGCTGGTGGTCTTCGGGGTGGATGACCCGGGCCACGTTCAGCCCGGCAGGGTTCTTCCGTGGCCGCAGGCCCGTGATGACGTATGCGGCCCTGTTGGCGTATAGGACGGTGCCTTGCCAGTCCAGCATGGCCAGACCGTCCAGCATGTTGGATGCGAGGGTCTCGAAGAGATCCCTTACTTCCCTGAGGGCCTCCTGTCTCCTTTCGGAACGGACCTTCGCCTTCCGTGATCCTCCATGGGTCGTGCGTTCACCGGCGGACGAGCCGGTACCTCTCTCGGGATCCTTCGAAGAACCGCTTCCCCTGGTGCTCATCGACTTGTGGCCCCCATGTGCCGGAATCGGGACACACCCGTACTCCTTGTTCTTATGCTATCAGAGAGTAATAAGGTCCATGGCCAGAGAGTCAATGGATATGACTGTTACCGGCCCTGGCCGGGAGCCTCCCTTGCTTCCCGGATCATTCCCCCGCCGTCATTCACGCAGGCAGCTCCCGGGCAACGGTCCTGACTTCGTCGAGCATGAGCGTACGTTCCGCGGGGGTGGACATGGGCACACCGATGAAGAACTTGTGCTCGAGGACCTGGATCCCGCAGAATCTGAAGACGCCGCCGTCGATGGTCTGCCTGATGCTCTCCAGCATATGGGATTTCTGGTAGTAGTTCAGGGCCCCTCCCGTGGTGTTGATGATCACCGCCTTCCTCCCCTTGAGAATCCCCCTCGGCCTGTCTCCCTCGAAGACATAGGCGAACCCGAGGGCGAAGACCTTCTCGATATACCCCTTGAGAATAGCGGGCATACCGGCCCAGAAGATGGGAAAAATGAAGGTCATGATGCCGGCCCAGTCTATGTGTTCCTGCTCCCGTCTGATGTCGTCGGGGGGAGTCCCCCGGTTGATCATGTCGTAGTCGGACTGGAGAATGACCGGGTCGAACCGGATGGCATAGAGGTTACGGATGCGCACATCGTGACCGGCTGCGGCGAGCTCATGGGTATAGGCATCGAGGACCGCGTGGTTGAAGCTTGCCGTGTTGGGGTGTGCATAGATGACGAGATGGTTCATGGCGCACCTCCTGCGCATCTGTCATACTACCACTCTATAAAGGGCAGGCAGGCCGGAGGCAATGCCGATGTCCGGCAATACCCCGCCTGCGGTCGCCCTATGCCGCCGGCCCGGACCCGGCCTCCCCGTCCTCGGTGCCGTCCAGGTGGAGCACCGACACCAGGGCGGGAAGCAGGGTAAGGATCGTCAGGGTCACGAGGAAGATGGCCGTGGAATTCACCTTGGCGAAGTTCTTCACCGCGGTGGTGTTCGAGAACAGCAGCACGATGAACCCTGCCAGGGTGGTCCCGTTCGCCGTCACCACGGCCCTGCCCACATGGGCCATGGTCAGCTGGAGCGCCCTTGGCTTGCGGACACCCGTCGCATGCATCCGCTGGTAGTAGTAGATGAAGTGAATGGATCCGTCTATACCCAGGCCCACGACCAGCGATCCGCAGAGCACCGTTCCCATGTCCAGGGGAATGTGCATGATTCCCATGAACCCGAGGATGCAGGTCAGGGGGGCGAGCACGGTGAGCATGGATGCCAGGCCCCTGCGCAACGACCTGCTGGCCAGGGAGACCATGAGGAACACAATGCTTATGGCCAGGGCCAGGCTCTGGATCTGACTCCTGATGAGGAGACGGTGGACCACCCTGACGGTCTCAGGCATGCCCGCCTGATCGACCTTCACAACGGACCGGGCCGTAACGGCATCATCCAGTCCCGCCACCGATGCCACCTGCTTCGAAAAGAAGACCGGGTTCTCCGAGAGAAGCTCCCAAAGCACCCCTCCCAGGCGTTTCCGGAAATCCCGGTCCTGCCCAAGGTCGGATGTGAGGGCGTCTCCAAGGGAACGCTCCAGGGCGGCTGCCTGCTGCAGTCGGAGCGAGGAGTCGAAGCGCCGGATCAGTCCGTCCGCGGTCAGGGCGGCATCCTCTTCATTCATGGCACCGCTCTGTGCGGCGATACGCGCCATGCCCGACTGTACCTGGGACCCATGCCTGCCCTTCCATTGGTCCCTGAACAGGGCAAGGATTCTACCGATGGCGTTCGGGGGCAGCACCTCCACGGTCTCCTCGTCGAGGTATCTCTGCAGATCCTGCCAGACCGGTTCCATGTCCGTGGCTTCCTCCAGGCCGGCCAGCCCCTGCGCGAGGCGTCCGGAGATAGTGGTCTCATCGGGCTTGTAACGGCGGTCGTAGTAACCGGAGAGCCATGCGATCTGCCGACCGGCTTCCCTTATGCGGACCTCCCGGAGGGCCTGCCTCCCCTCCGGGTTCAGCCGGGCGGGATCGATGGTCAGGATCTCCCCGGAGGTCTCGGCCTGCAGAAACGCCTCCAGCCGGTCGGCCATGCTGCGCAGCCGGGTGGTGGCCGCCTCCCGGGCCAGGGAGTTCACCAGGGCCTTGTCCTTTTCGGGCGTGACGAAGGTCTTGAGCACCTCCTGGCCCTCAAGGAGGAACCAGAGGTTGGACACACCCTGGCGCGTCTCCGGGACGGCATATACCCCGTTGAGCAGCCAGTTCTCCTGGGCGATGAGCGCATTGATGGAGGTGAACCCGGCCAGATCGTCCTCGGAACGGAAGTAGTTCTCCAGGTAGTTCATGCGGTTCATGACCGCCGGGTCGGAGATGTCGCCCCTGACGTAGACATTGAAGGCGTACATGCCGCTGAAGTGGTCCATGAGGATGTTGCAGCCCACCCGGGGAGGGCTGTCCACAGGGAGCTGGCCGATGAAGTCGATTTCCGTGGTGATCCGGGAGATCCCCCAGCCCATGAACACCACCACGATGCCGATGAGTGCGATCACGGACTTCGCATGGCCGTATATCCATGCGGCCAGCCTCTCCATTACCCTGGTGAAGAGGTATGTCCGGGCCCGCTCCTGCTCCTGAGCCGCCGACCTCACCTTGAAGAACGATACGATAATGGCCATGAGCACCAGGGACAGGATCCAGGCCACTCCGAGACCCCAGGCGAGCTCAACGCCGAAGTTGTTCAGGACCTCGATCTTGGTGGTGGAGAAGGTGAGCAGGCCGGCGATGGTGGTCAGCGCGCTCATGGTCACGGGTATGGTGATCTCCGAGGTGGAGCGTGAGGCATCCTGCTGGGAACGGTAGTGGTTGTAGTAGTGGACCGCATAGTCCGAGCCCAGGGCGATGAGGAGGACCGCCACGGGAGGGCTGAGGATATTGGCCGACAACCCGAACAGGGGCATGAGACCGAAGGTGATGGTGATGGAAAAGACCACCATGGTCAGCGGCAGGATGATGCCGGTGACGCTCCGCAGCCCCAGGGCCATGACGATGGAGACCACCACCAGGATGATGGGGACCAGCCTCCTGGTATCGTCCATCATGTAGAAGTTCATGAAGTAGATGATCGCCGGGTTCCCGCCGAAGTAGTGAGCGTGGCCGGGGACGAGCTTCTCAACCGAGGAGAAGACCTTCTCGGCCACCCTCACCGCGTCCACTGAGCTCTCGATATTGATCAGGACCGCCGTGTACTTCGAGTCCGAGGAGACGATGGTATTGCGGTAGGTCTCCTTGGAGAAGACATACCTCTTGAGCCCTTCGATCTCCTCCGGGGTCCTCGGTATCTCGGGCACGAGCTCGCCCACCTCGATGCCGTCATCGGTCTTCCTGATGTCTATGATGTTGGTGAGGCTCGTGACGTTGAATATGCCCTTAATCCCCTCGATGTCCCTGGTAACGCGGGCTATGAGATCGAGGGACCCGGCGTTGAACACCCCCTCCGGGAATTCGATGACGGTGAAGAGGATGTCGTTGGAGGAGAAATCACGGTCGGCCTGCCGTATGAGCTCGGCGGTCTTATCCTTCTCGGGCAGCCAGGTGTCCATGTCGTTGTTCACGGTGAGGCGGGTACACTGCCATGCGAAGTATGCCGTGGTCAGGAGAATGATGATCAGGAGAATGGTCCGGCGACGGATGACGAAGTCGCTGAATGCCCTCAAAAATCTGTCCATGGGTCGTTTCTCGCTCTCCACATGTATTGCCTGGGACCGGGTAGCCTTGGAGAGGAACGCGCCCCGCTCAGTTCTTCATGAACAGATACGTTTCCCGCAGGCCGGCCTCACCATCGAGGCCTCAGTATACCATTGTCTCCGCAGGGGAGGAACAGTGTTTCTCACATGCCGCCTGCGGCACGTTTCCTCTTTTCCTCGACCGTGGAAGGGACATCGGGCGGCGAAGCCTTCCTCCTGGAGAACTTCGCCCAGGTCCGAGGAGGCTCCGAGTCCCTGACGACATCGGCCTTGTCCAGGTGGAGCACCGTGACCAGGGCGGGCAGCAGGGTCATGACGGACAGCGTGACCAGGAGGATGGCGATGGAATTGAGCGTGGCGAAGTTCTTCACCGCCGTCACGTCGGACATGAGGCACACCACGAAACCGCAGAAGGTCGTCATGTTGGCGGTGCAGACCGCCCTGCCCACGTGTCCCATGGTCATCTGCAGGGCCCGCCTCTTGGGAATGCCGCTGAGGTGAAGCCGGTTGTAGTAGTAGAGAAAATGGATGGACCCGTCTATGCCCAGACCCACGATGAGGGACCCGCACAGCACGGTACCGATGTCCAGCGGGATCTTTATCAGCCCCATGAACCCCAGGATGCAGGTCAGCGGCATGAGCACGGTGATCATGGAGGTGACGCCGCGCCTGAGGGACCGGTAGGTCAGTGCCACGATGATGAGAACCGCGGTGATCGCCAGGATCAGGCTCTGTACCTGGCTCCTGATGAGGAGTCCATGCACGAGGCGCACCGTGGGCGGCATGCCGGCCTGGTTGATCCGGACGTCCGCCCGGCCGATAGCGGCGTTTCCGATGCCCGGGACGGCCTCGACCTGTTTATCGAAGAAAACCGGTTGCGGGGAAAGGAGCTCCCAGATCACCCCGCCTGCCCGCTTGGTGAAGTTCTCGTTTCCGGCCAGTGCCGGCGGTATGAGGTCCCCGAGCCCGCTCATGAGGGCGGCGGCCTCCTGGATCCTGTAGGAGGAGCCCGCCCTTTTCAGGAGACCCTCCACGGTGCTCCGCGCATCATCGCCGTCCATGGCCCCGCTGTCCATGATCATGCGGGTAAGCTCCCGGGAGGTGTCCCGCCTGTCCCTGACGTCCCAGCGTTGCCGGATCTCCCCCATGAGTCCATCCACGAGGGATGCAGGCAGCACCTCGACGGTCTCCCGGTCGAGATACCCCTTAAGCTCCTCCCACACCGGGTTCATGTCCACGGATCCCGGCATCCCGGCGAGACCTGTCGACAGGCGTTCTACGAAGGCCTTCTCGCTGAAGGTCTTCGTCCTGTCATAGTAACCGGCGATCCATGCCAGCTGGCCTGCGGCGTCTCTCACACGCACCACGTCCAGGGCGCTGCGCCCCTCTCCGGTCAACCTTGCCGGGTCGACGGTCACGATGGTGCCGGAAACCCGCTCATTCATGATGCCGTCGAAACGGTCGGCAATGTATCTCATCTCCTCCGTGTCCGACTTGTTCACGATGGAGTTCACCAGACCCTTCTTCCGGTCATCGGTGACAAAGGTCTTGAGGATGTCGTGCCCCTCCAGCATGAACCAGAGGTTGGCGATGCCCTCCTTCGTCTCCGGAACGGCATACACCCCGTTCAGGAGCCAGTTCTCCTGGGCGATGAGCGCATTGATGGAGGTGAAGCCCGAGGCGCTCTCTTCTGAGCGCATGCAGTTCTCCAGGTAGTTCATGCGGTTCATGACCGCCGGGTCGGAGATGTCGCCGCGGACATAGAGGTTGAAGGGGTACATGCCGTTGAAGTGCTCCTGAAGGATGTTACATCCTTCCCGGGGCGGGCTGTCCTCAGGAAGCTGGCCGATGAAGTCCACGTTGGTCTTGATGGCCGGAACGCCGAAGGCCATGCCCAGGGTGAAGACCCCTACGATGACCAGCATGATCTTTGCATGGTCGTGCACCCAGCCGCCGAATGCGTCCATGAGCCGTGTGAATCCTGTGCGGCCCTCATCGGTGGAGAGGGTCTGTGACGGCTTGACCCTGAACATGGACACGAAGACGGCCATGAGTATGATGGAGAGGATCCAGGCCACGGCAAGGCCGAAGGCGAGCTCGACGCCGAAGTTCTTGAACACCTCGATGCGGGTGGTGGCGAAGGTGAGCAGGCTCACGATGGTGGTGAATGCGCTCATGGTGACGGGAATGGAGATCTCGGTGGTGGAGGTGGAGGCATCACCCCGCTTGAGATGGTGGTTGTAGTAGTGCACGGCATAGTCAGTGCCCAGGGCGATGAGCAGGACGATCACCGCGGGGGTCAGGATGTTGACGGGGTAGTTGAACAGGGCCATGAGCCCGAAGGTCCATACGATGGCGAAGAATACCATGGTCATGGGCAGGGCGACCCCGGACAGCCTCCGCATACCGATGAAGATGACGATCATCACCACGATGACCCCCAGGGGCAGCAGGGTCTTGAGGTCTTCCACCATGTAGTAGTTCAGGTAGTAGTTCACCGACGGATCGCCGCCGTAGTAGCGGACGTGGCCTGCTGCGAGGCCGTCCACGATCTTGAAGATCCTCTCCGCCACCTTGACCTCGTCCTTGCTGCTCTCGATGTTGGTCATGATGGCCGTGTACCGCTGGTCGGCTGATACGATGGTGTTCACGTAGGTCTCTTTGGAAAGGACATAATCCTTGAGCCGTCGGATCTCCTCGGGAGTCTTCGGCACCTCCCGGACGAGATCGCCGACCTCGATGCCGTCCGCGGTCTTCCTGATATCGATGATGTTCGTGATGCTCGTGACGTTGAAGAGTTCGTCGACGCCCTCGAGCTCTTGGGTGATGCGTTCCATGAGTGAAAGTGATTCGGGTGTGAATACGCCGTCCTTGAACTCGATGACGGCGAAGAGCATGACGTTGGAGGAGAAGTCTTTGTCCGCCTGACGCAGGAGCTTGGCCACCTCGTTGTGCTGGGGAAGCCAGGTGTCATGGTCGTTATTCACCGTGAGCCTGGTGGCGGCCATATAAACGAGGATTCCGGTGAGCAGGGCCAGGACCAAAAGGACAACGATCCTGTGATTGATGATGAAATCACTGAACCTTCTGAGATGCCTTTCCATGGGTGCAGATCCCCCTTGTCATTTCATCACCCATGGCACGAGGGAAGGATGTGCTCTCAGTCGCCCCCGGGCACCTTCCCGGAAGGTCCGCACCATGTCCGTCTCATGCGGCGGGCTAATAACATATAATTATAGCATGCTCCGAGCAGGAATGAAACTTCATTTCTCAGTAGTCCCGGGGGAGACCTCCCGGGCGCTGGTCAAGCGCATGAGGAGTGAACCCTTTTTCGTCCCTTCACCGAGGGCAAGGCCGGTCACCGCCACCTTGCCGATGGAAACAAGACGTTCTTCATCTCCCCCGGGCTCGGTATAGGCGAAGAGGTCGTGGATGGCGTACGGCGCTCCATCGATATCGCCCAGGTAGAGCATGATGTGGCCGGGGAACTGCAGCGTGGTGATGCCCCCGGTGGCCGAGGCGACGAGGGTCTCCCGACGCCGTTCCGGTTCGGGGAGCCTGTCGAAGGATGCGACGGGTAAGCCGACCTTGCCCTGCTGCGAGGAGTTCCTCGGCATGAGGATGCCGAAGGTCGCAAAAATCTCCTGGATAAACCGTGAGCAGTCCTGCTCGCCGTACATCCCTCCCCACCCGTACGGGGTGTTCAGGAGCCTGAAGGCCTGGGTTATGGCCGCCCGGGGGGTGTAGGGGAGATAGCCTCGGTGCACCTGGGAGCAAGAGGCATAGGCGGCATCGAAGACGCACCGCCCATCGTCGCTCCTGGTCGGGATGAGGACCTGCACGACGTCGTCATCGAGCGCATCCAGCAGCGGCAGCCTGACGCCCATGTGCACAGGGGAGAGGTAATCCCTGAGCAGGGGGTCGGCATAGAGGTCGGTCTTGGCCCCGGTAGCCACCACGAACCCGTTCCACGCCTCGTAGCGCTCCATCTGCTCCAGGGGGCACAGCGCCACGCACCTGGCATCCACCCACCCGTCGCTGTAGGGTGAGACGATGTAGAACCATGCATGGTCTGTGCTCTCGTGGAGCACGACCACGGGGGTCGCCGTGTCGAGGGCGCTGTTCTGCAGCCGGTCGATGGCCGTGTCCGTGCTGCTCTTGTAGAACGGTTCCGCCGTGGGGAGAAGCCGCTGGTCGCACGGATGTACCACATAGGCCCACTGCACGGTCACCGTTGCGGGTATCGCCTCGAGGGCCATCAGGGCCCCCACAGATCCCAGTTTCTTGATCGCCGGCCGGCCGGAGGCGTCCACGTAGTTCTTGGATGCGATGTACCCCAGCATCCTCTCCAGCGAGTTCCGCATCATCGTGCCGTTGCGGGTGGGCGAGAAACGGGTCACGTCGGAGACCGCCTTGGTCTTTTCCTTGATAGAGGCATTGAAGGCCTCGATCTCCGGGGCCGTCATGACGAGGGTGTCCGGATCCGGGTGAAGGCCGATCCAGAACCCTGCCGTGTTCATCTCGGGCCGGGTGCCCGGGGCCAGGGCCGGGGCTCCGTAATAATTGATCACGACCCTCTGGGGACAGCCGGACAGCATGAGGAGGGCCGCGATGATCATGCAGCCGTGCAGGAATGATCGGTGATACATCATGCGAACCCTTCCATATCCTCCCATGAACGGGATGTACATAATATACCGCCTCTTGATCAATCGGAAAAGCCCGGCGGCAGGCCGTCGTCCGGTATGACGCCGGGCTCCTTTCCGCCCGTGTCCCCCTGCCCCTTCGGATCGAACGAGAACCCGAGCTCCCTACTCCTGACCCGGTAGGACCCCCTTTCCAGCCTCAGTGCATCCATGGGCGACACCACGATGGCAGCACCGGGTGCCACAGGGCAGTAGTGTTCGCAGAATCCACACCCGTTGCACTTTCTCTCATCGATGACCGGGACGGATACCGGCACGTCCGGTTCGCGCTGTAGGCTCACGGCCCCGTAGGGGCACACCTCGTCGCACACCAGGCATGCCTTGCCGGATTCCCAGGCAATGCACTTCTGCCTGAGTATCCGGGCCGTGCCGACCTTTGCATACCGTTTTTCCTCGAGGGCAAGACCCCGTATGGCCCCGGTGGGGCACACCCGGCCGCAGGCATTGCAGGTCGTGTCACAGGGTCCCCTGCGGGGGACCATGGCCGGTGTGAACACGGCGCTGAAGCCGGCCTCGAGGCCGGCAGGCTGGAGGGTATTGGTGGGGCATGCCTTCATGCATTCGCCGCATCCCACGCAGGTCTGCAGGAACCCGCACTCCGGAAGAGCACCGGGGGGTCTGATGAGGGACGGTTCCCTGACCCGGCCAGCGCCGCCCTCGCAGGCCCCCGCCCTGGGCCCGACAAGGTTCACCAGGGCCGTCCCGACGCCTGCCAGGGCCGAGAGAATGAGGGCCCTCCGGTGGCGGGAGAAGAGGACCGTCCGCACCGGTGAAGCACCCGGCCCTGGGGAGAAGCGGATCGCGTCGACCGGGCATACCTCGGAACATTTCATGCACACGATGCACTCGGGGAAGTCCGTTTTATGAGGGTCCTCGGCAATGGCATCCATGGGGCACGTCTTCCTGCACAGCCCGCAGGAGGTGCACCGGTCGCTCACCCTCCTCCTCGTAACCAGAGGCCTCCAGGATGCCAGGGCGAAGATCGCCCCTGCCGGACACAGGTAGCGGCACCAGAACCTGGGCGCATAATGCGCACAGGCCGCTATCCCCCCCATCAGGGCTATGGTCGGCCACAGCAGGCCGAATGCCTTCAGGGGTACGTCGGCATAGGCCAGGGCGGTGATCCCGGCCCTGTCCCCCAGGGGCCTGAGCACGCTCAGCCCCGCATCTGCCGCCAGCGAGGCCACCGGATAGACCAGCATGCCGTAAAACCTGGTGGCCAGTGCCAGAGGCGAGCCGAATGCGGCCAGGGAGAGCCCGAGCACCGCCGAGGAGATCATGAATACCAGGACGAGATACTTCACCGCCTTCATGTTCCTTCCGCTGAGGGTCTCGGAGGTCCGCCGGCCTGGCCGGCCCCTGATGAGCCTGTCCGACACGTCGATGGAGGTCCCCAGGGGGCAGACCATGGAGCAGAAAAACCTGCCCAGGAGAATGGTCAGCATCAGGACGAAGAGCGCAGGAACGAGCTTTACGAGGAATCCCCTGCCCGCGACCCCGGCCAGGACGAGGATGAGAGGGTCCATCCTGAGGAAGAGATCCACCGGCAGGGGCAGCACCAGCGGGAATGCGGCAAACCACAGGAGTACCAGAAAGGAGAGGAGGCTCAGGGCCTGAACGGTTCTGCGGAGCCTCATCAGAGTGTGACTTTCCTCACATCCAGGTTTTCAACGTCCATGCGCCCGAGACCCCGTTCATGGGCGATCCTGATGTGCTTCACCTTGTCCGGGCCGATCTTCTTCCCGTACCAGGTGAAGGCCTGCACCGTATAGGCGTCGGCGGCCACCATGTCACGCGAGGCGATGACCGTCCTGGGCGTGATGACCGTACCGGGCCCCCCGGGGCCGTCGGTGGTGAGCACCCTGGTGGCATCGACAACCACGAGTCTCGGCTTCAGGATGGTGCACAGGTCGACGATGGAGGTGTGGAGATCGTAGCGCCAGTGCATGACGGACCGGTTCCATACGAGCCCCATCATCCCTTTCATGGAAAGGCTCACCCCGGTGGAGCCGTGGGACTTGGCCACCGGAGCCGCGATGAGGACCTCGGACTCCAGGACGTCCCGCATGACGTCGGTCTCCTTCAGGCTCCGGCCTCCCTTGATCTCGGCTTCCCGGTAGAAGTCCTTCCTGTCCAGGGCGTGCACGAGATCGTCGCCGAAGATGCTGCAGGCCTCCTTCACCCCCTCGATGCACTGCTCGGAGGGACGCAGGGGATGGTCGAGCACGCGCACCCGGGAAGCCCCGGCCTCCCTGCACATGGCCACCAGCTCGCGGACCACCTCGGGGTGGGTGTTCACTGCGTCCGCCACGGCGCCGGTGAAACTCATGTTGGGCTTGATGACCACGCGTTCACCCTTCTTCACGAAGGCTCTCATGCCGCCCAGGACCTCGACGGCCTTCCTCGTGGCCCCTGCGGCATCCCCTGTGGCGACGGCGATATCGGGAACCGCCGCGGCACGGAGGATCCCGGGCGATACGATCCCGGTGGCAACGGCTGCGGCTGCAAGCACCCCCCGGGCATGGGTCATCATGAAATCACGTCTGCTCACGGCGACCCGAAGACGCCCCTCGATCCCGGACAGGAACCTGTCGATGGGAAGCCTGGACATGAAACGCTCCTTTCCAGAGGTCTGTTCTCTAGGTCTGTTCTCTTAGTATAGATGCACTCAGTACGAAAGGGAAGCGCGGGCACCGGACGAGGACGAGGAGAATGATATTGCTTCACCATCCGGCCCTTGGTACTATGCCGACATGAGGATGCCCGCCGACCGTTTCAGGGTGTGCAGCCCGTACCATGGAGGGAGGTTCATGAGATCGAAAAGACTCTGCATACTGTGCACCATGATCGGCGTCGTCTTCTGCCTTGCCGTACCGGCCCATGCATACGACGGCAAGAAGATCACCGTCGCGGTCAACAGCAACTGGCCTCCCATGGAGATGAAGGACAGGAAAGGGAAGATCACCGGCTACGAGATCGACCTCATCGATGCCATCGCCAGGGAGGCAGGCCTGCAGGTGAAATACGTGGACGTCCCGTGGAGGAGGATCTTCAACGAGCTCGATGAAGGCAAGTATGATGCCGTCATCGCCTCGGTGAGCATCACGGACGGCAGGAGGGAGAAGTACGACTTCTCCGAGCCCTATTTCACTGCGGAGCAGCTCCTCGTCGTGCCCAAGGCCAAGGCGGAGGAGCCCATGAACGGCAAGACCATCGCCGCCTTCAAGCTGACCACGGGGGCTGAAACCATCCGGCTCTACCAGAAGTGCAACATCACGTTCTATACGGTGGAGGAGACCGAGCGGGCCTTCAAGGACCTCGCCAAGGGAAACATCGACGGCATCCTGTGCGATTCGCCCCTGGCGGTCAACCACGCCAGGTACAACAAGAAGTACAAGGGCAAGTTCGCCCTGAAGGCCGGCATCATCCCCGAAGGATGCCCGGTTCCCCGGGAGGATTACGCGATCGTCGTGAAGAAGGGCAATGCGGACCTTCTCGCCCTGATCAACCAGAGTCTCCTGGCGGTCAGGGAAAAGGGGATCGAGGGGAAGCTGCAGGAGAAATGGTTGAAGAATGAGGCACTACCGGTGAAAGGCACGGTCGCCAAGGGCCCCTCATCTCCCCCGGGGGAGAGTACGGTCATCAAGCCCCCTTCATCGCCGACAGGGGAGAGCACCGTCACCGGGGACCCATCATCTCCGACAGTCGGGGATACACTCGTCAAGGACTCCTCACCGCAGCCGGGAGAGGGTACGACCGTCAGTCCCCCCCCACTGCAGCCAGGAAATCCCTGACCTCATCGGCATCGAGGCCTGCCCGCTCGATGCCGAGTTCTCTGACGAGCTCGTCGAACCTCGTCGATTCCTCCTGCGCGGCGGCCCCGTTCGGAAGGACCTCATCCACATAGAGGTCGGGGGCT
The DNA here is from genome assembly GCA_036834365.1 of Thermodesulfobacteriota bacterium. Taxonomy (GTDB): domain Bacteria; phylum Desulfobacterota; class Desulfomonilia; order UBA1062; family UBA1062; genus MWEI01. The sequence goes on along the minus strand of DAITOA010000010.1, from coordinate 49,821 downwards.
TCCTCGGATCCCGTGAGGAAGTATCTGAAAAGCCTGAACTCGATCCCGAGGCCGTTCGAAAGGATGGAATGGATCTCGGGCGGAAAGTCGGGGGAGAGGAGGACGAGCACCGGCTGCCCGAAGAGGTTGACCTCGTCCGAATGGTAGACCCTGTCGAGGAATTCCCTGTTTTCGAGGAACCACCGGTATCCCGTGAGTGCCCCGAGGAGAGCGTCACCGAGCCTGCCGGTGTTGACAGTGAGGAAATAGACCCGATCAGCATCCACGGCAAGGATGTCGATGCTCCCGGTGAATGCATTGCCAATGCGGTACTCCACGACGTGCAACCCCAGATCTTCCCTGATCCATTGGGCACACATCCTGATGATGCGTGACGTGTCCCCGATCCTGACGGGTTTCAACAGGCGCATCATGACCCCGCCTCTACCCCTGCCGGGCCGGACCCGGCCATGAACCGGGCACAGATGCCCGCCAGGGAGTCCCTGGCCGCAGAGTCTCCGGAGAAGAGCACAAGGGGCCTCTCCTCGCGTATGGAGCGCTCCATGGCCTCGTCGTGAACCAGGGTCCCGAGGAAGCTCAGGGAACACCCCAGACGCTGCCCGACGAATCCGGAGAGGCGGTCGAAGACAGGCCCGGGATCGCGGCCCTCTCCGTCGAAGACGATCCAGATGCGGCACCCTTCGGACCCTCTATGAATCGTCTTGATGTATGCATAGCACTGGAGCAGGGACAGGTCGTCCGTGCGGGTGAGTATGACGGCATCCTCGGACGGCGCACTCCGGATGATGAAGTCCATGTCGGCCCTGGCATTGATCAGCGTACGGGGACCACCCTCGCCGTCCTGCAGATCCGGAGGCTCTCCGGAGAAACCGTCCTGCCCGGGAGGACCGTCGGGTCTCCCGTCCATGATCACGATGGACGGAAGGCCGTAGAGCCGGATCAGCACGCCACCGTCCGGACCCGCCTCCTGCCCGTTCATGAGGGCGCGCATGAGGACCGTCAGCCTGGCCTCGTCGTTAGCCGAGCAGTCCCACACCGAGACGCCGTGGCGGTTCCTGGCCATCTCGAGGGCGAGGTTGGCCGAGAGAAAGGACTGGACCAGCGGAGAGGAGGGGTGGCAGACGGTGACGGTCTTCGGACGGGGAACCGGCGAGACAATCCCGCGCTGCTGGGGCTCCGATACGGTGGCCCTGGAAAGAAAGAAGGGGGATACATCACTGAGCCCCCTCCCCAGCTTCGGTCGGTCCTTCATGCTCATTCAATCTCGATGGTGGAGTTCTCACCGAATTCGTTAGCGGTCTTGTTCGGGTTGTCCGGGTCGTTCACCCACTGCCCGTCCACATAGAACTTGTACTCGTACCGCCCTTTCTTCAGGGGAACGAGCCTCTGCCACATGCCGGTCCCCTCTACGTTCTCCATGGGCAACTGATCCACCTTCCATTCGTTGAAGTCCGCGACCACATAGACCCTGGATGCCCGGGGCGAGTAATAGGAAAACAGCACCCCGTCCCTGGTGACGACGGGCTTGAGGAACTCCCCTTCCCCCTTCGTCTTGGCCTTCCTGAGCCTCCTGCCGGACATGACCTCCCTGGCCAGGGACAGGTAATCCTTGGCGCCCGAGGAGCTCCGTTCGTACTCCAGAATGGTCTGGCCGTAGCCTGCCGCCTCCTTCAGCTTCACGTTCAGATTGATCACGGTCCTGAACACGTTCCCGTGCATGTGCCTGCTCAGCTCCTCCAGGGACTCACGTGCGATCTTGGTCCTGCTGTCGTACATGGTGGCCAGGGCGTAGGTGGCGATGGGAACGGCACGATTCTGGTTGACCACCTGAACGGTCTCCATCAGTTTGGCCAGGCCGTGCAGGGCGAACAGACCGCTCTCCATGGGGATCAGCGCCTCCGTGCAGGCGTGCAGGGCGTTGAAGGTGAGAACCCCGATGTTGGGCGGACAGTCGATGAGGGTGAAATCGTACTCCTCCCCCAGGGGGTTCAGGATATCGGCAAGGTAATGTTCCCGTCGGTCCCTCTGGAGGAGCACCGGCTCGGCGGTGCTGAGCATGACATCCGCCGGGATCAGGTCCAGCCGTTCGCTCAGGTTGATGATGACGTCCCGGGGACGTGCCCCCCCGTTCTCCCCCGACATGAGCAGATCGTAGACGGTCTTCCGGTACTCACCCGGGTTGATGCCGAAGCCCAGTGTCGCATGGGCCTGCGGATCGAGATCCACCACCAGGACCCTCTTGTTGAAATGCGCCAGACCGGCGCCGAGGTTGATGGCCGTGGTGGTCTTTCCACAGCCGCCCTTCTGATTGATGACTGCAATGATCCTCATCTGAACCCTCCCCTTTCATACGCATACACCATTCAGATCTCCATCCCGAATCCCCGTCACCCATCTCGTCGAACGGGAAGCCCATGCTCCCTGCGCATTTCATGGCGATCTTCATCTGGGGCCTGTCGTGGGATGTGCATTCCACGATGTCCCGGCCCGGATTACATGTGCAAGTCCTGGCCTGCCCATAGCACTGCACCCCATACATGTCAATAGAATGATTGGTTATTTTCAATGCAGCAGGAGGGGCGGCAATCATGGGATTCCCTGAATAATGAGGCTGTTATGAAGAAAGGATTCTCAGTGCCTCTTCCTTGGGCTTCCCGGTGATTTCCTGGACATGGGAGGCAGGGACAAGGCGTAGTCATAGGACCTCTTCAGCCATTCCTGCAGAAAGGACACGCCTTCGCACCGGTTATCGGGCACGGTCAGGTACTGGCGCATGATCCGCCCGGGCAGCGGCTCGAATGGCCGTATATCGTCCGATAGTCCTGAGAGTCGTGCCCTGTCCGCCTCGCCGAGGCGGATGAAGGCGCTGTTGCGGTATACCCCCGCGAACATGGTGCCCTGCGCGAAGAATGCGGGGCAGCCGAACATCTTCCTCTTCTCGTAGGGAAGGCCTTTCAGCGCGTGCTCCATCCTCGATTCCAGGGCTCCCTGTACCTTCCCTTCAGGAACCCGGGCCTTTTTCCGGTCCTGCATGGGGCTCTTCCCTGCCGTCAGGATACGCTCCGGGGACTCATCGAGCTTGGCCCCGAACCTGCGGACGATGATCCTCACCACCTCGTCGGCGCTCGACTCCAGGGGTTTGTCCGTCAGGTCGATGAGCGCGTATCCCTTCTTCCTGAACAACTCCCTGGCCTGTTCGACCTCATCGAATACTCTCTCAAGGGCCACATAGGCATCACCGCCCTTCAGCCCCAGCCGTTCCCCCCGCATCCTGCGGTATACGGCAAGCCGCTGGGCATCCATGACCATCCCGATAATCCGTCCCGGTTCCACCCCTCCGATCTCCCGGGGAAGCCTTCGGGATACCACGGGGATGTTGGCGGTCTTCCAGCCCTGCATGGCGAGGTACATGGCCAGTGGCGTCTTTCCCACCCGGGATGGCCCGGCCAGGACGATCTCGGCCTCCTGCAGATCCTGGAGGTTCTGGCCGTCGTCGTGGGCGATGGCGAATCCTATGGCCTCGACCCGCTCGAAGGCCCTCCTGTTCAGGCTCCGATAGAGTCCCGGCCTGCAGACCGGGACTGATTTGAGAGCATCCTGGAGCCATTGAATCAGGTCACCCATGAGGTCCACGGCCGGCACCCCCCGTTCGCGGGCGAGGCGCATCAGGGTGTTCCTCAGCCCGGTGTCCACCATGGTGTGGAGGATAATTCCCCCAGCCCGGGCGGCACGGACCACGGTATCCTCGACCTGGCCCTCCTCCCTGACGTGGGTCACCGTCAGGACGGGGACATCGAACCCCGGGAATTGGGCCAGCACGGTGTTGACGACCTGCATGCCGCTCGTCCCGGCACCGCCGGACACGACGATGACCGGCGGGCTGCAGGGCGACCGTGGTGTATCGTGGGTATTTCCCTTCATCTCATGCTCATGTCCCTGTGCAAACCCTCATCATCGCATGGGGTGCTCACGCCCCGTCAAGGCCGTGGCGTTCCCTTCTGGTGAACCACGAGGACGGGTCAAGGAAGTACTCCTGGGCATCCTTCAGGGCGAGGTAGTGCTCGCGCTCGATGCCTGAGAGGAGCTCGAAAAACGCCTTTTCCCTCGGGTCCGCAACCCCCCTGGCCAGTTCCCCGTAGGCCTCGGCCCCCCTGGCCTCGAATGCGGCTGCGACCTTGAGGGCCTCCAGGTCATCGTCATCGGTCTCGGGTGATCCTGATGCCTGGGCGATGAGCTCACGCATCTTCTCCCTGATGGTGGTCCCCTTCACACTCAGATCCAACGCGTCGGGCCACCTGCCCTGAGCCGACCACTTCTGGTGGAGCTCTTTCAGCCTGGCGTAGTGCTCCAGCTCGTCATCCGCAATCTGCAGAAACATGGCCTTACCCAGCTGATTGCGGGTGCGCTCGGCGTGCTTGAGGTAGAACTCCCGCTCGTTCGACTCGTTCTCGAGCGCCATCTCCAGTGCGCCCAACCTCTGCTTCTCGTCCATGTATCCTCCTTGTCCGACCATGGCAGCGACCCATGAACCACCTCTGAAGTCTGCCATGGAACGTTCAGTCCTTCACCCTTCAATATAAACCCCTCCACTATACAGTCAATTCCACGGAAGAAATGAAAAGGCCGGGTCCCCCCGTGGGGACCCGGCCTGAAGTCTCCGGGAAGCTTCTTTGAGAAGCTACTGAATGGGCTTGAACTCCACCCTTCTGTTCTTGGCCCTGTTCTCTTCGTTGTCATTCGGCGCGATGGGCTGGGTGAGGCCGTAGCCCTTTGCAGTGAGCCTGTCCGCAGCCACGCCGTTCTCCACCAGATAGTTCCTCACGGTATTGGCGCGCTGGTCGGAAAGCTTCAGGTTGAACGCAGCGGAACCGAGGTTGCAGGTATGGCCCTGTACCTCCATCTTCACGCCCGTGTTCGCCTTCATGTAGTCGGTGACCTCATCAAGGATCGGGTAGCTCTCCTCCCTCAGGGTAGCCTTGCCGAGATCGAACTGGATATTCCTGAAGATGATGGCGCCCTGCTCCACTGCAGGCGGGCAGCCGTTGGCGTCTACCTTGACGCCCTTGGGGGTGTTCGGGCACTTGTCCATGCAGTCGATAACGCCGTCGCCGTCGGAATCAAGCGGGCAACCGTCCTTGTCGACCTTGCAGCCTGCAGGGGTGTTGGGGCACTTGTCGAGGTCATCGGTCACACCGTCGCCGTCGCTGTCACCGGGAGCCGCCTTCTTGGGGCATCCCCACTCATCCACCACGGTACCGGCCGGGGTGTTCGGGCACTTGTCGATGTCGTCGGTCACACCGTCGCCGTCACTGTCCACAGGGGCCAGCTCGGGCTCCACGCCTTTCCCGCCGAACTCGAAGCACAGGCCGGCGGTATAGAGCAGGTTGTTGTACGTGTCACCACCGTCAAAGTCCAGCACGTGACGGACGTCGGCCCGCAGTGCCATGTTCCTGGAAAGGAAGTACTTCAGGCCCGCACCGTAATTCAGGATGAAGTCGTTCTCCGAATCGACGCCCTTCATGTCCGTATCAAAGGTTGACATCCCCACGCCGCCTGCCAGGTACGGGACCACCATCTCGGGCAGGATCCCGGTGATGTGATAGAGCAGGTCGAGCCGGTAGAGGTAGATGCTGGCGTCATCGTCGTTGAAGTCGATGGGCTGCAGCGTGATCGGACCATCGTAATCGGTCTCCACATAGTTGAAGGACAGCTCGGCGCCGAGCTTCTCGGTGAAATTGTACCCGAGGCTCAGTCCGGCGGTCCAGCCGTTGTCATAGGGCAGGTCGCCGTCGATGTTGTACCCGCCGAACCAGGGAGTCACGTTGATCGCCCCTGCACGGTTCTCCGCAAAGGCGCTGGATGCACACACGAATAGCACAAGGAAAGCCATGACTGCTGTTGTTCTGAACATACTGCGGTTTTTCATAGGTACCTCCTCCTCGTCTTCAATTACGGATATCCTCATAGAGGGAATTATTTACTTAATTTCATGTGATAATTGCATTCCCGTGCAATGTCAATCCCTTCCTGCAGATCAACGATGTAATAACAAGGTATTATTGCCGAAATAAAATAAGGAATTCCGATCGATACGACGCCGGCAGGATACCCCCCTACGCCGTCTCCGGTGAGCCCTGTTTCTGCAGGTGGTGAACGGCCCTGGCCTGGTCCGCGTAATACCTCTGCTTGTCGGCGTACATGATGTCATCGGCCATCTTGCTGACGAGCTCAGGATCGGATTCATCGGAGCCTGACAGACCGATACTGATGCGGATGGGGATATTGATATGCACGCCTTCGGATGGAGTCAGGAGAATCCTCAGGGATTTTTCTCCCGTCCTGATCCTGTCGAGGAGGACCTCGGCCTGGGTGCATCTTGTCTCGGGCATGAGCACTGCGAACTCGTCGCCTCCGATACGCGAAACAATATCCGTCTGACGGCATGAAGCCTTCAACAGGCCTGCCACCTTGACGATGACTTCATCACCCACCCCGTGGCCGTAGGTGTCATTGATCTGCTTGAGCCCGTTGACATCGATCATCATGAGCGAAAAGCACATGTCCCTGAACCTTCGGGCATGCTGAATGGACTTGGCCAGTTCCCGATCCAGGAAGGAGCGGTTGTAGATGCCCGTGAGCCCGTCCGTGCTCGCCATCCTCTCCAGGCGGTTGAGCAGGAACTTGTTCTGCACAACCGATGATATCTGGGCGATGAAGAGGTCGATCGTCTCCCTGGGGGCCGCTTCCAGATCCTCTTCCCTGACGATCATGGAACCGGCAACATTGTCCGGACCTCCATGGAGGGGTATGACCTTCCAGTGCTTCATGTCGTGGTCGCCGTGTTCAGACCCCTCTTCTCTCATGGCCTCACGCATGATGGTATCGATGTCAGGGTGGTTTATCCGGTCCCGGTTTTTCAGGATCACCCTCTGCTCCGTCTCGCTCAGCCCGACAAAGGCGCTGGCCTCCAGTATGCTCCTCCTGGGGTCATCGAGGATGATCCCCCCGCAGACTCCTGGGAACAGGCTTTTCAGCTGTGCGAGGGTGAATCCGAAGAGCTCCTCCAGGGTTTCGATCTGGTGCATCCTTGTGTTGGTTTCGAGGAGCACCTGCATGATCTGGTTATTCCGCTCGATGACGGAGTTGCGGTCCTTGATCTGTCTTTCCTTGAGCATCGCCTCTGCCAGGGCCGCATTGAGGTCCCTGGTGCGATCGTTCACCACCCCTTCGAGGTTTTCCAAAAGCTTGGTGTTATCCACATGGGGCCCAAGAAACAGAGCGACATTGCGGAACATGTCGATCTCCTGCCGTGAATACCGCGAGCCATCCGCCTTGATCCCCACCAGGAATATGGCGGTGAGATTCTCATGGGCTAGGACGGGCAGGATGACATCGATGTCCCTGAAAAGCCCGCTCTCCCAGTCGCCGTATCCGAACCCGTTGAACATCCGGAAGAATTCTGCCCGTGTGATCATGGTGCGGGCCCCGATGCAGAGCCTGATGAGGGGATCATCCCCGCGTATCCGTACCGACCTGTTTCCCCCGGTGTATTCCCCGGGGTCGCCGAACAGACCGGAATACCCCCTTTCGTTCACCGAGTTCCATCCCTCGAAGACCTCTGCCTCCCCGGTGGAGAACAACGAGGTCAGGGAAAGGGAGCCGAATACCTCGAAGATCCATGAGCTCATCCGCGCGTGCAGCTCTTCGAGGTGGTGGATATGCATGAGGTTTTTGGTGAATGCCGCATACTCTTCGTTCAGGACATCCCATGCCTTCCTGATGAACAGCGCGATCACCGCATCCAGGCTCTTCTTGACGGGAGCATACAGGATCACCACCAGGACGATCCCGGCCTCAAGGGCCGCATCCCGGTCATGCAAGACGCCCGTGACGTACGGAGCCATCCCCGCGGCCGTGAGGCACAGGAGGAGGCCTGTCCACAGGAGAACGGTCCTGAAGTACTGCAGCGCGATGCTGATGTTGAACTTGAACATGCCATAGGTCAGGAAGATGAGAGCGATGAACACGAAGGTACCCGGGGGGTAGACCTCATATCCGTAGATGGCGGGGGTGTTCGCGATGCTCAGGACCGCAATGAGGGCGAATGCGATGAGTACGCTCCTGATGTTTCTCCGCTGATAGGACCTGGTCTTCCTGAACGAGGTGAAAAGGTGGTAGATGACGAACATGAGCGCGGTTATCCACAGGAGGCTCATGAGGTCGTAGAGCACCGCCTTCTTCGCGAAATATCCCCAGTAATAGGTATACATCCCGCTGAAGTACCAGTCCGTCAGGGCCAGGGGTGCCATGACAACGCCGATGAGGTAGCCAAGATACACCACCCACCACCTGTCCTTCTTTCCGGTGATGAGGTATACAAGGTGGAGGTTCGCCCCCAGGAGCAGGAGGGCGAGGAAGAAGTGGTCGATCCTAGAGATCCACAGGGCGGTTCTCAGGTCTGGGACAATGCCCACGAGGAGGATGTCCAGGTTAAGTACCGCATAGCAGAAGCAGATGATGCTGAAGGGGAACGTCTCCGGCCGATGCTGCTCGAGCCTCAGGACGAAGAGGGAGAGGAAGGCCGCGCTCACGAACGACAGCAGCGGCGGTATGCCGTAGGGTACGATCCGTGAGACAATGAAGTCCGGGGAGAGACCCCTGAGAATCAGCCAGATGAGGGGAATCGCCGTAGCATAGGCGGCGATGATGGCGCTTCGCAGGATGAGGGACACTATCTGCCGCTTCACGTGGATGTTGACGCGTGCCACGTCCTGGTAGAAGACACCGCTGGCGATGAGGAGCATGCCGAGGAAGAGACAGAAGTTCATGGTGTAGATCGGTGTGAAGACCGCAAAGACCACGCTTGCAGCCGCGATCAGGAAGGCCGAGGAAAATCCCGCCAAGACAAGCGAAACCTTCCTCTTCATCCACGGATCGGTCTCGTTCGCCCTGCGGGCGCCGAGCATCATGAACGATCGTACGAAGGATATGACCATGGCGCCGATGAAGACGAAGTGCCCACCTCCCCTGACGGCCTCGGACGACACGCGCAAGCCGCTTCCCGGTGACAACGCCTCCCAGGCGAGAATGACCATGACGACGATACTCAGGCCATAGAACAGGAGGACCTCCCGGGTTCGACTCATCCCGGAGACCCTGCTCGCCAGGTGTATGGTGACCCCGATAAACATGGACAGGAAGAGGTCGTTCATGAGGACGATCTTCTTGAGGTCGTAGGCCGCCAGGACCGTAATCATGTCGCGCAGGTTGAGGACCGCACAGAGCATTGCCAGGAAGGAGACCAGGATCACCTCGATCCTGCGGCCGGCCTTGCGGTAGCAGAACAGGGCAATCCCCGTGCAGAAGATGATCGAAACGATATTCGCCGTCAGGTAGACGTTTTCCCAGAGGAGAAGGACCGTCCTGTTGAGGGAGGAACTCGATGTGAAGAGGACGATAAGGTCCGCCACGAGGGGCATGAGCCCCAGGGTGACCACGAGGGCGGATATGAGGTCGGTCCTGGAGATGGAGTGAGATGAGATGCGGTCCATGTCGGCGTAGAGTCCCAGCGACATCGCGATGAGGGGGACGAAGGCCATGCCCAGTGCGTGTCCCTTGATGCCCGGGACACCTTCCATGGCTATCAGGATGAGCAGGAGCGCGGCGCCTGCCAGGAGGGTACCCCTGGACCGCGACAGGGAGGGTCCCTTCCCCTTCAGTGAACGAACCGCCATAAATCCTCCCGCGGCGAGACCCATGCCGGAGGCGACGGCGTATCCTCCCGCGACACACAGGCCTGGCGCCACAGGGAACAGCTCGTTCGCCGCGAGAAGCCCCGCGGCCGCATAGAGGGCGGTCATCATCCACGGCGTGCCTCGACTCGAGAAGACCGCGTGGAGAACATGCACGCACAACATGACCGCACAGAGCACAAGGAGTAGGATCATCCCCTCCAGGTGCCTCGCTATGGCGCCGGTCACCCCGGTCTTCCCGACAAAATCCAAGAGTACGGCGAGCGAAACGACTATGCAGCAGATGGCAAATATGCGGGATTCACGGCGGGATCTGTCGCTGCGGACGGCGAACACCACCAGCGATACACCGGTGAGTATCGTCATTAGATTCGGCAGGATGCCGGGAAAATCGGACGGCATCCCAGATAATGCGCTCATTCCCGCCCCTGTGACCCGGGCGCTCTTGGCCCATGTCCTGTCGTTGCCTTCATAGCGTTCCTGATCGGACAATCCGTGCCGAGAATTGAGCATTGTCGTTCTGCCGGGGACACGATCCATACCAGGAGGGACTGGCCCCACCATGTCCCTGAAATCCCGTGGATAATGAACTTTACAGATCTCTGACGGGCGGATATGGTCTGCAGGATGAAGACAAGGGGGTCCCATGACAACCTCATGAGCCAGAGGTGGCGTATCGCGGCGGCGGCCGTGCTCATGCAGCTATGCCTCGGCACGGTGTATGCGTGGTCCATCTTCAAGAAGCCAATGATGGTCTCCAACGGGTGGGGCGAAACCCAGACCCAGTCCGCCTTCATGGTCTACGGGTTCGTGTTTGCCCTGGCCGTCGCCTTTGGAGGTACCCTGGTGGACCGCCTGGGGCCACGGGTCGTCGCCCTGACCGGCGGGACCCTGTTCAGTATCGGGGTGCTGCTGGGAGGCCTTGCCAACCATCTCCGGAGCATCGGACTGCTCATCGTCGCCTATGGTCTGGTGGGAGGTCTCGGCGGCGGGTTCGGCTACGTCACGCCCATCGCCACCCTGATCCGGTGGTTTCCCGACAAAAGGGGCCTGGTCACCGGGCTCGCCGTCATGGGCTACGGGCTGGGTGCGTTCATCATGGGAAACATCGGTCCCTCCCTCATCATGAGCCTCGGTATTCCGGACACCTTCTACCTCTGGGGCGCCTTGAGCATGGCGGTCATCCTGCCGGTTGCCGTTGCCCTGAGAAATCCTCCCGCAGACTGGCATCGGAGCATATCTCTGCCTGCATCCGACATCGACGGGATTCCCTCGACGACCTTTTCCGAGGCCGTGCACACGGGAAGGTTCTGGATCCTGTGGACCATGCTCTTCGTGAGCATCACCGCCGGGCTCGGCCTCATCTCCCAGCTTTCTCCCATGGCCCAGGACGTCATGATGCGGGCCGCGCCGGGGGTCATGATCGGCGAACGCATGAAAACCATCGTTCTCGTCTCCGGTACCATCGTGGCCGTTGCAGGGCTGTTCAACGGTCTCGGGCGGCTGGCGTGGGCCTGGGCTTCGGACATCTGGGGCAGGAAGGCGGTCTTCGCCGTCATCTTCCTCTCCTTTGCCCTGGGATTACCCCTCCTTGCTCACATCAGGACCATACCCGTCTTTGCCGGCCTGACGTTCTATCTCCTGGCCTGTTACGGCGGCACCATGGCCTCCATGCCCGCCCTGACCGCCGACGAGTTCGGCCACGAGAACATCGGCAGGATCTACGGAGCGGTCTTCACGGCCTCCTGTCTGGCCAGCATATGCGGTCCCTACATCTTCGCCTCCATCAAGGAGCTGACCGGCGGGTTCACCTGGGCGCTCTATGCCGAATCATGCCTGGCCGCCCTGGGGCTGTTCCTGGTGGTCGCCCTGAAGAAGGTCGGCGGGAAAGCCCCCGGGACGGCACCATCATGAAAATGGCCTGAACCCGCTCCCGCCCGCAATGTCCCGATTGACTCAGCCCCGAAAAAAAAGGTAAGAAGGTGAACTTCAGGACGGGCTGAAGCCCGTCACATCTTCATCGGAGAAAGGATGTTCCTATGGCACGTGTAGCATTCATCGGCTGGCGCGGGATGGTCGGCTCGGTCCTCATGGACAGGATGGCGGCGGAGGGCGACTTCCACGGGTTCGAGGCGGTCTTCTACACCACCTCCCAGGTGGGGCAGAAGGGGCCGAAGATCGGTATGGATATACCACTGCTGAGAGACGCCTACGACATCAAGGATCTCAAGACGGCCGACATCATCGTCACGTGCCAGGGCAGCGACCACACCAAGGCGGTCCATCCCAAGCTGAGGAAGGCCGGGTGGAATGGTTACTGGATCGATGCGTCCTCGGCCCTGCGCATGGACGACAAGAGCATCATCATCCTGGATCCCGTGAACCGCGACGTCATCGACAGGGGCCTGAAAAAGGGAGTCAAAGACTATATCGGCGGCAACTGCACGGTGAGCCTCATGCTCATGGCCATCGGCGGGCTCTTCCGCAGCAACCTGGTGGAGTGGGTCACCTCCATGACCTACCAGGCGGCATCCGGGGCGGGCGCCAACAACATGCGCGAGCTCGTGGAGCAGATGGCGTTCGTGGGCGCTTCATCGAAGAAACTGCTCTCCAAGCCGGCAACCGCAGCCCTTCAGCTCGACAAGTGCGTGCTGGGAGCCCTCCACGACAAGGCCTTCCCGAAAAAGGTCTTCGGCTACCCCCTGGCGGCCAACCTCCTGCCGTGGATCGATTCGGAGATGAAAAACGGCCAGAGCAGGGAAGAGTGGAAGGGCATCGCGGAGACCAACAAGATCCTGGGCACGAAGAAGATCATACCCGTGGACGGGATCTGCGTGCGCGTGAGCTCCATGCGCTGCCACTCCCAGGGGCTGACCCTCAAGCTCAGGAAGGACATCGGAGTCAGAGAGATCACGGACATCATCGCAGGGGCAAACGACTGGGTCAAGGTGATCCCCAACACCAAGGACGAGACGCTCAGAGGCCTGACACCCGCCGCCGTCACCGGCACGTTGTCGGTTCCGGTGGGCCGCATCCGCAAGATGAACCTCGGCGAGAAATACCTGACGTGCTTCACCGTCGGTGATCAGCTGCTCTGGGGGGCGGCCGAGCCCATCCGAAGGATGCTGAAGATCGCACTGGAGTACATGGGGTAGGAACGGCCGGGCGGTCCCGCCCTGCCGCGGTCAGGCCGCCTTGTGCAGGATCCCGTGATCCCCTTGACGGTCCACCTTTATCATTGCGTCGATGGCGATGGGCAGGTGGTCGGACAGGGGGAAGTCGATGGCCCTGGCCGAGCGTATGACAATGCCTTCCGACACGAGGATATGATCGATATCCCTGCGGGGTTTCCAGCTCGGGTAGGTGGGCATGTTCCTTAAGGCCGGCCGAAGCCCCGCCTTGACGGATAAGACCCACAGCTCGTCACTGTCCGATGTGCAGTTGAGATCGCCCATGAGGATGGTCCTGCAGTCGAGCTCACGGATGATGTCGCCGATGTAGAGGGCCTGCTTGATCCTGTCCCTGCGCCCCAGGGATAAGTGCGCCACCGCGAAGGCCACGGGCTCCCCGTCGAGGTCGAGGTGCACCACCATGAGGCCCCTGCCGGGTATCTTTCCCGGGAGCTGGTGTTTGGTGATGTCCAGGATCCTGTACCGGGAGAGGAAACCGATGCTGTGCCGGGCGAAGACCAGCCGCCGGTTGACCTGCTCGGCCCAGTGGTCGAACCCTCCCAGGTGGGCCAGGAGCTTGGTGTGGTTCATGAAATACGACCTCAGGCTCCCTGCATCGGACTCCTGGATGCCCACCACATCGAAGGACGTGATGAATTTCGACATCTCCCTGAGGTTGTCCATCTTGCACCGGGAGGGGAGCACGTGCTTCCAGAGGTTCTTCAGGCGTTCGGAGGACTTCGATGCCCTGATGCACACATGGGTGTTATAGCTGAGGATGCGCAGGGGCTTGACGGTCTTCATTCCAGCAGGGTTCTCCACAATGTCGGTCCTCGGTGCGTTCTCTATCGGCGCGAACCTTCCATTGCATAACCCGGCGGCTTTGGCAAGGACAAGTATCCCGTTTTATCCTTTGTCGAGAGAAATCAAGGTGCTGTACAAATGATGCCCTTCATCACCATGTCCCACCATGATGAAACGACAGAAATAATCCCTCCGACAGTGGCGGTATGACTTCATGGAAAAACGAAAGCCTAGAGCACCTGACCATTCATCATATCTGATATTTCATCTACCCCTGTCTGCTCTCAATCCCTTGGTGAGAACGTTGTAGTTTCCTACGTCTCCAGTTTGTCCTTCAGATTCATCATGGCCGTATCGAGATCCCGGTCATTGCGCTTCAGGATGAGATTTTCAGCAAGTTTCCCAAGCACGGGAACAGGGATTGAATAATCGACGTCCAGATCCAGTGTCGTCACGTTCTCATGACGATCGAGCTTGAAGTCCCAGGTGGAATCGATCCCACCTTTGCTTTTCACCACGATCCGTTTGTTCGGAACATCTTCGATGTTGGTGTTCTCTCCCTGGAACTTCATGCCGGCCATCTTCCATGCCCACTTATAGTGTGCGCCGGTCCCCGACCCTTTCACGTCATTCACCTCGATCATGTTCGTTATCCACTCCGGTGAATTTCTGGGATCATCGAGATAGGTGTACACCTTTTCTATGGGCGCCTTGATCTCTACGCTCTTATGAATTCTTGCCATTATGATTACCTCCCTTGTTCGATTTGCCCGTGGAGCTTCATGAAGACACGAATCCGATCCCTGCAGGCTCACCCCCTTTCGACGGTTTGATATAATTCATCCGAACTGGGTGGCTCGTCCTGGTGTAGCGGAAAAATGAAGATAAACAGTGAATCAACGGGAATAGCACGTTATGGCATAAGCAACGAAACGTTATGCCTGATCAGTTGATTTCATCAAGATACTTCTATCGCCGTAAAAGTCAATAGATCGGAGTGCACACAAGTCCCGATAAGATGCCACGGCGGTTGAAATGTGCTATGCTCACCCGGCCATGAGTCCGGACACCCGTACCTCATGCACCGATCGTTCAAGGACGGATGACACGTATGCATAAGAACAGGACAGCGTTGCTCGTGCTGATACTTGCGGTTGCCCTGACGGTGTGCGTCGCCGCCGGGTACCGGGTGGCCGTGCATGCCCTGAAGGGCAAGGTGGAGCAGGCCCTGGGGCCTGACAGCGAGGTCGGCGCCATCCATGTTGGCTGGTCGGGCGTCACCGTGGAGGGACTCAGGATCAAGGGGAAAGGGCAGTGGCCCGCAGGGGACACGATCCGGGCGGACCGGGTGGACATCGTCCCCAGTCTCCTCAGCCTGTTCTCGGACCGGTACCGGATACGCTCCATCACCGTCAGTAAGCCCTACCTCTCCGTGCTCAAGACCCGAAACGGCAGGGTCCTGGTCGTCCCCGGCCTCTTGAAAGGCGAAGACGGGCGGAAGGAGACGGAAGAGCCTGCAGGGAAGCAGAATCTTACGATAGGAAGGATCACCCTGGATGACGGGGAGATCGAGTTCTTCGACGCCTCCGTGGCGAACCCACCGCTCAGGATCGATATCGAGAAGATCAACGCAACCGTGGAGGACCTTGCCATACCCGCACTGACCGGCAGGAGCGCCTTCGAGCTTTCAGGGGTGGTGAAGGGGGCGGACAGGGACGGCCGGGTGGTTCTGTCGGGCTGGTCCGAGATCGCCACCAAGGATTCCTCCGTCAGGATGCAGCTGCTGTCGGTGGACCTGGTGAAGCTCCAGCCCTACATCAGCAAAACGGGCGACACGAAGGTCCGCAAGGGAATCCTCGACCTGGATATCAGGTCGGAGGTGCGGGACAACCGGCTCAAAGCCCCGGGCAGGCTCGTCATCTCCAACCTCGAGCTCGGACCGTCGAAGGGTTTGTTCGGAACCTTCCTGGGGGTGCCCAGGGATGCCGTCCTGACCTTCATGAAGGGCAGGGACGGCAGGATCTCCCTGGACTTCACCCTGGAAGGAGACCTGAACAACCCGAGGTTCACCCTGCACGAGGCATTTTCCGAGCGGATTGCTGCCTCCCTGGCGGAGACCCTCGGGGTGGGCGTCAAGGGCCTGGCCGAGGGGGCCGGCTCCCTGGGCCAGAAGGGGGTCGATGCGGCCGGTGAGGTGGTGAAAGGCATAGGCGGGGCCCTCAATCAGATCATGGGCGGCAAGAAGGATTAAAGAGTACCCCCCCTTCCGGCCGTAATGAGATACTGTGACCTCGAAGAGACCCCCATACCAGTCAAGGAGCTGTACCCCGGGGATGAAGGATATCGTCATCACCTACACCTTTCAGGTGGGCGGCGGAGACAAAGAGGTTTTCCGCATATGCATCGATCCCCTCCGCCTCGAGATGAAAAATCCTATGTCCCATGAGGCCCCCCACTGGACCGTCCTCGATTTTCACCGGTGCGGCAACTGCCCCCTGAAGAGCGACGAGCACCCCCGCTGTCCCCTGGCCGTACGGATCGCGCAGATCGTGGACCGCTTCAGGGATGTCCGGTCCTTCGATGAGATGTTCGTGGAGGTAACCATGGAGGAGAGGACGGTGACCAGAGCCACGAGTGCCCAGAAGGGACTCAGCTCCCTCATGGGTCTCGTCTGTGCCGTCTCGGGCTGCCCGTTGACCGGGTTCCTCAAGCCCATGGCGCGGTTCCACCTGCCCCTGGCGAACCAGCAGGAAACCATCTTCCGGGCGGTCTCCATGTACCTCCTTGCCCAGTACTTCAGGGACAAGCGCGGAGAGCAGGCGGATTTCTCCCTCGAGGGCCTCGTCAGGAATTACCACGAACTCCAGATCATGAACATCGCCATGTCGGAGAGGATCCGCGCGGGCAGCTCCATGGACGCGACCGTGAACGCCATGGTCATCCTCGACACCTTTGCCAAGGCCCTGCCCTTTGCCGTCGAGGACTCCCTGGAAAAGATCGAGCACATCTTCACCGGCCGGGGTTGACGCCCGGAGGGCCGGATGGTTTCCGCCTGCGGCTCTTAACCGCCAAGGGGCCAGCTCCAGCCTGTTCTCTCAGTCCGCGGCTCCCTTGAGGTACGGACATTCCGAGACGCACGCCATGCAGGTGTTCATGTTCTGCTCATCCACCGAGGTGGTGAGGTTGAGCCTCCCGATCTCCCCCGTTTTCACCCGACCCGTGCCGAGCACGGCGGAGAAGATGGGCGCGTAGGTGGAGTGTCTGATGCATGCGGCCATGTCCACCTTTCCCTGGGGGCCGATGGCATGGGCAGGGCACTTTTCCCGGCAGACGCTGCAGCCCTCGGGGCACCCGCGCCCGTCCGCATCCGGCCTGCTCAATTGGGGAAGCGCGGCCTCTGTGACGATGCCACCGAGGATCAGCCGCGGCCCATACCGGGCATTGAAGAGCAGACCGTTACCGCCGATCTTCCCCAGACCGCAGGCCTCGGCCATCCTCACCAGGGACACGTATCCCCTGAGCTCGCCCTTGTTCCGGACCTCCATGGGGAAGCATGCAAAGACCGGGGCTGCTGTGAAACCACTCGCTTCGAGCATCATGGCCGTATGCAGTGACAGCTCGTCCATGGTCCTGAAATGCATGTTCAATGCCCGCCAGTACATCTCCACGGACCTGTCCGGGCAGCGGTAGATCCCTTCGGGCAGCGGCATGCCGAAGCAGAAGAGCCCCCGGGCGTCGGGCAGGAAATCCTTGGGACGTAAGCCCTCGGGTTCCCGGTCGAGCGCGCCTGACGGGCCGGAGCCAAACAGGGGGACCCCTGCCCTGTCCATGAGCCTGTCGAGCCTTTCCATCAGTGCATCCATGTCCGCCATAGAGGACCTCCTGTGAGTGATTATGGGAAGAAGAACCTGACTTCGCCCGCACACCTTCCCTCCATGTGCATGCGGCACCCCTTCAGTTCCCGATCCGGGGCATACCTCACCCCGGCGCTCTCGATCCAGCAGAGCACGCGGAAGAGCACCCCGCACTCGTAGCGGTCGATGGCGCCCATGCGCTGCATGCCCTGGTAGGCGAAGCAACCGGATCCGTCCCACTCCCAGCGGAGGACGTTCTTCTCCGGGAAGGTGTAGGTGAACCGCATGAAGTCGCCCTTGCTCACGGAAAAAGCCGCATCGACGAGGTCCCTGAGGTCGTCGAAGGTGTCCACGCCCTCGGTGGTCAACCCGAAGAGCGACTGTGCGCGCTTGAGCTCTATCGCGGCCAGAGATCTGATGGCGGCCTTGTTGAGGCGGTTCGCCTCATCGACCCCGTGGGCCTGGAGACTGTGGAAGAACCACATGCCGTCGTGGGTCATCCAGTTCTTGAGGATGTGTTCCTTCACGGCGTGAATACCGATCTGCTCCAGGGTCTTCATGGCGCCATCCTTTCCTGTTCGTCGAACAGAAAAGATCCCGGCTCGACATAGTACAGGCTGCCCATGAGACATGGCTTCGGGTTGTCACCGGAGTAGAGGTCGAACCGTCGATCACCATGGTCCGTCATGTACCTCATGACCACGCTGCGCCCATAATAAACCGGCCCCTTAAGCGCCACGTCGAGACGTATGGGCAGGTTCTCCTGCAGGGGAGGCAGGCGGAACAGGCACTCGGCCAGGGACCGCTGGCCATGGGCGAAGTCACTCCTGAATCCCATGATCCGCGCGTAGGGTGCGGAGTAATGGATGCCGTTATAATCACCAATCAAAAGACCGAAGCGGAGCTTTCCGCGGGCTGGCATGGTCCATTTAATCCCGGAATGATCTCCGGCAAGGGGCTCGGCCGGCATCCTTGGCGAGAAGTCATCCGGAGCCCCGAAGTATCCAGGAAAGTAGTTCGTGCTGATGCCTTCCCACACCGGGGCTTCATCCGACCTTATGACCGTGTGCAGGTCGAATTCCAACCCCTTGGTCAGAATGCGCTGAGAGGCGATCACGCAGGTTATCTCCAGGTGCTCGTCCAGCCCCACCTGCCGGTGTTGCAGGACATGGTCCCTTGTGTGGAGCATGGCGAGGTAGAGAAAGGGGAAATCCCTGTGGGTGATGAGACTCATGTGAAGCGGAAAAAGGAAGGTCAGCGGGTAGATCAGCGGCATGGTGGAGCCGGAGCCGAAGCTTAATATCCCGGCAACCTTGCGCAGATGCGACTGATCGATGCGGAAGCCTTTCACCCGGGCCTTGATGCCGGGCAGCTTTTCACCGTGCCTGATCCCACGCCTGTGACCTGCCATACCCCTCAGGTAAAGGGGCATGGCCTTCGGCATATGATCAAATATCATATCTACCGAGTGCATGAGACCCTCCTTGTAATCGTCCTCCGGGTGAAAACGTCTCCCCCTGCCATCTCATGCTCACCCCGCGCCGGTTGCCAGGGCACGCCACGCCGCCTCGGCGAGCTCATCGACGGCCCTGTCCGTCCCGGTCACGGCATGACCGGAGAGATACTGGCGTGTATGCTCCATGCACGGCCCCAGGATGAGGGACATATATATATCCTGGGGAAGCTTCCGGAGCTTTCCTGCCCCGATGTGCCGGCTGAACCATTCCGATGCGCTTCCCGCCAGATCCCTGTTCATGCCCGAGATATCACTCTCCGTGGATGCCAGGAAATCAGAATGCCGCATTTGAAAGAGGTAGCGCGACCACTGGGCATTGGTTTCCACCCATTTCAGGTGGTGCTCTATCAGCGCCCTGATGCCTTCTTTCGCATCTCGTGAACTCTGGAAGATTTCGATGAGGCCGGCCTGATACTCGCGGATGCCTTCGAGGTAGACCTCTGCGGCGAGCTGTTCCTTGCCCTTGAAGTGGTGGTAGATGCTGCCCGTGCTTGCCCCGGACTGCCTCCGGATGTCCTCCATGCTCGTCACGGAGAAACCGATCTCGGAAAAGCACTTGAGCGCGGCCAGGATGATGTCCCGCCTCCTCGACTCGGTACTGGCATGGGGACCTTTGCGCCTTTTCATATTAGAATATTATTCTAATATATCATTCTAGTCAACAGAAATGTTCCCCCGGGCTCTACCCGGAGGTATGGCACAGAAAAAAGAGGGGAGCACCGGAAGGGCCTCCCCTCTCAATATCGAAAGCCTTTCTCCTATTCCCTGTACAGGGCCTCGATGATGTCCCTGTACTTATCCAGGACCACGCGGCGCTTGAGCTTCATGGTCTGGGTGAGCATGCCGTTCTCCAGGGTGAAGTCCTCGGTGAGGAAGGCGTACCTCCTGGGGATCTCGTACCCGCCGTACCTGCCCTTCAGGGCGGCCTCGATCTCGCCGGTCAGATACCCCCGTATCTGCTGGTTCACGGACATCTCCTCAGGGGTGTCGGGCAGGTTGTTCTCCCGGGCATACCTCCTGAGGAAGCCGTAGTCGGGGTAGACCAGGCAGACGTTGTAGGGCTTCCCCTCGCCGTAGATCATGGCGTTGGCGACGGACGGAATGAGCTTGATGTCCTCCTCGATGGCCCCCGGAAAGACGTACTTGCCGTTCTCCAGCTTGAACTGTTCCTTGATGCGGCCCGTGATGTAGAGGAAACCGTCCCTGTCCACCCTCCCGCGGTCGCCGGTGCGGAACCCCCCGTCTTCGGTCATCACCGCGGCGGTGTCTGAGGGCTTGTTGTGGTAGCCCTGCATGACGTTCGGTCCATACACGATGATCTCCCCGTCCTCGGCCCCTGGCTCCACCACCGACCGGTCGATGACCACCTTGACCCGCTCCACGGTCCTGCCCACGCTGCCCAGCCGGTAGCTCGACGAGCAGTTCATGGTCACGGCCGGCGAGGTCTCGGTGAGTCCGTAGCAGTCGTAGACCGGGATGCCCATGTCGAAGAAGAAGTGGGCGATGTCCGGGTTCATGGTGGCGCTCGCCGTGAGCGCTCCCTGAAGCCTTCCGCCGAAGCGCTCCCGGATCTTGGCGAACACGAGCCTGTCCAGGACCGCGAGCTTGGCGTCGACGATGGGGTCGCTCGTGCCCTGCTCGGCGAGCTCCCTCTTCCTCCTGGCGGTCTGGACCGCCTCCTCGAAGAGCCTGAGCTTCATGCCGCCTTCTTCCCGCATCTTCGTCCAGAGGCCGTTATAGATCTTGTTAAACACCCTTGGCACCGCGATGAGGAAGGAGGGACGCACCAGGGCCATGTCGGCGGCCAGGGTATCCACACTCTCCATGAACCCGATGGCCCCGCCGAACTGGAGCCAGTTGTAGAGCTCGGCGGTCTGGCCGTAGGAGTGCGCCCACGGGAGGATCGAGAGGCTGCGGGCCTCCGGGCTGAGCTCGGGATAGATGTGGTAGCCGCTCTTGGCACAGTGCGTGAGGTTGCCGTGGGAGAGCAGCACGCCCTTGGGATCCCCCGTGGTCCCCGAGGTGTAGATGAGCACCGCAGTATCGTAGGGGCCCGGCTGGGTGGAGGGAAGAGGCTTCATCGACCCCTGTTCCTCCAGCTCATTCATCGTATCAGGCCCCTGACCCTCCATGAGGACGATCCGCTCCAGGGTCTTGATCTTCGCCGGGAATGATTTGACCTTTTCATACACGGACTTCTTCGAGACGAAGAGGACCTTCACCCCGGCATCGGAGACGATGTACTGCCAGATCTTGGGCAGCTCGGCTTCGTACATGGGAACGAAACGCGCTTCGAGGCCGTAGGCGGCGAAGGCGGCGACCGCCCATTCCGGGCTGTTGTTGGCGATGATGCCCACGGCATCGCCCTTGCCAATGCCCATCCGGGCGAGCCCCGATCGCAGGTTGTCGACCCGGTCGCCCACCTGTTTGTAGGTGAGCCACGTCAGCGACTTCCCCTCCGGGTTCTTGACCCCGAAGAGCCTGTTGTACGGAAAGAGCTCGACGGCGGTTTCGAAGAGCTCCACAAGATTGTCCGGTTTCCGGTACACGTATCGCGGCATGATTGCCTCCCTGATCTATTGAGAATTTCCCCTGAACGCAAAGGTGAACTTCCCCCATAGTATCCGCTGGAGCGGCTTGTCAATGGGAAAGGTTTGTCTTTGGGGTCCTGTATGTTATTATGTACTTAAGCGCATGAATTCCGGACAGAACAATGGATCAGCACCCGGCACCATGGGCATCGGCAGTCCAGAGCAGGGGACCCTGCTGGTCAGCCTGAGGGGCTCCTGGACCATCGGGCACGACCTGCCCCCCGCCCGGGAGGTGATCGCCCATGCCGCATCGAGGCCGGGCACCGTACGCATCGCCTTCGATCACTCGGGGCTCACCGACTGGGACAGCGGACTCCTCACCTTCCTGGTGAACCTGCAGGGCCGCTGCGACGACGCAGGCCTCGAGGTGGACATCGAGGGCCTCCCCCGGGGCGTGGTCCGCCTCCTGAGCCTTGCAAGGGAATTCAGGGAGCTGGAGGGGCTGCCGGACAGGAAGGCGAGGGAAACGTTCCTGGCCTCCGTCGGTTCCCGGGCCATAGGCTCGGTACGGTATTTCACCGGCGTGCTCGAGTTCATCGGCGAATCCTCTGTCGCCTTCCTCAGGCTCGTCAGGGGCAGGGCCCGCTTCCGCAGGGTCGACCTGGGGCTGCTGCTCTACGAATGCGGGGCCCAGGCCCTGCCCATCGTGTCGCTCATCAGCGTGCTCGTGGGCCTGATCCTGGCCTTTGTCGGGGTGGTGCAGCTCAGGATGTTCGGGGCACAGATCTACATCGCCAACCTCGTGGGCATCGCCATGGCCCGTGAGATGGGGGCCATGATGACGGCCATCATCATGATGGGCCGCACGGGCGCCGCATATGCCACGCAGCTCGGCACCATGGAAGTGAACGAGGAGATCGATGCCCTCAAGACCCTGGGCATCTCGCCCATGGAGTTTCTGGTGATGCCGCGCATGCTCGCACTCATCCTGATGATGCCCCTGCTCACCGTCTATGCGGACCTCGTGGGAATCCTCGGCGGGGCTCTGGTGGGGGTGGGCATGTTCGACCTGTCGACGGCCCAGTACTGGGAGCAGACGGTCAAGGCGCTCAACCTGAATCAGTTCGCCATCGGCGTCTCCAAGAGCGCCGTTTTCGCCGTGCTCATCGCGGCATCGGGCTGCTTCCATGGCATGCATTCGGAACGGAGCGCCTCTGCCGTCGGCTACGCGGCCACCAGGGCGGTGGTGGTGGGTATCGTGCTCATCGTCGTGACCGACGGCATCTTCGCGATCATCACGAGCACTCTGGGGATCTGAGCCATGCAGGAAGAACAGGATATGAAGACGGATCGAGCCCACATCACGGTAAGCGATGTCACGCTGACCTACGACGGCTACCTCGTGCTCAAGGACCTCTCCTTCACCATCGAGCGGAGCGATGTCTTCATCATCATGGGCGGCAACGGGTGCGGCAAGAGCACCCTGCTCAAGATCATGATCGGCCTGAAGGAACCGGCATCGGGAAAGGTCTTCTATGACGGCGTCAGCTTCTGGGATGCTGACCCGTCGGAGCGGAACGCCATCCTGAAGCGGGTCGGCATCCTCTACCAGAGGAACGCCCTGTGGAGCTCCATGACCCTTGCCGAGAACATCGCCCTGCCTTTGGAGGAGTATACCGACCTCGGATCACGGCAGATCAGAGAGATCGTGAACCTCAAGCTCTCCCTGGTGGGGCTGACCGGCTTCGAGGAGTACTATCCCTCCGAACTCAGCGGCGGCATGCAGAAGCGGGCGGCACTGGCCCGCGCCATGGCCCTTGACCCCGAGATCCTGTTCTTCGACGAGCCGTCGGCCGGGCTCGACCCCATCAACGCGCGCCTGCTCGACGACCTGATCATCGAGCTGAGCGACAGTCTGAAGACCACCGTGGTGGTCATTACCCACGACCTTGCCAGCATCTTCGCCATAGGGAACCGGTCGATCCTGCTGGACCCTGAACTCAAGACCATCCTGGCATCCGGCAACCCCCGCGAGCTCCTCCAGGAATCCCGTGACCCCAAGGTGCTGACATTCCTGACACGGGGACAGACCGATGTGGACAGGAGCTCCCTTGCAAAGCGCTTCTCTGGATACCTCTATAAAGAAGAGAAAAAGGACTTCAGCCCATGACCAGAAAACCGAGCAAGACACTCATCGGCGTATTCGTCCTCGGCGCCCTCGCCCTCATCGTCGCGGGGATCATGACCTTCGGTGCCGGGCAGTACTTCTCCCGGCAGCCCACCTTCGTCATGTTCTTCGACGGATCCGTCAAGGGACTCAACGTGGGGGCCTCCGTGGTGTTCAAGGGGGTCAATGTAGGCAGGGTGACGGACATCAGCCTCCTCTACAATCCCGAGGGTCAATCGGTCCAGATACCCGTCCTGGTGGAGCTCGATCCCCACAGCATCGTCAGGGGAAACGGCCAGGCCGATCCGAACGAGTTCATCAGGCTCCTCGTCAACCAGGGCCTCAGGGCGCAGCTCCAGCTGCAGAACCTGCTGACCGGCCAGCTCATCATCGAGCTCGACTTCCACCCGGACAGACCCCCGAGGATGATCGTCTCCGATATCCGCTACCCGCAGATCCCCACCATTCCTTCAAGCCTTGAGCAGCTTACCAGGACCATCGAGAAGCTGCCCGTGGAGGAGCTCGTGACAAAGCTCATATCGGCCATAGAGGGCGTGGAGAAGGCCGTAACGTCACCCGATCTCACCCAGAGCATCCGGTCCCTGAACCTTGCCATCAACGACGTACGCACCCTCGTCCAGAACATCGACGCTAACATCGGACCGATTTCATCAGATCTCAGGGGTACACTGGAAGACTCGCGTAAGCTGGTTCAGGATTTCGACAGGCATGCCGCATCTCTGCAGGAAAGCATCGACCGGGCATCGGACGCCACCCGCAGGGCCATGGAGCAGGCTGAGCGGACCTTCGGCGCCATGGAGCATGCATCCTCGGCGGACTCCCCGATGATGTATCAGCTCTCCGAGACCCTCGATGAGATATCCGCCACAGCCGATTCGATCCGCGCATTGTCCGACTATCTCAACAGGCACCCCGAAGCCATGCTGAGGGGCAAAGGCCAATGAAGAGGAGACTGGAATTATGAACATGAGACGTTCTCTCATGGGAGCACTGTTCTGCATTGCCATGCTGCTGGTGAACGGCTGTGCTGCATCCGTACCCACAAGGTTCTACATCCTGAGCGCCCTCGACCCCGCCGGCGACGCTGATAGGGCTGGTTGCAGGGACGGGCGGACCTTCACCGTCGGCATAGGGCCCATCGAGGTGCCCAGATACCTCGACCGCCCCCAGATCATGACCCGGCTCGGCCCCAACGAACTGGCCCTGGCAGAACTCGAACTCTGGGCCGAGCCTCTCAAGGAAGCTATCCCCCGGGTACTTGCCCGGAATCTCCATGCACAGACCTGCGCGGAGGTCGAGGTCGACGTCTGGAAGAAAACCGGCCAGGCCGATTACCTGCTCACCGCAGTGGTGAACCGTCTCGACGGCACCCTCGGGGGTGATGCCGTCCTCGAGGTGACGTGGACCCTCACTGATGAACGGATGAAAAAGACGATCATGACCAGGACCTCGACATACACCGAGTCTGTTAGGACACGGGACTACCGGACACTGGCGGCCTCCTACAGCAGCCTCATCGCCGCGTTCAGCAGGGAGGTGGCCGGAGCCCTCGCTTCTCTTCCATCGGAGAAGGGCGGCGCAAAAGAATAGGCCGGGCCTCCATGCCTGCCGTTCCGATTACACGCATCATTATGAGAACAACCCTCTTGGAAAAAGCGATGTCTACAGAGACAGATCCCGGACTGAAGATGCCTGGAAGCTGATACGAACGATCCGAGGATGACCTTTTTCATGTTCCGGGAACAGGGTGCATGGAATGACTCGTTACCTGCATCCCGAAACAGGGGTCGTTCCCTGGTTCCCGTAACGGTGGTCCGGACTGTGAGAATCAGACATTGACCTTGAGCAACCCGAGCGGATAGTAAGATGTATGCAGGACACGTCCATGGAATACCGCCCTGACAAAGATCATCGTCTGAACCTGGAAGAATGCCTTATCATGGGTATGGCGGCGCTCTTCAATATCCTGATCGTCATCTTCAAGATTCTCGGGCAGGCAGGGGATATCTTCATCCTGAACATCATGATCATGGCATCCATTCTCATAGCCGCAACTGTCTACAAGCGCTTCCCCCATGCAACGATCCGGTTCCTCAGGGACTGGATCGTGCTGGTATTCCTCATCGTCATCTACCTGGAAAACCGCAGGCTCATTCCGCTCATAAACCCTCACGACCTGGACGGCATGATCATCGCGATAGACCGGTTCCTCTTTCTTGGACACGATCCGACGGTTCTTCTTGAAAGAATAACCTACCCTCTCCTGACTGAAGTCCTCCAGCTGTTCTACGCAAGTTTCTATTTTCTGCCGTTCACGCTGTGCGTGATCCTCTATGCACAGGAACAGAAGATGGAATTCCATATCATTGCATCCACCATCATTATGGGGTTCCTCCTGTCCTATATCGGATACTACCTCACCCCGGCCATTGGCCCACGATTCACCCTGGACCATCTGCAGAGCTTCCCCTTGAGAGGGGTGCTCTTCTTCGATTTCATCCGGAACATGCTTGCCCAGGCCGAAGGAGTTATGAGGGACTGCTGTCCCAGCGGGCATACCCTCGTCTCGTTGCTCACCGTACTGCTCGCACGGCGAGCTGCAAAGAGATTCTCCGTAATAGCCTCCATCTGGGCCTGCCTGATCATTTTTTCAGCCGTGTACCTGCGATACCACTATGTAACCGACCTCGTTGCAGGCCTGTTCCTGGGGCTTGTGGTTTACTCCATCGGACCCGGGATAGCCGACGTGTTCATCAACAGAGGCAGGCAGGTGGGCGGTTCTTTCGGGATGATCCCTTCCGGGAAAGAAGAACGTCCCTCCGGCTAGGAGATGGGCCTCTCATAGATCCGGTAGGTCTTGTACTGTTCCGCAAACAAGGGCTTGAGGGCGCCGATCATCTTCTTGTTGGTTTCTACGATGAGTGAACAGTCGGATTCCGTATAACCGAGCCGGATGCCGTCCTCAATGGTCCTCAGGTACAGTACGTCATCAATCTTCTGTCCTCTATACTCCGGCAGCACTCCCATGATGATCGTACGGATCCTCTTGCTCTTCTTGACTTCCCTGAGAAATCTCAACAAGCGCCAGGGATAGAGCCTGCCGTTCAATATTCTCATGGCAGGGTTCACATCCGGGATGGATATGATGAAGCCGATGGTACGGTCGTCCTTCTCGGCGAAGATGGTGAGCTCGGGGATGGCGATTAACTTGAGTTCCTGGAAGATCATGTCCATCTGCCTGTCGGTAAGGGGCAGATGACCCCAGTTGCCATCCCAGGCGATGTTGAAGATGTGTTGTATTTCCTTGACTCTTCTCTTCATGTCACGCTTGTCAAGGGTCTTGAACTCCACGGTCATGTCCTTCATGATGCCGGTCCTGACATCATTGAGGTACGGCTTGTAGTCATCAATTTTCCTTACGAGAAAACAGTACCAGTCGATGCATTTCATGAAACCGCAGGCCTCGGCCAGGTCCTTGTAGTAAGGGGCGAAATGGAAGAGGCCTGTCGTGGGCATCCTGTTTATCCCATCCACCTCAAAGCCGACGGAATCGTAGATGGAGAAACTTTGAGGACCGTTCATGACCCTCTTTCCCTTCTTCTTAAGCCAGTCCGATGCCGCATCGAACAGGGAACAGGCCACCTCATGATCGTTTATCGCCTCAAAGAAGCCGAAGAACCCGGTATCGTCATCGTATTTTCCCTCATAGAGATGGTTCACCTGAGCCGTGATGCGACCCACAGGATTGCCGTTCTTATAGGCCAGGAAGAACTCCGCATCGCCGATCTCGAAGAAGTATCCTTTCTTCCTGTTGAACAGCTTCTTCTGGTCGCTCACCAGGGGAGGAACCCAGCAAGGATCATCCTCATAGATTCTGGTAGTCCAGGGGAGCATGATGAAGTCTCTCATCATGCTGTCATCAGCCACTCTTATAACTTCAATCTCTGCAGTCGACATAGCTATATACTAATGGATTGTTTCTCATTTTCAACAGAATCAAACCGTTGATATGGTGATTCAGCATCCGTATACAGGGATGGCAGATCCCGTGCCAAGGCAGGCGTTCTGAACCGATGGCCTGAATAACATGGATCCCGAATCAGCATGTTCAGTTTCGAGCATTCCATAACCAGAGAATATACCACCGGAATGGACCGTTGCCAGGAAGCAATTGTGTTGACATGAAAAAGTGATTTGTGTACCAACATAAAGGGTTAAGTATAACTTCAAGCTATAATCAACCGGGGGAGAGGCCATGATCAAGACGGCAATTACTGAAATGTTCGGAGTAGACTACCCCATCATCTGCGGTTCCATGATGTGGCTGTGTACCCCGGAGCTTTGCGCAGCCATTTCGGAGGCCGGGGGTCTGGGCAACCTCACCTGCGGCAATTACGAGACAGAGGAAGACCTCAGGGCCGCCATTGCCCGCGTACGGGAACTCACCTCCAAGCCCTTTATGATGGGGCTGACCCTCATGCCGTCCGTACGTATCACCGAGGAGATGAACCGCATGTATGTGAGGGTGGCTGCGGAAGAAAAGGTCGCCGGCATGGAGGTTTCCGGTGCCCCCCTCGACAGGGCCCTCGGCAAGGAAGCCCTGACAAGTCTCAAGAAGGCCGGGGTGAGGGTCTTCCACAAGGTAGGCTGTGTCAAGCACGGCATCCACGCCCAGAAGTCCGGTTACGACGGGGTCTACTGCCTCGGGTTCGAGGCGGGAGGACATCCTTACCAGGACAACGTGGGAACCATGGTGCTCACCCCGCGCATGGTGGATAAGCTCGACATCCCGGTGGTTACCGTGGGTGGTATTGCCGACGGCCGCGCCATGGCAGCCGCACTTACCCTCGGCGCTCAAGGGGTAATGATGGCCAGCCGCTTTCTCACGACCCGCGAGTGCGATGTGCACGATACCATCAAACAGGAGCTCATCGACCGGACGGAGACAGATACGGTCATCTTCGGAGGCAAGGCGCTGGGCATGCAGGGCCGGGCCCTGAAAAACGGTCTCATCGAGAAGGTCCTGGCCGTCGAGGAGAAGGGAGGAGGGCTGGAGGAGCTCTTCCCCTTGATCTCGGGACAACGGATAAAGGACGCCTGGAAGAATGGTGAAGTGAACGATGCTCCCTTCATGGTGGGTCAATGCATAGGTCACATTCACGAGATCATGAGCTGCAGACAGGTACTCGAGACCATGTGTGCCGATGCCCGTAAGCATCTCTCACAGGCCGGCGCCCTGTTTCAATGATGAACAGGACAGTACGATAGCGCCGATGATTCAGGTCCGGCATCATGCCTTCGTTTCCCCTCGAATCGTGCGGTCCGCCTACTCATCTTTCGCCAGGATGCCCCGGATGTACGAACAGGCGTAAACGGGCAACGCTTCGAGCATCTCCTTCAGGAGATCCGTATTGATATCCATGTCCTTGTCTCCGTCCCCGCGTCTCAGCACGGCCAGGATATCATCCTGCTCCGGGCTGGTCCCGAGTTCGAAGGTCGGGTCGGAGACCCAGCGATAAGGCATGGTCTCCTCCATGACCCTGTCCGCCTTACCGGCCAGGGCGTTGCTCCTGGCGGAGATCACGTCCCTCGGTGAACGATCGTCCCATGCAGGGCAGGATTGTACAGACCTGAGCGTCACAAAGACCGGGTAGTCAGTGTTCCCCTGCCGGTAAGCCTCCTGCATGGCCATCTGCTGGAACTTCTCAATGGCGGTGTGCCTGTTGGACACAAGCTGTATGGCGCTGTTCATTGGGCCCGGGATCCCGATCATATTCAGGGCATTCATCCAGAGCATCCTGGCGGTGCTTACACCGGGGAGCACTGTGGTGTGGTACGGCAGGGTGAGGTCCATGACATAGTGGAGGCCGATGCCCATGAATCGCCATCCCCAGTAGTCGTGACCCGTCCGGAAGGCATAGGCGGACAATGTCCGGTAGAGGTGTATACGGTATTCCGGATAGGTCTGCTTCACGAAACCGGCCAGGGCATTGATGATCCACTTCTCATGGTAGTAGCCCATGTGGAACGGACCCTGGCTGCTGTATTCCAGATTGGGGTTTCCGAAGGGCTGCAGACCGAAGCCGTAGACTTTGCCGAAGTCGGTGCCGTTGTCCTCGAACAGTCCGATGTCGAGGCCGAAGTCGGGTTCGTCGCTGGCCGTCGTGACGATGTCGAGGGGGGAGACCGCTTCACCTTCCTTCAGCCCGGTGAAGACCGTGGACCTCCACTCGGAGAGATCCCTGAGAAAGGTGAGCCTGTCCGGCATGATACCTGGCCTCCCTCCCGTGTCGGCCCCGGGGACGTACTGCAGATAGAGGCTGAAACGGGAATCCGGATTGATCCTGGCGGCCCGGCAGAAACGCCCCCTGATATCCCCGGGATTGCCGGTAGCCTCGAACGTCAGGGCATCCGGCAGAGGTTTGTACCATTCGAGGTTCTGCCGCGCCCATGCCTCTTCTCCAGCCAGAAGACGTGCAAGGCCCTGTTCCTCCGCCATGAGAAACGCATCGAGGTCCTCCACCTTGACCTGGCCGGCGTCCCGCACCTCGGGGAGTGCGGCAAGGGTCTCGTGGATGACCAGGGGGTGCTCGGTCCAGGCCCATACCGGTCGGGCCGACAGGAGGAAGAAAATCCAGAGGGCGAGCTGCATCAGGGGTCCAATCCGGGAAGGATATGTCTTCATGGGGAAACTCCTTCTAGAAGGATTTCGCTCCCAGCGAGAAATAGAGGGCATTCATGCCGCCTTCGGCGTGGCCGAAGCCGATATAGATGGGGCCTATGTTCGAGTCGATGCCCACAAAAACGCTGCCTGCATAAATAAGGTCATTCGAGCCGATATCCGACCTCCTGAGCCATGCATTTCCCGCCTCGAGGGAGGCCCCTGCATAGATGGCCGAACCAATGAGCTTGGTGAGCTTCAGGACCCTGGCAAAGTAGATGACCTCCCCCAGGGCAAGGGTGTTCCCATAGACCTGATCCTGGGCCAGGCCCGACAGGTTGAACAGACCGCCGAGGAAGGAAACCTCGGCCAGTGATTCGGTGGAATCAAAGTTCGTGTCCCACCGCCCCCTCAGCAGGATCGTGTGATTGCCGCAGGAAAAGGGCTTTACCACGGTGGTCTGGACCGATTCATAGTTGTCATCGGACCCGAGATGCTCACGCCCATAGAGGTAGGAAGCGGAAAGCATGCTTCCCTGCCTGGGGAAAAACGGGCTGTCCAGCTGGTCGAGGCGCAGGGAGACCCGGTATGCACCGTCGGCGAATTCCTCGTCAGGCATCTGGGAGGTGCCGGTCTCCAGGTCGGATTTCGCTGTCCCTCTCTGATAGCCGATCCTCGCCTCGCCGTATTCACCCATCTGCAGCCCGAGGTCGAGCCCTGCCTGCGTCATGGTAAGCTTGTATCGGGCAACGGCATTGCTGTCCGTGGGATTCAGGTACTGCTCCACCGGGTAGTTCTGGTACTCAACGGCAGGGGCGAGGAAGAGATGCCAGGTGTAGGGGTTCAGCGGCTGATAGAACTCGGAAAAGATCCTGGTGCGCTGTCCCAGCCAGAGCTCGTTCTTCCACTCTGCACCGAGGCGGTTCAGGTTGGAGGCCTGGTATCGGGCAACCAGTCGATAACTGTTGTCTTTCTGGGCGGTACCCGAGAGCTCGAGGCCCAGGTCTATGGTGTGCGCGGTCTCGGTCTGTTCCTTGACCTTGATGAGCAGGCCCTGCTTCCCGTTCTCCTCCACGAGTGCAAAATCGATGTCCTTGAAGTCACCCCGTTTGTAGAGCTCGAAGATGTCATAGGCCAGGATATCCTTTTTCATGACATTGCTTGCGCTCCTCGTGATCACGTTGAAGAGGAGACCGGAGCCCATGACCGACTTCTGGTCGGTCTTCACGAACTCGATCCTGCCTAAAGGCCTGGCCTTGCTGAGCTCCAGCTCGCGGATGCTTCGGTACTCCTCCTCGCTGACTGCATAGCCACGTAAGACGTCCTGGTTCTCACGGGCGGTCTTTTCACCGATCTTGATGGCCTCGGCCATCTTCTCGAAACTCGCCGTGGTGATGGTCCCCATTTCCGGTGAGAGGAGCGTGTCGCCGGGCCCGAGGATGCTGATCTGGGCAGCGACGTTCCTGTTGGTGAGAATGTTGGTGATCTGGTCGATGATCCCGAGGAAGTCTTCCAGCTGTTCTCTGGTACTCAGCGGAGTGCCGATGTTCACCGCTATCACGACATCGGCCCCCATCTCTTTGGCTACATCCACGGCCATGTTATTGGCAACACCGCCGTCCACCAGCATCTTACCCTCGATCTCCACCGGTTCAAAGGCGCCGGGGATGGCCATGCTTGCCCTCAGGGACCTGGCAAGGTCTCCATGGGACAGCACGACCATCTCCCCGGTTTCTATGTCGCTCGCTATGGCCCGGAAAGGGATGGGGAAGTCGTCGAAGTCCTGTGGTGCGGTCAAGGTGAGCGAGCGCAGCATCAGGTCGAGCCGTTTTCCCGTGATGAGACCCTTGGGCAGGCTTATGACCTTCTGAAAATCTATGTTGATGCTCGTGATGTAATTGGGCCAGTCGGACTTGTCGCGGTAGTTCACCACCTGTCGGGGGATGCTGTCGGTGAAGACCCCTTCCCAGTCCGTCTTGACCGCGATCTCCTCCAGTTCATCCAGGGGCATGCCCGTGGCGTAAAGGCCGCCCACGATGGAACCCATGCTCGTGCCCACGATGCAGTACAGGGGCACGTGAAGCTCTTCCAGGACCCTGAGCACACCCACATGGGCCGCACCCCGGGCCCCGCCGCCGCTGAGCACGAGGCCCACCCTGGGGTGTGTTCCGGCCTCCTGGGCGTGCAGGAATGCCGGGGACACGATGGATGCCGTCAAGGCTATGAGAAAGATCGCTTTCCATACCCGAGTCGTATCGGGGTACCTTCTTGTCAACAGTGCTCCTCCGGACATTTCAGTCTATCAGGGTATCTGCCTGGCGGCATCATTAAGAGGCCTGCCAGGATCTTGTTCTCCAGCCGATAATAGCGCATCACCTTTCAGTACGGAAGTATATTTACGAACCTCGACACCTGCCCCTGCCACTTTACGCCGTATCAACGACTTGACAGGAACTTCCCGATCATCTATTGAAAATGATATGCAACAATTATACAGAAAAAAAGCATGCGCAGACTGCTCACCAAAGGGCACATGTTTCGACAAACTAGCTTCAGTACTGGCATCAAATGGGGGCAGGCTGACAAGAGAACGGATTTCCTTATTGCGAATTGTTTGCGATATTGACGGTCACTTTCATCCCTACCATGTGCTGGATCTCCTCAGAGAACAGGGACATACCTTGTCACTCACCACCGTGTACCGGAACCTGTCGCTTCTCGTTCAGGCCGGCATCATCCGCAGGACCAGCGTCAACGATGGGAGCGGCATCGGGGGGACACGATACGAGCATATCTGGGACCACGAACATCACGATCACCTCATGTGCTCACGGTGCGGCAGGACCATTGAGTTCACCTACCCGGCCATAGAGGTCCTCCAGGAGGCCGTGGCGAAGGAACACGGCTTCACCCTTGAAAGCCATCACCTCGAACTCACGGGCGTCTGCCCCGAGTGCCGCAGGAAACAGGCCTCAGGGGGTGACGCATGAAACCCCCGGCCGCAAAGAGTATGATCTCACAGCCGCCAGAGAAGGACAGGCCCCTGACGCTCCTGGACCTGAAAGAAGGCGATACGGCATCCATACTGCGCATCACCGGCGGCAGGCACCTCAAGGCGCGCATGGCAGGTCTCGGCATACGCGAGGGTACGCTCGTACGGCTCATCAGCGCCGCGCCCTTCAGGGGCCCCCTGCTGGTGGAGGATGTTTCATCAGGGGCAAGGACCATGATCGGCCGCGGCATGGCGGCATCCGTCGAGGTGTGCGACCATGCACCATCGTGACGAGCTTGTCATAGCCCTGGCAGGCCAGCCCAACTGCGGCAAGTCCACGATCTTCAATGCAGTAGCGGGATTCAAGGTCAACACGGGAAATTTCTCCGGGACCACGGTCTCCTTCACCGAGACACGGGTTCTCCTCGGGGGGAAGACCGTCAGGCTCATCGACCTGCCCGGCACCTACTCCATCTCCTCCCATGACCTTGCGGAAAAAGAGGCGAGGGACTTCCTGCTCTCGGGCAACGTGGACGTGATCATCAACGTGCTCGATTCATCCATCCTGGGCCGCTCCCTGGAGCTCACCATCCAGCTTCTGGAGATGAACATCCCCATGGTCATGGCACTCAACATGTACGACGAGTCCCAGGAAAAGGGCATCACCATCGACATGGGACTGCTGAAGACGCTGACCGGGGTGGAGGCATTCCCGGTCATCGCCGTGGAAGGCACAGGAGTCAGGGAACTCTTCGATGCGGCCCTGAGGATCTCCCGGGAGCAGTTCATGCCGGTCCAGCCCGTCTACGACAGGGACGTGGAGGAGTGTATCGCCGATATCACCCTCAGGTACCCGGCCGCCGTCAGGCAGGCCCTGGACATGGACGAGCGGTTCGTCATCATCAGGCTCCTGGAGATGGACGAGGACTTCGAGCAGCGCGTCGGGAAGATCGACCGGGAATTTCTCGGTTATGTCACAGAAAAGCGGCGTTCCCTGGCCGAGATGCATAACTGGCCCGAGTCCGGGGTGTTCGCCTCGCACCGGCACGCCGTCGTGTTCGACCTGTTCGAGCAGATCGCAAAGGTGACCCATAAAACGGGCATGAACATCAGGGAGCGCATCGATCACTTCATCATCAACCCCATGGGCGGCCTCGTGGCCATCGTGGGCCTGCTGTTTTTCATGTTCTTCGCGTCGTTCCTGCTCGGCGACGCCATCTCGGGCATCATCGAGGCGCCGCTCGATGCCCTGGGCCGAAAGGTCGCAGGCATGACCGGAGGAATCGCTGCGATAGCCGTATCAGGGTTGTATGACGGTATCGTGGCGGGCGTGGGGATCGTCCTGCCCTACCTGCTCCCGCTCCTCGTCCTCATGGCCGTTCTGGAAGATTCGGGGCTGCTGCCGAGGATCGCCTTCATGGTGGACGGTCTCCTCCACCGGTTCGGCCTGCACGGCAAGTCGGCCATCCCCATCATCCTGGGCTACGGGTGCAACGTGCCCGCCATCATGGCGGCGCGGAACATGGAATACGAGCGTGACCGGGTGCTCACCATGCTCATCGTCCCCTTCATCGCCTGCTCGGCCAGGACCGTCATCATCCTGGCCCTGGCCGGCAAATACCTGGGAGCGGCCTGGACCACGGCCATCTACGTCGGGAACATCCTCGTGGCGCTGGCCGTTTCCTTTGTCCTTTCAAAGCTGCAGGCCGACCCCTCGCCCGGCATCATCATGGATGTGCCGCCGCTGAGAAGGCCCTATCCGTCTCTGGTCGCCAGGAAGGTATGGTGGCGGCTGAACGAGTTCCTCACCTTTGCCTGGCCTGTCATCGTGATTTCGAGCCTGGTTCTCGCCTTCCTCTCGCACGCGGGCATCGACAGGGTAATAGACCACGTGCTGGGACCCATCACCGCCGGGATCCTCAACCTGCCCGAGTCCACGGGCATCACCCTGTTCCTGGGCATCTTCCGCAAGGAACTGACGCTGCTCATGCTGAACCAGGCCCTGGGCACCGGGGACGTATCCCTTATCCTCTCGTCGGCGCAGATCCTGGTGCTCGTGGTCTTCACGGTGCTGTACATCCCCTGTATCGCCACCATCTCCACCCTCTGGAAGGAGGGGGGATGGAAGGTGGCCCTCTACTCGGTGGTACTCAACACGACCATCGCCCTGCTGGTGGCAGGCGGCCTGGCGCATCTCCTGCACGTGGCCTGAACCCAGGTATCACAGGTAGGTGCCGGTGAGGCATCCCCCTCGGGAGTCTCGAAGTTCGTTTTTCCACGAATAAACCCTTGACTCACGGCGCGTCATCCACTACGATTTATCGTATATATACGATGATTGAGGATATGTCCATGCGCGTCGGACATCGAAGAGGAATGAGGCCACGAAAACCATCCACAAGGAATCTCTGCGAGCACCAGGAAAGGCTCTCGGAGCTTTCCCGGGGTCTGTCGCACCCTCTGCGTGTGGAGATCGTCAGGATCCTGGCCGGCCAGGCCCCCGACAATCCTTGCATATGCGGAGACATCGTGAACGCCCTGCCCCTGGCGCAGTCCACCGTTTCCCAGCACCTGAAGGTACTCAGGGAGACCGGATGGATCTCGGGGGAGATGAACGGGACGAGCGTGCACTACTGCCTTGTGGACGGCGTCCTTGACGCATACAGGAACCTTCTGGAGCAGGTTATCGTCAAAAAGAATGAAACGGGGCCGGCAGGGACTCCCTGCATCGAAAAGCTGCTCGGCAGGACCGCCCGCCCGAGAGGAGAGAAACATGTTCGAAGTAACGGAAAAGGCAACTGAGAAAGTCAGGGAATTCTTCAAGACCAGAGAAAAGGTGGAGCCGCTGAGGGTGTTCATCGCCGGCATGGGGTGCAGCGGGGTACAGCTGGGGTTTGCCCTGGACGAGGCCAACGAGAACGACGAGACCTTTGAGCTGGACGGACACACCTACCTGGTCGAGAAGCAGCTCCTGGAGCAGGCAAAGCCCATCAAGGTGGACTACATCACCACGGCCGAGGGCGAGGGGTTCATCATCTCCTCGAGCATGAAGCCATCCACCAGCTGCGGCGGCGGTTGCTGCGGATGCTAGGAATCCCGATGCACGGAACTGGAAATTGATGGTTGGCGAACCTATTCATTGCAGGTATAGATAAGGCCGATATATTCATGGAAGAGATAAAACCTGCAAAGGAGAATGATTCGATGTTCAACGTAACGGAAACGGCAACGGAAAAGGTCAGGGAGTTCTTCAAGACCCGGGAAAAGGTCGAGCCCCTGCGCATCTTCATAGCGGGGATAGGCTGAGGCGGCCCCCAGCTGGGGATGGCTCTGGATGAGTCAAACGAGAACGACGAGGTTTTCGAGAGCGACGGCTTCACCTTCATCGTCGAAAAGAAGCTCCTCGATGAGGCGAAACCCATCACCGTGGATTACGTCATAACTCCCAGCGGCGAAGGCTTCGTCATCAACACCGGCATGAAGAAATCATCCGACTGCGGCGGTTGCTCGAGCTGCTGAGAACGAACCGAAGGCCCCCAGGCAGAGAACAATCCGCCCGGGGGCCTTTCTTTTTCCTTTTATCTTTCCATCACCCCTTGATTTTTCAGGGAAATGCCAATACTTTTCTTATAGTACCATGATAGACTACATGTTCTGGCATCAAGACGGCGCAACACCGTATACAAAAACTGCAGTTCGGGGAGATAACCGTGGTAGAGCACTTGAACGGATTGAAGGTGTGTTCCCGGAGGTTTCGGCGGGTCGGCATAGTCCTCTCCTCCATCATCGTCATGGCCGTGCCGGTCTTCATGGAAACGGGATGCACCCGCGGGGCCGACAGGGCAGACATCAAGCGGCCGACGGTCACCGGCGTCACCGTGACGGCAGTCAGCCCCGTCCAGTCCGATAAGGTGTACGAGGCATCGGGCACGGTGCGTTCCGACCGCACGAGCATCATTGCGAGCCGGGTCATGGGGTCCGTCACCTCCCTGAATGTCAAGGAGGGGGACACGGTCACCACAGGCAGGCTGCTCCTCACCCTCGACGACACCGATGCGCGCCAGCGCCTCCGGGCCGCCACCATGGCGGTCGAGGCGGCCGGGCAGAACAAGGACCTGGCCGAGGCAACATGGAAACGCTACCAGGGCCTCTTCGACCAGCAGGTGATCTCCCGCCAGGAGATGGATAGGGTGGAGACCGACAGGAAGGTGGCGGCAGCCGAATTTGAGCGGGCCGGTGCCATGGCCCAGGAAGCCGCGACCTACCTTTCCTTCACCCGCATCGTCGCCTCCGCCCCCGGCGTGGTTACCGCAAAGCACACCGATGTGGGCAGCATGGCCAGTCCGGGTACGCCGCTGCTGACCATCGAGGGCATCGGCGATGCCTATGTGGAGGTCCACGCCGATGAGGGTTTATCAGGGAGGATACTGCCTGGTATGGGGGTCGAGGTGATCGTGGATGCCTTGGGGAAGGACTTCCATGGCACGGTGCGCGAGGTGCTGCCCGACATAGATCCCCGGACACGCACCTTCACGGTCAAGATCGACATCCCGGACAGGAACCTCAGGACAGGCCTGTTCACCCGGGCCCGCCTCCCGGTGGGCAGGAAAGAGGCCCTGGTCGTCCCGGCCGGCGCCATCATCCGGAAGGGCCAGCTCACTGGTGTGTACGTGGTTGACGGTTCCGGGGTCATCAGCTACCGCCTCATCAAGGAGGGGCCGGAGTCCGGAGAAGGCATCGAGGTGCTCTCCGGCCTGTCCGCGGGAGAACGCATCGTCACGGGGGGGGTGGAAAGGGCCGTTGACGGCGGCGCCATCGCGGAGAACCCCCGATGAAGATGATCGGCATCTCCGGAAGGATCGCCCGGGCGTTCATATCGTCGAAGCTCACGCCCCTGCTCGTCATCGCCTCACTGCTCCTGGGGCTCTTTGCCGTGCTGGTGACGCCCCGGGAGGAGGAGCCCCAGATCGTGGTCCCCATGATCGACGTAATGGTGAGCTACCCCGGCGCCACGCCGGCCGAGGTGGAGGCTCGGGTCACCACGCCCATGGAGAAGCTCCTCTGGGAGATACCGGGGGTGGAGTACGTCTACTCGACCGTGAGGCCGGGTTCCAACCTGACCATCGTCCGCTTCTATGTGGGCGAGGACATGGAAACGAGCCTGGTCAAGCTCTACACCAAGCTCATGTCCAACTACGACATCATCCCGCCCGGGGTGTCCCAGCCCCTGGTCAAGGCCAAGTCCATCGACGACGTGCCCATCCTGTCGCTCACGCTCTGGAGCGGGAACCCACGCTACACCGGCTATGAGCTCAGGCGCATCGCCCAGGAGCTTGCCTGCGAGATCAAGAAGGGCCAGGACGTATCCGAGTGCACCGTGATAGGAGGCCAGCGGCGCCAGGTCCGCGTCATGCTGGACACGCAGCGGCTCAGGGCGCACCACGTGTCGGCCTTCCAGATCATGGGCGCCCTGCAGCAGTCCAACGTCATCATCCCGTCCGGGAACTACCCGGCAGGCAACCGGGAGACCGTGGTGGAGACGGGGGAGTTCCTCAGGAATGCGGGCGACGTGGGCGGTATCGTGGTGAACGTCGAGGCGGGCCGCCCGGTCTACCTGCGCGACGTGGCCGACATCGCCGACGGTCCCGAGGAGCCTGCCGACTACGTCTTCATGGGGCTCGGCCCGGCGGCCGCAACCAAGGGGATAACCGCCTCGTCAGCCGGCCAGTACGAGGCCGTGACGGTCGCCGTATCCAAGAAGAAGGGCACCAATGCGAGCCTTGTGGCCGAGGATGCCCTGCACAAGGTGGAGGCCCTCAGGGGAGATATCGTCCCCCGCGACGTGCAGGTAAGCGTGACCCGCGACTACGGGGAGACGGCCAAGGAAAAGTCCAACGAGCTGCTCTACCACATGCTCATCGCCACCATCTCGGTGATCGTGCTCATCGCCGTAGCACTGGGCAGGAGGGAGGCGGTGGTGGTGGCCGTGGCCGTGCCCGTGACGCTTGCCCTGACGCTGCTCATCAACTATCTCTACGGGTACACGCTGAACCGGGTCACCCTGTTCGCCCTTATCTTCTCCATCGGCATCCTCGTGGACGACGCCATCGTGGTGGTGGAGAACATCAACCGCCACTTCCGCCTGCACCCCATCGAGCCGCTGACCGCCATCTTCGCCGTGGACGAGGTGGGCAATCCCACCATCCTGGCCACCTTCACGGTCATCGCTGCGCTCATGCCCATGGCCTTCGTGTCGGGCCTCATGGGCCCCTACATGCGGCCCATACCGGTGGGGGCTTCGGCGGCCATGCTGTTCTCGCTGCTCGTGGCCTTCATCGTGAGCCCGTGGTTGGCCTACCTGGTGCTGAAGAACGTGCGGCACGAGCCCGAGGAGGAGGAAGGCGGCAGGCTCCACCGCATCTACGGGCGTCTCCTCGGACCGCTTATCGACGACCCCATGAAACGAACGGCGGCCTTTGCCGTCATCTTCGGCCTGCTCCTGTTCGCCGTCGCCCTGCTCCCGCTCAAGGCGGTCACCGTGAAGATGCTCCCCTTCGACAACAAGAGCGAGCTCCAGGTCATCATCGACATGCCCGAGGGCACCACCCTGGAGGAGACGGCGGCGCTCGCCCGGGAAATGGGCGAGTACCTCAAGGGCGTGCCGGAGATGACCGACTACCAGGCCTACATCGGGACGGCATCCCCGTACAACTTCAACGGACTGGTGCGTCACTACTTCATGCGCAGCGGCGGCAACGTGGCCGACATCCAGGTGAACTTCACGCCCAAGGGCGCGCGGGACGCCCAGAGCCACGACATCGCCAAGCGCCTGCGTCCTCACCTCAAGGCCATCGGCGATCGTTACGGCGCGAGCATCAAGGTGGCCGAGATCCCCCCCGGGCCGCCCGTGCTCAGCACCCTGGTGGCCGAGATCTACGGCCCGCAGACCGATCGGCAGGTGGAGATCGCCCGGCAGGTCAAGGACATCTTCCTGAAGACCGAGAGCGTGGTGGACGTGGACTGGTTCGTGGAGGACGACCAGAGGAAGCTCGTCCTCGAGGTCGACGAGGTGAAGGCTGCTGCCAATGGCATAAGCACGGACACCGTCGCGAAGAGCCTGAACATCGCACTGGCCGGATCGGTGGCGGGTCTCGTGCACCTGGAACGGGAGCGTGATCCGGTGGAGATCGTGCTGCGCATGCCGCTCCAGGAGCGCTCCGACCCCGCCCGTCTGCTCTCCACCGCGGTACCCACACCCACGGGCGGCTTCGTCCCGCTGGCCGAACTGGTCAGGGTCAAGGACGGCATCGTCGACAAGACCATCTACCACAAGAACCTCAAGCGGGTCACCTACGTGACCGGGGACGTGGCGGGCAGGGAGGAGAGCCCTGTCTATGCCATCCTGAACATGAAGGACGCCATCGCGAAGCTCAGGCTGCCTGAAGGCTACGAGCTGCAGCAGTACTCGGCCGTGCAGCCCTGGCTGGAGAACCGCTATGCCATGAAGTGGGACGGGGAATGGCACATCACCTACGAGGTGTTCCGCGATCTGGGGGCGGCCTTCGCGGCCGTGCTGGTCATCATCTACATCCTGGTGGTGGCGTGGTTCAAGAGCTTCGTGACCCCTCTGGTCATCATGGCCCCCATCCCGCTGACGCTCGTGGGTATCCTGCCTGGACACTGGGCCTTCGGGGCCTTCTTCACGGCCACGTCCATGATCGGGTTCATCGCCCTGGCGGGCATCGTGGTGCGCAACTCCATCCTGCTCGTGGACTTCATCCAGATGGAATGGCGGGAGAAGGGGGAGCTCAAGAACGCCCTCATCAAGGCAGGTGCGGTGCGCTTCCGTCCCATCGTGCTCACGGCTGCGGCCGTGGTGGTCGGATCCTTCGTCATGCTCTTCGACCCCATCTTCCAGGGCCTGGCCATCGCCATGATGTTCGGGGCCGTGGGCTCCACCGTGCTCACCCTGGTCATCGTACCCCTGCTCTACTACCAGATCTTCAGGAACCGTCCATGCCCCGCCGGCCCGAAGGGGGAAAGCCGCGAGGAATGAGGGGGGATGCGCCATCACCCGTGCCCCAGGAGTGAGGCATGCCGGGGTCTTGAATTCAGCCACCCATGAACTATGAAAGGAAGAAAGACTGCACGGCATTGTGGGCGGCATGCATGATCCGCTTCCGGGACGGCGCACAAGGTCGTCGAAGGAGGTCGGTCATGAAGCATGTCCTGTTGTCGGCCATAAGCTTCGCTGCCTTTGTCACCCTCTTTTCATCCGGCATCTCCCGGGCCGAGGTGCGCACCCAGGAAGTACCCTACGAACAGGGCGGCGCCCGGCTCGTCGGTTACCTGGCTTACGACGGTGCGGTTACGGGTCCCCGGCCGGCGGTGCTGGTCGTCCATGAATGGTGGGGGCTCAACGACTATGCGAAGAGACGCACCAGGCAGCTGGCTGAACTGGGCTATGTCGCCTTCGCAGCGGATATCTACGGGGATGGCACCGTGGCGAAGGACGCCAAGGAGGCTGGCGCCCTGGCCGGCAGGTTCAGGGGAGGCGACCGCGCCCTGCTGCGCGAGAGGGTCAGAGCTGGACTTGAAGCGCTCCTGAACAACCCGCTCACGGACAGGAAACGGGTGGCCGCCATCGGCTACTGCTTCGGCGGCACCGCAGTGCTCGAGCTCGCACGGAGCGGGGCCGACATCGCCGGAGTGGTCAGTTTCCACGGCGGGCTCGACACGCCCAATCCGGCTACTGCAGGCACACTCAAGGCAAAGGTCCTCGTCCTCCACGGGGCCGACGACCCGAACGTCCCGACCGCCCAGGTGAACGGTTTCGAAGAAGAGATGCGCAAGGCAAAGGCTGATTGGCAACTCATCATGTACGGCGGGGCGGTCCACAGCTTCACGAATCCGGATTCAGGGTCAGACCCTTCCCGGGGGGTGGCCTACAATGAAAAAGCGGACAGGCGCTCCTGGGAGCACATGAAGGTCTTCTTTGCTGAGATCCTGGGGAAACCCTGACGCCGTTCCATACGCCGGAAGAATACATGCACTGATCGAGCGGGCTGTTTTCCCCTCCATTGCCAAAATCGCGGCAGATTCTTGACCCGTACCCCGGGTCTGCGATTCATGAAAAATTCACCTGCAGCCGCTTCCCTCCTGTGATAGTATGGAGGCGCCGGACATGCATGGCACACATGCATTCCTTCAGCAGGGAGAGCGATGCAGAAGGTATACATACTCGACACGAACACCCTTATAGAAAACCCGGATTGTCTCGAAACGTTCAGGAACGGCCAGGAGAACAGGGTCCTCATCCCCTACTCGGTCATCATGGAGCTGGACCGCCTCAAGACCAGGCCCGATCTGAACCACATCATCGCAGTGGTCGGGGACAGGCTCGAACACGACCAGGGCTTCGAGGTGGTCCACATTCCGGACAAGACCTACGCAGTGGGCAAGACCAACGACGACGACATCCTGGAGGATATCCGGTATGCCTTTTCCCATGCCGGGGAGTTCTTCGGCGGGCTTGAACCCGTGGTGGTCTCCAACGACCGGATGTTCCGGGTCAGGCTTGGCTGCGAGGGCATCAGGAGCCAGGAGTACAAGGACTCGAAACCCTTCCAGTCCCTGTCCCAGCAGTACACGGGCTTTGTGGGGTTCGAGGAGGAGAAGACCGCCAACTGCTTCTGGTGGGACCAGCAGAACAA
This sequence comes from Thermodesulfobacteriota bacterium, assembly GCA_036834365.1. Lineage (GTDB taxonomy): Bacteria > Desulfobacterota > Desulfomonilia > UBA1062 > UBA1062 > MWEI01. The sequence goes on along the minus strand of DAITOA010000010.1, from coordinate 6,640 downwards.
GCTCTGGTTCGAGGGGACCGGCACGGCCATGGATTACGAGCATACCCCGTGGGCGGTGAAGCCCCGGAACGTCTACCAGAACTGCGCCATGGAGCTCATGCTGAGCAGGCACATCGACGTGGTGACGCTCCAGTCCGAGGCGGGGTTCGGAAAGACCCACATAGCGCTGGCCTGCGCCTTCGAGCTCGTGCTCCAGAAGCCCAGAGAGTACGGCAAGATCTTCATCTTCAAGCCCGTGGTGGAGATCGGCGAACGCCTGGGCTTCCTGCCGGGCGACGAGAAGGAGAAGCTGGCCCCGTACATGCGGGGGATCACCGACCTCATCATGAAACTCCATGGACACCGGCCGGCAAACGCCCTGTTCACGGATCCCAAGGCGGCCAGGCTCGAGCTCAACCCGAAACGGATCGAGGTCATCAGCCTCAACTTCATCCGCGGCATGAACATCGAGGACGCCATCGTCATCATCGACGAGGCGCAGAACATTACCCGCTACGAGACACGGGCGCTCCTGACGCGCATGGGCGAGCACGTGAAGTGCTTCGTCCTCGGCGACACCCACCAGGTGGACCATCCCTATCTCAATGCGTACAACAACGGCCTGAACTGGATCGTCACCAAGTTCAAGGGACACCGCAACTACGGCCACATGGTCCTCAAGGGGAGCAGGTCCCGCGGCCCCATCACCGACCTGGTCCTGAAAACGGACCTGTAAGACAGACCCGCTGCGGAGACCTGCAGCAGAAGGGAGAACATCATGAAGGAAAAAGCATTTCAGGAACTGTATCCGGATGAATTGAGCCACTGCTACGGGTGCGGAAGGCTCAACGAGCACGGCCTTCATATCAGGAGCTACTGGGAGGGGGACGAGAGCGTGGCCCTGTTCACACCACGGCCCTACCATATGGGAATGCCCGGATTCGTCTACGGCGGGCTCATCGCCTCGCTCATCGACTGCCATTCCACGGGCACCGCTTCCGCGGCGGACTGCAGGATGGCCGGCTACGAGGTAGGCTCCGGGTCAGCGCCCAGGTACGTCACCGCGTCCCTGCATGTGGACTACCTGCGCCCTACCCCGCTCGGCGTGGAGCTTACCATCCGTGGAAAGGTGGAGGAGATCTCGGAGCGCAAGATCATCGTCACCAGCACGGTGTCCGCAAACGGTATCGTGTGTGCCAAGGGCAGGCTGGTTTCCGTGAAGATTCCTGCCACCATGTCACCTTCCCGCACAGACAAGTAACGTGCGGAAGATGGGGAACCGCGCGGGTTTGGTACCCGCTCTCCTTACCTGTCCCTGAACTTCGGTTCCCGCTTCTGGGAGAAGGCGGCAACGCCCTCCTTCTTGTCCTCGCTCGCGTAGCAGATGCCGAACTGCTCGCGCTCGTACTTCATGGCGGAATGGAGGTCCATGGCGCCGCCTTCGTGCACGGCGCGGAGGGCGGCCTGGACGGCAACTCTGCTCTTGGCCGCAATGGCCCCCGCAAGCTTCATGGCCTCGTCGACCACCGTTCCCTTCGCCACCGCCCTGTTCACGAGCCCGTACTCCTCGGCCTGCTTCCCGTTGAGGAAGTTGCCGGACAGGATGAGCTCCAGAGCCCTTCCCGCACCTATGAGCCGCGGGGTCCTCTGGGTTCCGCCGTATCCCGGTATGATGCCCAGCTTGATCTCGGGCAGCCCGAGCGTGGCTGCCTCATCCGCCAGCCTGATATGGCACGCGAGCGCCATCTCCATGCCGCCGCCGAGGCAGAACCCGTTGATGGCCGCAATGACCGGTTTGTCCGCATGCATGAACAGATGGGAGATCTCCTGGCCGGGTATCAGGAAGTCGGCACCCTCCTGGGCGGTCTCAAAATCGTTGAGTTCGCTGATGTCGGCCCCTGCGATGAAGGCCTTCCCGGCGCCGGTGAAGACAATGACCCTCACGGCCTTGTCGGTCAGCGCCTTGGCGAGCGTATCGCGGATGTCCGCCAGGACGGGCCTGCTCAGGGCGTTCATGGGAGGATTGCTGATCTCCATGAGGGCGACGCCCGCCTCATTCACGGTATAGGTACACTTCTTACCTTCATTGACCTTGGTCATACCTGTTCCCCCTTCCCGAAGATTGTTCGTTAACGGACGGCTCCCGCCATGGTAATACGCCAGACGGGAAAATGCACCTGGATTGTAAGATGCGGGGGGAGACTCCTTCACGTCACCTGATCATCAGGGTTCCGGCATCAGCCCTTCCGGGCGATCCCCGCTTTTTGCAGGATGTCCTCCATCAGACACCACCGGGTAAAGGCCGATTGCAGCAGGTTCAATCCCACGAAAGCGGTGAGGAAGAGCCAGTACCTGCCGTGAAATTGAGCCAGCAGCAGCGACGCCACGATGAGCGACCCGGCTATGGCCCGGATCCACTGTTCCATCTTCATGCCACACCTCCCTTTTCACCACCTTGTAGGAGCTGCAGTCCGGCGTTTCAACGGCAGGCCGCAAAGGACGACTCCCCTACCGGGAATGCCAGGCTGGAACGACAGCGACATTTTCAATCATTGACAGAATGAATGACGATTCATTATACTCGAAAGACGCAGTTGCTCGTCCCCATCAAACATCGAGAGAAGGAGACACGACACATGGCATCTAACTTCCTGTATTCAACCCGTGACCACAAGTTTATTCTCAAGGAATGGCTCGACCTGTCCAAGGTGTTCGAGGCCGGCCGATTCAAAGGCGGCTACAGCGTCGATGACGTGGACTCCATCCTCGAGAACGCCTACAAGATAGCGAAGGAGGCCATCGCTCCCACCAACGACGACGGCGACACCATCGGCGCCAAGTACAAGGACGGCGTGGTGACCACACCCGACTCCTTCAAGAAGGCCTACTGGGCGATCCAGGAGAACGGCCTGGGCTCCAGCAACGCAGACCACAGCGATCCCAGCTCCCTGCCCCTGTGCGTCATGGGCGCCACCAACGAGTACCTTGCTGCCGCGAATGCAGCCCTGGGCCCCTATGCCATGGCCACCACCGGTTCTTCCGGCCTCATCCGCGACTTCGGCAATGAAGAGTTGAAGAAGACCTACCTGCCCAAGATGTGGAACGGCCAGTGGTCCGGGACCATGGACCTCACCGAGCCCAACAGCGGCTCCGACGTGGGCGATCTCACCACCAAGGCCATCCCCACCGATAAGCCGGGCGTCTACAAGATCGTGGGCACCAAGTGCTTCATCACCGGCGGCGACCAGGACATCACGGAGAACATCATCCACCTGACCCTGGCGCGCATCGAGGGCTGCCTGCCCGGGACCAAGGGCATCTCCCTGTTCGTGGTGCCCAAGTTCCTGCCCGACACCAACGGCGAGAAGGGCGAGTTCAACGACGTGAACTGCGGCGGCATCGAGCACAAGATGGGCATCCGCGGCTCCGCCACAGCCATCGTGAACTACGGCGAGGAAGGCAAGTGCATCGGCTTCCTGCTCGGCGACGTTCCGGTGGACGGCAAGGGCGCAGGCATGGCGCAGATGTTCCAGATGATGAACGAGGAACGCGCCGTCACCGGCCTGGCCGGCCTGTCCGCAGCCACCGTGGCCTACAACAACGCGTGCATGTACGCAGCCGGCCGCATCCAGGGCCGCCAGCTCACCAACCCCAAGGCAGGCCGCGTGCCGATCATCAAGCACGAGGACGTGCGCCGCATGCTCATGTTCCAGAAGTCCATCACCGAGGCCTCCCGCGCCATGATCGGGGTGTCCTACTACGCCATGGACATCGCCGAGAACACCGACGACGAGAACCTCAAGAAGTGGGCCAGGGGCCTCATCGAGGTCAACACCCCCATCATCAAGGCCTGGTGCTCGGACCTGGCGTTCCTTTCCATCTCGGAAGCCATGCAGTGCTACGGCGGCTACGGCTTCTCCGAGGAGTACCCCATCGCCCAGCAGCTCCGGGACTGCCGCATCTACCCCATTTGGGAAGGCACCAACTTCATCCAGTCCATGGACCTCATCGGCCGCAAGTGGATGATGGCCGGCGGCTCCGTGTTCGCTGCATGGCTCGGCGAGATCGAGAAGTTCGCGAACGAGAACAAGAACAGTGAGAAGTTCGCCCCGCAGGTTGCCCTTCTGGAAGAAGCGCTCAACCAGTACAAGGAGATCCAGACGACCATGGCCAACTACCTCGGTCAGGGCAAGTTCAGCATGATCGGCTTCTACGCCACCCGGATCCTGCACGCCACCGGCTACCTCTACGGCGCCAAGCTGCTCCTCGAGATGGCCCTCATCGCCCAGAAGAAGATCGACGAGCTGGGCGCAGAGCACTTCGAGTATCCCTTCTATGCGGGCAAGGTGGCCTCAGCGAAGTTCTTCTGCCACAACATCCTGCCCGTGACCGGCAATATCCTGCGGGTCATCAAGGAAGGCGACACCAGCGTCATGGACGTCCCCGAGGCATCATTCCTCACCATGTAACGACTTCAGGCTACGATCAGAGGGACGGGGAACCCCCGTCCCTTTTCATCAATCTTGTGAAAAAATGAGGGAGAGCCCCCCGGCTCCCCCAAAGTGATATCCAGTAAATACAGTGTAGGGTCTGTGTACACTGTACTATCGGCATATCTTTTCTTTTTTATAAATATTTAAATGTCCATATGAGGATTCGGAACGTCTCCCGCTCAAGGGTGGGCACGATGGCGTCCTGCCCCTAGGGGAGCTGCCTGGTGTCCTGAAGAACGACCCTGCCTTGAAGGGCCTGCAGCGCCCGGTCGAGATTCTCCTCATCCACGCGGATGCACACCCCGCAGTCCGAGCTGATGTGCTTCGGTACGGGGATGATCTTGTGGGCGATGTCGACCGCCTTTAGGATCTTCTCGGCCTGCAGGGCCGCACTCACCGACTCGAAGAGGAGGACACTGCGCGGTGGCGTCATATCCTGACGAGCCTGCCCGCGGTGAGCATGCTCCGTGCGATGTCGTACATGTTGGACACCGAGCCCGCGGCGAGCCTGTCCTTGATCTCGAAGAAGTTCAGGCAGGTCCCGCAGACGAGGATCTTCGTCCCGGCCTCGGCCAGGGCCCCGAGATCGTCCAGGACCTCGGATCCCTCCACGGTGAGCTTCACCCCGGCGTTGAAGAAGATCATAACATCCGGCCTGGGCGTCGTGTCCAGGAGGGTATGGAGGAAGCTCTTCATGAGCACGCCCCCGAGGGTGTCGTCCCCCGTGCCCATGGTGTTGGATGACACGGCCACCACCACCGGGCCGGTGGTGGATATGATGTCTTCGGCCAGAGCGCAGGTTTCGCCTTTCGTGATGGCGATCCTGGCCTCTTCGTCCTGCTGCTCCACGGTGAAGGCATACCCCAAGCTTGAGGCGAGCTTCTTCACGTTCTCGCGCGCTGCCGTGTCGTTCACGATGACCAGCACCTCCTCGTGCCGCTCAAGGGCCTTCTTGGCGAGAATGACGGGCTGGGGGCATGCCAGGCCCCGGGCGTCCACGGTATGGCTCATAGGTACCTCCTGTTCTGTCATGGATTGTTGACGATGGACGATACGGCCTCCAGGGCCGACCGGATGTGCGTCTCGGTATTGAAGTACCCGATGCCGAGCCGCACGGTGCCGCCCGGGAAGGTCCCCAGGGTACGGTGTGCCGATGGCGCGCAGTGCAGGCCGGGCCTCGACATGATGCCGTACCCGTCGTCGAGCCGGAAGGCGATCTCGGACGCGTCCATGCCGTCGATGGTGAACGACACCACCGCAATACCTTTCCCCGGATCGGCGGGACCGTGGATATGCACACCGGGGATGGCGCCGAGACCCTCCAGGAGCATCGATACCAGGGCCGACTCATGCCTTCGTATGGCTGCCACGCCCTGCGACGCCACGAAGCGCACCCCTGCGAGCAGTCCCGCGATGCCCGGAGTATTCGGCGTGCCCGCCTCGTACTTGTCGGGCATGAAGAGTGGCTGCTCCTCGTGCTCCGATGCGCTTCCCGTGCCCCCGGTCATGAGCGGGGAGATGCGCTCCTCGAGCCCTTCCCGGACGAAGAGTCCTCCCGTGCCCTGGGGGCCGTAGAGGGACTTGTGCCCGGTGAAGGCGAGGAGATCGACGTCCATGGCGTCCACGTCGATGGGAAGGCACCCTGCGGTCTGCGCTGCATCCATGCAGAAGGGGATGCCTTCAGCCCGGGCGATGGCCCCCACCTCGGCCACCGGCATGACGGTGCCCGCCACGTTGGATGCATGGGTGAGGACGATGAGCCGGGTATCCTTCGTGAAGGCCTTCCGGACGTCGCCGGGGTCGAGCTCGCCGGTTTTCGAGCAGGGCACGGTGCTGACGGAAACCCCCCGCCGATGGGCAACGCTCAGGGGTCGCATCACCGAGTTGTGCTCCATGCTGGAGGTGATGACGTGATCTCCCGGTCCGAGCAGCCCGTTGATCACAATGTTGAGCGCCTCGGTGGCGTTTTTGGTGAAGACGATCCTCAGCGGGTCGGCTGCACCGAACAGCGCAGCCGTTTCCTGACGTGCGTCCGCGATGATGCGGGCCGCCTCGACGGACAGGCTGTGTCCCGACCTTCCCGGGTTGGCCGCAGTATCCCTCAGGGCACGCTCTACGGCCTCGATGGCCGCCTCGGGCTTGGGCCATGAGCTGGCGGCGTTGTCGAG
>DAITOA010000009.1:30112-89888 GCA_036834365.1 Thermodesulfobacteriota bacterium | reverse complement strand
ATGTGCCATCCCTTATGGTTTGTCCAAAGTGTTGATTCCTTCAATAGATTGATGCCCAAAATTTTCAAACTCGCACCATAGGTCCCTGCGATAAATGATCAGTCTCAATAGCTCCGAGAAACTGATGATCTTGTACTAGGAGACATGGCAGGGGGCTATAGTGTCCCCCAGATGGACTATACCAGTGACATCCCGCATGCATATTGGAATTTACCTTGGTACGGGATGCGCGAAATGAGCAGGCTAGGTTTTCACCCGTATCGTTTCCGAAGCCAAGTCTTCAATGTTCTGAGCATCAACCTCGTCCTATGAGCCCCGCTCCTTGCGCTTTTTGATGTCCAGGGCCGCCTTGAGCCCCTTCTCCCGGATGACCTTGAGCTTGAGCCCGAACTCGGTGAGCTTGAAGAAGCGCCTGCCGTACCTCTTCAGGAGCTTTTCGTCGATCTCGAAGCCCAGGCCCGGCCTGGTAAAGGGCTGCAGTCTCCCCTCGCCGTCCGGTACGATGGGGGCGACGATGCCCTCCCTGAACTCGGGAATCCATGAGGGTTCCTCCAGGGGGTATTCCAGTGGCAGGGAATCGTCCGGGTCGGCCAGGTAGAGGTTCCAGTTCACGTAGAAGCCGATGCCGTTGGTCCAGGTATGGGGGCTGAACTGCCTCCCCTTCGCCTTGCAGGCTTCGATGACCCGCTTCACCTGGGCGATGCCGCCGGCAAAGGTGGCGTCGGGCTGGTAGACGTCGAAGCAGTCCTTCTCGAGCATGATCTTGATCTCGTCCCAGCCGTAGTTCAGCTCGGCCCCGGCGATCTTCACCGGCGAGGCCTTCTTCAGCTCGGCATTGCCGTCATAGTCCCGCTGGTCCAGGGGCTCTTCCAGCCAGAGGATGCCGTTGTCCCCGCAGGCCCTGGCGAATTCCTTCGCCCGGGGCAGGTCCCAGGCAGGGACCTTATCCACGATGGACACGAGCCATCCCTGGTTGGCGTCCACCCCGAGCCCCATTTTGCCCTCGACCCCCCTGGCCACGGTCTCGATGTGGCGGATGTCCTCCTTGAGCTCCACGTTCTTGACCCTGAGCTTGGCGGTCCTGAACCCGCGGTCGCGCTTGGCGAGGAGCTCGTAGACGCGCTTGTGGGGGTCGTGCATCTCGCCGGTGGAGAGGTAGACGTCGATGGGCCTCGCCTTCCCGCCCAGCAGCTCGTAGACGGGTTTTCCCTGCGCCTTGCCCAGGATGTCCCAGCACGCGGGCTCGATCCAGAAGTTCCTCCATCCCAGGAAACCTGCCTGCTTCAACAGGGACTGGACCCTGTCGATGTCCGCGGGATCGGCGCCGATGAGGTAGCTCGCGATGAGGTCGCCCAGGCCCTCCCGCTCCGTGCCCATGGCCGTGCCCGCCGAGTAGCCGGTGATGCCGTCGTCGGTGGTGAGCTTCACGAGGGTGAAGCGGTTGTGGGTCTGCGGGTAGCCCGGGATCCAGGTGGGCCAGAAGGTCTCCTTCAGGGGCACGGACACGTGGTAGAGCTCGACCGCGGCTATCTTCATTGCACACCTCCCCATTACAGTGGTGCAGGTCATTATACGCCCTACGGAGACGGCTGCCTAGACCTCAGCGCTGTTCACCTCTTCCCGGTACTCATGACCAGGGCGAACGCGATGGTGCCGTATGCCACGAAGGTGCGGAAGTACTCGCCCAGCGCCGCGTTGGCGAAGATGTTCTGGCCGGCCTGCGGGGACACGATGAACAGGGAGTGGAACAGCAGCACCCCCAGCAGGGCGTGGCCCACATGGGCACGCAGGATGCTCGCCCCGCCCGCCAGCAGGGCGGCGCACGCGAAGATGTCCGTATTCATGTGGGCGGTGTACACGTTGAGCATGCCGATGTTCTGGGTGAAGATGATATGCCCCAGGCAGGCCAGGACCGTGGAGAGCACGATGGCCTTCACACGCACGGCATCCGCATCGATGCCCAGCATCCGGGCCTTCTCGTACCCCTCCCCCACGGCCTTGAACTGCTGGCCGAGCGGGGTGTTCATGAGGTAGGCGATGACGCACGCGAAGGCCAGGACCACGAGCACCATGAAGAGCGGGATCTCGACGGGGCCGGCCTGCACGACCCAGAGCCGGTCCATGATGTTCCGGAACGGCTCCAGGTCCACCATGTTCCGGATGCCGATGCCCCGGGAGAGCATCATCTCCCGGTTCGTGGGCTTGATGAAGGTGCCGTAGCCCACCATGAAGACGAGCTGGTAGAGCCCCGTGGCCAGGAACCCGATGATCATGGTGGCGATCATCTCCTTGCCCCTGACCAGGTTGAGCACGGCTCCGATGATGCAGCCGAACACCAGGGAGAGGGCCAGGCCCATGGCCGTGATTGCCAGCAGTCCCGTACCTCCCTGCAGGCCCCAGTCCACGGCAAGCACCATACCCACCTGGGCCGCCAGGGCCCCCACGGTGACGGCGAAGTTCAGCCCCATGCCGGCGGTCACCGGAACGACCAGGGCCAGGACCATGACCCCGTCCCGGATGAAGCGGGTGACGACCTCGCCCGCCACGAATGCGGGGGAGAGGTCGGAATAGTACAGGGCCACGCCCGAGAGGACGAGGAAAACGGCGGGGACTGCATTAACCCTGCGCACGGCGCCTCCTCCCCTCGTAGAGCATGGCATAGAGGATGATGGCATTGGTCAGGATCATCCTGAGGATCTCCGCCACCTCGGGCACGAGCAGGGCGTTCGCGATGGGTCCGGAGATCACGTAGGTGGTCTGGAACAGGAAGGTGCCGATGACGGCCTGGACGACGGCGGTGCGGTGTCCCAGGCTGCCCCCCAGGAAGATGGCGGATGCCGCGGGGAAGGCCATCATGAGCGGCGCGGAGTAGAGCTCGATGAACCCGTAGCTCTGGGCGTACACGCAGATCCCCCAGGCGGCCAGCACCGTGGAGAGGATAACCGCCGCAATCCTGATCCTGCGGACGTTCACCCCGGACAGCCCGGCAAATACCTCGTTCTCGCCCACCGCATTGACGGCCGCCCCGGTCTTCGTCCTGAAGAAGGCGTACAGCCCGAGGCACAGTACGGCGAAGAAGGCGAGCATGCCCACCGGGACCGCAAGGTCGCCCAGGTGGACGACCCAGGCATGGTTGAGCACCTTGGCGAAGTATCCCTTGAGCCCGATGACGGGCCGCAGACCCTTTCCGCCGATGGGCCAGAGCATGGACGGGTTCGTGAAGGGGGCCACGGCCCAGAAGAGGTTCATGACGGAGATGAAGGAAAAGCCCACGAAGGTGCCCGCGATCTCCTCCCTGCCCCTGACGCGGTGCAGGAGCCTGCCGTAGAGGTAGCCAAGCAGCACGCCCCCCGGCACGGAAAAGGCCATGGCTGCGAACAGACCGCTCAGGCCGGTCAGGCGGAGATTGACGGCCAGGCACAGGCCCAGCAGGCCGGCGCAGATCCCCACGGGCAGCCCGAAGTTCACCCCGAGCCCCGCGTTGAGCATGGGGATCATGGATACGACCAGGACCCCGTTCATGACGAGCCTCACGAGCGAATCCCCCATGATGCCGGACAACGGGATCCCCGCCCAGAAGGCCATTGCCATGAGGACCGCAAGCATTCCCAGGATGAAGACCTGGGGGATCTGCAGGTGCGGGGTCTTCATGCGTGCACCTTCCTCTCGCCCGAGAACGCCAGGGCGAATTCCGTCTCCGTGGCCGTCGGATCCAGGATGTCGAAGACCCTGCCGTCGTGGATGACCGCGATCCGGTGGCAGACGCGGATGAGCTCATCGATCTCGCTGGACGAGATGATGAGGGTCGTCCGGGAATCCCGGTTGAGGTCCAGAAAGATGTTCAGGATCGTTTCCTTCGCCTGGATGTCAACCCCCCTGGTCGGCTCGGACACGACGAGGATCTCGGGATTCGTGGCCAGGGCCCGGGCGATGCATACCTTCTGCTGGTTACCGCCGCTGAGCTCACTCACCTTCTGGTACACCCCGGTGCACTTGATGTCGAACCGCTCGATGCATTCCTCTGCAAATCTGCGGGCCTCTTTCCTGTCCACCAGGGCGATGGCCTTCAGGGGGAAGGCCCTGAGGAATGCGTTGCGGCACTGCATGGCCGCGAACACGATGTTTTCCATGATCGAGTGGTCGGGTAGCAGCCCGGCAAAGCGCCTCTCCTCGGGCAGGAAGAACACCCTCCTGGCGATCATGGCACCGACGCTCAGGGGCGACACGGGCTCCCCGCCAACGTACACCCGTCCGCTCCCGGCATACATGCCCATGATGCCGTATCCGAGGGCGGGTCTGCCATGCCCTGAGAGGCCTGCTAGGCCGAGGATCTCTCCCCTGAGGACGGAGAGATCGATGCCGCTGATGCGCTCTCCGGGCATGTCCACGGAAAAGTCCCTGAGCCGCAGTGCCTCGGGGCCTTGGGCGGAAGAGACGTTTCTTCTGGCCTTGGTCACGCCATGGCCGATCATGCACTCGGAAAGCTCGACCAGATCGTACCCGGGGCCCTGGAAACGGCCCGCAACCTCCCCGTCCCGCAGCACCGTGACGGAGGTGCAGAGTGTGGTGACCTCCTCCAGGCGGTGGGACACGAAGAGGAGGGAGACACCCGAGGCGGCCAGCGATCGCAGCGCATCGAAGAGCTTCTCCGTGTCGGCGGCGTGCAGGGCCGAGGTGGGTTCGTCCAGGAGGAGCACCTTGAGATCTCCCCGGTCGACCTCCCGCGCGATCTCCACGAACTGCCTCATGTTCACGGTGAGGTCCATCACCCGTACGGACGGATCGAGTCCGATACCCAGCCGCATGAGGACAGCCTCCGCCCGGTCGCGGTTCGCCCGGCGGTCCACCAGGGCCAAACTTCTCCCGAAAACCTGCGTGGCCGCGAACACCCGCTCCCGCCGGACCGTAACATTCTCCGAGACCGTCATGGACGGGATGAGGGCGAATTCCTGGTGGACCATGCCGATGCCCCTGGCAATGGCCTGGGTCGGTTCCTTCAGCACTGCGGTGTCCCCGTCCAGCATCACCTCGCCTGCATATCCTCCGGTGGAGGCGATGAGGGGGTGCGCGAACAGGATGTTGAACAGCGTGGTCTTGCCGGAGCCGTTGAGCCCTACAAGGCCGTGGATCTCGCCGGCCTCCACGTGGAGGTCAACGGATTTCAGGGCCGCATGGGCGCCGAAGCGTTTCGTCAGGCCGCGGATGGTGAGCATACAACGTATATGCCCGGGCGGGGCATGTTCCCGCCCGGGCCTTTCGGGTACCGTTATAACAGGTTTCAGTAGTAGATGGAATCGATCAGGATCAGGTAGTAGTTGTCCAGGTTCGGTTTCATCCTGGCGAACTGCACGTCCACCCCCGCCACCTTCTTCGCGATGGGTTTCAGGGTGGCGATGTCGAGCTTGCTGATGCGCTTCTCCACGAGACCCTTGGCCACCTCGACGGAGAACTCCGGGAAGAAGTAACCCACCGGCACGGGCCAGGTGGACAGCCTGCCGGTGCAGCCCGCCTTCGCGGCCTTGTCCTTGATCATGGCGTTGATCTTGTCGAAGTCGCCCGCATCCTCGGGCTTGATCTCCAGGTTCATGGCGGCCGGGAAGCCCTGGGTGGGCGTGGGGCAGCACTGCTCGGCCATGATGAACCTGAGTTCCAGGGCCTTGGCGATGATCACGTCCTGCATGGGGCAGTTGGTGCCGAAGATGCAGGTGTCGCGACCGTACTTAGCGATCTGGCGTGGTATGTCCTCCATGAGGAACTGCTGCATGGTGGAGACGTCGCTGCCCGCCTGGGGATCGGGGGTCATGACGTCGACGAACTTCATGCCGAGTTTCTCGCTCGTCTGCTTCATCATGTCATGGCGCTTGACGATGACCTCCTTGGACATGTGTGTGGGGAAAGAATAGTGGATGAAGGTCTTGGCTCCCATCTTCTTGGCCTTGGTGGGGATGGTGATGCCGCGCTGCACCCAGTCCGTGTCCAGGCTCAGGTCGATGTACTTGGCCATCATGTCCGGATCGTCCCAGATGGGCGCCGTGATCACGATGAGGTCCTTTCGCCTGGCCTTGACCTTCTCGATGGCGGGCAGGATACCCGAGTAGCCGGCACAGATGACGATGGCCTTGACGTCCTTGTCGTTACCCAGGCTCAGGATCTGCGAGATGGCGGTCTCCTGTTCGGTCTCGAAGTTGTCGGGCAGGACGAGGTGCCTGATCATGCCCGGATTGTTTTTGGCGGCCCGCTGGGCGCCCCGGAACTCGTCCTCACTGGCGGACAGCGACGGCGTGACCACTCCGATCTTATACGCGGGCGCGGCAAAGACCGTTCCTGCACAGACGATAAGCACGATCACCACAAAGGCCAGCATTTCTAAATCTCTCAGACGCATAGAACTCCCTCCTCATACTCGATGGTTTTATCATTGGCAGGCTTGTGCAGGCATCCGTTCCCCGACTGGATCCATCATCTCCAGGAAGGCGCCGATCCTCGTGCGGAGCTGTTCGCGATCGTTCTCCGAGTAGTCGGTGCGGATCTGGATATAGGGTGTGCGGCACCTCTCCTGGACGTGCTCCCGCACCAGGAAGGCCTCGACGTTGTAGGTGTGACAGGCCTCCCAGGTCAGATCCACCACGCCGTCGATATGGTAGCGATCGATGATGTCCTCGATGAGGTCGAGCCGCGAGGCGTTGGGCGTCATGCACGAGCACGGTATCTCCAGGTAGCACTTCGCCAGGGCATGCAGCGGCTTACCGCCGGCAGGTACCGGGTGGGTCAGGGTCTTGAGCCCTCCGCAGTTCTCCTGGGCCACGACCACGGCCCCGCACTCCTCGATGACGTCGAGGAGCTTCTTGTTGGTGATGGGGCAGCCGGTGAGCAGGATCCTGGGCCTGCGGCGCATACCCACGAGAAACGACTCGTCATGCCCGCGGCTCCGTATCGCGGCAATGGCTTCGTCCATCTCACGGATCCGCTCGGCCAGGTTGCAGTTGAACATGGTGGGCCAGGTAATCGCATCGATCTCCCTGCCGGTGACCAGCGGGACATCTCCGGTGTTCAGCTCATACACCTCTTTCTTCTTGGCGCGGAAGGCATTGTGGAGTGCGATCTCGGATGCAAGCCGCTCTTCGGTGATGACGTTGCCGGTCACCGACTCCAGGAGCCTGACCAGGGCCTGGAGCTCCTTCACCCAGTAATCCAGGCTCGCCCCACCGGCGGAGGTCTGGGGGAGATTGAGCACATGAACGGGCTTGATCCGCCCCAGCAGTTCGAACATCTTTTTCTTGCCGTCGCAGGTGGCGTCAGCCAGAAGGTAGTCGGCGCTGTGGAAGTACGGGCAGGTATCGGACAGGGCATGGCCGTAGCTCGACTTGATGAGCGGGCAGAGGGTGCGGGGCAGGTGCTGCTCCGCGCGTTCCATGGGCTTTTCGCTGCCCGCGCACAGGGAGACCGGAATCGCTCCGGCTGCCGTGATGAGCTCCTTGGGGGTGAACGAGCAGTATACGCCGAAGACCTTCATGCCTGCGCGTTTGAGCTCCCTGGCCTCCTGGAAGACCTTCTCCTCCAGGACACTCCTGTATGTCTCGTCGAATACCATCAGAAGGCTCTATATCCATTCCTCATGAACCAGGTCAAATGCCTAATATCTATGGGAAACTGCTTTTGCGGATCAAAATGAATAGTCCATTGCCCTGTGGATGCGACAGGGGAAATATGGTAGAAGCATCTCATCGGGACGGATCCATGAAAAAGCTCTCCTTCAGGAAGATCGACGCCTTTGCCACGGACAGCTCGGCCGGCAACCCGGCCGGGTATATCAGGATGAACTCTCAGGACGAGCTGTCTCCCGAAGAGATGCAGCGCATCGCCAGGGAGTTGAAGGGGTTCGTCAACGAGGTCGGCTTCATGTACCGCCAGGACGAGGACACGCTGGCCCTGAGGTACTATTCCTCCGAATGCGAGGTGGAGTTCTGCGGCCATGCGACCATCGCCGTCTGCTACGACACCATCTCCGGCGATGAGTTGCTGCTCGGGAAGGACCGCATCGCCGTCGTCACGAACATGGGCAGGCTCGGCGTGGAGAACCGCATCGGGGATGAGGATGCGGTATACATCTGGTCCCCCCCGCCCAGGGAGAGTGAACCTGCCATCCCGGGGCAATCCCTGGCAGAGGCGCTGGGTACAGCCCCTGAGAACCTGGACGGAACCCGGCCGATAACCCTGATCAATGCCGGTCTCGACACCCTGATCGTCCCCATGTCAGGTCTGGAGGCCGTACTTTCCCTCAGGCCCGACCAGGAAGGGCTCAGGGTGTTCTGTCTGGAGCATCAGATCGACATCATAACGGTCTTCACCAGTGACGTCGCGGGACAGGCAAGCGATGTCCGATCCAGGGTATTCGCCCCCCGGTTCGGCTACCTGGAAGATCCGGCCACCGGGTCAGGCAATGCGGCGCTGGGATATTACCTGCTCGGCAACGGGCTCTGGAAGGGAGCACCCCTGGTCGTTGAGCAGAACGGCGAGCGGGAGAGGTACAATATCGTCAGGCTCCTGGCAGACAGAGATGAGCTGGGGCGGCGCCGCGTTCTCTTCGGGGGACGGTCCCAGGTACGGATCATCGGGGAATATATCCTCTCATAAGGTCACGCGGAGTCCTCCCGTTCGTCATCGACATACTCCAGGATATCCCCCGGCTGGCAGCCCAGGTGCCTGCAGATGGCATCAAGGGTGCTCAGCCGGATGGCCTTTGCCTTGCCGGTCTTCAGGATCGAGAGGTTCTGCTCGCTGATATCCATGAGCCGGGCGAGCTCGTTGGACCGCATCTTCCGCCTGGCCAGCATCACATCCAGATTTATCACGATCGCCACGACAACCCTCCTAAACCGTGAGCTGCTGCTCTTCCTGGAGCTTCCTACCCTCGTCCATGACCCAGGCGATGAGCACGACCACGATGCCGAAGAGCAGCGTCGTCATCTCGTCGGAGCTGAGCCCGAACGTTATCATGCGCTGCCCGGGCGGGTTGTGGAGGGTCAGCGCCACGCTCAGGAGGGAGGACTCGACGATATCGGCGAAGAAGAGCACGATCAGAAGACGCCCCAGTACACGAAGGCATCCCACGTTCTCGGCCGTGAATATCTGCTCCTTCTCGTAGAGCATGAAGAGCCTGATCAGGTAGTACACGCACGCCATGACCACGGCGGTGGATATGAAGTTCACCCCGAGGGCAAGGAGGCGCGACGAAAGGGGAAGGTCCTGCAGAGCCGCGATGGGAACCATGATGGGAAGGCTCCTGGTGACGATCTCTTCAGGGAGCCGGTTGAAAAACATCCAGAAGAGGATCTGGATCACCGGAATGGTGATCAGTACAATGGTGAAGAGTATCCTCAAAATCCTGCTCAGTCGTTGCACCCGATGAGCCGTATCCATGGAAGCACCTCCATCTTTGAATGTCCGGCATAGTTTATCGTTTATTTATTATTGATTGTCAATAATTAATTAATGATATACCCCAAGTGAGTCCGGGCGAATGCATGAATTTTCTCAATGAATCTGCACGGAAGAGCATACGGACAGGCCTGGGGATAGTCTCTCGACGCCTTCTCCATGATATATAACATCTTGATGTTTCATGGACAGTTACACGGATCGGTCTCTACAGCATAATCATGTTCCCACCGATAAGCAGACAATGACCTCGGCAAGATACCTGTGCATCCTATTCCTCCTCTGTTTCCTCACCTTGTGTCCTGCAGCCCATGCAACACACAACCAGCGGGTGATCCTCGCAACCGGAGAATGGCCGCCCTACACCTCTCAGTACCAGAGGAACTACGGGATATTCACCGAGATCGTCAGCGCCGTATTCAAAGAGATGGGCATGAAGCCCGTCTATCGGTTCCATCCCTGGAAGAGATCCGAGATGGAGGTAAGAAAGGGTCTTGCCCTTGCCTCCTTCCCCCATGTCATAACACCTGAAAGGCGGGACGAGTTTCACTTCTCGGAGGCCATCGCCTACAGTACGGGACGGATGTTTTATAACACCAGAAAAAATCCGTACGGGGTCGAACTCGACAGCATCGACGACCTGAGGAGGTATTCGATCGGAGGCGGAACGGGCTATCGGCATGAGGGGGTGCTCCGCAACCTGGGTCTCTCAATGGAATATGTGGCATCGACGGACCAGAACATCCGTAAGCTCTTTCTCAGGCGTGTCGATCTGCTGCCCATGGATGAGGTCGTGGGCCTCTATCAGATCCGCAGACTCTATCCCCGCAGGATGCATTCTTTTGCATTTGCGGAGAAGCCCCTGACACAGGACAGCCTCCACGTGATGTTCTCCACAGCATATCCCCAAGCAGCTGAGATTGAGGAGGAATTCAACCAGGCTCTCCTGAAGATCAGGGAAAAAGGCATATATCAGCTTATCTGCAGCAGGTACGGGATCGTAGTGTCACGTACCCAGACCGTCCTTCCCCTCGTGTTCGGAGGCGAACCCCCACGGCCACAGGCTCCCTTGTCGCCATGAGGGAGTCAGTGCCTGCCGGACCTCGTTCTTAATACCATCAAACCGTATACGCACATGTTCACGAGAACCACGAGGGCGGCAAGGATCATCTGAATCTGTCTCGTCAGGCCCTCAGGGTAGATGACAGGTTCGAGACAATGGATGATGAAGTCTCCCCGATAGCCCTCCAGTCCTGCCCTGCTGCGGAACATATTCTCCAGCGGCGTCAGGGGACAGATGAAACCGATCAGTTCCACAGCGACGCCCCAGATGACACACGGCAGATGGAGCCAGATAACCCTTGGGAAAAAGACGGCCAGGATGCCGCCGAGCATGACAAAGATAATGAAGCCAAGGTGGATAACCACGATTGCGTCCGCAAGAATCTGGTAGAGCAGGGAGACGGTCATGGGAAAAGGATACCCGGCACCCGTGAAACAATCAATCCTTTCCAAGGGCATCCTCTGAAACCGGCACTTAAATTGCACTATACACAGGATGCCATGGTGGATATCCTAGAGCCATGCATGCAAGGAGGTCATCGTGAAGATTTCCGTCATCCTGGCACATCCCGACCCGGCGAGTCTGAACCACGCCATTGCCCATGCCGCTGTGGAGACTCTCCGTGAGAACAATCACGAAGTCTGCTGCCATGACCTCTATGCGGAACGCTTCGATCCCATCCTTGAGGCCCGTGAGATACCCGCGGGAGCTCCCCTGGCCGCCTCCATCGCCCTGCACTGCAAGGAGATCTCCCAGGCGGACGGCATCGTCATCGTCCATCCCAACTGGTGGGGACAGCCGCCCGCCATCCTGAAGGGATGGATCGACCGTGTGATACGGCCAGGGGTTGCATATGAGTTCGAGGAAGGTGATTCGGGAGAAGGTACCCCCAAAGGCCTCCTCAAGGCGAGGGCGGCTCTTGTATTCAACACGTCAAACACCCCTGCCCAGCGTGAGGAGCAGGTATTTGGCGATCCCCTGGAGAGCCTGTGGAAAAGCTGCGTCTTCGGCCTGTGCGGGATTCAGCTCTTTGAACGGAAGATGTTCCGGGTTATTGTCACGAGCACCGAAGAACAGCGATTCCAGTGGATTCAGGAGGTCAGGGAGACCGTCAGGACATACTTCCCTGGAACGTCGGGGGCCCAGTGAAGTCCGGGCAGTATCCGCAGGCACAAGACTTGTTCCTATGGAAAAATACCTGGACTTCCCATGGCAGATGAGTATGCATGCAGGAATCGCCGTTCACGGTCGTTTTTCCGAGGTATTCTTTTAAGATATATAATATCAATTGGTTACATGTCTTCTTTGAACGAATCAATCCGTCAACGCACTGATATAACTGATCTAAATTTATTTTTTGACAAATCTGTCATTGGATTGTAATTTTGTAATTACCCTAATTAATTTCATTGGTTCTCTGTCTGAACCGAAAAAGTATGAATAGCTGAGAACGAGGGGGCTTATCATGCAGGGAAGATTCATGCTCGCTCCAGTTATCCTGTTGATGGCTTTGGGTTTCATAGGAGCGGATCTCGGACATGCGGCACAGATTCAATCCGGCAGGGTAAAGGTCATTGCACCAGCTCAACGAGAAAATACCTCTGCGGGGATCTCAGTGGGCACGAAATCCACTGCCTCCATAAAAAAAGTCGCATCCATCAAAAAGAAGGTCAACAAAAGACATGCCGCCTCAAGTAGAAGGAAATATCACGGAAAGTCAAAGAACAAGGTTGTTTCGAGCAAGGCGGCCAAACCTTCGTACACCGCAATGAACGATATCGATACACTCCTGTCCCCTGAGAACTCATCGTATAAGCCCTACGATCCATGGCTGGCATATGAAATGCCTGAGACATACGTCCGATTGACCACGGAAGCCCGCCTGAGGAAGCTGAGGCTGAGCATCGTGGAATCAGCATACAATTACGTCGGGACCCCTTATGTCTGGGGCGGCACGAACCCGGACGGATTTGACTGCTCCGGCTTCGTCAAGTACGTGTATGAAGAAAACGGGATACGTCTGAGCCGGACATCCGGAGAGCAGGCTCATGAAGGGTCCCTGGTCTCCATATCTGAACTGAGACCCGGTGACCTCATTTTCTTCAATATGAACCGCCGGAATCGCCGCCCCATAGACCATGTGGGCCTGTATCTGGGTGAGGGCCATTTCATCCATGCGCCCTCCAAGAGATCCCGCATGATCAGGATAGAGAATCTGGAGAACACATACTATCTCCCCAAGGTCGTAGAGGCCCGGCGTGTCGTGGATTACATGAGATAGGTCTGAACGGTCAGTACTTCCTTTTCACCCAACCCTTCGCCGGTTACGATGATGTCAGACCATGATGTACCCCCTGCAGGCAAAGAATCGGACTATCTGCGAGTATTTACGATGAAAATTATGAGAAATAATGATTTCATCTAGTTACATCCCCATAATCAGCCATGCTATGTGCATATCCATTTGTTTTTATTAACTCATTTATCAATGCATTGACATGTCGTGCAAGCATTGATATATTTATCATACTACACATATTTCAGTGGCCCTTGATTCCGGGCCGAGATAATAAATATCATAACTGAGAACGAGGTGGTTTGTTATGCAGAAGAAAATTCTGCTCGCTCCAGTTATCTGCATGATTGTGATGGGGTTTATCGGTGCTCCCTTTTCTCCATTACTGGCGCGCACAACGGATAAGAACGCAAAACCAACCGATATTGCCCGACAGCATATGGAAAGCCAGCTCTCCGACCAGGACCAGGGGGGACAGGACCGTTCGGTCATGAAGGCCTCCCAGAAACAGACCAACAATGCAAAGAAAGAGAAAAAAAAGACAGGGATCAACAAGAAGGGTGCAAAAAAGAAATCTCTCAACAAAGCCGCCTTGAACAGTAAGAACAAGAGATCCACCAAGAAGACCAGGACAGTGAAAAATGGCGACAGCATTCCAAAGAATACTACCCCCGGACTGACGGGTTTTTCTCCAGAGAGTGCTTCCCTTTCCTCCCTTATGCCTCCTCAGCTACAACCATCCGACCTCTGGCTCGCGAAAGACAATCCCGAGGCATACGAACTATTGAAGCGGGAAGAGCTGAATGGCGATCTTGACAAACTTACCCTGAACATACTCTATTCCGCATACCGTTGTCTTGGCTCCCCGTATCGGTACGGGGGTACAACGCCGTCAGGATTCGATTGCTCGGGATTCGTGCAGTATGTATTTGGTGAAAACGGGATAACCCTTGGTCGCTCTTCCCGCGACCAGGCCCGTGAGGGAGTCCCCATTCAGCTTTCGGAGCTGAAGCCCGGCGATCTCATCTTCTTCAACATGCGACAGAAGAAACACAGCTCCATCGATCATGTGGGTCTCTATATCGGGAACGGCCAGTTCATCCATGCCTCTTCGTATCGCTTCCGTGAGATCGCCATAGAAAATCTCGAGAACGGCAGCTATATGAACAGGCTGGTGGGCGCACGCCGGATTCTTGAGTACCCCAGCAACGAGTCCGTGGTTATAGAATGACAGCGATTCCTCCGCTCTCCTCGATGGAGCTTCAGTAATCGGCATGAACCTGAGCGACCAGGAATTCGCCCGGATCGTCAGGCGATCCATCGATCGCATCCCTGATGAAATAATGCGCCATGTGGAGAACGTGGCGATCACGGTGGAAGACCGTCCTTCCCGCGAACTGCTTGATGATATGGGGATCCCCCCCGATGACACCCTGCTCGGCGTATATACGGGCATCGCACTTCCGGAGCGGTCAATGACCAGCCCTTCTTTCTATCCCGATACCATCATCATCTTCAAGGAACCGCTTCTCGATATCTGCACGTCCATCAGTGAACTCGAAGATGAGATCGAGATCACCGTTGTCCACGAGATCGCCCACTACTTCGGCATAAGCGAGGAAAGGCTTGCCGGTCTCGGTTACATGTAGTGATCCGGGGAAAACCGAACAATGGCTCTGAATACTCGACCGGAGTCATATTTCTCCATGGAACCCTGCATATAAGTATAGTATAAGGGAAATGGATCCTTTACCCGAGCGATCCCGTACAGTAGCCGTACACCGACGGCCTGAGCCGACTTCAGAAGCTACCCCCACGATCAGACCAGGCAGGCGGAATATCATGGAGCGAGGAGGAACAAGTTCATGGCGACATTCATCCTGTTCGGCAAGTATTCGGCTGATGCCCTGAAGGGGCTGAGTGCGGCACGTACGAAGAAAGCCGCGGCACTGGTCAAGAAGCTCAAGGGGAAGATCGTGTGCATGTATGCCTTACTCGGTGAAAAGGATCTTGTCTTCATCCTGGAGCTTCCCGGCATGGAGGATGCGATGAAGGCTTCAGTGGGCCTCTTCAAGCTCACAGGAATCACCTTCACCACGTCACAGGCCATAGCGGTCGACCAGTTCGACAAGCTGATGTCTGAGATCTGACCAAGACCGTCAGGGCCATCGGAATATCATTGGAGGGGATCATACCTCCGAGGGTGCAGGGACCGGCGGGATTCCGACGATACGATGTGCAGGAGAATCATGGATTGAGCAGATGGATTCTCTGCTCCCTGCCTGTAGGTCGGTGAGGGCTCATATACGTTGAATCCTGCAGAAGGGAGACACATGCTCAGGTTGCATCTCATAAGGATCTCGGCCATTACAGTACTTGCAGCCGTTCTGTGGGGGTGTCCAGGCGGAAAACCCGAGATCATCGAACAGAAGTGCTCCACATGCCACAGCACCTCGGTTGTTTATGCCAAAAAGAGGACGGTCGATGAATGGGGCCGGCTTGTCTACGGCATGAAGATCCGTGGCCTCAAACTCTCAGCC
Organism: Thermodesulfobacteriota bacterium; assembly: GCA_036834365.1. Taxonomy (GTDB): domain Bacteria; phylum Desulfobacterota; class Desulfomonilia; order UBA1062; family UBA1062; genus MWEI01. Next base: position 74,551 of record DAITOA010000009.1, on the reverse strand, counting down.
GAGGAGGAAAAGCAGGTCCTGGGAGCCCTGGCAAAACACTACAGCATCGATTAACGATACAGATGCATCCTCCCGGGATCAGTTGAGGTCATTGGGTGCGGGTACATCGCGTGTCCCGCCTCCTCCCTCGACAAGCTTGCTTTTCTCAATGGTAACCTTGTGCCATCCCTTCTTCTTATCCTGGGCCAGTGCCAGGTAATCCTGCAGGGCAAGCTGCCGCTTCCTTGCCAGAAGTCCGTTTCTAAGACTCTCTACCTGATTCTTGTCAAGGGATCTGATATCGGCGGTCTTCTTGGATTTGATCCACACGATATACACTGCCCCCTTGCCCTCGAACACCTTGGGTGTCTTCAGGGAGTCCACTTCGTCCATGAGCTTGGGGATCATGGAGAGCTTGGGGACGGCATACGACGATCGTTTGAACTCCCCCGTGCTGGCGGGGTTCATGGCTATCAGCTGTTCCATGGGAGATGTGGCGAGTTTCTGGGCGTATTCCTTTGCCTTTTCTTCAGCGGCCTGCGCCCTGACATCGGCCTCTACGGTCCCCGCGATATCCTTGAGCTCAGGCACACGTGAAAGCTCCTTGCGGATGACCTTATAAACGGCGTACCCGTCAGGGGTACCGACTACATCTCCGAGTTCGTCGGCCGAGAAGGTGAAGGCCTTCTTCACTTCCTCGGGCTTCATGGCAAGGACGGCATCCTCTCCTTCGGAGAACGGACCGATCTGCCTTACCTCGATACCTTTGGCCTTTGCATAGCCTTCGAAGTCCGGCTTACTCTGTTCATACAGCTCCATGAATGCCTTCTTCGCCTCGTCATGAGCGGTAAGCTTGGCGCGCTGCAGCTTGAGAGTATCCATCACGGAAGTTGAAACGGATTCAAAGGGTATGGTCTTCGCTTCCTCCCTTGCCTCGAGCTTCAGGATCTGAAGTCCCTCCGGAGATGCGATCGGGCCCTTGACATCACCCGGTTTCATTGTGGCAATGACTTCTCCCAGCTCCTTGGGGAAGCTGTTCACGGGCAGCATGCCGAGGTCCCCACCCTTCTTGGCGGTGAGCTCGTCTTGGGAATACTGCGCCGCCAATGAGGCAAAGTCCTTTCCCTCCTTTGCCTGCGCCACGATCTTTCCTGCCAGCTCTTCCTTCTGCCCCGTTGTCTGAGTATCAGTACCATCGGGCATCTTGATGAGAATATGGCGGACATGAACCCGTGCAGGCTCACTGAACTCCGCCTTGTGAGTATCATAGTAATCCCTGGCATCATCGGTTGTGACCTCTGTGCTCGACAGATACGAGGTGGCAGGGAAGTCAATAACCGCAATGGTGATCTTCGGAGGTACCCGGTACCGCTCCTTGTTGGCGTCATAGAAGGCCTGTATCTGGTCCTGACTGACCTGCACATCCTTGAAAAAGGAGGCCGGGTCGATCGTGATATAGTTCAGGTCATACGTGTCGCTGAGCTGGTGGTAAGCCGCATCGAGCTCCTGGGGGGATACTATGACGTTCTCTGTCAGCACCGAGACAAAGAGCTGCTTCAGGAGGTCCTTTCGGGCCTTCTGTTCGAACTCCGCAGGTGTGAGTCCCTCATACTCGAGATACCTCCGGTAGATCGCCTCGTCGAACTTGCCGTCACGCTGGAATGCAGGCACCTGGCTGATGAACTGCTGGAGATCGCCATCGGTGATTTCAATGCCCATCTTCTTGGCATCAGTTTCTATGATGTACTGATCTATGAGGTCATCGAGCACCTTTCTCCTCAGGTCGAGACGCTTGATCATCTCCGGGGTAAGCGCCTGACCGAACTGAGCCTGATACTTCTTCAGGGTATCCGTATATGCCTTGGAGTAGTTTTCCGTCGATATGATGAAACGGTCGATCTTGGCTATTTTATTCGCCTCACGACTGAGGTACGAGCTTCCTCCCCACAGAATGAACACGACAATGATGGCGCCGAAGGCGGTGTAGGCCAGCCAGCCCTTGGAATGTTTGCGCAAATAGGTAAGCATTCAGCTCTCCTTCATATACGATGACATATTGCAGGGCAAAATAGTTGAAGCGCAAAATTATTGCAAGGATTTCATGCGAGAGGTTGACCTTGTTTTACGGGAGATTTCTTTCTATACTTACGCACGGATAGTCCGTATTCACACACCTGGATGAGGAGGAACCGTGGAGAAGGTCTTCTTTTTCGGAGGCATTGCCGGGGTTATCGGTGGATTTGTCGTGATCCTCTATCAGGGTCTCACATACCTCAGTGACAACGTATGGAATTCCTTCTCCCTCCTCACTGCAGTGAATCATGGCCCTACATCACTGGCCGATTCACTCGCAGCATCACCCGCACTCTTGGATTTCCTCGATAAATGCCCTTTGTCGGCCGCACTCATCGTTTTCGGCCTCATCCTGCTGTGGGGAGCGGGCAGGCTCAGGAGCAGGTTCGCATAAAGCGGTGATGCCCGCCCGTCTGCCGGAGGCGTCACGCGTCCTTAACCCTTTGCCTGACCTACCCATCAATCTTTCGTCCGCAGCTGTCCTTCCCTGCCGCTGTCCACCCACATTCCCAGCCCCTTCGACCGTGCCTCCCTCTCGTAGACGATGAACAGATCTCTCCATGGATGGGGGAACCGCCTGTATGCCCGGGCCCAGCCGTCCCTGATTATGCGTCCGTTCACCAGCACATCATCCACATATACATAGGCGAGCATCCTGCCGTATTTGTCTTGCGGCGGATCTCCCCGGGACAGCCGCACCCTCCTGTTCAGGACGAGTGAAGTGAGGTATGCCTTGCTCTGCAGGCCGAAGGGCTCCTGCTTCGAATACGGAGAATCCACCTCAGGTGCATCCACTCCTATGAGGCGGACCTTGGTACCGTTATCAAGCCGGATGGTGTCGCCGTCGAATACCTGCATGACGATCCGGGTATCAGCCGCGCCAAGGGCATGATAGATGCACAGCAGGATGAGTGAAGCCAGGACTGCGATGAAGATGGGCGCCTTCGTTTTCCTTGGCATAGCCGGGCCAGTCTTTCCCCTTCAATGCCCGGCAAGCTCACTGAGATCCGCAAGCAGCGTCCGGGCATAGAGTTCGTAATGGGTAACCGGTGCCAGGTGGGTTCCCGGCAGTATCTTCAGTGAAAGACGGGCAGTGCCCGGGAGGTCGGCGAAGAAGGTCTGCCTGAACCGCAGTTCTTCATCAGGGGTCACCCGGGAAGTGTCCTCGATGCCGAGCTGTCTGGCAGGGTCCATGCAGGAATCGTCGGCACCGAAGATGACCGCTGCGCGGTCAAGGTGGGAAACCTTGAATGTAGAGCTGTCGCAGTAGGCGCTGCACTCCCGTATGTCCCTGAAGACACGGCCTGCCTTCGCCGGATGGAGCTCGATCAAGGCCCCGGGGAGGGAACGGAGAAAGTCACCGGTGAATCCCTTGGTGAAGCCCCAGGAGGACCTCATCATCTGTCCGGCATGGCCATTGCCCATCCGTGCGAATATCCGCAGGCTCTCCAATGCAAACCTGCCGGTAAGCCCCCAGGGGCCCCAGTGCTCGTATCCTGCGGGGCAGACCTGTCCCAGGGAATGGACCGACCTCGGGTAGGCATGGGAGAACCTGCGCGCCAAGATACCGCCATGAGACCACCCGATGGGGACAAGTTCCGTTCCGGCCGCATCCTTTCCGGCATCTCCCTTCGTCCCGTTCACGGTCACCGGCTTGCTGCTTATCGGGGTAAAGTCTTTCACGGAGATTCCCTGCCGGCCGAGGACGAACCTCACCATGTCCATGAGGATGACGTCCTTGCCGCTGTCGCCGTAAAGAAGCGGATCGCTTCCGTATGGGGTGTCGCATACCGGAACGACGACAATGCCCGACCTGCACAAGCCCGCCAGGTTGCTGGTGAACTCGTAGGCGTCATCGGGTCTTTGGGCATGTCCCTGGAAGAAGACGAGGATGGGTCCCGCAGGGTGCCCCTGCCGAGCGTCGGTGGCTTTTTCCTGTGCTGTCCTTGCATCTATGAGGAGTACGTAGCCTTTGATGTCCTCGTCATTGAAATTGATGCACAGGGTCTCCACATCCGGTGCCGCAGGCAAGGTCCGCTGTTCCGCCGTTGCCTCCGATGGAAAAGCACATAAGGTCATGAGTAGGGGGATTACGAATCTCATCATCACATCCCTGCATTGGGACAAGTATAGCGTACTTGCCCCGGGGGAGCTACGACGACCCTGATGATCCCTTCTCGATGTCGAGGATGATGTGACCTCCCGGGAAGGACTTGGTCACGTAGTCGTTGAGATTCTCCATCTTCCTGATGATGTCGCGGATTTTCCTCGCCTCGCTCAGGATCGATCTGGCCATCTCCTTCGCGGCAGCTCCATCCCCTTCCCCCTTGGCTATGGCGTTTGCCTCACCCATGAGTACGGTAAGCGGCTGGAACACCTCGTGGGCGGTCGTCGTGGCGAGCTGCATGACCATTTCGAAATATCTCAGCCTGTCCTGCTCATCGCGGATGGTGATGTAGTCGAAGGCTCTTCTCACGGTGAACCTCAGGAGTTCCGCGCTGAAGGGCTTGATGATGTAGTCATACGCACCGGCTCGCAGTGCGTCTATAACACTGTCTATGGTGGCGTAGCCTGTGATGACGACTATGAGGGAGTTCAAGCGGCGTTTGTGGATGAAATCTATGACCGCCATGCCGTCGATGTCGGGCATCCTCAGATCAGTGATCACCACGGGGTATTCCCTCTCGGTCATGAGCCGGATGCCCATCTCCCCGCCCACGGCTACATCCACCTTGATGCCTTCTTCGCTAAGGATGTCCTCGACCAGGTAGCATTCACCTTCGTCGTCATCTATGACAAGAACGGCCTTCTCTTCTTCATGAGGCGTTGAAGACTTCATATAGGAATCCAAAATAAACGAGACGTTTCGATTTATCAAGGGCGACTATGGAAAAGGAAGTGACCTGTTGCCTTGCAGCCTGAGACCTGTGCGCACCCTTTGAGGTTGGCGGAGGGTCGGGAAAGGAGGATCAGTTGTCGGTTTTGGTCAGATCGAGATTGCCCAGGTAGGAATGCACCATTGCCACTGTCGGGGAAAGAAGCGGATTGTGATGCTCGTCATACTCCACCACGAACCTCTCTCCGGCAAAATAGATCACCACGGGCCTTACCTCTTCCCACCTGTTTATGAGTCTTTCCCTGTACTCTTCCATTCTCATGTAATGATGCCCTTTCTTGAGCTTCTTACCTTAACCTATCGGTTGAAACGGGGTTCACTTGAGGGGACGGCCATCAGCTCAAACCGAATATCATGGCAAAGCGACCGAGCCCGCCCTTCAGTTCCTGGTTGTATATTCTGAGCTCAGGCTGTTCCATGGCGATCCTCCCGATGTAATCCAGACACTGTGAGGGCCTGCTCTTGGGATTCACCAGGGTGAACGGCTTTCTCTGAGCCTCGGCGGCACGGATGGATTCCTTGTCGTACAGCACCCCGCCCAGATACTGCGGTTTTACGGAGAAGAACGTCTCAATGTTGTTGATCCTTTCATCGGCGGTCTGGCATATCCTGTTGAAGATGAATATACCCTGATTGAGGTTGGAGATCTGATTCATGACCACCCAGGGTGAAAAGATCCTGCGGGGCTTGTAGAACTCAACCTTCTCCATGAGTTTCTCTTCGATTGCCTTGAACTGCTGGAAAGATGCCTTGATGCAGGCATAACCTGCAATGATGTCCTGGGGTGTCGTAATGATGATGATCTCGTCCGAGGCCAGGGCGAAATCGAGCACCGTGGTGGTGATGCCTGCGCTAAGGTCGAAGATGGTGAAATCATACCGCTGGCTGATGTTCCTGAAGTTCCTGATGAACTTGGAACGTTGGATGTAGTTGATGTTGGCCAGTTTGAACTCGCCCGAACTTCCGGCAATGAGATCGAATCCAAGGGGTGTCTTCTCAATCATGCTATCCAGATTCACGTCGCCGAGGAGAAAATCATAGAGGGTATACTCCGGGAACAGCGCCAGCTTGTTTGATATGTCCGCATTCCCGAGGTCGGCATCGATGAGCAGTACGTTCTTCTTGCAGGAGCTGATGACCCGCGCCATGTTCATGGCTATGTGGGTCTTCCCCACGCCTCCTTTGTTGGAGATGATGGAAATGATTCTGCCTCTGCCTGCGGATTCGACGGACTCGGCCTCATTGTTTCCGTTTCCGTTCGGGTAGTACATCTCTATCGCCTTCTCGATTTCATGCAGATCGGCGAGTGCAGGGTATACCTTCCTTCCCATATGGGTGCTCAGGGTCTCGATGATATCCTTCTGTTCAGGATCGCTTATGGCAACAAGCACTCCATCCCCGAGGAAACGGATGGGCAGGCTGTTATGATCCCTTGCAAATTTCATTTTCAAGAGCCTGATGCATCGCGGATCCGGTGCTTCACGGGAGATGTCGATGTAGGGCATGCCGCTCTTGCGCGCCAGCGTCCTGATATCGGTCGTATTCGTCATATGGGCCTCTTCCTTGACGTTTTCGGAAAAAAGCCCGGGAAGCTTTAGTGGTATTCGTCTTTCGTGATCTTTTCCCTGATCCGGTGGAGGAACTGCAGCGCTTCAAGGGGGGTAAGGGCATCGGGATCCATTTTAAGGATCTCCTCGATGATCCCGTCGTTTCTCGTCTCGAAGAGACTTGCCTGAACCGGGACGGGTACGTGTACGGCCGGCATCGACCTTGCCTTGGAGCTCACTGCCGCGAGAACCGCCCTGGCCTTGTCCACCACCTCATCGGGGACTCCGGCGAGCCTTGCCACATAGATGCCATAGCTTTTTCCTATGGCCCCTCGCTTGAGCATCCTGAGAAACACCACCTCGCTCCCGCTCTCCTCCACGGCCAGGTGATAGTTCTTGATGCCCTTGCGTCGACGGGGCAGGTCGGCAAGCTCATGGTAATGGGTCGCGAAGAAGGTCCTGACCTTGCGTTCGTCCAGATATTCGGCCACTGCCCAGGCAAGCGCCATGCCGTCGTAGGTGGATGTGCCCCTGCCGATCTCGTCGAGAATCACCAGGCTTGAAGAGGTTGCGTTGTGGAGTATGTCCGCTGTCTCGCTCATCTCCACCAGGAAGGTGCTCTGCCCCGCGGACAGGTTGTCCAGAGCTCCGATGCGGGTGAAGATCCGGTCCACGAGGCCGATGGACGCCTTTGAGGCGGGCACGAAGGATCCAATCTGAGCCATGAGGCAGATGAGTGCCACCTGGCGCATATACGTGGACTTTCCTGCCATGTTGGGTCCGGTTATGACATGGATGGTGTCCCGCTCGGCATCGAAGATGCATGGGTTCGGCACAAATTCGCCCGCCTTCAGCACCTTCTCCACCACCGGATGGCGGCCGGAGGCGATATCGATACGCCTGTCCATCACCACTTCGGGTTTTACGTACCCGTTCCTGGCCGCCGCCCGTGCAAGACCTGAGAGCACATCAAGACGGGCCAGAGAGTTCACCGTGGTCTTCAGTGCCGGGATATGGGGCAGCACGGATTCCCTGAGTTCCCTGAAAATCCGCTGCTCGATGGCCGCAATGGCATCCTGGGCCCCCAGCAGCCTGGCCTCGTATTCCTTGAGCTCGGGGGTGATATAGCGCTCGGCGTTCACGAGAGTCTGCTTGCGTATGTAATGGTCCGGCGTCTTTGCTGCATAGGCCTTAGTGATCTCGATGTAATACCCGAAAACCTTGTTGTAGCCTATCTTAAGCGTATTGATGCCGGTTGCTTCCCGTTCCCTGGCTTCCATGGCGGCGATCCACTGTCGCGAGTCCCTCCGGAGCATCCTGAGCTCGTCCAGCTCTGCATCCACCCCCGATGCGACGGCATTGCCGTCCGTCAGCCGCATTGGCGGCGTTTCCACCAGGGTATGCACGATCCTCTCCCTGAGCCCGTCCAGAGGATCGAGACCCGCCTTGATTTCCCCCAGAAGCTCGCCAGAAAAATCATCGAGGAGGGCCGTAATCCCGGGCACCTGATGAAGTCCTTCCGCCAGGGCCCTCACATCCCGGGGACTTGCCATGCCGGCGGAGATCCTCCCGATGATCCGTTCCATGTCCGGGACATCTCCCAGGAACTCCTCCACGGCACCAAGGGCCGGCTCCCGGGAAACAAGCTCGTCAACGGCTGCGAGCCGTTGTGTGATCGTGGCCGCATCCATGAGGGGAAAGGAGATCCAGTCCGCAAGCATACGGGCGCCCATTGAGGTACAGGTGTGATTGAGCAGGGAAAAGAGGGTGTTCTCCCGCCCCCCCGAAATGGTCTCGAAGAGCTCCAGGTTGCGTTTGGTCGTGGGTCCGAGCATCATGAAGCGCCCCGGGTTGTAGAATCTCAGGGTCGTGATGTGGGGCAGGACCGCCTTGCCGGTCCGACCCACGTAGTCCAGCACCATACCCGAGGCGATGAGTGCCGCAGGGGCATCCTTCAGGCCGAACCCGTCCATGGTCACGGTACCGAAATGACTGCTCAGGATCTGCGATGCCCTCTCCAGGGACATGGGCAGGTCCGGCCGTGTGATCAGAAAACCTTCCGGCATGAAATCCTCCGCCGGGGTGAGGACCTCGCTGGGACCCACCCGGAATATCTCGGAGAGGAGATCCTGCCGCGATGAGACCTCGGTTGCCCGGAAGTCGCCGGTGGATATGTCTATGAATGCGACCCCGAAGGAGCCCTGCCGGTATCCGCTGTCGACGGCCATGAGATAATTGGCCCGTTCGCCGTTCAGGTGGTCGTCCTCCACGATGAGTCCCGGCGTGATGATGCGAACCACCTCCCGCTTCACCAAGCCCTTGGATGCGGACGGAGCCTCGGCCTGCTCGCAGACTGCCACCTTGTTGCCCGCCCTGATGAGGCGGGAGATGTAGGAAGAGGCACTGTGGTACGGAATCCCGCACATGGGGACAGGGTTCTCCTTCCCCTTGTCACGGGTGGTCAGTGCCAGCCCCAGGAGCTTCGACGCCCTGAGGGCATCATCGTAGAACATCTCGTAGAAATCGCCCATGCGGTAGAAGAGGATGGCGTCTGCGCAGTCCCTCTTGATGTCGAGGTACTGCTGCATCATGGGGGTCAGTCCGTTCTCATTTTTCATGTATGGCGGCCTTGCGGGCTTTCTCTTCCTCTTCCTTGAACCTGGCGAGGCAGGTATGCTTGAAGCGGTCGACGAACTTGGGATGTTCCATATAGGCCTTGTTGGTGGCGATGAAAGAGTCCTTCAGGGCCCTCTTCACCTCACCCAGCTCCCTGGCATGAACCCCCGGCTTGTTGAGCGCCCGTGTAATACCGAGGCGCCCTGCGGGGCAGTACCGTCTCAGCTCCACGTCCCCTTCATCAAGGGCAACCGAAAAGGTGACGGTCAGGTGGACCATGTGGAGTTCTCCGGAGAGAAGCGTGGACTTGTCCTCCACCTCTATGCGCACGCCGTTGGTAAGTTCTATCCGTTCCATACCCGAAGGGATAATACGAGGCGGGGTGCAAAAGCAAGCACATGTCGCCGGGCGTCATTCCACCATCGGATATGCTCAGTCCTCAGGAACAGGGCCGGATGAAAAGAACAGTACGGAAACACCCGTGGCGGCATCACCCAGAAGGGTCCTGAGCCCGTCGAGAATGATGGGCACCTGGTCCGGCAGGGAGCAGTCGGCGTTCACGATCCGTTCGAACCGTCCCTCGGACCATCCGGTGCGCCACAGAACTCTGTTGCTTGCGGTCTCGATCATCTGTGCCCGCACCTGAGCATAGATCTCCACCTCATAGTTGTTCAGGTCGATGTAGCGGCACATGGTCCCATAATGCTCCATCCGCACGATGATGAGGTACTCGGCACCTACGTCCCTCCCCACGCCCCGGTAGTCCCTGCATGCATAGACACCTTCACCGCCGTCCTCCCGGAAACGCTCCAGTGCGCCGGCATCGGTGGGAATCTGCACCTTGAATGCCGCGAATCCCCTCCCCGCAAGACCCTTGACCAGGAGGCCCTGCACCGCCTCGAACTCCTGCGCCTTCACTTCCTTTGAGGCCTGCCTGAGGGCCCATGTCTCGTGCAGGCGCAGCGGATGCTCGGTATACTCGGCATCCGGGGAAAGAATGATGGAGCCTCCATATACGACGGGAGTGCCTGCCGCATTGATCACGACCTCGGCATCGGGAACCGCCGCAAGTGCGACGCCGATCCGTTTCCCTTTTTCCTGCCAGAAGGACCGGTCCAGGGGGACCGGGCGCATGGAGGCGCAGCTCGATACAAGGAACAGGACAACCATGAAGATGACCGGGATATGTCTGTTCATCGCGGACCCCCCCTTGGAGTTTCTCGCCTGTATAATAGCCGCTGCACTCACGGCAATCAATCAGGGGTCTCGGGGGAAGTCTCAGTACAGCGCCATTGCCGTCTTCATGAAGGCCCAGGCATTCTCCAGTGAGCCCACCATGAAGATGGGCATGATCCTGATGACCAGGGCGACGAAGATGAGCCCCACGGCGATGGTCAACGGGAAGGCCATGAGGAAGACGTTCATCTGCGGCAGCGCCCTTGCGATGATGGCAAAGGAGACATTGATGAGCAGCAGGACACCTACCACCGGTGCGGCTACCTTGACCCCGATGATGAACATCTGCCCCGCATAGGATATGACAGACATGAGGAACCCTGTGTGAACCATTCGGTCGCCTATGGGGATGACGGTGAAGGTCTCCACCAGCGCCTTGATGAGCAGGTGGTGGCCGCCGAAGGAGAAGAACAGGAGAAAGGCGGTGATGTAGAGCAGATTCGAGGTGATGGGGGCTGTGGCCCCCGTCATGGGATCCACGACGTTGGCGATGGAGAAGCCCATCTGGAATCCCATGAGCTCTCCCGCGATCTGTATGCCCGAGAAGATCACGTCGATGGCGAGGCCCAGGGTCAGTCCGACGAGCATCTGGTTCACCAGGATGACCATCAGCATGAGGATGTTCAGATCATCCGGCCTGATCTGGGTCTGCGGAACGACGGGCATGAGGATGAAACTCAGGAAGAGTGCGATCAGGGTCGTGATCCTGCGGGGGATGATCTCCGCGCTGAAGAAGGGCACCACGGCGAACACGGTGCCGATCCTGACGAAGATGAGGAACAGGGAGAGAAAATCGCTCCAGGCGAGGCGAAGAAGCTCGTTCATCGTATAAGCATGGGGATGCTGGCGAACAGGTTGTGGGTGTATGTGGTGAGCTTCTCGATGATCCAGGGCAGTGTTGCGAGAAGCGCCAGGAAGACCACGACGATCTTGGGAACGAAGGTGAGCGTCATCTCCTGGATCTGGGTGACCGCTGAGAATACACTGATGGCAAGACCCACGAGCAGGCCCATGATGAGCATGGGGGCCGCCACGATGAGCGTGATCTTGATGGCCTCGGCCATCATGGTGGTGATTGTCTCCGGCGTCATCCGACAAACCCCCTGATGAGCGATCCCACGAGCAGGTTCCAACCGTCCACGAGCACGAAGAGCATGATCTTGAACGGCAGCGATATCATGACCGGCGGCAGCATCATCATGCCCATGGACAGCAGGATGGACGAGACCACCATGTCGATGATGAGGAATGGTATGAACAGGATGAACCCGATCTGGAATGCGGTCTTGAGTTCACTGATCATGAATGCGGGGATGAGCGCCCTCGTCGGCACCTCTTCCTTGTTCTTGGGCTTTTCCTTTGCGACGATCCCCATGAAGAGTTGGAGGTCGTTCTCCCTGGTCTGCTTGAACATGAAGTCGCGCAGAGGACCTTCGGCATTCGTTATGGCCTGGGCAAAGGTGATGGTCCCGTTCTTGTACGGGGTCAGCGCCAGTTCGTTGATCTTGTCCAGGGTCGGGGACATGATGAAGAACGTCAAAAAAATGGCGAGTGCGGACAACACCTGCATGGGCGGCATCTGCTGGGTTCCCAGCGCCTGGCGGAGGAACCCGAGGACCACAACGATACGGGTGAAGGCCGTCACCATGATCATGATGGAGGGGGCAAGGGCCAGTATGGTGATGATGAACAGCACCTGGAGAGCCCCCACCACCTCTTGGGGGTTTCCGGCCTCCTTGACCCCGAGGTTGAGACTGGGGATGGAGACCCCTTCTGCAGCATACAGGAGGGCTGGGATGAACACTGCGGCAAGGAGCATCACACTGACGATATGAACTCTCTTCATTGCTGCGATCCAGTAGGCGATGTGAACTGTGCGAGGGATTTCTCGAACTCGCTTTCTTCCAGGTCCTTCAGCAGGTTCACCGTTTCGGCGGTAACCCCCAGGACGAGAACGGATCTGCCGACCCGTACCAGCGCCAGGCTTGCCTTGGCGCCGATGGCCACCTGACCGAGCACGTCCAGACCGAAGGTTTTCCGGGCGCGTGCCACCGGACCGTAGCGTCTGATGGCCCAGGCAAGGCCGAACATGAGGGCGATGACCAGCAGGAGCGAGAAGACGGCTCTCAGTCCGGTGCCGGCCATGCCGGACCCCGCAGCGAAGAGCGGCGGGGCATATCCCAGCAGGAGCAGGAACAGTGCGCAGGTTGTGCGTTTCATGAAAGTCTCTTCACCCTCTCCAGCGGACTGACGATATCCGTTATCCGGATGCCGAACTTCTCGCTGACCACCACCACCTCGCCCCTGGCGATGAGCTTGCTGTTGATCAGGATGTCCAGCGGCTCGCCCGCCAGCCTGTTCAGCTCGATGACAGAACCCTGGCCGATCTGGAGGAGATCATTGATCAGCATCCTGGTCCTGCCCATCTCCACGGTGACCTCCAGCGGGATATCGAGAATGAAGTCGAGGTCTTTGGATGGTCCCGTAGCATGCCTGGTCTCATCGAGCTCGGAGAAGGTGGCCTTCTTGGCGCCCTTGTCGAAGGGTTTGCCCTCTTCGATCTCCGCCCCCGATTCCAGGGCCTGGGCCCAATCCTCGGCGAGCTTGTCCTGGTCCACATCCTTATCCTTCTGCTCGTCGCCGCCCCCGCCCATGAGCTTGTCGATATCATCCTGGCTGAGCGTTCCGCCTGTCTTGTCGTCTATTGCCATAGCTCCCTCCTTAGTAGAGCTTCCTGTCGATCGAATTCACGATATCTATCGCAAGGCTATCCTTGACCTTGCCCGGGTGGGCGAAAAACTTCGGCAGGTTCTGCACGTTCACCACGAGCGGGTCATTGATGTCCTTGTCCAGCAGCACCACGTTGCCGGGCCTCAGCGACGCGAGGTCGCGGGGTGAGATCATCGTCCGGCCGAGCTCCACGTCCACATCCACGTATACCCCCAGGAGCTCGAGCTTGAGACGGTTAACCCAGGCCCCATCGACGCTCGTCTTCTCCTCCGAGTGGAAGGTGGCATAGAGCCTGTCGCGGATGGGTTCTATGAGCATGTAGGGCAGGCACACCATGACATTGCCCGTCATCTCGTCCATCTCTACCTCGAACTGGACCACCACGATCACGTCCTCGTTGGGTATGATGCCGGCGAACTGGGGATTCATCTCGGAGCGGATATAGTGGAACTCCAGCTCGTATACCGGTTGCCAGGCAATCACGAGCTCCTTGATGACGGAATTGACGACCTTGTGGAGCATGCGCTGCTCGATGGCCGTGAATTCCCGGCCTTCCACCTTCATGGTCCCGGCCCCCCGTCCCCCGAAGAAGCTGTCTATGAGGGCGAAGACGAGCTTGGTCTCCACGATGACCAGCGCATTTCCCCGCAGCGGCTCCACGCGGATGATGTGGATGCTCGAGGGCACCGGCAGCGAGCGCATGAAGTTGCCGAACTTGATGGTGTCCATGGATACCGGGGTGATATCCACCATCTTCCTGAGCATGCTCGACAGCGTGTTTCGGAAGAAGCGTGCAAAGCGGTCATGGATGGCGTCCAGCGAGGGCATTCTCCCCCGGACGACCTTGTCCTGGGCGGCAAAGTCGAATCGCTGGAAATGGCCTTCCTCTGCATGAGGTATGGCCGTCTCGGTGGCGATCTCTCCGCCTACGACCCCTTTTAATAGGGCATCTACCTCTTCCTGGGTCAGTATCTGTCCCATGTCACATCCTCACTGGACAACGAATTCGGTGAAGTACACCTGGGTCACCTGGCCCGACGTAAGGTATTTGTTCACCGCGGATGAAATCTCGCGTTTGAGCATCCGTTTGCCGGCCACCGTGGCTATGTCGTCGAAGGTCTTGTTGGAGAGGATCATGAGGATCTCGTCGCGGATCTGGGGCAGCTTGCCGCTGATCTCGCCGTCCGTGGCGGGGTTGTCCACCTCGAACTGGATGACCGCCTTCAGATAGCGCTGGCCCTGGGCATCGGCCAGGTTCACGATGAAGGGGTCGAGCATCTTCATCGGTCCGGAACCCCCTTCCTTTCCCCCTTCGGAGCCCTTCTTCTCCACCTGCTCCTGCTTGGCTTCGGCATCACTTTCCGCCTTACCCTCCCCCTTCGCCTTGGGAGCCAGGATCAAGAAATAACCGGCAGCCGCACCGCCGAGAACGAGCACGACGGCGAGCACGATGACGATGAGCATCACCGGCAGCTTCTTCTTCGGCGCTGCGGTCTGTTCCTTTTTCTCTTCCTTTTCTTCACCTGCCATGTGTCCCTCCTATATTCGGTCTTTCAAGAGGATGATCTCCACCCGTCTGTTCTTTGCCCTTCCGGTTGCCGTCTCGTTGGTGGCGATGGGTTTGAGCTCCCCATACCCTGCAACACAGAATCTCCCGGGCGGCATGCCCAGGTTGTAGACGAAGAAATCGGCCACGCTGATGGCCCGCTGCAGAGAGAGCCTCCAGTTGGCGTCATTTCCTCCGACATCATCCGTATGTCCCTCGATGGATATGGTGGGACTCGTCGACCGGATATTTTGCGCAATAGCCCCCAGTACGATGCCGGCATCTTTTTTCACCTGGATCGAACCCTCGGCGAAGAGGATGTCGCCCGGGATGCGGATGGCGATACCCCTGCTCGTCTCCACCACCTCGAAGAGGTCCATGCCCCTGGTGGGGAGGTCCTGGACTCCCTTCTCCTTCAGGGACAGGGTGATGCTCCTGAACAGGCTGTCGCTCTCGAGCTCTATGATCCTGGGCTCCGGCTTCACGAAGGGCTGAGCCATATGAGCCTCATGCTCGGAGGGAAACTGGAGGGGTCCTGCCACGGACCTGAAGAAACCGAACGACTCCTGCAGGGTCTTGTTGTCCATGGAACTCATGGCGATGATCATGACGAAGAACGTGAGCAGCAGCGTGACCATGTCGGAAAACGTGGTCATCCAGCCCAGGCGGTCGGGCAGCTTCACGTAAACGGCATCTTTGTCTTTCTTCGCCATCACTGTTCTTCCAGCTCCAGATTGAAGCCCTTGTAGAAGATGGACCTTCTCCATTCCACACGGGACTGCTTGATCTGTTCGAGATCCACGTCTCCGGGCAGCTCGCCCACGATGGTGATCTCGACCCTCCGATTCAGCCTCCTGCCTTCCTCCGTGGCATTGGTCGTCAGCGGCCTGCTCGATCCCATACCGTACGCCGTCAGCCTGCCCCCCGGGATCTTCTTCTGTTCGAGATACGAGAGTACGGCGAGCGCACGAGCCGCAGACAGCCCCCAGTTGGAGTTGAACGGAGGTGTTTCCACAGGGATGGAATCCGTATGGCCGGTGATGATGACCTGGTTGTCGATCCGCGACAGGATCCTCGCAACGGCGGAAAGCACCCGGGTACTCTCGCCGGTGAGGCCGTCGGTCACCCCATCGAAGAGGATCGATGACTTGATGGTGATGGTTACCCCGAGTTTTCCCTCGCTCACCGTGATACTGCTGACGGCGCCCGTATCGTTCATGGTATCCCGGATGTCCTTGAGACTCATGGGACCGCTCTGCACGGGAGGGCTCTGGGGAAGAAGGTTCCTGAGCTCTCCGGAGGAGAACGGGCTCCTGCCCCCGGGCAGGACGCCGAAGCTTCCCAGTATCGAGCCGATGGCCATCCTCTGCCTCTTGGTGTCCACGATGCTCATGGAAGCGAGCACCACGAAAAAGGTGAGCAGGATGAGGAAGAGGGAGCAGTAGAGCATGACCAGGGTATTCCTCGGAGGCTCCACATAGACGACCTTCTTCCGTGCCATGCGCTATTCACCTCTCGGACGGCCCACCACCTGCTCGCGCAGGGCGGGGGCGAGGAATGAATGGAGCTTGCGCTCCACGATCCTGGGGTTGTCTCCCGCGGAGATGGACATGATACCCTCGATGATCATGCCCTTCTCCAGGACCTCCTCCCGGGAGCGCATGGTGAGCTTGCCCGCCATGGGCAGGGCAATGAGGTTTGCCATGATGGCGCCGTAGAAGGTGGTTATGATGGCCACCGCCATGGCAGGGCCGATGGTGGACGGGTCGGACATGGACTGGAGCATCTGTACGAGGCCGATGAGCGTGCCCACCATGCCCATGGCCGGGGCAAATGTGCCCATGGAGTTCA
The DNA here is from genome assembly GCA_036834365.1 of Thermodesulfobacteriota bacterium. Lineage (GTDB taxonomy): Bacteria > Desulfobacterota > Desulfomonilia > UBA1062 > UBA1062 > MWEI01. Next base: position 58,077 of record DAITOA010000009.1, on the reverse strand, counting down.
GGATATCGGCACCCTTGATGTGGCGCTGTTCGATATGCTCGATCTCCGTCTCCAGGATCTCGCGGATGGCCTGGGGCTCGAGCCCGTCGATGACGAGCTCCAGGCCCTGCTTGAAGAAAGGATCACCGAGATCCTCGGCGGCGCTCTCCAGGGCCAGGATCCCTTCACGGCGGGCACGGGAGGCGAAATCGACAAAGGTGGGGATCAATCCCTTGGCCTCCCGGTGCTGGGCAAAGAAGACGTTCCTGATGACGCCGAATACGCCGAACACATCCCTCATGGGATAATTGATGAAGATGATGCCGAAGGTACCGCCTATGGTGATGAGCAGACTCGGGATGTTCACGAACAGCGTCAGTGGTCCTCCCGCCACGATCCCCATGAGGACCAGCCCGAATGCCACCAGTACGCCGATAATCGTCGCAAGATCCATAGAAGTACCCCTTGCTCCTCGCAGTAAGAAATCTCGAACTGGTGAAAAGCAAGGGATGTGCCACGATGCCTGTTGGATATAACTTGTTGTTATTATTTTATTTCGGGATTGGAGCAGATCTACGAAGGGCGGTTCGGGGGGGTCATAAATTTGACACTGCCGGTCTGCAGCGGTCTCTTCCGGCGGGTATTCCCGGTTCCATGATCCCCTCCCTCTCCTCCGGATCACGGGGGAGAAGGAGGGGACGGTGTGGACTAGGCTATGAGTATATCCGTTACCGCTTCAGGTTGATGAGCTCCTGGAGCATGTCGTCCACCGTGGTGATGACCCGGGAGTTCGCCTGGTACCCACGCTGGGTGGTGATCATCTTGACGAACTCGGTGGCGATGTCCACGTTGGACTGTTCCAGGGAGTTGGGGGCGATGCTCCCCAGGCCGTTCTCGCCGGGGTGGCCGGTGATGGCATCGCCGGATTCCCGGGTCTCCGCCCAGAGGCTGCCTCCGACCTTGGTCAGGGCCTGCTGGTTGTTGAACTTGGCCACGGCCACCCGGTAGAGGTTGAGGATCTGGCCGTTGCTGTAGTTGCCCGAGATCACGCCGTCGGTCCCCACGGAGACGCTCTCCAGGAAGCCCGTGCCGTACCCGTCCTGGGTCTGGTAGACCGTGGTGGATGCGGAAGCGTACTGGGTGGAGGTCAGGGCCTGGGGCTCCCAGGTGGAGGTGGGCAGGCCGTCCGCGGCAATGTCGTCCACCGTGGCCGCGCCGCCGGTCCAGGCGCCGTTGGTGCTCCGGGCCCCGAACTCGGTGGAGATGACCTGGGGCACGCCGGCCACGAACTCGGCGGAGAACTGGGGATAGCCGTCCGTGGAGAAGGAGGTCGCCTGCACCCAGCTGGCCGGGTCGGTGGGATCCCCTGTCCCGTCGTACACGAAGGCGGACTGCGACTCGAGGGCACCGCTTGTGGCGTCGAAGGTCAGTGTGCCGCGCATGAGGATGCCCTGGGCCGTGGTGCCCGCCATCCCTGCCCTGAGGTCGTCATCGGGGTTGCTCACGATGATGTACTCCCAGGTGTTCTCAAGGTCCGTGACACCTGCGGCATACTCGCTGGAGGCGTCTATCTTGTCGTAGATGATGGTTATGTCGTGGGAGTTGCCCAGGGAGTCGTACACCGAGATGGAGGTCTGGTACCCGTAGTTCGCGTCCCCGATGGTCTCGTCCGCAGTGGCGTCCCAGGCGTCGAAGAGGCTGTCGGCGTTCGACGTGTCCTCCATGTTGAGATTGGTGATGGCGGTCAGCGTATCGGTGGCCTCCGGGGGAGAGGTGAATGCGCTCAGCTGGATGTCCTGGATGGTGCCTACGTCGTTGCCGTCCTCGTCCAGGGCCCATCCCTGCGCCACGTACCCTTCGGGGTTGACGAACCACCCGTCCGCGTCGAACCGGAACTGACCGGCGCGGGTGTAGTACTCGGTTTCCTCTCCCATGGGTGATACGATGAAAAAGCCGTTACCGCCGATGGCAAGGTCGGTGGCCACCGAGGTCGATTCGAAGGACCCCTGCTGGAACAGGGTGTCCACCGTGCTCAGGGCGGAACCGCGTCCGATCTGGGAGGTCCCCGAGGCCGTCGCCACGGACTGGGCAAGCACGTCCTGGAACGTGGTCCTGCTCGCCTTGAAGCCCAGCGTGTTCACGTTGGCGATGTTGTCGCCGATGACGCTCATGGCATTGCCGTTGGTGGATAGACCGCTGATGCCGGAAAACAATGAACTGGATATACTCATATGTGCCTCCTTTTCTCCTCTTGTCTTAGCCTGATATGGCAGTGACCTGGGACAGGGTCACCTGTTTGTCGCCGACCTGCAGATAGATGGTCCCGTTCTCGAACTTGATGCCCGTGACCGTACCGTTGGCGTACGTGGTTGCGCTCACGGCCGAGCCGGAGTAGTCCGTCGCCTCCAGGGTGAAGTAATACGTGCCCGTGCTGACCGCTTCTCCTCTGTCATTGGTCCCGTCCCAGGTGAACGAGGCGTCGCCTTCCAGCACGTCCTCCATGGTCATGGTGCGCACCGACGTCCCCGCGGAGTTGTAGATGGTGAGCGTGACATCGGCCGCGTTGTCTTCCACGTTGAAATCGATGGTCGATTCGCCGCCCGAGTAGACGATGGTGTTGCCGCTGGCGCTCACCTGCTTCCCGATGAACGAGGCGGCCTGCATGCTGTTCATGGAGTTCTGGTACTGCGTCATCACCTCTATGTTGCTGCTCATCTCGGTCATGGCCTCCAGCTGGGAGAACTGGGCGAGCTGAGAAGCGAACTCGGTGTTCTCCACGGGGTTCAGGGGATCCTGGTACTGGAGCTGCTTGATGAGCAGGTTCAGAAACATGTTCTTTTCGGTTTCCACCTCGTTCGTGGTTGACGACGACGCGGAATCGGCCGCCGCCTGGGTGGCCAGTACATTGCTCAATCCTATGGTTGACATGAAGACCTCCTTCCTCTTTAGGCAAAGATGTCAAGTCCGCTTGTCTCGGAGTATCCCTGTTCCGGCACCCGGGCATACGCGCCCTGCTCCGAATACGACCTGCCTGTACCCTGCTCCTTACCTCCCCGGGAAGATCCGCCGTGGCCGCGATCGTATCCCGCCCAGGCGGCATAGGCCTCCCGGTGGTCGCGCGAGGTGAAGGTGTCCGTGGTCACCACGAACTGGGTGGCCTTGATGCCCTGCTCGGAGAGTGCCTCTTTCAGGACGTGCATGTTCTGCTGCAGGATATCGCGGGTCACGGGCTGGTCCACCTTGAAGGATGCCAGGATCTGCCCGTCTTCCATCCGGATGTCGATGTCCACCCTGCCGAGCATGGGCGGGTTGAGCTTCAGGCTCACGGAGCCCTCGTTCCCCTTCACGCCCGTCGGGACTGCCTGCCTGATCTGGTCGAGCACGTCCTGGGTGTACCTGCCCGTCTTACCGGCCGCCTCTTCCCCCATCCCCTGGGCAAGGGCGTCGAGGGAGGCCTTGGTAAAGGTGAACGACTGGACCGTTGCGGACTGGTCGGGGTGGGAAGACTGGAGCATGTCGCTGATCTTGGCGAACTCCTGCCGGGAGAGCGATCCCTTGAGCATGCCCAAGGCCGTGGTCTCCTGTTTGGTCAGCTCCCTTCCGGTGTTGGCGTCGAGGAACTCGGAGACCCGTGCGGTCGCTTCATCCACTGCGGCCTGCCGCACGGTGGGGTCGGTGGAGAAGAGCAGGTCCTGGACCGTCTTCTTCGGTATGTTGAAGGTGTTCTCGAGGGTATCCATGACCTCGGTGACCTGGGCGACGGCTCCGGACCCGGCCTCGGATACCGCGTCGGACGTGACGCCTGTCGTGGAGCCTGTCTGCATGATCTCGGCAAAGACAGCCGCCGCAGCCGTGGTGGATGTCTCCATCCCTGAGCCGTTCAGGACAGCCGTCAGGGACTCCCTGATGCCGGCATTGATCTTCTCGATGTCGGCCGGGGTCGTCTTGAGCTGTTGGGCGGCGGTCTCTCCGGATTGCACCGTGGTCTGGGGAACTCCCTTGGATAAGGCGAACAGCGTGACCATGGCGTCGAAGGTGTCCTGGTCCACGGTGGTCTGTTCGATGAGCTGGTCCACGTTCAGTCCGGTGTCTGCAAGCTGCCCTTTGAGCTTGGTGGAAAGGGCCTCGGCAAGATTTGCCTTCAGTCCGGCAAGGCCCTCCGTGTCGGCCATGAGCTGGGCGATGTCGGTGTCAGCTACCCCGCAGGAGGCCAGGAGGGTCTTGAGGCCTTCATCGGAGAGCCCCTCCCCGTTGCCAAGAAGGAGGGCCTTTACGTCTTCAGCCGTCAGTCCCATGGATTTCAGGGCGGTCAGGTACTGCAGCACAGGGATGGCCTGGGTATTCCCTGCAAGAGATGCGAGGAGGTTCTCATCGACGGAACCCTGATCGGTCAGGAGCTTCTGTAGGAGCGGCGCATCTTCCGTGGAATCGCTCTGGAGAGCAGCGGTGAGCTGGGCTTCGAACCCGTCCCGGGAGCTTCCCTGGTTGAAGACCTTCTGCAGAAGTCCCATGGCCCCGTCGGCTATTCCCATGAGTGCTGCTAAGGGTGATGGCATCTTTGCCTCCGCATACATTTCGTTGCCAACCTCTTGAGCAACCTTGGTGCCAGAGGCCTGCAAAGCCTGGAGGATCCATGATCCTCGCTGCAAAGAAGACAGCCGTAAGGGGAAATTTTTCACCGAGGGGGGAGCAAATGTTGCCTGGAGGAGGGAATCAGGGTGTAGTACGCAAGAGCCTGAATACGTTCATACGCGGGTGATGGGAAGTTGACTATATAATGATCTGTTGGAAGCTTAACCAGGATTCAAATGATCTCTGGTGAACACTTGTATAGATCTCAGGTCAGTATATATAGTCACAACGGAAATGGAGTAGGCTGAGGTTAATCGAAGAAATCTAAACCCTGAGCTGACCATATAGTATGGTGCATACTCTTCGGGTTTTTCAGATGCTGAGATGCCGGACAGTAATCAAACAAATCTACAATCTGAAAAAAGTGAAGGTCATAACCTCTTGTTCTCCTGATGATAGATATCATTCGAGCATCCAAACTTTTCAGGCCAGTGTAAAACCTCGTCTCTCCATACAGACAGCATAACATCGGCAAGAGCTCTGCTATCTTGATGAGAAATATACACTCTTGCGTAAAACTCAGAATATAAATTAAGGATATCTATAACTTGAGAGAAGGTGATTGAACCACTCTTCGACAAGCATAGGTCTGGCTTTCTGAGAGGCATGCAACTCATTATTGGAGCAACAATGCTTTGGACATCTCTCTTTACTGGCCTGATTAGTCGTTCGCACACAGAAGTAGCAGCAAATAACGCAACAGTATGGTATATTGAGAATAGGTGGAAGTCATTACAGAAGGAGGATACCTGTGAGTAAGACGACAGTATTTCTGGCGATATGTATGTTCTATGTAACTGTGGTACCGTGCGTGATTTTCACCGATGCATCTGCCGCTCCCAATTGCGTGATCCAATGTTTCAAGGACTGCTGCGGCGATGAAGGCATATGCAACGGAGATGACGAGAAAGCATGCGTTGTGAAGTGCGGGAAAGAGTGCGATGACGGTTCAGATTCTTCTTCATCAGTCAATACAAAATGTTCCGGAGAATGTTTTAGGAATTGCTGCGGTGATGATGGCATCTGCAGTGAAATTGGAGAGAAGGCATGCGTTGCGAAATGCAAGAAGGAGTGTAAAGACAGTTACGATTCATCTCTATCGGGCAATACAAAATGTTCCGGAGAATGTTTCAAGGACTGCTGCGGTGATGAAGGCATATGCAACGGATATGACGAGAAGGCATGCGTTGTGAGGTGCGTGAAAGAGTGCGATGACAGTTCAGATTCTTCACCATCCTCTTCCGATAAACTCGTGGGGAAAGACTGAGACAAAATGGTTTTCGTCACGGACGCAGCTACATGACCCTGTATATTGTTGATCGAGGATGTGAAGTTACCAACAACTTTTTAAATTGTTAAGAACCTTCGGTTGCGTGAGACCATAAATCAACTGTTTTATTCTACAGTTATTACCAGAAGATCGAAACAACTATAAGTGATGATAATACAGAACATCATGTTTATGTAAACCCATGCCTATCATGAGGCAGATTCCCACCGCCCCGACCATCTGGAACGCCGCCACATACCCGATCACCTCGCACAGGAACCCGAACCCCACGGACGCCACGAGCATCCCCACGTTGAAGGACCAGACGAACAGCGCGTTGGCGATGCCCTGGTGCGCTGGGTTGGCAGCGATCATGGAGGCGTTCAGCGTCGGATAGAGGTATCCGTAGCCTACCCCGAAGAGCAGGGACAGGGCGATGAAGGCTAGGCCCCGGTCCGCCCAGGGAATGCACAGGAGCAGCAGAACCAGTAGGACCGATGACGCCGTCCACGATACCCTGCCCGGCAGCGCCCTGATCTTCGCATACAGGACCGTCCACACGAGCATGCTCCCGAACACGAAGGAGATGAAGAAGGGGCTGGAGTCGGTGATCCCCCGAGTCATGAGGAACGGCGGCAGGAACACGATGGCAGACCCGAAGATCGCCCCCAGGACGAGGCTTGCAGCTGCCAGGGCAGGGGCCGGATTCACGCCGGCCAGTCCGGTCCATCCCCCCGATGCCCGCACAGGGAGGAGGAAGGACAGGAGCAGGGCTATAAAACCGAAGGCCGATGCGCTGGCAAAGAGTGCCGAATACCCCCATGACCCGACGAGGAACTCCCCCAGGGTCGGCCCGATGGCATGCGTCATGATGCCCGCAACGGTGAGGATGCCGAGCAGCAGCTTCCGCTGGCCCGGTGCGCCTGCCTCGGTCACCATGGCCCCGATGATCCCGAAGGCGCTCGAGAACCCGATGCCCTGGAGGATGCGCAGCAGGAAGAGGGCGGGCAGGTAATTCGAGGACACGCCGTACAAGGCTGTGGGTACGGCCATGAGGACAGTCCCCGCCATGAACAGGCGCTTCCTCCTGACCTTCTCGGAGAGATACCCAGCCACCGGGAGGCTCGCCAGCACCGAGAGGCTGAACGCCCCCATAAGCAGGCCGATGGCCGACGGGCCGAGCCCGAGGGTGAGGAAGTACTTGGGCAGTAGAATCAGCTCGGAGAAATTCAGGAAGAAGAAGAAATGGGCGCCTAAGAGGACGAGGTACTCACGACTGACCCTGGCCACGGACGATCCTGTCGACGAAGTGGTCGAGGCTCGTAAGCGAGTCCTCCACGCGCGGGCCCCTTCCCCTCCAGAGGTGGTAGGCCTGCAGTCCCGCGCTCCTGGGCACCTCGTAGTCGAAACGGATATGGTCGCCCACATGGACCACATCGCCGCCCACGAGCTCTTGGAGACGGACGAAGGCATCGGCCTGGGACTTCACCGTACCCCAGTCATCGGGCAGGGAGACGATCCTGTCGAAGGAGCATTCCAGCCCGCAGTGCCTTACCTCCTTGTCGAGGAACTGCCTCGGTGCATTGGAGAACAGCACGAGCGGGTATCCGAGATCCTTCAGCGCGTTGACTGCGCGCAGCCCGTCCTCGAAGGCGCGGATGCGGGGGATGAAGCCGGAGATGAGGTCTTCCCCGTCGACGTGGCCCAGGCCGAAGAGGTCGAGCCAGTGGGAGAGCTGATACCATTTGATGGACGCATCACCCTCTCCGCGGTAGGCGTCCATGCATCGCCGTCGGGCCTCGTCCATGTCTATGCCGAGACTGGCCGACACGAGCGCCGGGAGCCCCTCGTTCCATACCCCGTCCACGAAGGCGAGGTCGGTGAGCGTCCCGTCGAGGTCGAAGGAGATGCTCAGTCCTCGTCCCATACCTCGACCCGGTCCTTCCACTTCGCCTTGGCGGCGTACATGGCGCTGTCCGCCCTCCTGACGAGCTCTGACTTGTCGCTTTTCCCGCTTACGATGGTCCCCACCCCGACGCTCATGGTCACCTTGGCGTCCACCGCCTTGCCGTAGGAAAAGGGCGTGGACCGGATGGTGTTGCAGATCCTTTCCCCCACGACCACGGCCTGCTCGGTGTTGGCATTGGGCAGGATCACGGCGAACTCCTCGCCCCCGTACCGTGCCAGGATATCGATGCTCCGGATGGACCCCTTCAGGAGGGTGGCGATGTGCTTGAGGATCATGTCCCCGCACTGGTGGCCGTAGGTATCGTTGAAGCGCTTGAAGTCGTCGATGTCCATGATGAGCAGCGACAGCACCCCCCCCTTGAGACGGTTGAGCCTGTCCACCTCCTGGCTAAGCCTGTCCTGGAAGTGGCGATGGTTGTATATCTCGGTGAGCCCGTCTGTGATGGAGAGCATATTGAGCTTCTCATTGAGCTGCTTCAGGTCTTCGGTGGCCTTGTTGAGCTCTCCGGCCCGGGCCTCCAGGGCATCCTTCACCTCGGCCATGTCCCACAGCGTCCGCTCCATCTCGGAGTTCTTCTCGAGGAGCTCGAGCTCGAGCACCTTCTTGTCGGTGACATCACTGAACATCATGAGCGCCTTCGCAGGAAACCCCTTCCGGTATATGACCCTGGCGTTGTACTCGATGGTGACGGACCTGCCTTCCCTGGTGGTGATCATGCTCTCGCGCTTGGCGATCTCACCCCCGCCGGTGAAGAGACTCCTGAAGTCTTCCGTGAGGGCCTCCGCCTGATCCTTGCCCACATGGTCCGTGAACGCAGTCCCCTCGATTTCCTCCCGCGTGTAGCCGACGAGATCGGCCACGTAAGCGTTGCATTCGATGATCCTTCCCCTGGGGCTGATATAGATCATGCCTGCGGGCAGTTCATCGAACAGCTCGGAGAACTTCTGCCGCTCATCCTTCAATATCCGTATCAGTCTGTCATGCTCCGTGATGTCTGCAAGGACGATCCAGAGCAGCTGCCGCGAAGCCCGTTCGATCCACCCTCCCCTTGCCGTGAAGTGCATCCTGCGACCCTTTTCGGAGGTGAGCATGAGCTCACAGGCGCCGTCGTCTCCGTCATCCTGCCCGTACCATGCCTGGCATGCCTTGATGAAACCCGGCCTGCTCTGCTTGGAGACAATGCCGATAACCCTGCTGCCGAGGACGCGCTCCCTCTTCATTTCCAGGAGGGAACAGAGGACATCGTTGGCATAGACGATCACCCCCCCGTCCACGACGAGGTACCCCAGGGGGGCGTTGGCGAACATGCGTACGAAGGTGTCCCGGTCGGCGTATTCGAAGAAGGGACGTGAGGCCCCTTTTTCTTCCGTCAGGGCAATGACCCTGCAATCATCAAGGGCTATCTCCGTGCAGGTAAAGACATCACCTTCGCTCCCCGCCACGGGAAGGGTCACCATGGGCGGTATATCCTGATCAAAGGCGATGAACTCAGGGATACGCCCCAGGTTCTTTTTCAGCTCATCATCGACTATGCCGAGCCTTTTTGCCAATGCATCACTGACATAACGGACCCCGGAGCCCCCAAGAAGCACGATGTAAGGAGAAAGAACGGCCTCCAGCCGGGCTATATCAAAATCCATACCTTGTGGCTGTCCTCTTTCACCTCCCGGGCCTGCTGCATGTCGACCAGCACCTTCTCGATCTCGTGCCGGGCGATATCCACCGACATGGCTTCTTCCAGGATCCTGATGATGTCTTCCACCGTTGCACCACCGGTGAGCTGCAGCACCTTCTCCGTAAAGGAAAGGAGGTCTTCGTGCCGGGACCATGGGAACATGACCCATCCCCAGTCGTCCATGGTCTCGGGACAGTAGCTTGCCTTCAGCCGCGAGTCCGCCTTGCTCACCAGCACCACGGTGCGGATCTCGCCAACGAGCGGCCGGAGATAGGAGACCACACCCTCCATGGTTCCTCCCTCATCCGAGACATCGTCCACCACCAGCACGCTCTTGCCCGTGAGGTCGACATCGGGCAGGGGGAAGACGATCCTGGGTTTCTCGCTCAGCGATACCTCGCTGTCCCAATGACCCATCTGGAAGGTGCATATATACTTCTTGTGCAGGTAATCCATGAGGATCCGCGCAGGGGCGAGGCCGCCCCTTGCCACGGCTATCACCACATCCGGGTCGTAGCCGTCGGACTTCATGTCCAGAGCGACCTTCCACAGCAGTTCCTCCACCGTCTCCCAGGACAGTCTTACCGCCCGGGGAAAGTGTTTACTCATTGTGTTCATGTCATTCATTCTATTCACCTTCCGGTTCAACGAGTTGTTGGGAGTTCTCGTCTTCCTGATCGAGTCCTTCATCCTCCTCCTGGTCCGGGGATACTGACGGAGGGGTCATTCCATGATTCGTCCTTTCCGGCACGGTCTTCTCGGCAGGCGCGGGCGCCTGTACAGGCGCAGCCAGGGCGGAGGATACCGCCCTCCTCGCCATTCTCCCGGGATAAGAACCCAGCATGCGGAACCGGGGCTTGTCCATGCTACCCCTGAGGCTGAATCTCGTCGACTGTCCCGGGGCGGCCGAGTCGGTCCCCAGGGCCTTCCTCATGACCTCGGGCAGGGTCACTTCGCCAGTGATGTTGAGCCGCGACTTCATGAAATCATGGGCAAGTCGTATGCTCCCGGTCATGGTGCCGGAAAAATCTCCCGTGAACTCGACCTTCTCGATGTTCAGGAGTCCCTTGTCGATGGTGCCGTCGAGGTCGAGATTCTCGAAGGTCAATGCATCGAAGGGCAGTGACGCCATGCCCAGGGGAAGCGAGCCCTTCTTCCAGGAAAGGGTACAGTTGCCGATGGCCTTGTCCAGGGAATCGCGGGAGGTCATGAGGTTGAACTCCCCGCTCACGGTCCCCTTTGGGCTCAGGTTCGGGGGAAAGAGCGCGGACAATCCGGCCAGGTCGACATTCGCCATATCAATGGTGATCTCCATGGGCCGTTTGCTCTTCTTGAAGGGGAACCTCATCCTGCCCTCGGTGGTACCGGTTGTCAGGTCGGCGTGGAATCCGAACCCGAGGCTGTTCCGGAAGATTTCCCATGGCCTCGGCGTGATGGTGAGCTTCCGGGCCACCTGTGTACCCTTGATCTCGATGCCCTCGACCTTGAACCCCCACAGGAGGTTCGGCTGTATGTGGCCGAGTACGACGGGCGCACCCAGCACTCCGCTCAGGGCATCTTCGACCCGGTATTTCAGGGAGTCATAGGAGAACCGCATCCATATGAAGAGAACGAGGCAGATACATGCATACAGGCCGAGTCCGATCTTTATCCAGAGACTGGAACGTGAACGGACATCAGCCATAGGATACCACCTGGAAGGTGACGTCCATGTTGGCGTCCTTGTCCTGCTTTCTGATGATCAGGTGTTTGATCCTTACCGGATACTGCGTATTCTCGATGCCGAAGAGCAGGTTGATGAGGTCTTCCTGGTAGAGCCCCCGGATCTTCACCTCCACGGACTCACGGCCGGCCTCGGTCGTATCGGTGATGGGCTTCATGTATTCGATTCGGTCATTGATGGAAAGACGTGCGGCCAGTTCTTCCAGGAACCCGAAGAGGGTGAACTTCTGGTCCCCGGATGATCCGGCTGCCACGGCAACCGACTGCAGCCCCCTGATAGCGGCCGACATGGTGTAGACCTTCCGCAGCTGGTCGTCCCTGGAGGTAATGGACTTTTCCAGGACTGCCTGGTAATGGAGCAGCGGTCCGATGATCCCTGCCAGCAGGATGAACACCGCCAGGAACACGGCACCGCCCGTCACGATGATACGTTCCCTAGGCGAAAGCCTGGCGACGTAATCCAGGGCGCGCCCGACGGCAAGCTCTGCAGGCAACAGGAGCTCTCTGAGCTTCTGCCCGTCTATGGGTATCTTCAGCTTCATCTTTTGCATATCAGTTTCATCTTCACCTTCTGGTCATTCTTGTCCACATTGGCCGATACGATCTTCACCTCTTTGATGTACGGCACCTTCGCCAGCGCCCCCTGAATCCGCTCCACGTCCTCGTACTTTCCAGTGCTTCCCGATACCGTAATGCTCTCGCCATCGATGTTGACCGTGTCGAGGACCACATCGACATCCGTGGGGATAGCCGCACTGAGATCCTTCAGGACATCGATCATGGAGCCCGCAGCGGCACCGCCTAGTGCGCCGGTCTGTCCGGAAAGCCTTGCCTGGTACTGCTCCATCTGCTTGACCGGGTCCACCATGGGTGTTCCCTTGGGCATGACCGAAGAGAATTCAGCGTTTATCCTCTTCGTGAGCATGGCATTCGTCCGCGATTTGAGGGACACATCAAGGCCCAACCCCGCAATCCAGATAACCAGCAGCACAACGGCGGCCTTGATCCATGGTCCTGCATCTCCCATGACCTTTCTGAATCGCTTGGTAAGCCCGATCTCACCCTGGCGGAAATTCACCGCATCAGCCCCCTCGATGCCCCTGCAGGCCAGGGAAACACTCAGGAGACCATCCGTGAGGTCGTCCATATCGCCCTCGAACTGGATCTCATGGAGGGGCGGAGTCAGGGTACCCACACCCAGCACATCTTCGGCCGTCTTTTCGAACTCTTTGATATACCTGGCATATCCTGACGCCAGGAGAACCTGCTCTCCGCCGGAGGCACCGCTCCTGTCCAGCATGATGAGGACCTCCCGGAGAAGCCCCGGGAGCGCTTCTCCCCCGTTGACACCATGGGTACGCATCCTTTCCATATCGACTGTCTCGGCCTGCGCGCCATCGACGTGCCGGTCCGACACGATCCGCTCGATACCGTACGGGAGAGCGCCCACATACCTGAGGGTCTTGCCGGTAAGGACGGCCAGAGAGGTCTCGGACCAGCCCATATGCAGGACGACCACATCCTTGTCCTGCGGCAGGTCGAAGAGTATCCTCGCGCCCGAGGCAACCGCCACTGCCGGGCAGTCCACGATCTCGGGATCCAGGCCGGCGGCCTTCATGACATCCACGGTCTGCAGTACGGACGTGGCGCGCGAACACAGAGCCTGGATCACGTACGCACCCTCGGGGTTCTTTCCCGTCAGCACGAAGTCCACCAGGAGCCTGGCATCCAGAGCAGGGAGCAGCGTTTCCACCTCGGGTCCGATGGTCTCCATGATCTTCCTGCGGTCGGGAAACGGCCTCGTCAATGTCCGGTACATGATCTCGGCCTCGGGAAGGGCCGATACGCATATCTCTGCATCGGATCCCATCCGGTCTACGACGTGCCTGAGATCCTCTGCAGGGCCGTGCACGGGGTTTCCCGATGCGTCGAGCTCCCTGGGAACGATCATGAGCCCTTCTATGACGAACTCCGCAATCCCAGCCCTGACCAGGCAGGCCTGTACCCGTCGTTCGTCCCATGAAATACCGAGTGATCTTCTTGTAATAACAGTCCGCATGGCACCTCAGTAGATTCTATAATACACTATTCGAGGCTTGTTGTTAATGCGTTCGAGCACGGCACCCACATTGACCTGGGCCCCCGAGGGCATGACCCCCTTGACCTCCACGGAAAACCGGGTGCTTCTCACGTCCAGCATGTTCTTGATCCAGGTGCTCTCGGCCGATCCGCCCGAAAGGTCGAGGCCCCGCACGCACCCGTAATCAGCGCTCCGAAACGGCCTGCAGTCGAGGATGCTGTTGACGACATCCTCACCTATCTGATCGGAAATACTCATGAGCACGGTCTCGGAAGCGGTGTTGATGTTGATCCTTCCACCCGTGCCCACGGTCACGTAATTCCTGATTCCCTCGTAATTTTCAGTTCCCGTGAGATACTCCCTCTTCATGCCCTTGACAAGGAGGATCTCCTCGACGCTGTCCATCGGAGCATTCTTGCAGTGGTACGGGGGCTCCAGCGACTGGTAATATTCGTCCTCGGCACCCAGATCCGTCTCGCTGTCGGTGTCGATCCAGTCGATGACGGCATAGACAAGGTCGTTGAGCTCTTCGTCCGTGATGTCGATGTGCAGCAGGGTGAAGAGGCGTTTGAACTGATCGATGCGCAGCTCACGGTACGTGTCGTTCTCGGCCAGTTTGTTGAGGTCGATCCTGCTCCTCTCGTCGGTAATGCCGCCGCTCAATTGCGCCCCGTCGAGGTAGGTGGTCGCACCTGCGGCGTATTCCGCGAACCGTGCCCACTTATCGTCCAGCGAGTCATAGGAGATGTCATCGTCGGTAAGGACGGCTATCGCCGCCTCCACGCCGCCACGGGCGATGTACTGGGCCTGAAGAGAGTCACGGAAGTTGTATGCGAGCTCTATGTCGAGGCTCTCGTCCGCGCTGAAGGTGACGATCATGACGGTGAAGAGCGCCACCATGCTCAGCACCAGGATAAGCACGACCCCCCTGCGGTCCTTGAACACCCTCATACCGCACCTACCCCTGCGGGGCCAGGAGACGGATGCCCGCCAGCACGAGCGATGCCGTCACCGAGAAGCTCACGTCCTCTTTCCCCGACTCCATGGTCAGGGTCACCTTGACCTGCCGCGGCAGGGTCAGCCTCTTGAGAAGGTCCCACTCCTCGCTCTCCTGGGTGTTCTCATCTATGTACACGATGTTGAGGGCTTTGATGCCCTCTGCGATCTCGAGCTCCTGGCCGGCCTTTGTGATGCCGTAATGCGGGGTGGGGTCTTCCCTGCGCATGAGGGTATAGATGCCCTTCCTCTCTTCATCCTCCTTGAGGTAGTACCCGACTTCGCAGACAACGCCGGGGGCCTTGGAGAACCCGATGTCCGTGGTGGTGGTGAAGGTCAGGCTGTCCCTGTCCGTCTCACCGGTATTGTCGTTGACCCCCACGAACCGGTACAGGGAGAGCTCATCTTCGGTCATCTGCCGATCGTCCGAGGGCAGGTAGGCACAGGTCAGGTCCTTGATCATCCGGTCCATGACGATGCGGGCGGTCTGATAGACCTCCCGCTGAGCTCCTACGGACTCTATATTCTTATGGGATTGGAAGAATGCGAAATTGACGGTGGTAATGATGACCGCAGCTATGGCGATGGCCAGCAGGAGTTCCAGCAGGGTGAACCCGCTACTTTTCGGATATGAACGAGATGATCTTCGTCTCAAGGGTGCTCCCCTCCCCGCCCCACTTCACGGTCAGGCTGTATTTCAGGTATCCGGACAACGGGGTCGCTTCGATGCCCTCCACATAGGTGTATCCGGGGTAGTCCTCCCCGAAGTCCCCCTTGCTCTCACCGGTGGATACGGTCCTCTCCCCCGAGGTCACCTCGGATATGCGGTCCTGGGCGAGCAGGGTCGAGGTGGTGAGGAATCGCGCGCGCATCGCCATGTCGATGCCCTGGCTCTCGGCGCTGAGCAGCCAGATGAAGGTGATGCTCAGGATGACGATGGCGATGAGCACCTCGATCAGGGTGAATCCCCTAGCCATAGGTCACCTCGACATAGTGGTCGTAGATCTTCAGGGTGCCTGAAAAAGGCTTCACCACGAGGGTGTATATCCTGCCGAAGGAACCCTCGATATAGATCACACCCTGTTCCACCACGCCTTCACTCGTCACCTTCAGGTCTATCTCTCCCCGGTCCTTTTCCGACTGGTAGGGGCTCTTGACGCTCTTGAGGACCACCCCTTCGACCAGCTGACGTTCCCTTTCCATCTCGGGTTCCAGCCCCGTGCTTTCAGGCATGGGGTACATGGCGACCTTCTCGTTGTCCAGGTCGAAGCGGATAAAGTAGGTCTTGTGCTTGGTAACGGCGGACGATCTCGTAAGTTGGATCATGGTGGTGATGTCCCTGACGGACTGATCCATGTCTGAGGCAAAGATCCCGCTGAAGATGCGGGGCCCGATATAGCCCAGGGTGATGCCGACGATCACGATGACGATCATCAGCTCGATGAGCGTGAATCCCTTGCTATTTGTTCCCAGATTGCGCCCCTTGATCCTCGGTATCCCAGTTCCCGACGTCGGCATCATCTCCCTCACCGCCCGGCTGTCCGTCGGCGCCATAGGAGAACAGGTCGAAGCTGTTCGGGTTCTGCACGCCTGGATACAGATAGACATAATCGTTCTTCCATGGGTCCTTCGGCACCTTGGACTTCTCCAGGTAACCCCCTTCCCTCCAGTTTCTGGGTACCGTACCGGTGGTAGGCTTCTCCACGAGGGCGTTCAGCCCCTGCTCGGTCGAGGGATACTCGCCGGTGTCGAGCTTGTACATCTTGAGGGCATTCTCCAGGGCCTGGATCTGGATCTGGGCCTGAGTCCGGCGTGCCTCCTCGGGTTTGCTCATGATCCTGATCCCCACGAAGGTCGCCAGGATGCTCAGGATGACGATAACCACCAGGAGTTCGATAAGCGTGAATCCCTTTCTATTCATAGTGTCTCACCTCTTGATTTCTATCGTACGATGGTGCTCATCTCCAGCATGGGCATAAGGATGGAGATGACGACAAAGCCCACGATGCCTCCCATGATGACGATCATGATGGGTTCGAGAATGGACGTAAGGCCCGCCACCGTGGTCTCCACATCCCCCTCATAGGAGTCTGCCGCCTTGGTGAGCATTTCCTCCAGGCTGCCGCTCTTCTCCCCCACACTGATCATGTGGACGAGGATGGGCGGGAAGACCCCGGACTTCTTGAGCGGTGCAGCGAGGCTGGAACCGTCCATGACCTCGGTTATGGAGTTCTCTATGGCGCTCTCCATGATCCTGTTCTGGACCACGGTCTTGACGATGCGCAGCGACTCGATAATCGGGACGCCGGAGGCCAGCAGGGTACCCAGGGTCCGGGCGAACCTGGCAACGGAGACCTTCCTGTATACGGCACCGTATACGGGGAAGCTCAGCCGGAACTGGTCGAACCTGAGCGATCCCTTGTCCGTCTTTCTCCACCTGGTCACCAGTACGACGGCCACTACCACGGCAATGGCAATCATCCACCAGGTGGCCGAGAGAAAGGTGCTCAGCGAGATGAGCACCCTGGTGGGCACCGGCAGGACCTGGTTCATGCTCTCGAACATCCCCACGACCTTGGGCACCACAGCGGTAAGGAGATACATGAGCACAAGGATCGATATGATCAGCAGGACTGCAGGGTAAAGCAGGGCGGCCCCCACCTTCGAGCGGAGCCGGTGCTGGCCCTCAAGAAACTCGGCGAGCCTGAGCAGGACCACATCCAGAGCCCCGCTCGCCTCCCCGGAGCGCACCATGTTCACGTAGAGATCAGGGTAAACCCTCTTGTGCTGCGCCAGGGCATCTGCAAAAGACAATCCTTCGTTCACCGAGTCCCTCACCTGGGCAATGGTCTTCTTCATGGGGGGGGAATCGGTCTGCTCATAGAGCGCATTCAGTGCATCGACCAGGGGGATCGACGCCCCCACGAGGGTGGAGAGCTGGCGGGTGGTGACCGCCAGGTCCTCCATCCGCACCCTGCCCAGGAGCCCCCTGACGGTGATATCCCTCAGGGGGTGAGCCAGTCCGTGCTCTTCCTCGGCAATGGTGCTGACGAACAGACCCTGGGACCTGAGCTTGAGCTTCGCCTCCCGCAGGGAGACGGCATCGATCATGCCGGAGGAGGCCTTTCCCTTCTCCGAATACCCGGTCCAGCTATAGAGTGCCACGGGATCTCCCCTCCCTCATGGTTTACTCGTGCACATCCCCTTCGGGTTCTGCCTTACCGGCATCTGGAACCTCAATGTCCGGCTGCTTACCCTTTCCCTCATACTTGGCAAAATATTCCTCGTTGACCTCCACCTTTGCCTTCTTTCTGATCTCGGCCTTGAGGTCTCCCACCGCCTTGTTGAGCTTTTCCCGCATTATGACCCTCTCGATGGACTTCTTTACCTGCTCATAGGGCTTTTCTGCGGATTTCGAAACCTTGTCCGCCTGGATGATGACGTACCCCTGCTCCGTCTTCACCACCGGGCCGACCTCCCCTTCCTTCAGGGAGAAAACGACCTTGTCCAGTTCCGGCGGGAGCTTGCCCGGCCTGACGACACCGATGTTGCCGCCCTTTTCGGCGTACTCATCCTTGGAATATTTCTGGGCCAGCGCCGCAAAATCTTCACCCTTCTTGATCTTGGCGAGTACCGTCTTGGCCTCTTCCTCCGTGGGCACGGTTATCTGCTTGGCATGGATCCTGGGGTTGCTGCCGTACCGCTCCTTGTGCTCATCGTAATATTTCTTGATCTCGGCATCGTCGACCGTAATCCCCTTCTTCAGCTCTTCCTCGATCTCCCTTGCAAGGGTCTGATCGGCGAGCATCTCGAGTCTGAGCTTTACATCTTCCCGCTTGTCGATCCCGCGTCTCCTCGCTTCCCATGCCAGCATCTCCATGCTGACGAATCCGTCGACGATCTCCCTACGGATGCGCTCAGGGCCGTATCTGCTGCTCACCTGCGGGGGTAGGTTTCCGAGGAACTGCTCCACCTGCTTGTCATAGATGGCCTTGTCGCCCACCTTGGCCACCACGTCCTTGCCGCCGCCCGTCCCGGGCACCGACACACCTGACTCCGAACATCCGACCATCAAGATAAACACTGCCAGCAAGCATGAAGCGCACTTCTTCAAGTTCTCCTCCTTACCCCCAATCGCCTGGGGGCGGTTCATTCTTCGTGGTCAACGATAGCATCAACCTCGGCCCCTGTCACTACCCGAGCTTCCTCCCTGTATGCGTCAACAAACAGTACGGCAAGGAGGACACCCTCACGCACCGTGATCCCGGCCCGGGGGTCTCTGACGACGTTGCTAACGCCGCACGGTCTCCCGATCTCCATGGTGGCGTCTGAAAGCTCATAGGCGAATCCTTCGAGCACGACTCCCCTCACCTCTCCGGTGAGCGGCAGGAATGAGACCGTACATCCCTGACAGTGCTCCAGGACGGCCCGGGAGTCCACGAGGAACACCTGCTGGGAGTCGGTGACGATGTGTGCCGAGACACCGTGCCGTAACGCTGCATACAGCAGGTGCACATTGGCCAGGGTATGGTCGAGACGGTCCCCCGTGGCGCCCAGGATCTCGACGTGCCGGGCCCCGCGTCCGACGGCTTCGTCTAGGGCGATCTCGGTATCCGTCCGGTCCTTGCGGGTGTCGAACTGCATGATCTCCACCCCCGAGGCGGCAAGCCTCCGGTATGCACCATCGTCCAGGGAGTCCATGTCGCCGACCACGAGATGGGGCGTGATGCCCGCGTCAAGGCAATACCCCGCTCCTCTGTCGGCAGCGACGATCCATGCCGCATCGGATGCCTTCGCCAAGAGCAATCCCCGGCTGGGCGGCTCTCCGCCTGTAACGATCAGGAACATAGCGCGAATAAACATCTATTGCCGGGGGAAGTCAAGACAGTGCTTCCGCGGCCCGGCATCCGGACTCACGAACTCCTGGATACGATCACAGATCCTTCAGGAACGGGAGCCGGGAGTCCTTGTCTGAAAGGATGGGGTTTTCCTCGGGCCAGGGTATGGAGAGATCAGGGTCGTCCCACCGGATGCCCCCTTCGGCCCGGGGAGCGTAGGGTGCATCCACTTTGTAGAATACCCTCGTGTCCGGCTCCAGGGTGCAGAACCCATGGGCGAAGCCCCGGGGGACGAAGAGCAGGCTGGGCTTATCGGCCGTGAGTATGAAGGCTTCCCACCGCTTGAAGGTCCGGGAGTCCTTCCTCAGATCGACGATCACGTCGTAGACCGATCCGGTCAGGGTCCATACAAGCTTTGCCTGGGCGAAGGGATCCTGCTGGAAATGCAGGCCCCGGATGACGCCCTTGTCCCTTGAATGGGAGCAGTTGTCCTGCACGAACCCGACATCCAGCCCCAGCCCGGTAAAAGCGCCGGCGCTGTAGATCTCCAGGAAGGAGCCCCTGTCGTCCCGATGGAGGACGGATTCAACGACATACGCATCGGCCAGTTTCGTCTCGATCAGCTTCATCTCACTGAAATCTCCTGCATTCCCTATACATGAAAGACCGCTTCGAGATCAACGACCGCCCTGAGGGGGTATCCGCGGTCTCGTTACCCCATGGACATCACCACCGAAGATGTCCGCGCACCCTCCAGCTCGCCGGTCACCTCCCCCAGCCTTTCATGGTAACGGGGTGAGACATGCATGGGGACGACCCTGCCCGCCCTTATGATGCGGGCCACCATACCGGCCTGCCGGGCGCTCAGATGCGCCTTGGCGAAGGCCTCACCCTCGCGTTCGCTCAGGTAGTACGCCTCGATGAACAGGATGTCCGCCCCGGCGGCGATGCTCTCGATCCGCTCGATGTTCTCCGCCGACGCCCTGACATCGGTGACGTAGGCTATCTTCTGTCCCGGGGAAGGGACCACCAGTTCCTGCATGAGCTCGGCCACGTTTCTTTCCCTTGTCCCGGATGACATGGGCACCTCGATGACCTCGTCCATGCACCCGGCCAGGATCTTCCCCTTGAACTCGCCGATCCAGGGACCTCTGCGATATCCTCCCCGGGCAAGCGCTTCGGCCCTCATGTTGATATGGAACGGTTCCTTGAGCACAAAACACAGACAGGGCACCTGGTGATCGAGGATGACGCTGTCCACATGGTACCGGCTACACTCGGCGATGGTCGGCCCCGGCCGAGGGGTCGACCGCGGCTCCGAGGGCCTGAACCCATCACGGGCCGGAGCGGAACACACGATGGTCTCATGCTCCCTGATCTCATGGATGAAGAGCTCCAGGGGATACCCTTGGGTGAGGTTCCAGGTGTACGACCCGAGCCTGGCGGCAACCCTGTCCCGCATCCCCTCCGGGCCGTACACATGCAGCGGCCTTTCCCTGTGGAGAATGGTCCTGAGCACCTGGTCGAACCCCATGAAATGGTCCATGTGCGCATGGCTGATGAAGACGGATTCCAGGGAGAGGATTTCCCGGTTGGACAGTCCCTGCATGCGGCCGCAGTCGAAGAGGACGGCGCTCCTGAGGTTGAGGAGGCGCACGAAGACAACGGGATCGAAGAGGGGACCGTTCACGAGCCGCGCTAGGAAGGTGGGTCTCATGCCCCTTCAACGGCAGGCGGGCTCAGAGGCCCAGTGATTTCAGGAGACCGTCCACATCGTCCTGCGAAGTGGCCACGCCCACGCCCTGGCCGGGTATGACGGGCCCGTGGATCTTGGTACCGTCCCTCTTTCCGGGCTCGATCCGGACGATGCCCACTCCCCGGGAATATCTCCTGATGAGGTCAACCAGTCGGAGCTCCATATTCTCCACCACCCTGCACACCTTTTTGACGATCTGGTCCACCAGGTCCGCATGGATCTGAAGCTCGCTGATACGCATGAGCTCGTTGACGAGCTCATGGTTGTGATCCTTGAGGAGCTTGAGCTGCTTGAGGGCCTCCTTCTTCTCGTCGGCCATGATATGCCGGGCGATGATGCCGTAGACCGCGTTGTCCGCCACGGCCTTCTCCTGCCTCGCAAAGAGCAGGTCCAGCGTCTTTTCCGAGGTGTCCTTCACCAGGGTGGATACATGGGTGAGCTTGCTGGAGAGGCCCTGGATATCCTCCTCGGTGATGTTCGTCAGGATGGGCTCCAGGAACAGCTGGATGTCCTTGATGGATTCGTGCAGCTCGCGGGTCAGCTCTCCGATACTCCGGAAGAGATCGTCCGTGGTGATGGCCTTGAGCCGCTGGAGGAGATCGGCGGACCGTACCAGGTCGGCGTTGGTCAACGACACGATGGCGTCCTTGAGGGTGTCGAGGAAGACCACGAGCTGTTCGAGGGGCTCGTACCCGTTCTTTTCGAAATAGGCCTTGAGCTCGTCCGCCTGCCTGAGAATACCGTCTACGGGGTGGCCCTTGCCGTTCCTCTCCTTAGAATCCATGGTGCCTCCTGTCTTCATACATCATCCGGAATACCCTCCAGGTCCTGTATCCATGGGGTTTCCTCGCCGTCGCTGGGGGCCCGGTAATCTCCCCGCGGCGAGAGCGATCCGCCCGATCCCACCTTGGGGGCGTTCGGGATGCAGGAGCGCTTGTACTGGCTGATCTTGAAGAACCGGTGGACGAACACCCCGAGCCAGTGCCGTATCTCCGCCAGGGTATACTGGTGCCGCTTCTCCGGAGGGATATCGGGCCACGCGCCCGAGGTGATGTCGTGCCAGGCGCACCAGGCGAGGAAAGCAACCTTGGAGGGGCGAAACCCGTAACGGCTTATGTAGAATGTATTGAAATCCTGGAGCTCGTAGGGGCCGACCACCGCCTCGGTGCTCTGGGCCGGCTGCCCGTTCGTAGTCCCCGGGACGAGCTCGGGGCTGATCTCGGTGTCCAGGATATCCTCCAGGCAGACGGAGACCTTCCGCCCGAAGATCCTCTCGGCGGCCACCCAGCGGATGATATACTGGATGAGCGTCTTGGGCACGCTGGCATTCACGCTGTAATGGGACATGTGATCTCCCACGCCGTAGGTGCACCAGCCCAGTGCCAGCTCGCTCAGGTCCCCGGTGCCCACCACCAGCCCGTGTCGCATGTTGGCGATGCGGAAGAGGACCGAGGTCCTCTGCCCCGCCTGGACGTTCTCGAAGGTCACGTCGTAGAGCTCCCTGCCGGTGCTGTAGGGGTGCCCGATATCCTCCATCATTCGGGTGCAGCCGGGCCTGATGTCGATCTCGGAAGCCTCGACGCCCAGCGCCTTCATGAGGGCCACCGCATTGGCATAGGTCTTGTCCGAGGTAGCGAACCCGGGCAGCGTATACGCCTTGATGTTGGTGCGGGGCAGTCCCAGGGTGTCCACCGTCCTTGCGCATACGGTCAGCGCGTGGGTGGAGTCGAGCCCGCCGGACACACCGATGACGAGGTTCTCGAGCCCTGTGGCCTTCATCCTCTTGGCCAGTCCCTGCACCTGGATATTGTAGACCTCGTAGCACCGCTTCTCCCGCACCGTCGGATCCGAGGGGACATAGGGAAACCGCGCGATCTCGCGCACGGGCAGTACCCTCCCCGCCGGCACCGCCAGGGGGAACCTGATCCTCCTGAAGGTCCGCGCCGGACCATGATCCGCCCTGCTGTCGGTGAAGCTCGTCATAATCATGCGGTCCTTGGCCAGGCGCTGAAGGTCGATGTCCGCCAGGATCACCTGGGGGTCCCAGGAGAACCGCTTCGATTCGGCCAGGAGGATTCCGTTCTCGTAGACGACGGCATGCCCGTCCCATGCGAGGTCCGTGGTGGACTCGCCTGGCCCGGCGGCGGTGTAGAGATAGGCCGAGATGCACCGTGCCGACTGGTTGGACACGAGGTCGTGCCGGTACTCGTCCTTGCCGGTGGTGATGTTGGACGCCGACAGGTTGGCCATGACCGTGGCGCCGGCCAGGGCGGCGTGGCTGGACGGCGGTATTGGGGTCCAGAGGTCCTCGCAGATCTCCACGAAGAGCCTGAAATCCTCTATACCCTCGGCCTCGAAGATCAGGTCGGCCCCGACGGGGACGTCTTTCTGCCCGCAGAGGTCCATGCGGTCGGCCGTGAGGTCCCCGGCGGGCCGGAACTGCCTGCGTTCGTAGAACTCACGGTAGTTGGGGAGAAAGCTCTTCACCGCGATCCCCAGGACAATCCCCCTGTGCATGACCACCCCGCAGTTGAACAGGGCGTCCACGACCTTCAGCGGGGCCCCGACCACCACGAGCATGTCGAGCCCTGCAGTGGCCTTCCTGACCTCGTTCAGGGCATCGAGCACGGAGAGCTGCAGGGCGTCCTGGAAGAAGAGGTCCTCGCCGGTGTAGCCGGAGAGCCCCAGCTCAGGGAACACGGCCAGCACGCAGTGCCGTTCGTACGCACTTCGGGCGAGCTCGATGGTACCTGCGGCATTGTATCCGGGATCCGCGACCTTGAGCGCGGGTATGCACGCAGCGGTGCGGATAAATCCGTGACGGTATGCATTGAGGAATTCATCCCCTTGGTGCACCCGTTTTCTGCCTGTGTTTTTCAGAGCTTTTCCCATGTCCTGTATTATACATCGGAGAATGCCCATAGACAAATGAAGTGTAACGGAAAGAACTTGTATCCCCCTCACCCTGCTGCCAGCCAAAGGGCCCGGGCAATCCGGACAGGCTCGCGCAGAAGGCACGACAAAACCCATTTCCTGCTTGAATTCAACCGGCAACTTTTGTACATCTGGAATTTGGGCTGAAGGAGTGCAGGTAATCGCTGGCGCTTTTCACCGCGCGAGAGGAAAGTCCGGGCTCCACAGGGCAAGGGTGGTCGCTAACGGCGACCGGGGGTGACCCCAGGGAAAGTGCCACAGAAAACAAACCGCTGCCCAAAGCGGCAGTAAGGGTGAAACGGCGAGGTAAGAGCTCACCAGTTCCCCGGGTGACCGGGGAAGCTCGGTAAACCCCACCCGGAGCAAGACCAATAGGGGGGCTTCAAGGGCTGCCCGTCCCGCCCCCGGGTAGGTCGCTGGAGGCCTCGGGCAACCGTGGCCCTAGATGAATGATTACCGCCCGGGCCGGTTTTTCCGGTTCGGGATACAGAACCCGGCTTACGCACTGCTTCGGCCCATACATGTGTCCGGCCGGTGATGCAGGGAGCGCCCATGGAAAAGAAATCGCGGTTCGAACTGGGCCATACGGAGAAGATCAGAAGGTCCATCTACGTGTACCTGAGGGATCAGCTCGAACACAGGATCATCTCCATTGCCCTTGAGGCGCCGTACCGGCTCTGCCGCGTCAAGGACATGCCCTACCCGTACGTGGAGCCGGGCGACCTGAAACCCAAGAAGAAGGAGTTCACCAAGGACTCCTTCGTGGCGCAGCCTTTCTTCATCATCTTCTGCGAGGACTCCATCGACGAGGTCCACCAGAAGTACATACGGTTCTCGGATTCCAACAGGGTGAGAAAGGACAACCTCCAGCTGATCCCGGACATCAAGCTCCAGCGGTCCTTCTACACGACGGCCCGCTTCTTCGAGCGGGATTCCTTCTTCGAGCTCTTGGAACAGCTTCTGGACGTGGACTACTGCCTGCTCATCCAGCGCGACAACCGCTACAGGAAGGAGAACCGGTACTGCCTCACCCACTTCCACGTGAAGATCGACTGGCCCATCGCTGAAGCGGCCGAGAGCCTGGCCAGGGAGCTCCGGTACATCTCGAAGAATCTCTACGAGAAGGGCGACCGGTATGCCGAGCTCCTCCAGCAGAAGCTCTTCGAATACTACGGGTGCCACCACCAGGGTGCAGGCGGCCGCAGATCGGCCGCCCTCATCGCGGCACAGTATCTCAAGAACATCCCGTACCTTTCCACGGTCTACGTGTCCAGCGCCGAGACCAAGACCCTGACCAGCTATTCGGAAAAGGGCATCGGCAGGTATGCCGTCGTCCAACTGGAAAAGCAGCATGCGAAGTCCGTCATCGAGGGACACGGCATCACGGAGTCCGGCTTCCGCCAGGGGTACGTCCTCGGGGAATCGGAGAACGCCTTCGATGTCATGCTTCTCGTAAGGTACGAGCACACCGAGTGGGGCACGCCTCCGGCCGACGGAAAGCTGAGGATCCTCCGGCCCGACTACGCATGGCTCGGGGTGGATACGGAGATGGTGCTGCCCAAGACCGATGCGGTGAACTGCAGGCCGCTCATGGTCAAGTGGGTGTACCGAGGCTGATTCCATACTTCAGGAGGTTTTTGTGGCAACCATCATCGACGGCAAGGAACTCTCACGAAAGAAACGCGCGGTCATCGCGGAGGAGGCAGCGGCATTCACCCGGCAGTACGGCAGGCAACCGGGCCTGGCGGTGGTGCTGGTGGGCGAGGACCCGGCGTCCGCCATCTATGTGAGGAACAAGAAGACGGCCTGCGAGGCCGCAGGGCTCAAGTCCTTCGATCACCACCTCGATGCGGGCACCGGCAGGGAGGAACTGCTGGACCTGATCGGGAAACTCAACGGCGACCCCGAGGTGGACGGCATCCTGGTGCAGTTTCCCGTGCCGCCCCACCTCGACGCCCAGGAGATCCAGCTCGCCATCGACCCGGGAAAGGACGTGGACGGGCTGCACCCCTACAACCTGGGACGCCTGCTCTCGGGGATGCCGACGCTGGTGCCCTGCACGCCGTCGGGGATCATGTACATGCTCCGGGAGTACGGCGTGGCGCTCAAGGGCAGGAACGTCACGGTGATCGGCCGGAGCAACCTCGTGGGCAAACCCGTCGCCGTGCTGCTCATGATGGAGCACGCCACCGTGACGATCTGTCATTCCCGCACCCTCGACCTCCCGGGGAAGGTGGCGTCGGCGGACGTGGTGGTGGCTGCCATCGGCCAGGCCGAATTCGTCAGGGGCGACTGGATCAGGGAAGGCGCCGTGGTCATCGATGTGGGCATGAACCGGACGGACGCGGGGCTCAAAGGGGACGTGCAGTTCGCCGAGGCATCGGAGCGGGCCTCCCTCATCACGCCCGTGCCCGGGGGCGTCGGCCTCATGACCGTCACCATGCTCCTGGACAACACCCTGCGGGCGGCACGGAACCATGTGAAATAGGCCCCTCGGGTGCACGTCTTTTCCCCGGCCTGCACGCTTCGCACCGAAGCGCTGAGGTATGGCGTAGGCCTGGTCATGAGACCCCCTCTCCCCTGTTGCACCTTGCCCCTGTGCATGCTAAAGAGGGAGCGTTCACCTTTTTGGTGATGGAATGTTTAAGAGAGGTTTTCATGAGAACCCCCCTTTTCCACGAGCATGAAAAGCTGAAAGCCAGAATCGTCGACTTCCATGGATGGGACATGCCGGTCTGGTATGCAGGCATCAGGGAGGAGCACCTGGCCACCAGGAGGCATGCGGGCCTGTTCGACGTGAGCCACATGGGCGAGATCGTGGTGAAAGGACCGCTCGGGGCGGCCTATCTCGATCGTGTCCTCACCCGAGACATACCCGCCATGAGGCAGGGTCAGGCCCTCTACACCTTCCTGCTCAACGAAAGCGGCGGCATCATCGACGACCTCATCGTCTCCTGCCTGCAGGAGAACGCACTGTACCTGCTCTGCGTGAACTCTTCCAACAAGGACAGGGACTACGCCTGGATGGCCTCCCGGAACAGCGAGGGCGCCCTCGTGGAGGACAGGAGCGATGCGTATGCCATGCTGGCGCTCCAAGGCCCCGCATCGGGGGAGATCCTCAAGGAGTGCCTCGGCTTCGAACTCTCACGGCTGAGAAGCTTCCATGTCACCGTCCTTCAGACCCCGCACCATGGGGAGCTCATCGTATCGAGGACGGGTTACACCGGCGCAGGCGGGGTTGAGATCTTCTTGTCCCCCGAGGCGGCCCCTGCTCTGTGGCGGGCATTCCTCAACCTTGGGGCCGCCCCGTGCGGGCTGGGGGCACGGGACACGCTGCGGCTCGAGATGGGCTATCCCCTGCACGGCAATGACATCAACGAGGCCACGACACCGCTCGAGGCAGGGCTGGACTTTGCCGTGGACCTCGGCAAGCCGGGCTTCATCGGCAGGGACGCATTGCTCGACCAGCGGCGGCATGGCATTGCCCGGAGGCTCGTGGGCATCGAGGTGCTCGACCGCGGCATCCCCCGGGAGCACTGTCGGTGCCTCAAGGACGGCCGCGAGGTGGGCACGGTGACCTCCGGGAGCATCTCGCCGGTGAACGGCAGGGGGATTGCGCTGGGGTACGTGGAATCGTCGATCCGTGAGGGGGAGGAGCTCTTCATCGAAGTCAGGGAGAAGAACCTGCGGTCTCTCGTGACAAAGCCGCCCTTTGTGAGCGGGACCCTGCAGGCGTGAAATCATGATGGATGCGAGGGCATGACATGAACATACCGGAAGACTTGCGCTATACGAAAGACCATGAGTGGGTCAAGGTCGAGGATGCATCGGTCCGCATCGGCATCACGGACTATGCCCAGCACGAGCTGGGGGATGTGGTCTTCGTGGATCTCAAGGCCGAGGGAACAGCCGTCCACAAGGGCGACCCGGTGGGAACCGTGGAGTCGGTGAAGGCCGTCTCCGATGTCTATGCACCGGTATCGGGCACCATCACCGAGGTGAACCCCGACCTGGACCCGGGTCCCGAGCTCGTGAACCAGGACTGCTACGGCAGGGGCTGGATGGTCGTCATCCACGGGGCGTCCATGGAGGAGATCGATCTCCTGATGGATGC
>DAITOA010000009.1:0-30012 GCA_036834365.1 Thermodesulfobacteriota bacterium | reverse complement strand
GGATGGTCGTCATCCACGGGGCGTCCATGGAGGAGATCGATCTCCTGATGGATGCCCGGGCCTACGGGGAATACCTGGCGAAAGAGGCGAAGTAGATGCCCTTTCTCCCCACCAGCAGGTCCGACCGGGAGGAGCTCCTCGAGACCATCGGCATCCAGGATGCCGGGCGGCTCTTTGCCGCCATACCCGAGCGGGCACTGTTCAAGGGCATCCTCAAGGTGGACGGACCGTTCGATGAGCTCGAGCTGCGGAGGAGATTCGATGCACCCCCTTCACGGGTGGTGTTCGCCGGCGGCGGGATATACCGCCACTACATACCGGCCCTTGTGGACGCCCTGGCAACCCGCCAGGAGTTCCTCACCGCATACACTCCCTACCAGCCGGAGATCAGCCAGGGGACACTCCAGGCCACCTTTGAGTTCCAGAGCATGATGGCCGCGCTCACCGGCATGGACGCCTCGAACGCCTCCATGTACGACGGCGCCACGGCCTTTGCCGAGGCCGCCCTCATGGCTGCGAGGGCAAAACCGATCAGGCGCATCATCGTCACCCGGTCCACCAATCCCGCATACCGTGCCGTCCTGCGGACCTATTTCCGGAACAGCCCCGGCATCGAGATCGTGGAGGCGCCGTTCGATCCCTCCTCGGGCAGGGTGGACATGCAGACGCTCGAAGACCTTGTGAGCCAAGATGCCGCCCTGTTCATCCAGCAGCCCAACTACTTCGGGGTCATCGAAGACCTGCACGGGATCTCCCGGATTTCAGCGCGTGCGGGGTTCTGGGGCGTCGTGGTGACCGATGCGGTTTCCCTGGGGCTGCTCGATCCCCCCGGGTCCTTCGGGTGCGACGTGGTGGCCGGCGAGGCCCAGTCGTTCGGAAATCCGGCCAATGCCGGGGGACCGCTCCTGGGGTTCTTCTGCGTGAAGAAGGCTCACCTCCGGCGCATGCCCGGCAGGGTGGTGGGGCTCTCCCGGGATCATGCGGGGAACAGGGCCTTCTGCCTCACGCTGTCCACCCGCGAGCAGCACATCCGCAGGGAGAAGGCCACCTCGAACATCTGCACCAACGAGGGCCTGTGCGCCCTGCGGGCGGCCATATACCTCGGCGCACTGGGCCCCAGGGGGCTGCGTGGCGTGGCGGTCCAGTGCGCGGCCGGCGCGAGGAGCCTGGCGGCCGCACTGAAGGACAAAGGTGTGGATCCGTTCTTCGACGCACCGATGTTCCATGAATTCGTGGTGCGGATGGACGGTGGCCTCATCCGGAAACTGGGGGAACGGGGGATCGTGGCAGGCATACCCCTCGATGAGGACTATCCGGAGCTTGGCGGCGGCCTGCTCATGAACGTGACCGAGATGAACACGACAGAGGATATCCGATGTCTGACGGAACTGCTGTAACGAACTTCCCCGTGGTCCGGGAGCCGCTGCTTGCGGAGGTCTCAGGGGAAGGCAGGAACGGACTTGCCGTACCCGGGCCCTTCGACGCGCGCCTGTGCGGGGACATCCCTGCCGCCTCCACCCTGCCGGACCTTCCCGAGCTCTCCGAGGTGGAGACGGTGCGGCATTTCACCCGGCTCTCCAGGCTCAACTTCGGGATCGATGCGGGGATGTACCCCCTGGGGTCGTGCACCATGAAGCACAACCCCAAGATCAGTGAGGAACTCGCCTCCCGCATCGCAGGCGTCCACCCGGCTGATCGGGCGGGGCTCGCGCCCGTGCTCGGCTGGCTGCTGGACCTCAAGGGGGCCCTCGAGGAGATCTGCGGCATGGAGGATTCCTGCCTGTGGCCCGCTGCAGGAGCGCACGGTGAGCTTACCGGCATGCTGGTCATCAGGGAGGCGCTGAAGAGGGACGGTCGGGACCGCACGAAGGTGCTCATCCCGGACACGGCCCACGGCACCAATCCCGCCTCCTGCGCCATTGCCGGGTTTACGGCAGTGAACATACCCACGGGCCCCGAAGGCTACCTGAAGGCGGATGAGCTGAGGAAGCACCTGGATGGCGATGTAGCAGCCCTCATGATAACCAACCCCAATACCCTGGGTATCTTCGAGCAGGAGATCCTGGAGATCGCCCGGCTTCTCCACGGGAACGGGTCATACCTGTACATGGACGGGGCCAATCTGAACGCCGTCTTGGGCATTGCGAGACCCGGCGACATGGGCGTCGACTGCATGCACATCAACCTGCACAAGACCTTCGGCGCCCCCCACGGAGGCGGAGGCCCGGGCAGCGGTCCGGTGCTCGTGAAGAAAGCCCTGGCGCCGTATCTCCCCGTACCCAGAATCGTCAGGGATGCCTCCGGAACCCCCGCCCTGAGCGGCGACTTCCCGGAGAGCATAGGCATGGTCCATTCCTGTCTGGGCAACGTCGCGGTGCTGCTCAAGGCCTACGTATTCTGCCTGAGCCTCGGACCGGAGGGTCTTCGGGACGCTGCGGTGAGGGCCTGTCTCAATGCGAACTACCTCAAGGCAAGACTGAAAACGGTCTATGACCTGCCGTACACCACGCCGACGCTCCACGAGTTCGTCCTGAGCGACAGGGCCTTCAAGGCCACCGGCGTGACCACCATCGACATCGCCAAGGTCCTCATGGAGCACGGCTTCCATCCGCCCACCGTGTATTTCCCCCTGGTCGTTCAGGGGGCCATCATGATCGAGCCCACCGAAAGCGAGCCCATGAGCGAACTCAGACGGTTCGCCGAGGCCATGCTGTCCATAGCCGCCAGGGCAAACCAGTCACCCGAGGATATCAGCGGAGGCCCCAGGGGAGTCCCCGTGGAGCGGGTCGATGAGGTATGGGCGGCCCGGAATCTCATACTGACCTGGAAGGACATGAATCCATCCGAAGAGGGCGGGTATCTAAATGGGTAAGAAAAAGAAGGACCAGCTGAGTGATGCCGTCCTGGTGAAGGACCTGAAGAATGGCGATGCCAACGCCATGGAGGAGATAGTGAGGCGTTATTCGAACAAGGTATACAACCTTGCCTACCATCTCACCCGCGACGCATCGGCTGCCGAAGAGATCATGCAGGACGTGTTCCTCACCGTGATCGCAAAGATCAATACCCTGACCAACGACGCATTTTTCTCCACCTGGCTCTACCGGGTAACCACGAACGCCTCGTACGGGTTCCTGCGCAAGGAGAAGAAGTTCACCGACCAGACCGTGAGCGAAGAAGAGGTGGACCAGGAACCGGCCATCGATTACGAATACGACTGGTCCACCCTGCCGGACGACATACTCCTGTCGGAGGAGAGCAGAAAGATCCTCCAGAGCTCCATCGACTCCCTGCCCGAGGCCATGAGGACCGTGGTCATCATGAAGGATGTGGAAGGGTTCTCCAACGAAGAGATCGCTCAGACCATGGGCCTGAGCGTTCCGGCGGTGAAGTCACGGCTCCATCGGGGCAGGCTCATCTTAAGGGACGTGCTCGCGGATTATTTCCGGAAGTACACCATTGGCGAGGGAGATCGCGTATGAAATGCATAATATGTTCATCCCTCTTTCAGGACTACCTGGAAAACACCCTTTCCCAGGATATCATCGACGAACTCAACGAACATTTCCAGTTCTGTGACAAGTGCAGAGTCTGCTTTACGACCTACTCGCTCACCATAAAGCTCTCGAAGAGGTTCGAACAGCCCTGCTGCGTGAGTCCTGAATCGGTGGACAAACTCAGGACAATGCTCCTGGAACGTTTCTTCAACGGAAGGTAGACCAGAGGGCCGGGAAGGCCGGTACATGAGGCAGGACCATTCCTGCTTTGTCCATACCTCGTGCCCTCTCTCTGTTCCCGCCTTCGAACACCTCCGGCAAGCCCCGTTTCCATGAACACACCTGCAGATGCCGTCAACGGTGCCTACTATTCTCAGACCCTGTTCCTATCGGCAGAATGACAAGGATTTTCCTTGCCTTGACATGCCAGAGTTGCTAGGATAGCTTTTTGCCCGGGAACCTCTGGCATAGGCGACTTCAAGCCTATAATATCTCGAGTAAAGGATATATCGGGGCCATGTCATCAATGAATGCCACACAGGCGTGTTTTACCCCAGGGGCGCGCAGAAGGATCAAGGACTCGCCGCTCAACATCTGCCTCTATACCTACCGGGGCAAGCCCACTTCGGGCGGCCAGGGTGTGTATATCAAGAGGCTCAGCAGGGCGCTCAAGGACATCGGCCATAACGTCGAGGTCGTGTCCGGCCCTCCCTATCCGATCATCGATACGGACATCCCGCTCCACAGGATCCCGAGCCTCGATCTCTACAACCCTGACGACCTCTTCCGGCTGCCGAGCATCAGGGAGCTGAGCTCTCCCATCAACATGCTCGAGTGGCTCGGCGTGTCCAGCGGCGGCTTTCCGGAACCGTTCACCAACAGCATGCGCTACTACCATTTCATGCGGAAGAACCTGCACCGCTACGACGTGGTTCACGACAACCAGTGCCTCGGGTACGGCATCCTTGGCGTAAAGTCCCTGGGCATCCCCACCGTGGCTACCATCCACCACCCCATAACGGTGGACAGGGACGTGGAGATCGCATCCGTCAGACCGCTCTGGCGCAAGCTCAAGGTGCGCAGGTGGTATTCCTTCCTGGGCATGCAGGGCCGGGTGTCCCGGAAGCTGTCGCACATCATCACGGTCTCCGAGGCATCCAGGCACGACATCAGCAGGGCCTTCTCCATACCTGGGGAGCGGTTCCGGGTGGTGGCCAACGGCATCAATACCGACATCTTCCATCCCCTGCCCGGAGAACGCAGGCTCGACAACCACCTCATGGTCACCAACAGCGCCGACACACCGCTCAAAGGCCTGCGTTTCCTCATCGAGGCCGTCCATTCCATCCGGAAAAAACGCGACATACGCCTGACCGTCATCGGGGCACCCAAGAAGGACGGGGATATCGACAGGCTTGTACGGTCCCTGGGCACACAGGACTATGTAACCTTCACGGGAAGGATCGACGACGACGACTTCGCCCGTTATTACGCCAGGACCACCATCGCCGTGGTGCCTTCCATCTACGAGGGCTTCGGCCTTCCGGCGGGAGAAGCCATGGCCTGCAGGGTTCCGGTCATCAGCTCCACGGGCGGTGCCCTGCCCGAGGTGGTGGGTGAGGCCGGTGTCCTGGTGCCGCCGGGTGATGCCGGGTCGCTGGAGGCGGCCATCATCGACCTCCTGGACAACCCGGACAAATGCGAGCGACTCGCACAGGCGGGATATGACCGCGTGAAGAAGTATTTCACCTGGCACAACACCGCCACGCAGGTGGTGGACGTATACCGGGAGGCCATAGAGCACTACACGACAGGGAGATCCGTCAACCGGCCTGAGGCGGGTTTATCGGGCGGGTACCGGGAGGCCGTTGATGCTCACGGTTGATTTCGGCAAGCTCGACCTCAGGCCCGGATCCAAGGTGCTCGACGCCGGCTGCGGAGGCGGGCGTCATCTCAGCGAAGCCTTCCGCTCCAGGGGAGTGAGCGTCGTGGGCATCGACCTGAACAGGGACGATGCGCTCAAGGCTCACAACACCACCAAGATCATGCGCAAGGAGGGGGAAGACGGCGGCGGAGCATCGCTGGTCATGGTGAGCGACGTGACCCGCCTGCCCTTCAAGGATGCCTCCTTCGACATCGTGATCTGCTCCGAGGTGCTCGAGCACATCCCGGATCACCGGCAGGCCATGGGTGAGATCCTCCGGGTGCTCAAGCCCGGCAGCTCGCTCGTGGTGAGTGTACCGAGATACCTGCCGGAACGCATATGCTGGGCCCTGTCCGAGGACTACCACAACGAGGAGGGCGGCCACATAAGGATCTACCGCACCAAGGAGCTCATAGGCCTCCTGGAGAATGCCGGAGCCACCTGTATCGACAGGGGGCTGGCCCACTCCCTGCACAGCCCGTACTGGTGGATCAAGTGCATGGTGGGCCACAAGAACGACAAGGCGCTTCCCGTAAGGCTCTACCACAAGTTCCTCGTCTGGGACATCATGAAGAAGCCCAGGCTCACACGAACCCTGGATAAGCTGTTGAACCCGCTCATTGCCAAGAGCGTCGTACTCTATTGCAAGAAAGGTGGTTCCTATGGAACATGATGTCGCCCCGTCAGGTCTGGTGCTTCCCATCGATATCGCCGGGCTTGCCTCCTCCATAGCGGGGACGCAGCGGGAATCGGGGGAGATCCCTTGGCACGAAGGCGGCAAGACCGACCCGTGGGACCATGTGGAAGCGGCCATCGGGCTGACCATCGGCGGGTACTACGAAGAGGCTCGAAGGGCCTTCGAGTGGCTCGCATCCAACCAACTCGAAGACGGGTCGTGGTACTCGGCATATCGGGACGGCGTGCCCGAGGACCTCACCAAGGAATCCAACATGTCCAGCTATATCGCGGTGGGGGTGTTCCACCATTATCTCATCACCCGCGACCGGGCATTCCTTGAATACATCTGGCCCACCGTCTGTGCGGGCATCGACTATGCGGTGGACCTCCAGGCCCCGGCCGGCGAGATCTACTGGGCCCGGAACCCCCATGGATTCCTGGACCCGGTGGCACTGCTCACCGGCTGCAGCTCCATCTTCATGAGCCTCAAGTGTGCGCTGGTACTGGCCCTGCTCCTCGGCGAGAGCAGGCCGCGCTGGCAGAAGGCCCTCCAGAGGCTGGGAGATGCACTGAGGTACCGCCCCCACCTCTTCGACAGGACCAAATCGCGCTATTCCATGGACTGGTTCTACCCCGTGCTCAGCGGCGCCGTCACGGGTGCCGAGGCAAAGAAACGGATCGACAGGTCATGGAACAAATTCATGGTGGAGGGGCTCGGTGCCCGCTGCGTCTCCGACAATCCGTGGGTGACCGTCGCAGAGACCTCCGAGCTCATCCTGACACTGGCCGCCATGGGCGAATACCACCAGGCCAAGACCATCCTGGGCTGGATCGGGAACAAGAAGTACGATGACGGGACCTACTGGTGCGGGTTCACCTTCCCGGACATGGTGATCTGGCCCGAGGAGAAGCACACCTGGACGGATGCCGCCGTGATGATGGCCACCGACGCCGTCTACCACATCACCCCGGCATTCCAGCTCTTCAACCATTCCTTCTGGGAGGCGGGCCAGGGGGACAAGTCGCACATGTACCGCTTCCTCAAGAAGCACCACCCCGTGTTCAGCATCAGGAAGGCGTTCTATTCGGACGCGGCAGGGATATGAGGGTCTGAGGCTTGCGCAGGGATTTCCGTCCATATTACCTCAAAAGGCTCGACCTCAGGTTCCGTGAGTGGTACGTCGAGCACTTCCTCAGACCCCAGTTCCGCACGCTCGGGCGCGGTTGTACGTTCATGAAGCCCTGGCACGTCCAGGTCTTCGGCTGGCCCGTCGACCTGGGTGACTTCGCCAACGTCATCACCACACCCGACCACAGGGTCCGCCTCACGGTCTGGGGCAGGAACGAAGGCGACGGATTCATCAGCATCGGCAAGTACAGCCTCATCTGTCCGGGAGTGCGCATGAGTGCCGCCTCGGGCATCACGCTCGGCGACAGCTGCATGATGGCGAGCAGCGTCTACATCACCGACTCCGACTGGCACGGGATCTATGACAGGGTCGATTACATCGGCGGAAGCGAACCGGTGGTGATCGGCGACAATGTCTGGCTCGGCGACAGCTCCATCATCTGCAAGGGGGTCTCCATCGGCGACAACAGCATCATCGGCGCAGGCTCGGTAGTGACCAAGGACATCCCGGCCGATGTGGTCGCCGTCGGCAATCCGGCCAAGATCATCCGCAAGCTCGATCCTGACGAACCCATGAGGACCCGGGCGGAGTGGTTCGCCGATCCCGCCAAACTCGAGGCCGAGATCATCAGCATAGACAGGGACATGCTTGGCGGCAATACCCTGCTGGGCTGGCTGAGGTCCATGATCCTTCCACGACAAGGTGACTAAAAGAACAACCATGAGAATCGCATTCATCGCAACCCCCTATCCCCTGGAAGAGGCACCGTCTCCCCCTCTGGGCCTGACGTACGCCGCAGCGGCCTGCGAGGCGGCGGGTGCAACGGTCCGCATCTTCGACTTCATCGTGAGCAAGTACTCCCCGGAGAAGCTCGAGGCAATCCTGGACACGTTCAAGCCCGACGTGGTCGGCGCCGGTTCGGTCACCATGAACTACTATGAGGCGGAGCGCATCATCAAGGATGCCAGGCGGCTGCGCCCCTCGGTCATCACCATGATGGGGGGACCTCACGTATCCTTCGACATCGAGGGGACCTTCAGGTCCTGTCCGGAACTGGACCTCATCATCAAGGGAGAAGGAGAGCAGACCCTGCAGGAGCTCATACCCGTGCTGGACGACCGGAAGGCATGGCGCGGCATACAGGGCATCGCCTTCCGGGATGACGGGGGCATCGTCATCACCGAGCCCCGGGAACTCATCCATGACCTGGACTCCCTGCCCCTGCCCGCCCGGCATCTGCTGCCCATCTCCCGCTACCTGGCGCTCGGCTATCCGGTGAGCATCATCACGAGCCGGGGATGCCCGAACAAGTGTATCTTCTGCCTGGGCAGACGCATGGTGGGCTTCAAGGGCCGGTTCAGGAACCCCAAGCTGGTGGTGGACGAGATCGAGCACATCCTCTCCCTGGGATTCATCCGGATCAATGTGGCGGACGACCTGTTCACGGCCAACAAAGCCAGGGTCAGGGCGGTATGTGAAGAGATCGGACAACGGGGTGTTCACTTCAGCTGGACCGCGTTCGCACGGGTCAATACCGTGGACCTTGAGACCCTCAGGATCATGCGCGAGGCCGGTTGCGACTGCGTGAGCTTCGGCATCGAGTCGGGCAACCCCGAGATGTTGAAAAGGATCCGCAAGGGTATTACCCTGGATCAGG
The DNA here is from genome assembly GCA_036834365.1 of Thermodesulfobacteriota bacterium. Taxonomy (GTDB): domain Bacteria; phylum Desulfobacterota; class Desulfomonilia; order UBA1062; family UBA1062; genus MWEI01. Next base: position 21,126 of record DAITOA010000009.1, on the reverse strand, counting down.
CCAGGAATGCGGTCGCCTGGTGCAAGGAGGCGGACATACTGCCTCACGCCTCCTTCATGGTGGGCCTGCCGGGCGAGACGAAGGAGACACTGAGGCAGACTCGGGAGTTCGCCGAAGAGCTCGACATCGCCTACGGCTACCACTTCTTCGCCCCCTTCCCCGGGACGACGGTGCAGGAAGAACTCAGCAACTACGACATCGAGATCCTCACCCATGACTGGAGGAGGTACGATGCCAACTCTCCCATCGTACGGACATCGCAGCTCTCTCCGGAGGACATGACCTCCTTTGTGGCGGAGTACGACAAGATCAACGAAAAGATCTGGAAAGAAGTCGAGCAGCATGTCCGGGAAGGTACCTGTACAGACCGGGAATATCTCCAGGTGGAGGGAAATCGGAGGCTCAGGCTCGTGTTCCGCATCCTCTCCGAAGACCTCGTCGAGGAATGCGTGGAGCCGAAGCAGGACGGCACGGATCCCCTCCGGATCCTGTCGGATTCAGTGGCGGCACGTACGGGTACGGATTCCACCTTCACCCATACCGTTCTGCAGGGGTTCTTCGATGCCGGCTATCTCAGGCACAGACTTGTGGACGGTCATTATCACTACTACTGGACCCACAACAGGGCCGTGGACGTCCTACCAATCGCGTCTTGAGTAGAGCTCGGCCGGGATATCGGCAGGTCCTCTTCTCCTGAGCACACCCAGGGTCTTCACCATGGGCAGCTCCTCGTAGAGTCCCGATGCGGTTGCAAGCTTGTAGATGTAATGCGGTGCCTGGCCGCCCAGGCTCGCATCCGGGAAGATGTCGTGGATGGCCAGGATACCCCCCGGCATGAGGAAAACGGACCAGGATATGTAGTCCGCAAAGGCGTCCGGGTACGTATGCCCGCCATCGATGAAGAGCATGGCCAGCGGAGTTGACCACCTGCGCACCGCGACCTCGGAGGCCGCCACGATGGGTACCACGGTGTCCGTGAGCCCTGCCTGCTCCACTGCCCTGCGGAAGAAACGGAAGGTGTCTACCTTGCCTTCCCTCTCATCGAAGAGGTCAGGGTCGAAGTACTCCTGCCCCGGCTGCTGCTCCTCCGAGCCGCGGTGGTGGTCGATGGAGTAGAGGATACCCCTGTTCTCCCTGCATCCGAGACCAAGATAGAGGGTGGACCTGCCGCAATAGCCGCCGATCTCGAGGACGGGACCGTGCAGGCTCGCTTCCCGTGCGAGGTGATAGAGCCTCTCTCCCTCTCCGGGATCGAGGAATCCTTTGACTGCAACGGTATCTATGTCGCTGATGTTCATGCATTCCCCGCCACACAGAAGTACGGGACCATGTCCTGCCAGTCAAGCAAATTCATCGCTCCGTCCGGACAGGCTGACGGAAAGGATCTGTCGAAGGCGGCACGGGTGTCTTTGTGTAAAGTTTTATGCGGCCGAATCCGAACCTGTTGTGTGTGGATAAAGACTACAAGGTAGAGTCCTATATTTCAGAAGGCGGCCTCGTCGCCTCCATCAGGATCATCCCGTCCTCGGCCGAGGTGAGGTACCTGGCGGCGGAGGACCTCCTGGAGCACCTCAAGAGCGAAGGCATCACCTTCGGCGTGATGACCGACGCCGTCGAGCAGCTGGCTCAGAAGAAAATCACGAACCAGTGGGTGGTCATCGCCCGGGGCATCAAACCCGAAGAAGGAAGGAACGGTTATATCAGGTTTCACTTCGACAAGGACAGGACCAAGGCGAGGATCCAGGAAGACGCAGCGGGCAAGGTGAACCTGCGCGACCTGAACCTCATCCAGAACGTGAAGAAAGGCGATATCCTCTGCGAGGTCGTTGGCCCTCAGGCCGGCAAGAGCGGCCTCTCGGTCAAGAACGAGGAGATGCCGAGCAAGGAAGGTGCCCACGCCAAGATGCCCGGCGGAACGAATATATCGTACTCGGCCGACCGGACCCAGATGTTCGCCGGCATGGACGGCCTGGTCAGGTGGGCCGACAATGCGGTCATCGTCGACCCCGTCTATACCGTCCACGATGTGGATGCGTCCGTCGGCAATATCCGGTTCAACGGTTCCGTGGTGGTACAGGGCGAAGTGGGCGACGGTTACGAGATCCATGCCGGTGAGGACATCACCATCGCCACAACCGTGGGAAGGGTGGTCCTGGAGGCAGGCGGGACCATCAGGATAGCGGGCGGAGTCCTGGGGCAGGAGAAGGCCGTCATCACAGCCAACGGCAACATCCATGCCCGGTTCATCCAGGATGCACATGTGAAGTCCGAGAAAGACATCATCGTGAACGACTATATCCGCAACAGCATGGTCTCTGCCATAGGCCCCGTGGTGATCAAAAATTCCGGGGGCTTCATTGCAACGAGCAAGGTCTCCTCCGACTGCTGGATCTACAGCAACACCGTGGGGCAGGAAGATGCCGGCGCGGAAACGGAGCTCAGTATCGGGCACAGCCCCGTGCTGCACCAGGAGCAGGTACGGATAAAGGAAGAGATCGAGAGCAAGACCCAGGACTTCCTGAAGTTCCAGTCCTCCCTGGCAAAGCTCAGGGTCATGAAGTCCACCAGTGAGCTCACCCGCCAGCAGGAAATGCTCTACGAGAAGATCCTCGACACCATGGAAACGCTGAGGGGCTCTCTCATACAGCAGAACAGCAAGATCACCGAGATCATAGAAAAGATTCAGAGGACCTACCAGGGCAACATCTATATCGAGGGGACCATCCATGACCGGACCACCCTCCGGATCGGCATGGCAAGCAGGACCATCACGGGTGCCATGTCCCGGGTGCACTTCTCCCTCAAGGACGGCCAGATAGCCGATGCCGAGTTCATCCTCGCTCCCGAGGTGAAGAAGGTACTGGAGGCGAAGGAATGAACCTCTTCGACAGGGACAAGGTCCTTGAAGCCATCTCCGTCGGTACGCCGGTGGAGGGCGAATACCTCAAGGGGATCGACCTGTCGGGACTGGATCTCGGGTGCGCCAACCTTCGGGGCTCGGACCTGAGCAAGACGAACCTCTCGGACACCAACCTGGAGGAGTCCCATATGGAGAGGACGAACCTGGATGAGGCGGTCCTCAGGAACACGAACCTCTCGGGCGCCCACCTCTCCGAGCTGACCCTCAAAGACATGGATCTGAGCTCCTGCACCCTGAGCAGGGTCACCTTCATGAATTCACACCTCCTCCGGGTCACCATCACGGACAGGGAGCTCCAGAAGGCCAACCTGGACGGCGCCACCTTCACGCACTGCGTCCTGAAGAACCTCGACCTGACCGGATCAAAGCTGCACAGGACCAAGTTTCTCTTCTGCCTCATCGAGGGCTGCATCCTCGACGGGTGCGACCTGACGGAGGCGAACTTCGGCCTGTCCTACCTGGTACGCACCACCATGAACAAGTCGAACCTCACGCTCACCTCGCTGGCCGGCGCCGTCATGGAAGAGATCCAGGCCAGAGAGTCCCTGCTCGACCGTGTGGACATGACGCTCATCCAGGCCCGAACCCTGGACATCACCGGCAGCAAGCAGCGCGGCATCATTGTGGAACGTGCCAAGGTGCAGGGATTGATCAAGTAGGGTCTTTTCAAAAGGCACTTCACTACAATTCCGGTGTCTTCATAATCCTTATGACGAGAGAGGAGGGTGGAACCCTGGCCTGCTCGTTTCATGCATCCCACATGTCCATCAGCTTGTCAGCCCCTGCGGGATGCATGAAATGAGCAGGTTATGTCTTTCCGGGAGGGTCTCCCGGTACCCTACTGCGGCCCTTCCTCCACCGAGATCTCGCTCCAGACCTTGTCCAGTACGCCGTTGGCAAAGGAAGGGAACTTGGAGGACCCGAACCGTTTGGCGATCTCGATGGCCTCGTTGATGGCCACCTTGTAAGGGATGTCCTTGCGGTAGGCCATCTCGTAGGCGGCTATGCGCAGGATGTTCCGGTCCGTGGTGGACATGCGGCTCACCTTCCAGTTCTCGGAGGCCTTCTCGATGAGGGAATCGATCTGCACCAGGTGCTCGCATACCCCGTTGACGAGGTCCCGTGCATAGGGGACCAGGTCGTCGTTGTCCACGAAGTGCGCGATGAAATCGTTCAGGGTCTGTTCGGTGTGGCTGCTCGTGATGTCGATCTGGTAGAGATACTGGAGCGCCACTTCCCGGGAGCGGGTCCTCTGCTTCATGGACAGGGTCAGATCTGGCCGTAGAGGTCCATCATCTCAAGCAGGGCCATGGCGGCATCGAAACCCTTGTTGCCGGACTTCGTCCCCGCACGCTCGATGGCCTGCTCGATGGTGTCGGTGGTGAGCACCCCGAAGATCACGGGAATCTTTGCATCGAGGCCCACCAGGGCCACCCCCTTGCTCACCTCTGAGGCCACGTAGTCGAAGTGCGGGGTGGATCCCCTGATCACCGCACCCAGGCAGATGATGCCGTCCGCACCGGCGGCGGAGGCGACCTTCTTGGCCACCGAGGGGATCTCGAAGGCACCGGGGACCCGGTAGACGGTGATGTCCTTCTCGGCGACGCCGTGGCGTCCCAGTGCATCCAGGGCCCCTTCCATGAGCCGGGCCGTGATGAAGTCGTTGAACCGACTGGCGACGATCGCGACTTTCTTCCCCTTGCCGAGCAGTTTGCCTTCAATGACATGCGCCATCTATACCACCTCCAGAATATGTCCCATCTTGTCCTTCTTGGTCTTGAGGTACCGCTGGTTCTCCACGGTGGGCGGGATCTCGATGGACACCCGCTCCACGATCTCCAGGCCGTAGCCCTCGAGCCCGATGATCTTCTTGGGGTTGTTGGTCATGAGCTTCATCTTGCGTACGCCCAGGTGCAGGAGGATCTGTGCGCCGATGCCGTAGTCCCTCAGGTCCGGTGCGAAGCCGAGCTCGATGTTTGCCTCCACCGTGTCCCTGCCCTTGTCCTGGAGGTGATAGGCCTTGAGCTTGTTGATGAGTCCGATCCCGCGGCCCTCCTGGCGCATGTACACGATGACGCCCTTGCCCTCCTCCTCGATCATCTCCATGGCCCGGTGGAGCTGGTCGCCGCAGTCACAGCGCATGGAGCGGAAGATGTCGCCCGTGAGACACTCGGAGTGCACACGGACCAGGACCGGTTCGTCCGGATTGATCTCGCCTTTGACCAGGGCGATGTGCTCCTTCTCGTCTATGTCGTTGTCAAAGCCCACGAGGTCGAAGACTCCCGCCTCCGTAGGCAGCTTCGCACGGACCACCTCGCGCACCAGGGTCTCGTTCTTGATGCGGTAGGCGATGATGTCGGCAATGGTGCAGATCTTCAGGCCGTGGACCGCGGCGAACTCCTCCAGCTGAGGCCTGCGGGCCATGGTCCCGTCGTCGTTCATGACCTCACAGATCACCGCACCGGCTCTCAACCCCGCCATCCTGCACAGGTCCACCGATCCCTCGGTCTGCCCGGTACGCACGAGTGTTCCGCCGGGCTTCGCCCTTAAGGGGAATATGTGGCCCGGCCTGGCCAGGTCTTCGGGCCTGGTGTCCGGGGCGATGGCCGTGCGGATGGTGACGGCCCGGTCGGCGGCGGAGATCCCTGTGGTGACACCCCGTTTCGCCTCGATGGAGACGGTGAACCCGGTGCCGAACTTGCTCGTGTTGTCCCGCACCATGGGCTGCAGGTCGAGGCGGTCCGCGATATCCGGATCCAGGGCGAGGCATACCAGGCCCCGTCCGTATCTGGCCATGAAGTTAATGGCGTCGGCGGTGACGAACTCCGCCGCCATGGTGAGGTCACCCTCGTTCTCGCGGTCTTCGTCGTCCACGAGGATGATCATCCTGCCCTGGAGCAGTTCCTGTATCGCTTCTTCAACGGTGCACGTAGGCATGTGAATCTACTCCCTTTTGAGGAACCCCTGCTTTGCGAGAAGGTCTTTCAGGCTGGTACCTTTGTCCTTATTCAGCAGATTTTCCACGTACTTTCCCAGCACGTCGAATTCAAGGTTCACCCTATCACCCGCACTTTTGAGTGTCAAGGAAGTGGATTGGGCCGTGTGGGGGATGATGTTGACCGCAAAGGCATCCGCCTGCACCTCGTTGACGGTCAGCGAAACCCCGTCGATGGCGATGGAACCCTTCTCGACGACATACCGTGCAAAGGACCCATCGAAGCCCACCCTGATGCGCACGGACTCCCCTGCGTGGTCCCTGGAGAGGATCCTGCCCACCGCGTCCACGTGTCCCAGCACGATGTGGCCGCCGAGGCGTGAGGAGAGCGTGAGGGCGCGTTCAATGTTCACCGAAGCCCCGGGTCTCATGTCTCCCAGGGTGGACCGGGAGACCGTCTCGGCCGATGCATCCGCGGCAAAGATGCTGCCCTTCTTCCCCGTGATGGTGAGGCATACCCCGTTCACAGCGACGCTGTCGCCGAGGGCATCGGCCGCGAGGTCGAATCCCGTGTCGATCTCGAGGACGAACCCTTTGCCATGGGCCTTCTTGGAGATGATCCTTCCTACGGATTCGATGATCCCGGTGAACATGTCAGTCCTCCAATCGCCCTTCCACGAGGATGTCCCCGCCGAGGATATCGGTCCTGGATATCACGAACCGGAGGGCATCGGCAATACGCTCAGGCTTTCCCCAGTCCACCAGGGGGATGCCGCCCCCCAGGATCTTGGGTGCGATGAAGATCAGTAACCTGTCCACCAGGCCCGACTTCAAAAGGCTCGAGTACACGCCGCTGCCGCCTTCCACCATGACGGCGTGGAGTCCCATGCCGCCGAGGGTTCCGAAAACGGCATCCCAGGGGATCATGCCGGAGGCGTCCGGTTCCATCCGGATGACCTGCACTCCTGACTCCACCGGTCCGGGCCGGTCATCCTCCCGGCGGATCGTGAAAACGACGGCGCCCTTGCCCAGACTCCTTGCGGTATGCGGGACTTCCAGCCGCGGATCCAGGATGATCCGCACAGGGTCCCTTCCACCCTCCATGCGGCAGGTGAGCAGGGGGTCGTCGCTGACGACCGTGCCGGATCCCACCATGACGCCGTCGACCCGGTTGCGCAGCTCGTGCACGAACGCACGGGACACCTCTGAGCTGATCCACTGGGAGTCCCCCGTGGCCGCTGCGATCCTGCCGTCCAGGGTGACGGCCGCCTTGAGGATGACGTAAGGCCTCTTCTTCTCCATCCAGGTGCCGTACCAGAGGATGAGGTCCCTGCATACCTCCTCGCATACCCCGGTATCCACCGTGATGCCGGCTGTCTTGAGCCGTTCGATGCCCTTGCCCGCCACGAGCGGGTTCGGGTCCAGGGTGCCCACGATGACGCGTGAGATGCCCGCCCGGATGACCGACTCGGTGCAGGGGGGCGTCCTGCCGTGGTGGTCGCAGGGCTCGAGGGTCACATAGAGAGCGGCCCCCCGGGCCTCTTCTCCTGCCTCCCTAAGGGCGTACACCTCGGCGTGGGGCATGCCCGCCTTCGGGTGAAAGCCCCTCCCCACGACCTGCCCGTCCTTCACGATCACGGCACCGACGCTCGGGTTCGGGGCGGTCCTGCCGATGGCCTGCCGCGCCAGGGCGATGGCCTCGTTCATGAAGGTGATGTCAGGATTCGTCTGCATATTCCACCGGAATGGGTCTCACGAATCAGGCAACAGCCCCATCATCGCTTCTTCGTCCGCTTCAGGCCCTTGATCTCGCTCATGAACTCACTGACGTCCTTGAAATCGCGGTATACCGAGGCGAACCGGACATAGGCCACGGGGTCGAGCCTGTTCAGGGCCTCCATGACCCGCTCGCCGATGTAGGAAGACGGGACCTCCCGGTCCCACCTGGACTGGATGTCCTGGATGAGGGCGTCCTTGAGGGTCTCGATGGCCTCCATGCTCACCGGCCGCTTCTCGCATGCCGTCATGATGCCGGTGACCACCTTGCCCGGGTCGAAGGGCTCCCGCCTGCCGTCCTTCTTGACCACCACGGGCATGAACTCCTCAATGTGCTCGTATGTGGTGAACCGGTAGCCGCAGTTCTCACACTCCCGCCTGCGCCGTATGGCCTTCCCGTCCTGGCTGATCCTGGACTGCAGCACCTTGTCTTCGAGTCCGGAACACCGGGGACACCGCATGGGCCGTCACCCCCCGTAGACAGGGAAACGTTTCGTCAGTTCGGCGACCTCGTTCTTGACCTGCGTGACGGCGTCGGCGCCCCCCTTGGCCTCGATGACCTTGGCGATCATGCGGGCCACCAGGCGCATCTCCTCTTCCTTCATGCCCCGGGTGGTCAGTGCGGGCGTGCCGATGCGGATGCCCGAGGTCACGAAGGGGCTCTTGGTGTCGAAGGGGATGGTGTTGCGGTTCACGGTGATGTTGGCGGCGTCGAGCATCTCCTGGGCGTCCTTTCCCGTAACGTCCTTGTTGGAAAGGTCCACGAGCATGAGGTGATTGTCCGTACCGCCCGAGACAAGGGTGAAGCCCAGGGAGAGGAACTCGTCCGCCATGGCCTTGGCGTTCTTCACGATCTGGGTCTGGTAGTCCTTGAACTCGGGCGTCAGGGCCTCCTTCAGCGCCACGGCCTTGGCCGCGATGACGTGCATGAGCGGGCCTCCCTGCATGCCCGGGAAGACCTTGGAGTTCAGCGTCTTGGCGTGCTGCTCCTTGCACAGGACCATGCCGCCCCGCGGACCGCGCAGGGTCTTGTGGGTGGTGGTGGTGACGAAGTCCGCGTAAGGCACCGGGCTCGGGTGCAGGCCGACGGCGATGAGCCCCGCTATGTGGGCCATGTCCACCATGAAGTAGGCGCCGACCTCGTCGGCGACCTCCTTGAAAATCTTGTAGTCGATGATACGCGGATACGCACTGGCGCCAGCGATGATGAGCTTGGGCTTGTGCTGCTTCGCCAGGTCCCTGAGCTGGTCGTAGTCAATGCGGTGGGTGTCCTCGCGCACGCCGTAGGGGACGACCTTGTAGATCTTGCCCGAGAAGTTCACGGGGGAGCCCATGGAGAGATGTCCGCCGTGGGGCAGGCTCATGCCCAGGTACGTGTCGCCCGGCTCCAGGATGGAGAAGTACACGGCCATGTTCGCCTGGGAGCCCGAGTGGGGCTGGACATTGGCATGGTCCGCACCGAAGAGCTGCTTGGCCCGGGCGATGGCGAGATCCTCGGCCACGTCGACGTATTCGCACCCGCCGTAGTACCTCTTCGCGGGATATCCTTCCGCATACTTGTTGGTCATGACGCAGCCCTGAGCCTCGAGCACGGCCTGGCTCACGATGTTCTCGGATGCGATGAGCTCGAGCTTGTAGCGCTGCCTTGCAAGCTCACCCATGATGGCGTCATATACTTCGGGGTCGGTCTTCTTCACGTTCTCAAGATTCATGTCGGTCTCCTATCTCACTCTTGATTCACCGGATCTTACCGGAAAGCTCTTCGATCCTGGAAAGCCTTGCCGCATGGCGGCCGCCCTCGAAGGGGGTATTCATCCATACCTCCACGATCTCGGCGGCGATCCCCGGCCCGGTCACCCTGGCCCCCAGGACGAGGCAGTTGGCATCGTTGTGCTGCCTGGACATGCGTGCGGTATAGCCGTCGTGGCACAACGCGGCCCTGACTCCCCTGCAGCGGTTGGCGAAGATGGACATGCCGATGCCCGTACCGCAGATGAGCACGATCCGATCGCACGCCCCGTCAAGGAGCATCTCCACGGCCTTGTGCGCATAGTCCGGGTAGTCGACGGACGAGGTGCCGTCCGTTCCGAGGTCAGCGACCTCGACCCCCAGGGTCTTCAGGGTGTCGATGATCACCGGCTTCAGCGTGAATCCGCCATGGTCGCATGCAACGGCAACCTTTATCATCCATCTCTCCCGATGACCAGCACCGCATTCTGGCCGCCGAAGGCAAAGGAGTCGTTCATGCAGTACGACACCTCCGCCCGGACGGCCCGGCCCGGTATGTAGTTGAGATCGCATTCCGGATCGGGGTTGTCAAGGTTGATGGTGGGGGGGAGTGTTCCGTTCCTCATAGCGAGGATGCAGATGGCCGCCTCGAGACTCGCGGTACCGCCGATGAGATGCCCGGTCATGGATTTGGTGGAGCTCATGGGGATCTCATAGGCGCGGGGACCGAAGACCTTCTTCACGGCCAGGGTTTCGGTCTTGTCGTTGAGCGGCGTCGAGGTGCCGTGGGCATTGATGTAGCCGATATCCTCCCGGGAGACGCCGGCATCCTCCAGTGCCCTTTCCATGGCATGGACCACCGCCGTCGCCTCGGGGTCGGGCGCCACCAGGTGATAGGCATCCTGGCTCATACCCGCGCCGGCAAGGATGCCGAGGACATCCGCCCCCCGGGACCGCGCCCTGTCGAGGTCCTCAAGCACCAGCGCGGCTCCGCCCTCCGCTATGACGAATCCGTCCCGGTCGCGGTCAAAGGGCCGGCATGCCCGGGCAGGGTCGTCGTTGCGCGTGGACAGGGCCCGCATGGAGGCAAAGGCGGAAACCGAGAAGGGCGTAAGGCACGCCTCCACGCCGCCTGCGACCATGCAGTCCGCATCGCCCGCCTGGATGAGTCTCATGGCCACGGCCAGGGCGTGCCCTCCGGTGGCGCATGCAGAGGAGAGCCCCATGCCCGGGCCATTGGCCTTGATCTTCATGGCCAGCTCGGCCGACGCGATGTTGGGGATGAACATGGGCACGGTAAGGGGAGATACCCTCCTGGCTCCCTTTTCACGGAAAACGGGTACCTGTTCTTCAATGGTCTCCATGCCCCCGGCCCCGGTTCCCATGAGAACGCCGACGCGGTGTGCCGGGTAGGTATCGGATGGCAGGCCTGCCTGCCCGTACGCATCGAGCCCGCACGTCACCGCCATCTGCGTATAGCGGTCCATGCGCCGGATGTCCTTGGGGCCCAGGTGGCGGGACGGGTCGAATCCCCGGGCACGGCCTCCGAAGGTGACCGGGAGGCCGGACAGTTCCTCGATGGGTCCGATTCCAGATATACCTTGGATAAGATTTTCCCAGAGCGTCCTACAATCGCTACCGAGAGGCGAGATTACTCCTATACCGGTGACAGCTATCCTTTTCTTCATCTAGGAAGTCATATCTTTGCTTTTACGTACTCTATGGCGTCCTTTACGAACTTGATCTTCTCAGCGTCTTCATCCGGGATCTCGATGTTGAACTCTTCCTCGACGGTCATGATCAGCTCGACAAGATCGAGGGAATCGGCCCCCAGATCGTCCGCAAAGGACATCTCCGGCTTGATCTCGGAAGGGTCCTTCTCCAACTGCTCGGCAATCAGTTGAATGATACGCTGTTGAACATCTGCCATCAGTATAGTCCTCCTTTAAGGTTCTCTACATCCTCACACGGATCACGTATAAAGCCCGCCATCCACAACAACCACCTGACCGGTAATGTATGCGCTCAGGTCCGAGCATAGAAACAGAATGACCCCGGCCACCTCGTCCGGGCTGCCGATTTTGCGCAGCGGTATATCGTTGATGATGGCCCCTCTGTCAATGCCCTCAGTCATCTCGGTATTTACGAGGCCGGGTGCGATGGCATTCACCCGTACTCCCCGCGGGCCCAGCTCCTTTGCGAAGCTCTTTGTCATGCCGATGAGCCCGGCCTTCGTCGTTGCATACACGCTCTGGCCCGGGTTGCCCCCGAGCCCCACGATGGATGAGACCGTCACGATCTTTCCACGTCTCTGCTTTATCATATATCGCGCAGCGTGAAAAGTGCAGAAAAAAGACCCTTTAAGATTCACATCTATCATTTCATTGACCATTTCCGGCCTGATCCTGAGGAAAAGTGCGTCTTTCGAGATGCCGGCATTGTTCACCAGGATATCGATCCGCTGATGGACGGCCATGATCTCCCCGAAGGCCTTCCCCACTTCAGCCTCCACAGAGATATCGAAACGCATGGATTCCGCTGATCCGCCTTCGGAATGGATGGACTCGACGACCTCACGCGCCTTGTCGTCGTTCGTCCTGTAGTTGACGATGACATGAGCCCCGGCAGCCGCGAGGGTCTTTGCCGTCGCCGCCCCGATCCCCCGGCTGGCGCCGGTGACGAGGGCCACCTGGGTTCCCAGATCAATGCCCGTCATTGGCGATCACCTCCACCTTCACCCCGGGTGCTATCCGCCTGACGAGCGGCGCGAGCACGGAGCGGGGTCCGATTTCAATGAAATGATCGATACCCCGGGAGCATGCCTCGAGGACCGACTCCTCGAACCGCACCGGGTGTGTGAGCTGATCGGCAAGCAGAGACTTGATGCGCCCCGGTTCGGTCTCCGCAGCGGCGCTCGCATTGGATATTACCGGACACCGGGGGGTCCCGAGATCGATCTCCTCAAGATACGACCCGAGGTCCTTCCGCGCCCTGTCCATGTAGGGGCAGTGGGATGCCAGGGAGACCTTCAGGGGGACCAGCCGTTTGGCCCCTTTCTCCCTGAGTATGGGGGCAGCGGCATCCATGGAGCGGGCACTCCCCGAAATAACGACCTGGGAGGCCCCGTTGAGGTTCGCCACCCAGAGATCCGGGAGACCCGAAACGACCTGTTCCACCTTCTCATGGGCAAGGCCCAGGACCGCCGCCATGCACCCTTCCCCGCGGGGGCGGGAGGCATCCATGAACTCGGCCCGCTTCGTCACGAGCCTGACGGCCTCCGAGGTCGTCAGGCATCCCGCCGCCACGAGGGCGGTGTATTCACCCAGGCTGTGGCCCAGGACAGCAGCCGGATCCGTCAGTCCCGACCTCTCCCAGAGGGCGGCACATACGGAAAGTATCGCAGGCTGGGCATTGACCGTCTCCCCGAGCAGGTCTTCCGGGCCGTTCTCCATGAGGGCGCGCAACTCCCCCTGAATGCTCCGGTCCAGATCGAGTCCCCGGGACATGCCGGGGAATTGGCTCCCTTGGCCTGGGAAGATCAGGCAATACGCCATTATTCAGCTTCTTTTGCCTTGATCACCTCTCTGCCCTTGTAATATCCGCAGTTGGGGCAGACCTTGTGCGGCGCCTTAGGCTCCTGACAGTTGGGGCAGAAGGAAACGGCCGGGACCGTCACGGAATCGTTGGCCCTGCGCTTGTCTCTCCTGGCGCTCGAGTGTCTTCTCTTTGGCAATGGCATTGCTGACTCCTATCTTTCTCTTAAAGTTTATTCTTGAGTTGTCTCAGTACCTGGAACCTCGGGTCCTCCACCCCGGCACACTCACACCGGCCCTCGTTCAGGTTGGTGCCGCAGCGGGGGCACAGCCCCTTGCAGTCTTCGCTGCACACATAGATGATGGGCAACGACAGCACAAGCTCGGAAATGATGTACTGGCCCAGGAGGATATCCCTCCGGTAGTACCCCGTATCCGCACTCAGCCGCTGCGCCTCCAGCTCGCCCTCCATCTCGGGGGGTGCGGGTATGTAATCGCTCTGAAGGTGCAGGTCCACGGGGTAGCTCATGGAAGACAGGCAGCGTGAGCAGCTCGTGAGGATCCGCCCCTTGATGTCCACGTTCACGTGGATACTCTCCTGCCTCCTGTCCACCTCGTAATGGATGACGAACGGCTCTTCCACCCGGAGATCCTGGTCCCCGAGCACGGCGGCCATGACCTCCGGTCCTATCCGGAGGTCTTTCTCGATGCCCGCCTCCCCAATGGTATCGGGGATGAGCTTTATCTCGTCGATACTCTTCGCCTTATCCATAACAGTAGATCATGCTACTATTTCATACGGCAGACTTTGTCAAGAAGCCGCTGTGAACATGTGCCGGGGTAATCGGTTCTGTTCTCTTGACACCCGGGGAAAGCACATATAGGGATATGCACCATGGACATCACCATGAAGGCATGGCTCAACGGAACCCTTGTGGATTGGGGCGAGGTCAAGGTTTCCCCTCTCTCCCACAGCTTCAACCGCGCATCGGCCGTGTTCGAGGTCATGGCTGTGGTCCCTGCCGCAAAGGGACCTGCCGTCATCTGCCTGGCCGAGCACGTGCGGCGCTTTTTTTCGAGTGCGGAGCAGGCCTTCATGAACATACCCTTCACCCTCAAGCAAATAGAGGAGGCTGTTCTGGTAACGGCCCGGGTCAACAAGGTGAAGGGCGGGGTGGTCAAGTGCTACGCCTACTACCCGGATATCGATCTCGGACCTACGATCCCCGAGCATGTCTCGACCGCGGTATTCTGTCTGGACTATGGCATGCTCGGCATCGACCCTGACAAGTACGCTTCCCCCCTGAACATCGGCATCTCCTCGTACCGGAAGCTCCATCCATCCACAGCTGCGGTGCATGCAAAGATTACGGGAAACTATGCCAACGGTTACCTCGCCAGGACCGAGGCCCGAAGAAAGGGCTTCGACGACGCCCTCATGCTTGATGTCGGGGGCCGCATCGCCGAGGCACCCACGGCCAACATCTTCTTTGTGAAGGACGGGTGTGTGCGGACACCATCTGACGAGAACGTGCTGCCCGGCATCACGAGGAGCGTGGTGATGGACGTGCTCGAAGACATGGGGATCACGGTGGCGCAATCGATCATCATGCCGGGCGATCTGTGCGAATATGACGAGGCATTCCTCTCCGGCACCCTGAGGCAGGTCCAGGCCGTCCGGCGCATCGAGGACTGCGAATTCACCAGTCCCGGACCCGTCACCGGGAAACTCATGGACCGCATGAACGAGGTCTACGGCGGCGGGGTGGAAAAGTTCAACGGGATCCTTGCTTATATTGGATAACGGTCTCCGACAGCCCCCTTGTCGATGGCTCCGGATCGAGTCATAACCCCGCATTCTCCCTTGACAAGAATATAAATCACGGATATCTAGGTACACCGTTGACCGTTCCTCGGTAGCTCAATCGGCAGAGCGGGTGGCTGTTAACCACTAGGTTGTAGGTTCGAGTCCTACCCGAGGAGCCAGACTGACCCAAAGCCGGGTACTCCATTCGGATTGCCCGGCTTTGTATTTTGTATGACCCCTGCAAGGGCTTTATGACTGCCTTTCAAGAAGACTTCTCTCCCTTCCATCCTGATCTCATCCGCCAGCGACCTCAGGATATTCTTTCCTGAAGTTTGATTCTTTCTCCTTGAGCTTCTGAGAGAGCACGGAACAGAAAGCGTCCGCCTGCTATTCCCTATCTTTGACAAGGGGATTTCTTGTTGCCTTCTGAGCCTCGCAATCTCTGTCAGGATCTCTTGTCTTCTTGCATGGTGCTTATGGGCTCTTTGGTTCAGGGATAAATCAAGAGGCAAAAAACATTCTTTACCGCTCCGTAAAGCCTGTCCGTACGTTGTGTCAGTTCATCATGCTCTCTTGATAAACGTTTTATTTGATCATGCCGGTGTGTTTATCAATTATGAGCATATCCATGTATTTTCCATCCTCTGTAAGGATCTCAGCATCGAAGTCGTTGTCGTTTTCTATTATTTCCCCGGGTCTGAGGCCGGGAATCTCAGAACGGCTGATGTAATCATCAACAATGCGGCGAGCCTGATCCATGGTGATGGGTTTTTCCACCTCAGGCAATCTCTTTTCATAATCCATCTTGTATCTGTCCCGGTAATACTGGTATCTGTTGAGGTCCTCATCTCCACTGTTTTCCACATTGTCCGCGTTATTATTCCCGCTCTCATCATCGCACCACGGACAAAGCCAGACATCATCCTCTCCGCCCGAGTAATGCCGGTCATCATGATCCCTGCGGGCATATACCTGCAGGGTGCCTGCAGCCAGGATAACACATACCACCAGCACGATGGTCTTCTTCATAGCCATATCCCCTCCTTTGAAAAACAGAGGATTTCGAAGGAGCTGTCACCCAAGTAATAGTGCCTTATCTCTGAAAATCAATCCTGCATGTTCCGGTAGGGAATACAATTGACTTGTTTCTGAATCCTGAATGATTATTATCAGTCCACTAATGTCTCGATGAGCTGTTTAGTGCAACAACATGAATCTACGGGAAAAGGAAGATACAAGATGCGTGGCAATCGGTATTCTCCGAGATACTTTGACCATATGTGAAAATCATATGCACACATTGTGGATAACCATGAAGGGTAGAGCTCTTATATGAATAAATGGGCATTCAGATTACTGGTCATGGGGATCGTCCTGGCGGGAATATGTGGGGTCATTTACTTCATCCACTCCCTCTCTTACGAGAGCACCGATGATGCCTATATAACCGGCATGATCGTGCCCGTCTCGGCCGAGGTAAAGGGAAAGGTCGTGAAGGTGCATATCAGTGACAACCAGGACGTTACTGCCGGGGCTCCCCTCGTCGAGATCGACCAGGAGGATTACCTGCATGTGCTGAACGAAAAAAGCGTGAGCATTTCACAGCTTCAGGCTCAGAACAGTGAACTGAAGGCCTCCATTGAACAAGGGGAAACGACACTGGCCCAAGCCCATGCAAACCTGAAGGCCGCTATCGCTGAAGAGAATCTTGCTGCTAAGGATGTGAAACGCTACGGCAGCCTGCTGGAGCAGAAGGTCGTTTCACAGAGCCAGTATGACGATGTTCAATCTCGATGGCAGGTTGCAAGGGCCAGGAAAGATGCTGCAGCCGCCGCCGTGGCAGGGGCCGAGGCCTCGTTGAAAACCCTTCGGGCTGGCCTGAAGATCCAGGAGTACAAGATCAAGGAGGCTGAGGTATCCCGCAGTCTTGCCCAGCTGGATCTTTCGCGGACAATCGTCGTGGCACCCGTGTCGGGAAGGATAGCCATGAAGAACGTGGACCCCGGCAAATATGTGGAGCCGGGCCAGCCGCTTCTTTCCATCGTGAAGGAAGATACCTGGGTCGTGGCTAATTTCAAGGAGACGCAGCTCGACAAAATGTTCGTCGGACAGCCTGTGAAGATCAAGGCCGACGCCTACCCGGGCAGGGTCTTCAAGGGTCATGTCGACAGCATGCAGCCAGGAACCGGGTCGGTCTTCAGCCTGCTGCCCCCGGAGAATGCAACGGGCAATTTCGTCAAGGTGGTGCAGCGTGTCCCCATCAAGATCGTCATCGACTCCGAGTTCGATCCTGCTCATCCGTTGTGGCCCGGTCTTTCCGTTGTCCCGAGCGTTGATGTAAGCCGCCGGACAGGCCCCGGCCTGTCCGGGAAATAGAGGCTGCATGAGCGGGAAGCTGATCGGCACTAAGTGGATCATCACCTTGACGGTCATGACCGGGACCATCATGTCCGCCATCGACACGAGCATCGTGAATGTCGCGCTGCCCGTCATGCGGGGCACTCTCGGGGCCTCGGTCGAAGAAATCACCTGGGTTTCGACAGGATACATCCTTTCGAACGTCATCATCATGCCCATCGTGGCACTTCTGAGCTCACGGTTCGGACGGAAGAGGTTCTATATGTTCTCGGTACTGCTGTTCACCTGCGCTTCCATGCTGTGCGGGCTTGCCGGGAGCCTGGGTTCGATCGTATTCTTCCGCATTGTTCAGGGCATCGGCGGCGGGGCCCTGATTCCCGTCTCACAGGCGATTCTCAGGGAAACCTTTCCGCCGAAAGAGCAGGCCATGGCAATGGGTCTCTACGGCATCGGCGTCATCCTGGGGCCCGCCATCGGGCCCACTCTCGGGGGATGGCTCACAGACAATTACTCCTGGCCGTGGATTTTCTATATCAACGTGCCGATCGGCATCCTCAATATTCTCCTGGTCATGAGGTTCATCGAAGACCCGCCCTATCTGCTCCGAGAGAAAGGGACGATCGACCTTGCAGGCCTGCTTTTCATGTCCATCGGCCTGGGCGCCCTCCAGATCATGCTCGAGAAGGGCGAGCAGAAAGACTGGTTCTCGTCAAACTTCATCATTACCCTTGCCGTGATCTCATCCGTAGGTCTCATGGCGTTTACCTGGCGGGAGTTGACCACGGACAGACCTGCGGTCAACCTGAAGATCCTGAAGGACATCAATTTCACCTCCGCAACCTTTCTTGGTGGTATTCTCGGCCTGGCGCTGATGGGCAGCCTCTTTCTCCTGCCCCTCCTCCTCCAGCAGCTCCTCGGGTTCCCGGCCTTCGACTCGGGCCTTGCCCTGCTCCCGAGGAGCATCGCCATGGCCATCTCGATGCCCATTGGAGGCAGGCTCTATAACAGGTTTGGCCCCCGGATGCTTATCGGAACAGGGCTTGCCGTGAATGCCCTGTCATTCTACGAGTTCTCGTGCCTTTCGCTTGACATGGGGTACTGGGATATATTCCTCCCCCAGTTCCTTCAGGGCATCGGGTTCGGGCTCATCTTCGTGTCCTTGAGCACGGCAGCACTCTCATCCGTTGAAAAGCCGCTCATGACAGCCGCCACAGGGCTGTACAACGTCATCAGGCAGGTGTTCGGCAGCATCGGCATAGCGGTATCCGCCACACTGCTCACCCAGGGAGAAAACTGGAACAGGGCTGTCCTCGTCAAGAATATCAACGCGTTCAGCGACATCGCTTCCGGCACACTCGACGGATTCTGGCCGTATCTGGTCACGAGGGGAGTGAACCCGTTTGTCGCAAAGACGATGGCCTTGAAGATGATGGATGGATTCATACTCCAGCAGGCAAGCATGCTCTCATACAACCATGTCTTCTCCCTCATCGCCATACTTTTTCTGTGCTCAATACCCCTTATCATCTTTATAAAAGATGCTCGATTAGACATGGGCAAAGATGTTGTCACCGATTGAGGAGGATAGGCGCATGGCGGACAAGGGTCATACTGCAGTTACCATATCGAGGCAGATGGGAAGCGGTGGTACGTACATAGGCTATCTGCTGTCACGGGAACTGGGCTTCAAATACATAGACCGGGAGATTCTGCAGGTGGCGGCAGAACATCTCAAGACCGATGCGGACTGGCTCGAGCACTTCGATGAAAGATCTTCGGGACTTCTTGCAAATATCTTGCGTGGGCTTGCGTTGGGAACTCCTGAAACCATGTGCACCTTTCCCCTGAGCCGGCCGGTGTATGACAGGGATCTGTTCGCCCTCGAGTGCAAGATCATGAATGACATGCTGGACCTCCACGATGCGGTGTTCATTGGTCGGGCCGGATTCCATGCCCTGAAAGACCACCCGGGTGTTATCAGCATATTCATCCATGCCCCCTTGGAATTCAGGATCGAACGCATCATGAAGGTGCAGAACATCACGGACATCAGGCAGGCACGGGACGAGATAGAAAAGTCGGACCAGAGAAAGGCCAGGTACATACAGGATATGGTCGGTGTGAACTGGACCGATTCATTGAACTATCACCTGACCATAGATTCGAGCACAGTCAGCTTCGATGCAGGTGTAGGGATGATCAAGAACCTTCTTGCACGATGAGATGTCTTGGGCTCGATGAGAAGGTGCCAGTCACACCTTTTTCCATGTTCCTTGAAAGATATGCCTGTCAGCGAAGCCTCCTTGGTATCGTTTCAGTTCAGAAAGTTTGAGGGTGAGATCCGTACCCTATTGAAAAAGACAAAGGGCTTCCTATTATACCTGGAATAATAAAAAATACAGGAGGATGACAGGCAATGGGAAAAATAATGAGCAGCATTTTAGTGGTTCTGGTGGTTATAGGCTTCACCATGACAACCTTCGCGGCCGAGGCTGGTGAAGGCAAGAGCAAGCCGTCCCAGGAACAACAGGTTACGTCGACAGAAACTTCTGCGGGGATCATGGGGAATATCGTGTCCATCAACAAGGCCAAGAACGAGGTCGTGATAAAAGACAATGAGACCAAGACTAACAAGGTGGTTATCGTTGAAGCAAAGGAAATCGGGAAGTTCAAGAAAGGCGACTTCGTGAAGGTGGTACTGGCCCCGGGCAGCGACAACAAGGCCGGTTACATTGGAAAGGTCGTGGTGGATGCCGGGAAGAGGGAGGAGAAGAGCAACTGAAGACCAGCACATGCTGGGGGGCGTTGTCTCGGCCCCCCAGCCGATCCTTTCGGGGCAAACCGCGTCCTTCGACTGTAAAGCCGGAAGCTCACAGAGCTATAATCACAAGGGGGTACCATGATGACACACAAAATGTTTCTGATGGCAGGGTTGATTGCGTTTATTGTCTTCAGTCAAGCGGCTTATGCCCCGCTAACCTATGCCCAGGGTCAGACATTGGAACCGGGAACCACCTTTCAGAAGGCTCATGAGTCTTTTCTTAAAAAGGAATACAAGGAGTCCGCCGCTGAGATACGAAAAGGTGCGAACTTTTTAAAGAAAGAGGTACAGTCTGCCAATGATGAAGGGAATAAAGCCTTGTCGGCATCTATTCAGGAGCTTGGCAAACTGGCGGATAAAGTTGAAAAAGGTGCCGTAAAATCGGACAAGGAACTGAAGGATTCATTCTCCAGGGCTGAGCACGCATTGGCGGATAACTACTACCTCAAGGCATCTGAATCGTGGGCCAGGAAAGAAACCAAGGAGACCGGTCATGCCCTCAGCTCAGCGGCGGACCATATTGAACTTGCTGCCAAGTGGTCCGGCCGGAAACTGGAGACCGGTGAATCCAGGGCGGTCAGCCTGGGACGCGAGGTCTCCGATAAACTTGTCCAGGGCACGGGTTACGTATCCGAAGAGGTCAACAAGAGCCTCACAAGCATGGGCGATGCATTATCAGGGCTAGGTAAAAGAATCTCTTCCGAAAAACAATAGGATGAACTGGCTCCGCTCTGGTCTGACAGAGCGCCTTCTCACCCCAAGGGAGCGAAATCAGACCGGAGCTGTACCATAATGTTGCATTATCTTCTCGCTCTACTGATACATTGATCTGCCCTGTCCTACATCAGGAACACGATCATCCCCTTCATCACCGCAAGTATTTTCCCCTGACGACCGCGCCCTCATTGCCCGCCCTCTTGGAACCATTCGTCCACAGCACCTCTAAGTTGCCGGTCATGTTGATCTTCGTGGGTGTGACAAGGTGAACCACGGATCGATGATCGTTACCTCCATCCGCCCGGACAGCACCATGTCAGGACTCGGAGTCATGACAAATCGAAACTGACGCCTGAACCAGTTTTATTGAGAGTCCGGCACGGGCTTTTTCTTGCCTCTTTCAGGACTCTGCGCTGAACCTGTATCCTTCCCCGTAGACCGAGCTGATGATGTCGCCATCGCCCAGCACGGCGGCTATCTTCCTCCTGAGGTTCTTGATGTGGGAGTCGATGGTGCGGTCGTATCCCTCGA
>DAITOA010000008.1:88632-98329 GCA_036834365.1 Thermodesulfobacteriota bacterium | reverse complement strand
CTCAACCCAGGCTGCGAAAGCATCCATGAACTTTCTGAGGAACTCGTTCGTCGTTTCATTCACGATGTCACCCTGGGGGTCGAACAGCGCCACAGCTCCCCCAATGTATGCTTCAGGCTGCTGCATGACGGGAACGTCCAGAAACACGAGTGATTGCCTGAGGTGGTGATTAGCGCCGAAGCCCCCGATGACCCCGGTCGAAACGCTCATCACCGCACCGGGCTTCCCTGCCCAGACGCTCTTGCCGTAGGGCCGCGATCCCACGTCGAGGGCATTCTTGAGTACCCCGGGAACCGACCGGTTGTATTCGGGTGTTATGAACAGGAACCCGTCAAACGACTTCACATGCTCACGGAAAGCGGTCCACGCAGGCGGCGGGTTTCCTTGGTCATCATAGTCCTGGTTGTAGAGAGGAAGACCGCCGATATCTACGACCTCCAGCTTCAGTGATTCAGGTGCACGTTTCGTGAGCACCGCTGCCATCTTTCGATTGAATGATTCTCTGCGAAGACTTCCTATGAAAACCGCAATCCTCTTGGT
Source organism: Thermodesulfobacteriota bacterium (assembly GCA_036834365.1). Lineage (GTDB taxonomy): Bacteria > Desulfobacterota > Desulfomonilia > UBA1062 > UBA1062 > MWEI01. The sequence goes on along the minus strand of DAITOA010000008.1, from coordinate 97,789 downwards.
CATGCCTTTACCTCCATGCAGTGAACTCGTTACATCTCAGTATATTATCCATGTCAGGCACTTTCAATAGTGCCTCGGGCAGGCAAGGCACCCTTTTGTCCCGCTCACAGGAACACTCCCCACCTTGAAAAATCTTTCCAGGTACCTATATCTGAATATGAAATCCTCTTACAGCGAGGGAGACAGCAATGGTCAGGAGGGACTACTATTTGATCCTTGGTGTTTCTCCACAGGAGAATGAGGAAGGCATCAGGGAGGCTTTCCGCAGGCTGGTGAAGAAATACCACCCGGACATCGCAGGACCCCTGTCCCGATGGGAGTTCCAGGAGATCGTCGAGGCGTACGAGGTCCTGTGCGACCCGGACAGGAGGAGGTCCTACGACCAGGGCCTCGCCCATGCAGAAGGCAGGGAGCGCATCATCCCGGAACCCATCGTGACCGGGACATGGGGATACGGCGAGTCCCTCGTGCCCGAGCCGGTGTCCATCATGAGGGACTTCCTGTCCGTCAGCCAGCCCATCGACTCGCTCTTCGAGCGTATCTTCAGAAACTTCACCCACACCCGCGTCCCCAAGTCCGAACGGCCCGAGAGCCTCACCATGGAGCTCATCTTCTCCCCGGAGGAGGCCATGACGGGCGGCAGGGTTCCCATCAGCATCCCGGTCCTGTACCCCTGCCCGGCATGCAGGGGCAGCGGTCGGTCGTGGCCGTACCAGTGCCCGCAGTGCATGGGGCGCGGCATGGTGGAGGAAGAGGAGCAGGTCACCCTGCAGATCCCCCCGAGGGTGCCCTCCGGGACCGTCTTCGAGGTCCCCCTGGCCGGGCTCGGCGTGCACAACTTCTACCTGAGGGTCGTCGTTCGCATAAGCGAACTCTACTGAGGGGCAAGGTTCCTTGCCGTTCCTTGCAATTTTACCTGCCGCACAGTATCATCAGGGCTGGGGAACCCAGGACGGTCATGACATTATTGAACCTGGCCCGTGCAAGCTGTGCAGAGAGGAGGTATGTCGATGCCGGGGAAGGTACCGATAGAGCAGCTGCGTTATAGATGCGACCTTGGGGTGCTCGGATGCAGGGACAGCAGGAAGGCGAAGCCGTTGACCGGCATCCTCGGGCAGAAGAGGGCGCTCAAGGCCCTGGAGTTCGGCCTCAGGATCAGGAACAAGGGCTTCAACATCTATGTGGCAGGACATACCGGCTCCGGCAGGAAGACGGCGCTCAGGCGATTTCTTCAGGAGCTCGCCGTACACCAGCCCACGCCACCGGACTGGTGCTATGTCAACAACTTCAAGGACGCCTATCTTCCACATGCCCTCTCCATGCCCGCAGGAATGGCCCGGGAGTTCAGCCGTGACGTGGAGGCCTTCGTGGCCGCGGCGCGCAAGGAGATCGTCAAGGTTTTCGAGAGCGAGCAGTACGCGAACAGGAGGAACAACACCATCAAGAAATTCCAGGAGATGCGCGACGAGCTCTCCAACAGGATAGGCGAGAACGCCCGCCGCAAGGGCCTCCTGATCCAGGCCACCCCCATGGGGCTCATGGCCATACCCATGGTGGACAACAAACCCATCACTGAAGAAGAGTTCCGCATGCTCGACGCCAAGACCCGGGAGACCTTTGTCCGGAAGCAGGGCCGGCTCCAGGAGCAGCTCAAGAAGGCCGGCCGCCAGATAGCCGCACTGGAGAAGAAGACCGGGGAGATGATCCTCAAGCTGGACAGGGACGTGGCATCCTATACCCTGGGCAATCTCCTGGACGATCTTCTCGAGAAATACCGCAGGCAGCCCGGGATCATCTCCTACCTCAAGGAGATGCGCGACGACATGGTGGATAACCTTGCCCTGTTCAGGGGGGACGACCAGAAGAAGGAAGGACAGGGGGAGTCCCCGTTCGTCATCGACGGCGAGCTCAGGTTCAAACGCTACAAGGTCAACGTGCTCGTGGACAATACGGGGCTCAAGGGCGCCCCCATCGTCACCGAGCTGAACCCCACCTATAACAACCTCTTCGGGCGCATCGAGAAGGAGGCCCAGTTCGGCGCCCTGATCACCGACTTCACCATGATACGCCCGGGATCCATGCATCGGGCCAATGGAGGGTTCCTCATCCTCCCGGTGGAGGAGGTGCTCCTGAACCCCTTTTCCTACGAAGGCCTCAAACGTGCCATCCGCAACCAGGAGGTGTGCATCGAGGAGGCGGGAGAGCGTCTCGGTTTCATGACCACCCGCAGCCTCATGCCCGAACCGGTCCCCTGGGACATCAAGGTGATCCTCACCGGTTCACCATACCTGTACTTCAGGCTCTTCGAGCTGGACGAGGACTTCCAGGACCTCTTCAAGGTCAAGGCGGACTTCGACACGGTCATGGACCGCACCGACGAGAACATCAGGAACTATGCGTCGTTCCTGTGCAATCTCTGCGAGGAGGAGAACCTCCTGCACTTCGACGGAAAGGCCATGACCCGTGTGGTGGAGCACAGCTGCAGGCTCGCCTCCGACCAGGAAAAGCTTTCCACGAGGTTCGGCGAGATAGCCAACGTCATCCGCGAGGCGAGCTTCTACGCATCGCGGGACAAGGTGCCCCTGGTGAACGAAGGCCATGTGAAACGGGCCATCGATGAACGCTTCCACCGATCGAGCCTCCTCATGGACAAGGTCAACGAGATGATCCGGCAGGGATCCATCATGATCGATGTGAGCGGGGAAAAGGTCGGGCAGGTCAACGGACTCTCCGTCATCGACCTGGGGGACATCATGTTCGGAAGGCCCAGCAGGATTACCGCCAGCATCGAGCCGGGGCGGGACGGCCTCATCGACATCGAACGGGAGGCGAGGCTCGGAGGCCCCATACACACCAAGGGGGTGATGATCCTGTCCGGGTATCTCGCCCAGACCTATGCACAGGACAAGCCGTTGAGTCTTTCCGCCAGGCTCGTGTTCGAGCAGAGCTATTCCGGGGTGGAGGGGGATTCCGCGTCGTCCACCGAGCTCTATGCCCTCCTGTCGGCTCTCTCGGGAAAGCCGATCCGGCAGGGTATCGCAGTGACCGGTTCGGTGAACCAGAAGGGCGAGGTGCAGGCCATCGGGGGCGTCAACGAGAAGATCGAGGGATTCTTCGAGGTCTGTAGGGTCATGGGGCTCACCGGATCGCAGGGGGTGATCATCCCGGAGAGCAACGTGCGCAACCTCATGCTCAAGGACGAGATCATCGACGCGGTCGAAAAGGGGAGGTTCCACATCTGGAGCGTCCGGTCCGTGGACGAGGGGATCGAGATCCTCACGGGGGCGAAGGCCGGAAAGAAGCTGAAGAGCGGCGTCTTCGAGAAGAACACGATCCACCACCTGGTGGACGGGAGGATCGCATCCCTGAGCGAAACGTGGGTCAGCTTCGGCGAGAACCACAAGAAGAAGGGCAGGGCCGTGAAGAAAAGGAAAACCAGGGGCACGTCCAGGGGGAAGGGGTGAGGCGTCCCAAGTTCTGAAGCCCTTGTGCCTGCGCGGGCATCTAAAGCTCAGGAAGGAGGTTGCAGGGTATGGATTTCAGAGAACTGATCGCGAAGAGGCGTTCCGTACGGGAGTTCAACGACAGGGCCGTGCCCCTGGAGCTGGTGAGGGAAATCATCGCAGACAGCATTCAGGCGCCGAATGCGCGCAATGCCCAGCCCTGGTCCTTCATCGTGGTGGCCGACAGCCACATGATCAAGAGGCTGTCCGACGAGAGCAAGAAGAACATCCTCTGGGACATGGGGGACAATCCTGCGTCGCCGTATGTCATGTACAAGCCCATCCTGGAAAACGTCGATTTCAACGTTTTCTACAATGCGCCGTGCGTGGTCTATATTGCAGGTCCCAGGGACATCCGTTCCACCACCGTCGACTGCGCCCTCGCAGCGGCCTACTTCATGCTCTCGGCCGCGGACAGAGGGCTCGGCACCTGCTGGGTGGATCTCGGTTCTGCGATCAGGGACCCGATATTGAAGAACGAGCTCGGCCTGCCCAACGACCATGTGATCGTATCCACCCTGGCCCTGGGGTATCCGGTGAGGGTGCCGGTCACTCCTCCGAGGTCGGAGCCGAGGATCCTCAAGATCGTGAAGTAGGAAGGCGCATCAGCCGTGGGACTGCTTCAGGCGCCGGAGGCGCTCATCGGGCGGCAGGAGGCAGTTCCCCGTGCATTCGTCGTCGCACCTGCCGTCGCACGGCTCCACGTGGATGGTGACCGTGGAGTACGGCAGGCGTTCGGTTATCAGGCTGGTCAGTTCGTCCGTTATGCGGTGGGATTTTTTCACGTTCATGTCCGGGTCCACGAGCATGTGGAACTCGATGAACCTCATGTGGCCGGACTTGCGCGTCCTGAGCTTGTGATAGCCGTGCACCTCGGGCTTCTTGCTGGCGATGAGGTCCCGTATGATGGCTCTCTCCGACAAGGGAAGCGTGGTGTCCAGCAGGTCACGGGCGGACTGTACGGTAAGGCGCCAGGCCGCATGAACGATGAGGACCGCCACCCCCATGGCGGCCACGGGGTCGATCCAATGGACATGGAGGCCCGGTTTCAGCCGTTCGATGATCCATATGGCGAGCAGCCCGGCCATGACGCCGGCCGAGGTATAGACATCCGTCCTGAGATGCCAGGCATCCGCCTTGAGCGCGACCGAATCGGTCCTTTCTCCTACCTTGAAGAGCTGCCTGGAGACCATGATATTGAGCATGCAGGAGAACAGCATCACCCCCACGCCCCACCCCAGGGACTCCACGGGCCTCGGATGGATCAGCCGGGAAACGGCCTCATAGATGATCCAGCCCGCCGCCATGAAGATGAGGAAGGCCTCCACGGTGCCGGATATGTTCTCGATCTTGCCGTGGCCGAAGGGATGGTCCCTGTCCGCCGGTTTGCCCGAGTTCCTGACCGAGAAGAAGGCGATGATGGAGGCCAGGAGATCCACCGCGGAATGGGCAGCCTCGGAGATGATGGAGACGGATCCCATGGCGATGCCTGCAGCCACCTTGATGAGGATAAGCACGGAGTTGGAAAGGACCGAGAGGCGTGCAACGGCGACCTTTTCTTTTTCGGCACGGGCCTTGTTCATCTGATGAAGTCCTGTAATGGGTGATGCTTGTCCTATAGCAAATTCTCTGCACCAGAGGCTAGTCCGATGTGAGGCGAGGACAGAATTGCATTGAATTATCGTTCCTGTTTTAGTAGGCAAGAGGCGGGGGGGCATGCGTTCGCATGGACATACCGCAAGGGAGGGACCGATGAAAGGCTCCAGGAAGACCATCCAGTTCGTTCTTCTGATAATCATTGTCGCCGCGGGTATCGGCGCCACGTTCTACTATCTCGAGTGGGGGAAGCCGGGTATCACCCTGGACAAACCCTTCGACACCGTGGGAAAGTCAAGGGATGTAACCATCACCCTGAGCGACAACCGGAGCGGTATACGGTCGTACAGCGTGGCCGTCGTTCAGGGCGGACAGAGCCGCATCGTGGCCGAAGAGGTGCTGCCTTCCAAGGGGAACCTCGAAAAGGTCCTGCCTTTGAAGATCGTGCCGAAGGATCTCCGGCTCAAAGACGGCGAGGCCGTCTTTTCGGTAAAGGTCACGGATTTCTCTCCCCTGAAGAATACGACGCTGTATGAGGCGAAGATCACCATCGATTCCATTCCGCCCCGTATCGCGTTGCTGAGCAGTGCCCATAACGTAAACCCGGGAGGCACATGCCTGGCCGTCTACCGCATATCCAAACCCGTCCTGTCCAGCGGGGTGAAGTGCGGTGATGCGTTCTTCCCCGGATATCTCGTGCAGGGAACAGGCAGGCCCTACTATGTGTGCTACTTCGCCGTTCCCAGGGATGTGAGCAGGACGACGGCCATGACGGTTACCGCGGCCGACAGGGCAGGCAACGAGGCCTCCACGGGCATTCCCTTCTATATCCGCAGCAATCGCCCGTTCCGCAAGGATACGGTCAATCTGGGCGACGCCTTTGTGCAGCAGAAGGCGGTGGAATTTCAGGAGCAGGAGTCGAGCCTGGCCGGAAAGACACCGACGGAGGTCTTCGCCTACGTGAACGGAACCCTGCGGGCGGCCAACGACGCGAAGATCCGGTCTGTCTGTGCGAAGACCGATGGGAAACGGCTTTGGCAGGGGACCTTTATCAGGATGAAGAACTCGGCACCCAAGGCCATGTTCGGGGACGAACGGACCTACCTCTATCAGGGCGTCTCCCTGGGGAACAGCGTCCACCTCGGGGTGGACCTGGCCTCCCTGGCTCAGTCGCCCGTGGAGGCGGCCAATGCCGGGACGGTCATCTTCGCCGACGTGCTCGGCATATATGGCAACTGCGTGATCATCGACCACGGGCAGGGGGTATCCAGCCTGTACGGACACCTGAGCTCCCTGGCCGTCAAGGAGGGTGACCAGGTGGCCCGGGGGCAGGTCATCGGCAACTCGGGCGCCACGGGGTTTGCCGGAGGCGACCACCTGCACTTCAGTGTCCTGGTGGGTGGGGTGTTCGTGGACCCCAAGGAATGGTGGGACCCCCACTGGATCAAGGACAACGTGGATAAAAAGCTCGCGATCGCCGGGACCCTCTGATTCTATCACGGATGATGCATCAGCATGCGCTGGTCAGGCCGCAGGTCAGGGTCTGGCCCGCACGGCTGCCGTCCCGGTAGATGGTGATCCCCTTGCACCGCAACTCGTGGGCAAGCAGGAAGATTTTCTCGACATCGTCCGGCGACACGCCGCGGGAGAAGTTGATGGTCTTGGACACGGCATTGTCGGTGTGTCTCTGAAAGGCTGCCTGGATCGCCACATGACGGGCGGGGGGGATCCTGGCGGCCGTGAGGAACAGGTCTTTCAGCCTCCGGGGAGCCGGGAAATCCTCCGGCAGGTATCCTGTCTTCTTCAGGACCTCTAGAAGCCTCTCGTTCAGGATGCCCTCGGATCTTGCCGCCTCCATGAACAGGGGGTCCGTCTCCCCGACCCCGATGTCACCGGGGATCATCCTCGTGGCATGGAGCGCATAGAGCGGCTCGATCCCCGAAGAGCATCCCGCGATGATGCTCAGCGTGCCGGTGGGGGCGATGGTGGTGACCGTGGCGTTGCGCATGGGTTTCCTGCCCTCGCGGTCGTAGGTGCTGTGGGGAAAATTCGGGAAGGATCCCCTTACGCGTGCCAGCTCACGGGATGCGGCATGACCCTGCTCCTGGATGAACCTCATGACGCTCTCCGCGGTCGACTCGCCCTGAGGGGAATCGTAGGGGATCCCGAGCCGGATGAGGAGATGGGCGAAACCCATGACCCCCAGGCCGATCTTGCGGTTTCCCCTGGCCATATGCCTGATCCGGGGCAGGGGGTACCGGTTCACCTCGATCACGTCGTCCAGAAACCGCACGGCAAGGCCGACCGTGGCGCCGAGCCGGTCCCAGTCGATCCCGGTTTTACCCTGCAGAGTCTTCACCATCAGCGAAAGGTTGATGGAGCCGAGGTTGCAGGCCTCGTAGGCGAGAAGGGGCTGCTCGCCGCAGGGATTGGTGGACTCGATGGTGCCGAGGTGAGGCGTGGGGTTGTGCCTGTTGATCTCGTCGAGGAACAGGATGCCCGGTTCTCCGTTTTCCCACGCGCACCGGGCCATGAGGCCGAAGAGCTCACGGGCGCTGACGGATCTGACCACGGTGCGGCTCCGGGGACTCACCAGGTCGAAGACCCGGTCCTCTCTGACGGCAGCCATGAACAGGTCGGTCACCCCCACGGAGAGGTTGAAGCTGCCGAGGCGGTGCAGGTCCCGCTTCACCGAGATGAACTCCTCTATGTCGGGATGATCGACCCTGAGCACGCCCATGTTGGCACCCCGGCGTGTCCCGCCCTGCTTGATGATGTCCGTGGCCTTGTTGAAGACCTCCATGAAGGACACGGGACCGCTGGCCACCCCTCTGGTGCTCAGGACCATGTCGTTCTTGGGCCTCAGGTGGCTGAAGGAAAACCCGGTGCCCCCGCCGCTCTGGTGGATGATGGCCGTGTTCTTGACCGCATCGAAGATGGACTCCAGGGAGTCCTCAACGGGAAGGACGAAGCAGGCGGCGAGCTGGCCGAGATCCCTGCCGGCATTCATGAGGGTGGGGGAGTTGGGAAGGAACTCGAGGGCGGAGAGGACACGGTGGAACTCGGATGCCATGGCGTCCACATCCCCGCTGCCGCCGAAGACCTTTTCCGCCCCGGCTACATGGGAAGCGACCCTGCGGAACATCTCGTCGGGCGTCTCAATGACCGTGCCGTGATCGTCCTTCTTCAGATACCGGGACATGAGGATGCGCCGGGCGTTTTCCGAGAATTCCGGCATCATGCGTCCTGCACCTCCGCAAAGAGGGATACCCTTCACAAGGAATAGTAACAGCAGGACAGGGCCTCCACAAGCGATTTCCGTAGAATGGGTCCCGGATGAGGGTCGACCGTCACGGGGCTCCGAGGAAATCCGCCGTCACGGCGCAGAGGACCTTCAGCCCGATATCCAGGGCACGCTCGTCGATGTCGAACCGGGGATTGTGATGGGGCGTGTTCACCGCTGCATCGTCGACGCCGGCTCCCACGAAGAAGTAGCAGCCCGGGACCTTCTGAAGGAAGAAGGACATGTCCTCGCTGGCCATGGAGGGCGGCAGGTCGATGACGTTGCCGGCCCCCACGACACCTCCGGCGGCCCGGAAGACCAGGTCCGTCATGGACGGGTCGTTCGCCGTGGTGGGGTACCCTTCTTCATACACGAGCTCGAAATCGCCACCTTTGGGAAGGATGTGATCACGGAGAAAACCCTCCATGAGGATCCTGATGGAGGAGTGGGCCTCTTCGTCCAGGCATCTGACCGTACCCTCGAGCTCCACCAGGTCGGCCACGATGTTGTGGGCCGTGCCGCCGCGGATGGTGCCGATGTTGACAAGGATGCGGCTTCCTTCCGGCAGGCCGTTGACGACATGGGCCTGAAGGCCGTTGACGACCCCGGCGCTCAGGGCGATGGCGTCCACCGACCCGTCAGACATGGCCGAGTGGCCTCCGCGACCACGGATGCGGATCGTGAACGTGTCCATGGACGCCATGAATGGCCCCCGGCGCGTACCGACGTATCCGTAGGGGAGCAGGCTGATGAGGTGCAGGCCGAAGGCGGCATC